>JAQBPN010000011.1 GCA_028287505.1 Fibrobacterota bacterium | reverse complement strand
TCCACCATGGACTGGTCCCACAGGCCCAGCTTCTTCAGCTTCTCGACCAGGTAGGTGTTGATGACCGTGAACTCGCCCGACGGGGTGCTCTGGACGTAGAGGTTCTTGTAGGTGGGAGCGATGGATTGCGAGACGCCGATGATGTTGGAGATGGTGGCCGTGGGCGCGATGGCCATGGTGTTGGAATTGCGCATGCCCCACAGCTTGATATGCTCGCGCACGGGCGCCCAGTCCAGATTGGTCTTGCTGTCCATGAGGGTGGGTTCGCCGCGCTCCGCCGCCATGATTTCCACGGTGTCGATGGGCAACAGGCCCTTGGACCAGGAAGAGCCCTGGTAGGAAGGATAGGTGCCGCGTTCCTTGGCCAGCTTGGAGCTGGAGAGGATGGCATGATAGGAAATCACTTCCATGGACTTGTCGGCGAATTCCACCGCCTTGTCCGAGGAATAGGCGATGCCCAGTTCATAGAGGGCGTCCTGGAAGCCCATGATGCCCAGGCCCACGGGGCGATGGCGCAGGTTGGAGTTGCGGGCCTGCACCACCGGGTAGTAGTTCAGGTCGATGACATTGTCCAGCATGCGCATGGCGATGGTGACGGTCTCGTCTATCATCGCTTCGTCCAGCTTGCCGTTGGTGATATGGTTCAGCAGGTTGATGGAACCGAGGTTGCAGACCGCGATTTCAGCCTCGCTGGTATTGAGCAGGATTTCCGTGCACAGGTTGGAGCTGTGGACCACGCCGGCATGGCGCTGGGGCGAACGGACGTTGGAGGGATCCTTGAAGGTCATCCAGGGATGGCCGGTCTCAAAAACCATGGTCAGCATCTTGCGCCACAGGGCGAGGGCGCTCATCTTCTTGAAGGTCTTGATGCGGCCCTGGCGGACTTCCTCTTCGTAGAACTTATAGCGCTTCTCGAAAGCCTGGCCGTAGAGGTCGTGCAGGTCCGGGACTTCGTTGGGGCTGAACAGGGTCCATTCCCCTTCCGCCATCACGCGCTTCATGAACAGATCGGGGATCCAGTTGGCCGTGTTCATGTCATGGGTGCGGCGGCGATCGTCGCCCGTGTTCTTGCGGAGTTCCAGGAACTCCTCGATGTCCATGTGCCAGGTTTCCAGGTAGGCGCACATGGCGCCCTTGCGGCGTCCGCCCTGGTTGACGGCCACGGCGGTGTCGTTGGCCACTTTCAGGAAGGGGATGACGCCTTGGCTCTTGCCGTTGGTGCCCTTGATATGGGCGCCCAGGCCGCGCACGTTGGACCAGTCGTTGCCCAGGCCGCCGGCGAACTTGGAAAGCAGCGCATCGTCCTTGATGGCGCCGAAGATGCCGCCCAGGTCGTCCGGGACGGTGGTGAGGTAGCAGGAGGACATCTGCGAGTGCAGGGTGCCCGAATTGAACAAGGTGGGCGTCGAGCTGGTGAAGCGGAACGCGGAGAGCACTTCGTAGAATTCGATGGCGCGTTTTTCCCGATCCACTTCGTTGAGGGCCAGGCCCATGGAGACGCGCATCCAGAAGGCCTGCAGCAGTTCGATGGTGCGGCCGTCTTCCAGGTGCACGAAATACCGATCCACGAGGGTTTTGAGGCCCAGGTAGGTGATGCCGAGATCGCGCTCGGGCTTGAGGGCCTTGCCCATGCGGTCCAGGTCGAACTCCAGCATGCGCTTGTCCAGCAATTGGGCGTCCACGGCTTCCTGGATGTATTCGCCGAAATAGGAGGCGTAGCGTTTGCTCATCTGCGCCTGGGTCAGGCGTTCGCCGAGCACTTCGTCCCGGATATCGTCCATGAGGATGCGGGCGGTGACGAAGCTCCAGGCCGGATCTTCTTCGATATGGGCGCAGGCCACCATGACCATGGCTTTGCTGACGTCCTTTTCCGGGATGCCCGGGAACAGGTTGGCCAGGGCTTCCTTGAGGATGCGCTCTTCCGGCACCACGTCCGTGTAGCCCACGCAGGCTTCGGCGATGACTTCCTTGAGGCGGGCGGTGTTCAGGGGCTTGACGAGGCCCTTGGCGTCCGTGACGGTGTATTCGAGGGCCGGGGCGGCGGGCGCGGCTACGGCGCCGGACTTGGAGGCTTCGCGGGCTTTGGCGCGATCCTCGCGGTACAACACGTAGCGCTTGGCCACTTCCGGGCGGCCCACGCGCATGAGGGCCAGTTCCACCTGGTCCTGGATGTCTTCGATGTGCCAGGTGCCGCCATTGGGGCGGCGCTTGACCAGAGCGGCGAAGACCAGCTCGGCGATGTGCTGCACTTCTTCCATGATGCGGGCCGTGGGCGTTTCCAGCCCCTCTTGAGCCAGGAATGCCTTGGTGATGGCCTTGACGATTTTCTCGCCCTTGAAGCTCACCACCGTGCCGTTGCGGCGTTCAATCTGGTACTTCGTCGTATCCAGACCCGCCACCACCGTGCCGACCGCATCCACTTTGCGTACCGACGACTCCTTCTCAACCAGCGTCATGCTCATCTTCCAGTTCTCCTGTCCTTCTGACTTTCCCGTTTGTCCCGTGTCCCGGTTGTCGAACCCCGCCCTGCACCCCGGCTCCCGATTCGGGAGAGGCCCCCGATTCGGGGACCTGTGACTTTGGGTTGCTGACGGCCTTTGACAACTTATCGATGAGGGAAGTGTAGTGTTTTTAAAATACGTTAGCAACTAGATCCAGGGTATTTTTTCGGGGAGACCACAAGATATAGTGGAATGGAGCCTATAATGAGGCAAAACAAGGACTTAGCCGAAGGGGGTCCAAAAGAGGGGCTGGAGGGGTAGGATTGGACAGGAAAAGGATAGCCATAAACGGGGTTGTGACGATCAAAAAACTTTTCAACAGTATCCACATATAAAGAAATGAGAACGGTTTGCGGGTTGTGTGAATTCGATCTCTGAAAGGGAGCGGAAAAAAAGTTTTTACCCCTATTCTATCCACATCCCTCCGCCGCCGCTTTGGCGGCCGTAAACCCCTAATACCCTTGACTCCGGGCCTTTCTGACCCTGGATCAGGATGTTCCGGCGGCAAGTCCGCAATTTCCCCGCCCCGGGGTATTTTCTACTTTGAACCGGATGAATTTCCCCATTTTGACCGCAAGATTTCGCGTTTTTGGCGCAAATTCGCCCATTTTTCCTTTCATTCCCTTGGCCATCGCCTCGCTGGCCCTGCTCGGTTGCGAGGAAAGCAAGCCCAGGACCTACTCGGAAGTGGCCTTCAAGCCCTTGGCCACCCCCATGGCCATGGCGGGAGGGATGGGCGCGATGGGCGCGGGAAGCATGCCTCCCATGAATGCGAGCCCCCTGGACATCAAGGTAACCTGGGAGTTACCGGGGACCTGGTTGGTGAAGGATTCCGCCAACGCCATGCGCATCGGCAGCTTCGCGGCTTCCGATCCTTCCTTCGCCAACATGGGCGAGGCGGATCCGAATGCCGTGGACGTCTCCGTGGTGCAGTTGGCCGGCGACGCGGGCGGACTCAAGGCCAACATCGCGCGCTGGATGGGCCAGGTGGGCCTCAAAGCCACGGTGGAAGAGATGGACGGACTCATCAAGACGGCGGGCCATTTCAAGACCAAGTCCGGACAGGACGGCATGTACGTGGACCTGACCGACAAACTCTCCGGGGACATGACCCAGTCCAAGACCATTTTCGGCGCAGTGGTGCAGACCGCCGACTATACGGTATTCGTGAAGGGGATGGGCGATATCGCCAAGGTGATCGCGCAGAAGCCGCTGATCATGGCCTTCTGCAAGTCCCTGAAAATCGAAGGACCGAAGTCATGAGCGAAGCGACTTCCTCCTACAAGACCGCCACCTCGGATGCGCCCACCAGCCGCGGCCTGTCCTGGCGCCAGAAGGCGGCGCGCTCTCCCATCACCAAGGCCATACTGCATCCGGCCATCACTTTGCTCTGCCTGCTCATTCTGTTCGCGCTCATCTTCTTCGGGACCCTGTACCAGGCGGACCATGGCCTGTTCGAAGCGCAGAAGAAATTCTTCGGCTACGGCGTGGTGCTGATCGGCGGCTTCTTCCCGCTGCCGGCCGCCAGCCTGGTGATCTGGGTGCTATCCGTGCAGTTGGCCGTCATGATGGCCTTCCACCTGCCTTGGAAACTGAACCGCATCGGATTGTGGATCGTGCACGCCGGCATCATGGCCCTGCTGGTGGGCGGGTTCATCACCCAGGTGATGGCGGTTGAATCCCAGCTGACGCTGGCGGAAGGCGAGACCGGGCATTTCACCACCGCCTACCATGAACATGAGCTGGCGTTCTGGGAAACCCGCGGGGATACCAACATGGTGTTCGCCTTCGACGAATCCATGCTCAAGCCGGACCGGGAACTGGACGTGACGCCCTACCATGCGCGCATCAAGGTCCATGCCTACTACGTGAACAGCGACGCCTTCACCACGCGCGCCACCAACGGCCCCAAGTACATCAACCCCTCCGGCATCGGCATGCTGGAACAGCGCAAGCCCGAAAAGGAAGTGACCCAGAACGCCCCCGGCCTCATCTTCACCCTGATCGAAAACGGCAAGCCGGACAAGGAGATCCTCCTGTACGGCCAGGAACTCCAGACCCTGAACCTGACCATGGACGGGAAAAAGGTCTCCGTACAGTTGCGCCTCAAGCATTATCCCCTGGACTTCTCCTTGCATCTGACGGACTTCGTCAAGAACGTGCATCCGGGCACGGACATTCCCAGCAGCTTCGAAAGCTACGCGGAGCTGGGCGAGGGAGGCTCCACCCGCCCGGTCAAGGTGTGGATGAACAATCCCCTACGCCACGCCGGCTATACCTTCTTCCAGGCTTCCTACGCCCAGGCGCAAGGCATGGTGGAGAAATCCACCTTCGCGGTGGTGACCAACCCCGGCCGCGTGATGCCCTACGTCTCCAGCCTCATCGTGTTCGGCGGCCTGCTGCTGCACTTCCTGATCAAACTGGTCCCATTCATCCGCAGGGAGTCCGCCAAATGAAAACCTCATCCCTGTCCGCGGCCACAGCCGCCGTCTTGATCACCCTGTCCGCCCTTTCCTCCTTCGTCGCCGGCACCGCCGCGGCCCAGGAGAAAAGCGCCAATCCCGGTCCCGACATGGGCCGGAAATTCGACTCCCTGTTCGAGTCTTCCCAGAACGGCGGAGCCGCGGCCGGGGCCGCGCAGGCCGGCGCGCCCATGGACGGCTCCGAGCCCGCCCTTCCGGACGGCCATCCCGACGTTTCCGGCGATCCCCATGGGAACGCGGGCATGGGACCCCACGGCCGCGCCGGCATGCCGTCCCTGTTGCCGGAGGTCGGCGCTACGCCGGCTTCCTCCGTGGCCAAGGTGGGCGCCCTGGAAGCGGTGCCGGTATTGCATGAGGGCCGCCTCAAGCCCATGATCACGTACGCGCGGCATATGCTGCTGCAATTCTCGGGACGCACCAGCTACGAGAAACTGTCGGCCATGCAGGTGATGGCCCGCATCCTGTTCACTCCGGAGCTCTCGGGCGATTTGCGCATCTTCCTGATCAACAACCCGGAAGTGGCCGAGGCCCTGGGCGTGGCGCCGGAGAAACATCGCCGTTACACCTTCAGCCAATTGGAAAAGGCCCTGCCCAAGCTCCAGGAACTGGCCGAGAAGGCCAACGCCACCGCGGATGAAAAGCGGGACCTGGTGCAGAAGGAGGTCCTGCGCGTATTCGCCAACCTGGTGGAGTTCGTCAACCTGACGCGCACGTTCTCCTATGCCCTGCCCAACCCCATCTATACGGTGAAGCTGGCGGATACGCGGACGCAGTTGGAACTCAAAGCGGACGTGACCCAATATTCCTTCTGGGACCTGATGACCAGCGCCCAGGCCATCGCCAAGATCCTGGAAGGCATCGGCAACCGCGGGGAGGCGGACCGCACGCCCATGGAGCGGGAAATCATCTCCCTGTCCCAGGCCATGTACCTGAACTCGCAATCCCTGCATCAGTCCCCCTTCCGCATCTTCCCCATTCCCCCCGCCACGGCCGCGGCCACGGGCCAGCCCGGCTGGATAAGCCCGCCCGAAGTGGTGGCGGTGCCGGAACAATTGCAGGCGTATCACAAAGAGCTGTCCGCCTGGGGATCGGCCGCCGCCGCGTACCGCTCCGGGGATCAGGCCGGGTTCGATACGAACGTGAACGCTTACCTGGCGACCATGGAGAACCGCGCCTACGAGCAGCTTTCGGAAACGCATTTCCCCCTGGAAGTCCTGTATCAGAAAGGCGAGCCCTATTTCTGGGCCCTGGTCCTGTACTGGTTCGCCCTGCTGGGCTGCTTCGCGTTCTTCCTCACGCGCAAGCGCTGGCTGTACAGCGCGTCCCTGTGGGTGTTCCTGGCCGGCTACGGGATCCACATCGTCGGCATCGTCAGCCGCATCCTCATCATGAAGCGCCCGCCGGTCACCTCGCTCTACGAGACTTTCCCCTTCGTGGCCGCCGTGTCCATCCTGGCCGCACTCTTCATCGAGCGCTTCAACCGGAAGGCCATCGGCCTCCTGTCCGCTTCCATGCTGGGCGTCATCCTCCTGTCCATCGCCAACCGCTACGCGGCCGAAGGCGATACCATGAAGATGCTGGTGGCCGTGCTCAACAGCAATTTCTGGCTGTCCACCCATGTGGTCTGCGTGACCATCGGCTATTCCGCCTGCCTGTTGGCGGGCGCCATCGGCCACGTCTGGCTCATCCGCGCCCTGGTGCCCGGCGGTGCCGACAAGCCGGACCGCTTGAAGGAAATCTCCAAGATGGTCTACGGCACCCTGTGCTTCGGGCTGTTGTTCTCCTTCATCGGCACCGTGCTGGGAGGCATCTGGGCCGATCAGAGCTGGGGCCGCTTCTGGGGCTGGGACCCCAAGGAGAACGGCGCGCTGCTCATCGTCATCTGGTGCATCATCATGCTGCATGCCAAGCATTGGGGCTACATCCGCAATCCCGGCCTGGCGCTGGGATCCGTGTTCGGCGCCATCGTGGTGAGCCTGGCCTGGTTCGGCGTGAACCTGTTGAACGTCGGGCTGCACTCCTACGGATTCACCCAGGGCGCGGCCACCAAGCTCTTCGCGTACTGCGGCGGCGAACTCCTGTTCATGGCGGTCGCATTCGCGGGGCTGAAGCTGGGTTGGGGCGGAAAGCCCGCCAAGCCCAAGGCAGGCGCAGGCCCGGCCGCATTGGGCGCCACAGGAGCCTGATCCTATCGGCCTACAGGCCTCTTAGGTTTTTGGGTTCTTTTGACAATTCCGTCCGCGCCCGCTTGATTTGCAGGGTTATTCCTGACATTCCGGTGGGCTCTTGAAATCTTCCCCGCTTTCCACAAGAAACCTTTACCATTCGATTACCAAATGCGCCCGGCCCGCTTCGCCTTTAAGCGATTCCGACCCGTATAATCCTGCGAGGGGTACGGAAGGAAACTGCATGACCGAGCGTAGGATCAAATCAGGCCGGGGAGCCACGGCCGAGAAACCCGTTGTTGCATCCGATTGGTTGGCGGCGGACACAAAACCCGTCTGGGCGCATATTCTCGCGGAGGAAACCCTCGAGGTCCATTTCCAACCCATCGTCTCCCTCAAGAAGCGCGCCATCATCGGGGTGGAAGCGCTGGCCCGTCCCACGGACGGAGAGTCCGGCCGTCCGGTAACGCCCCTGGAACTGTTCGCCTGGGCGGGACGCAACGGCAGGACCGTGGATCTGGATCGCCTGTGCCGCCGCAAAGCCCTGGATGCGTATTCCCCCATGGCGGACACGCCCCAGGCCCCGTTGCTGTTCCTGAATTTCGAATCCTCCGTGCTCGATCAGGGCGTGTTGGGATCGGGCGTGATGTCCAAGGCCGTCCGCGACGCGGGGCTCACTCCGGATCAAATCGTGATCGAGATCAATGAGTCCAAGGTCGTGGACATGGGCGCCTTGCAGGAGTTCGTGGAAATACATCGCGCGCAGGGATTCCTGTTCGCCCTGGACGATCTGGGCGCGGGTTTCTCCAACCTGGCCCGCATCGGACTCCTGAAGCCGGAGGTCCTGAAGATCGATCGCGTGATGGTGGAGGGCATCGAGAAGGATTTCCACAAGCAGGAGGTCTTCAAATCCCTGGTGGGACTGGGGCGCCGCGTGGGCTCACTGATCCTGGCCGAGGGCGTCGAGACGGAGGCGGAGGTTTCCACCTGCGTGGATCTGGGAGCGGACCTGGTGCAGGGATTCTATTTCGGGCGGCCCGCCGCGCCGGATCGTCTCTCCATGGATTTGATCGATCTCCATTTGAACGATGCGGCCACCAAACAGCATCTGAGGGCCAGGGAGCGTCTGGTACAGCGCCGCCTGGAAACGGACATGCGGGTGAACCTGATGGAAGAGCTGGTGGCGGAAATGTCCGGCGCCGGCTATCCGCACTTCCCCGAGACCATGGAACAATTGGTCCTGAGCTCCCGGGCCATCGAATGCATTTACGTGCTGGACGGCATGGGCCTGCAGGTTACCCAGACGGTGACGGCTCCGTCCATGGACGCCAAACCCTGGACGCGCCTGTTCTATCCGGCCGTCAAGGGCGCGGACCATTCCTCCAAGGAGTACTACTATGCGCTGGTGGAGGGCGGCCCGCGGCTCTACACCACGGAAGCCTATCTGTCCCTGGCCTCGGGCAAACCGTGCCGCACGCTGTCCTGCAAGTTCTCGGATCGGAACGGTTCGCCCTTCATCCTCTGCCTGGACATCGACGTAGCCTGAAGGTTCCGGTCGGGCGCGGCCGCGCTACCAGAGCGAGGCGATGAAATCGTCGAGGCGGCGTTTTTCCGCGTCCCCGCCGAACAGGAAATCCAGGCCCAGATAGACGAACAGCCCATCCTCATCGATGCGCATCCCGCGCACCCGGCAGGTGATCCGGAGTTCGTTTTCGGAAGACCCGATGGCCAACTCCACCGTGGTTTCCATCTGGATGTCCGACCGTTGGCGGGAACCCTGTTGGGGAGGTTCGTTATCGGTGAGGACATAGAAGTTGCCGCCCTTGGAATCCAGGGTATCCAGCAAGCCGTCGAAGCGACGGTTGGCCAGGTATAGGCGGACCGGGCAGAAGGTACTGATCTCTTCCGCCGGGTTCAGTAAGGGAATGACTCGATCCATAGACACCGTTTTTCAATCATAGGAGTGGCATTCGTTCCCGGCCACCACAAAGAAGGGCCGGGGCCCGGAGAGGTTTGGACAAAATGTCGTACTTGGGGATTTTATGGAAGAAAAGGCGGGTAGCGACCGGCCCGCCAGGACCCAGGAATGCTTACTTCCGCTTACTGGGAGAAGCGGCCCATTGCTCCAGGACCTCCCGCACCTTCCTGACCAATTCGAGGGGGCTGAAAGGCTTCTGGAGAAGACGCTCGTCCTTGCCCACCATACCGTTGTGGATTTCCGTGTGTTCCACATAACCCGAGATGAACAGGATGGGCAGGGCGGGCCAATGTTCGCGGATCTGTTTGGAGAGGGCGACCCCGCCCATATCCGGCATCACCACGTCGGTGACGACCATGTCCACTTGGGGGGCGTTTTCCAGGACCTGCAAGGCCTCCACGCCGTTCCCGGCCTCGAGCACTTTGTACCCTTGCGCTTCCAGGGACATCCGGGCGAACTTGCGCACCGCGTCCGCGTCTTCCACCAGGAGGATGGTTTCATCGCCGTGTAAGGATTCCATTTTTTCCGCGGGCGGGGCCTCTCGCGCAACCCTTTCTTCCGGCTCCACCTCGGGAAAGTAGATGCGGAACATGGTCCCCGTCCCCACCTCGCTGTAAACGGAAATGCTCCCGCCGCTTTGTTTCACTATGCCGTAGACCACGGACAGCCCAAGCCCCGTTCCCTTGCCCGCCTCCTTGGTGGTGAAAAAGGGTTCGAACAATCTGGCTTTGACTTCCGGCGTCATTCCGGACCCGGTATCGCTGATCGATAGCATGACGTGCGGCCCGGGCGCCGCTTCCAGGTGGGTTCCCAGATAAGGCGTATCGAGCAGGACGTTTTCGGTTCTGAGGATCAGCTTGCCGCCCTTGGGCATGGCGTCCCGGGCATTGATCACCAGGTTCAGGAGGATTTGCTCAATCTGTCCCCGGTCCACCTTCACCAGGCCCAGTTTGGGGCTCAAGATGGTTTCCAGACGGATGTCCTCGCCCACCAGACGTTGCAGCATCGACGACATGTCTCCCACGATCTCATTGAGGTTCCAGACCTCGGGTTTGAGGATCTGCCTGCGGCTGTGCGCCAGCAACTGTCGCGTGAGACTGGCGGCCCGTTCCCCCGATTTGAGGATCTCCTGCATGAAGGCGTAATTGGGATTGGACGCATCCATCCCTTCCAGGATCAAGGCGCTGTAACCGTTGATGGCCGTCAGGAGGTTGTTGAAATCATGGGCCACGCCCCCGGCAAGGCGGCCGATGGCTTCCATTTTCTGGGAGTGCCGGAGCTGCTCTTCCATTCTTTGCCGTTCGGTCATGTCGAGGTAGGTCATGAGGATGCATTTCTCCCCGTCCAGATCGATGGACTCCAACGAGACCAGGAGCATCCGGGATTCGCCCGATTTCGTCTTGGCGGGGAACTCCAGTGCGTGGACGAACCCCTTTTCGGAAAGCGACTTCCGGGCGTCTTCGATCTGTTCCGCGCTCGCGATCCCCAGCTCGACCGCGGAACGTCCGATGAATTCCTCCCGCTCGAATCCGAAAGTTCCCAGGAATTTCTCGTTGACATCGATGAAGATCCCGTCCTTCATCCTGGAGATGGCCATGGGCGACGGGCTGTTGCGGAAGACTTTGGAAAACCGTTCCTCGGCCCGCTTGCGTTCGGCATTCTCCCGGTTGAGGCCGTCGTAAAGCAGGGCGTTCTCCAGGGAAATCGCCGCCTGGGAAGCCAGGACATCCAGCACGGCCACCCGGTTGGGCGTGAAGGCGCGGGGCGTCAGATTGTTTTCCACATAAAGCATGGCCACCAGCTTGGCCTGCTTCACCAGGGGAAGGCAGAGGATGGACCTGGGATGCTTCCGGAGAAGATATTCGTCTTCCGAATAAGGATTCGGGGCCGAGGCATCGTCCAGGATCACCCGTTCCCGGGTCCTGAGCGAGAACTGCAGGATGGACTGGGGCAGGTCTTCCGGCGCAAGGGGAGAATGCCTGAAACGGACTTCGACCTTATCGCGGAGCGTCAGGGCCTCGGCCTCTTCTATCCACGCGCCTCCCCGCGGCAGGATCAGCAATCCCCTTTCGGCCCCCGCGTGTTCGACCAGGATGATAAGCAGTTTTTTGACGAGGGTCCCCAGGACGATTTCCCCGGACACCGCTTGCGAGGCCTTGACCACCGTCATGAGATCCAATTGCCCCATGGGGGCTCCGATGGTGGCGGTGGGACCCAAAGGCGCCTGCACCGCCTCGATTGCGCCGTAGCGCTGATCGAGCTGCGTGACCTTGCCCAGCGCCCCCCAGCGGAGATAGCCGGCGCGCGCGTTGCGGAGATAGGCGTTGGCGATGGTCTTGAAACCGCGGTCCAGGTAGAACCGGGCCGCAACCTCGTTAGCAAGGCTCTCCCTGTGGACGAATCCGCTCTCCCGCGCCGACTCGATCGCCTGATCGTAGAGGCGCATGGCTTCCTGGTCCCGCCCTTCGATGCGGGCGGCTTCCGCCAGGACCAGGGTATAACGATTGGCGTAATTCTCGGGACCATTGTCCGCCAGCATCTTCAATATCCGCAGCTTTTCGGCGAGAACCTTCGCGGCTTCCCGTTGCCGTTCCTCCGGCATTTGGGGATAGAGCGCCGTCAAAGCCAGGGCATGGAAAAAGGGTTGGTTGGACTCCTGCGGCGAAGCCGTCACCTCGGTCAGGTTGGCCTCGGCCTGAATGGAGTGCTCCAGGGCTTCCTCGAAATTCGCGAAGGTGACGGCGAGAATCTGTTTCACGATGTGGTAGAAAGCGACTCCGGAGATGAATCCTCCCTCGGTGAAAAATGCGAGGACCTCCGCTTCGTCGTAGGTGTCGTCGTCCAGGCTGGTCGGCCCCCGCGTAAGCCCCTTTAGGCAGGCCAGGAATTGCTGATATTGCCGCACCACCAGATAGATGGGTTCGTTCCGGCTGCGCCGGGCGAAAACGAGGTATTGTTGCGTCTTCCTGGAAACGTCGTCGAGGGCCTCTCCCACTTCCATCCTGTCCCACATCGCCGTCATGGCCGAATAACCCGCGGTGGTGAGATCGCCGATGCTCAGGGAGGCGTCGAAGGCCTGGTCGAGGAGAGGAAGGCTTGTCGAATAGGGCCTGACCAAGTTGCTGAGATGCCCATGGAGGAAAAACAGCGTCCCCTTGAGCTTGGGGTTCTCGAACCTGTCGTTAAGGCGGAGCGACAGCGCGGAGAACTCCATTGCGGAAGCCACATCGCCGAAAACCGCGACCAGCAGAAAGGCATAATAGGCATAGGAGAGGCAGGACTCCTCCGTGTTTCCGTGCGTGAGGACGGTATTGACCCCCTTGAGGATGTTCAACGCGTAGTATTTGGACTTGGCGGCGTAGGAGGGCGGCGTCAGCTCCGCGGACAGGTTGATGATGGCGCGCGCTTCCGGATCGGTGGCCGCCGGGGCGTCGGCCAGGTCGGCGACGCTCCGGCCCCGCATATTGATCAGGATCTCCTGGAATCCCTCCGCAACGGCCGCCCGGATTTCTTCCGCCGATTCCGGAAACGTCACTCCCAGAAGCTTCAAGCCTTCCAGCGCGGCCTCCAAGGAGTCCTGGTACCGCCCGGCCACCTGGCAGAGTTTCGCGCGGAGCTGATAGACCTTGGCGCTGTCGGGATGGGAGCGCGCCTTGGCCAGGATCAGGTTGAACAGTCCGTCGGCCCTCTCGAAGTTGCCGACCAGATATTCGCATTCGGAGAGGTCCAGCACCAAGTGGAACGTGTCCTCGTACATCGTAGTCCAGGCGTCCGGGGGCAGGAGGTCCATGGCTTGCGTCAGGTAGCCCAGGGCGGATCCATAGGCGGTGGTGGCCTTCGCTCTCCGGCCCGCCTGTGCGTTCAGGCGGCGGACAGACTCCTTTTCGGCCGGATCCGTCACCAGCCCCAGCCCGCGGTTGAATTGGCCCACCAGGAAGAACACATTTTCCTCAACCGACTCTTCCGTCATGCCGGCCAGGAGACGCCGCCCGATGCGGAGATGCTCTTCGGCCCGCGCTTCCTTCGGAATGAGGGAGTAAGCCGCTTCCTGGACCCTATCGTGGAGAAACCTGTAGGTGTCGCCCGTCCGGAGAAGAAGCGAGGCGAGGACCGCGCCCCAGAGATGGGCATGCACCTCTTGTTCCGTTCCTCCATGGACTTTGATCAGGGTGGCGATGTCCGTGTTGCTGCCCAGGCATGCGATCCGCTTCAGGACGTCCAGCGTGTCGCAGGGAAGCCGTTTCAACTTCCTGACCATCAGGTTGACCACGTTGTCCGTATAGTTCTGGGCGCGGATGCGCTCCACGTCCCATGTCCAGGCGGCCGACTGCGCATCGAACTCGAGGAGGCGCTCCTCGTAAAGAACGGTCAGGAACTGGATGACGAAGAACGGGTTTCCCGCGGTCTTTTCATGGATCAGCCGCACCAGGGGTTCGGCATGCGTCCAATCGCAGTGGAGGGTATCCGCGATGAGACCGCGCAGATCGCCGATGGAGAGGGGCCTCAGGAGGATATGGTTCACGATTGCCCCGGATTTGCGGATGGCGCCCAGGGTCACCGTGAGAGGGTGGGATGGAAAGACTTCATTGTCCCGGTAGGCGCCGACGAGAAGCAGATTCCGGACATCGGGGTGGGTAATCAGGTATTCCAACAACTTCAGGCTCGCCAAATCCTGCCATTGGAGATCGTCCAGGAAGAGCACCAGGGGGTGTTCCTTCCGGGCGAATGCGCCCAGGAATTTCCGGTGTACCTCATGGAACCGGTTCTGGGCTTCCTGCGAGGCCAGCTCCGGAACGGGCGGCTGCTTGCCGATGAGGATCTCCAACTCGGGAATATGGTCCACGATGAGTTGCCCGTCGGGGCCCACCGCCTCCCGGATCGCCTCGCCCCAGGCGCTCACCTCGTCCGGATTCCCGGCCAGGATCTTCCGGACCAGGGTCTGGAAAGCCTTGGCGAAGGTGAAGTAAGGGATGTCCCGCTTGTCCTGGTCGAATTTTCCCGAGGTGAACAGGCCGCGCGGCAGGAGGATCACCTTATGCAATTCGTTGACCAGGGA
Source organism: Fibrobacterota bacterium (assembly GCA_028287505.1). Lineage (GTDB taxonomy): Bacteria > Fibrobacterota > Fibrobacteria > UBA11236 > UBA11236 > Chersky-265. The sequence continues at coordinate 102,893 of JAQBPN010000011.1, read as the reverse complement.
GGATTTGCCCACCCCGGAGTAACCCGACACGAGCATCAGCTCCGGCAGGCCCGTGGCCTCCACCCGGCTGAATGCCTCCAAGAGCTCCCGGCTTTCCTCTTCCCTGCCGTAGAGTTTTTCCGGAATGAGCAACCGGCCCGAGGCGTCGTGGTCTCCCAACCGGAAAGGAGCGATGGTCCCGGAGGCTTCCCATTCCTCCAGGCAATGCCTTAGGTCCGCCTCCACGCCCTTGGCGGTCTGGTAACGTTCTTCCGCCGTTTTGGCCAGGAGCTTCATCACCAAATCCGAAACCGGAATGGGCAGGTCTTTCGCCCTTTCGGCGGGAGGCCTCGGTTGGCGGGCGATGTGGGAGTGGGCCCACTCCACGGGATCATTGGCCGTAAAGGGAAGGGTTCCCGTAAGCATCCGGTAGAGGGTAACCCCCAGGGAATAAAGATCGCTTCGGGAATCGACCGACCGGTTCATGCGGCCGGTCTGCTCCGGGGCCATGTAGGCCGGCGTCCCTTCGATCACTTCCAAGGGCTCCGGTTCCTTGCGTTCGCGCGGAAGCAGCGAGGCGATGCCGAATCCCATCAACCGGACTTCGCCGCCGGCCGCGTTCACCAGGATGTTCGCGGGCTTGATGTCCTTGTGGATGAGGCCCCGCTGGTGGAGCCTGTCGAGCGCCGCCGAGATTCCGATGGCGATGCGCAGGGAGTCCGCCAACGGCAATGGGTTCTGGAGGAGCCGTTCCAGGGTCTCACCCCCCGGGTCCCCGAACACCAGACAGGTCCGGCCCTGGTTCCGGGTCTGTTCGATGGGTCTGACCGCCCAGGCGGGATCGAGTTCCGCCCTGATCGCGTATTCGTGCTCGAGACGCTCCGAGCTTCCCGCCGCATTTTCCACGGCGGTCTCAACAAGGACTTGGGACGCGTTGCTGTCCTTGAATCCCCTCAGAATGACGAATTCACCGTCTTCGCGCAGTGTCTCCGTCAGGGTATAACCCGAAACCGCTTGCATATAAGAATAAAATCCATTTTGGAAAGGAACCAAACCGGTCCGGTTTGGGATGAAACGGAAAAATCCCCGCGTTGCCGCGGGGATTCCGGTTTTCTTCAAGCGGCGAAGGGGCTTTTCCAGGCCCCGCGCTTTCTTAAGCGCCTATTTCGGTCAGGGAACGGTTCTTGGCCTGCAACAGGGAAGGCTGCCCCTGCAGGAACTCGTCCACCGAACGCGCGCATTCGCGGCCTTCGGAAATGGCCCACACCACCAGGGACTGACCGCGGCGCATATCGCCGGCGGCGTAGACGCCTTCGGCCGAGGTGCGGTACTTGGAGTCCGCCTTGATATTGCCGCGTTCGTCCTTTTCCACTCCCAAATCGTCCACGAAACTCTTGGAATCCGGGAAGAGGAAGCCCATGGCGAGCAGGACCAGGTCCGCTTGCATGAAGAATTCGCTGCCGGAAATCTCGACGGGCTTGCCGCCCTTCCATTCCAGGCGCACGCAGTTGATGCCCTTGAGGTTGCCCTTTTCGTCCTTGACGAATTCCTTGGATTGCACCGACCAGTCGCGCTTGCAGCCTTCCGCCTGGGAAGAGGAGGTGCTGAGCATGCGCGGACCCGGATGGGTGGGCCAGGGGGTTTCCGCCGTGCGCGCTTCCGGGGGCTTGGGCAGCAATTCGATCTGGGTGACGGAAGCGGCTCCGTGGCGGATGGAGGTGCCCACGCAATCCGATCCGGTGTCGCCGCCGCCGATGACCACCACGTGCTTGCCGGTGGCCATGAGGGCCACGTCTTCGGGGATCTTATCGCCCTGGACGCGCTTGTTGTTCTGGGTCAGGAAATGCATGGCATAATGCACGCCGTTGGCCTCGCGGCCCGCGATGGGCAGGTCCCGGGCGATGGTGGATCCGCCCGCCAGCACGATGGCGTCGAAGTTCTGCTTGAGGTCGGCGACGGGGACGTTCACGCCCACGTTGGCGTTGGTCACGAACTTGACGCCTTCCTTCTCCATGATCTCCACGCGGCGGGCCACGTGCTTCTTGTCCAGCTTGAAGTCCGGAATGCCGTAGCGCAACAGGCCGCCGATGCGGTCGGCGCGCTCATACACGGTCACGGAATGGCCGGCCTTGTTGAGCTGGTCCGCGGCGGCGAGTCCGGCGGGGCCGGATCCCACCACGGCCACGCGCTTCTCGGAGCGGATGGCGGGGGGTTGCGGCACCATCCAACCTTGCGCGTAGGCGTAGTCGATGATGGAGACTTCGATGTTCTTGATGGTCACCGGGGGCTTGTTGATGCCCAGCACGCAAGCAGACTCGCAGGGTGCGGGGCAGATGCGGCCGGTGAACTCGGGGAAATTGTTGGTGGACAACAGGGTCTTCAGCGCGGCCTGCCACTTGCCGTTGTAGACCTGGTCGTTGAAGTCCGGGATGATGTTGCCGAGCGGGCAGCCGGTATGGCAGAAGGGAACGCCGCAATCCATGCAGCGCGCGCCTTGCGTTTCGACTTCCTCTTTGGACATCTGCACCACGAACTCCTGATAGTTCTTGGTGCGCTCGTCGACCGCCAGGTACTTGGGGGTCTTGCGTTCGAATTCCTTGAAACCGGTAATCTTGCCCATCTTAGTTCTTCCTACCCCTTCGCTTTCGGCGCGATCACAGGCGCGGCCAAATCTTCGGCTACGGCGCCGGAGGCTCCGGGAGCCCCCACGCCCACGGTCGGGGCCGATTGCCCTGCCGAGGTTTCCATCGCCAGATCCTTCATGGCGCGCTTGTAATCGCGCGGCATGATCTTGATGAACTTGCCCACGCTGCTCTTCCAGTCCGCAAGGATGTCCTTGGCGGTGGCGCTTCCCGTGTATTCGAAATGCCTCTCAATCAGACCCTTGAGCCGGATGGACTCTTCGGCCTCGGTGATCTCTTCCAGGTCGACCATTTCCTTGTTCACGCGGGCCGCGGACTTGCTCTGGGGATCCCAGAGATAGGCCACGCCGCCGCTCATGCCGGCCGCGAAGTTCTTGCCGATCTCGCCCAGCACCACGGCGACGCCGCCGGTCATGTACTCGGCTCCGTGATCGCCGCAGGACTCCACCACCACCTTGGCGCCGGAGTTGCGCACGCAGAAGCGTTCGCCGGCCATGCCCAGCACGTAAGCCTCGCCGCCCGTAGCGCCGTAGAAAGACACGTTGCCGATGATGACATTGTCCTTGGCCACGAACTTGGATTTGCGCGGCGGGTACAGGATGAGCTTGGCGCCCGAAAGCCCCTTGCCGAAATAATCGTTGGCTTCGCCTTCCAACTCGAAGGTTACGCCCTTGGCGCCGAAGGCGCAGAAGCTCTGGCCCGCGGATCCGTTGAACTTGAAGTGGATGGTGTCTTCCAACAGCGCATCCTCGCCGTAGCGGCGGGAGATGTTCGAGGACAGGATGGTTCCCACGGTCCGGTTCACGTTGCGGATCTGGAATTCGCCCTTCACCTTGGTGCCGTTTTCCAGGGCCGGCTTGGCGGCTTCCATGAGCTTCCAGTCCAGGGCCTTGTCGAGGCCGTGGTCCTGGCGCTCGCAGCAGAAGGTTCCGATACCCTTGTGGGTATCGGCCATATTGTAGAGCAGCTTGGACAGATCCAATTGCTTGGCCTTCCAATGCTTCACGTCCCGCTTGGGCGCCAGCTTGTCCACGCGGCCCACCATCTCGTTGACGGTGCGGAAACCCAGCATGGCCATGTGCTCGCGCAGATCCCTGGCCAGGAAGCGGTAGTAATTGACGACATGATCCGCCTCGCCGTTGAACAGCTTGCGCAGATCCGGATCCTGGGTGGCCACCCCGACCGGGCAGGTGTTCAGATGGCACTTGCGCATCATGATGCAACCAAGGACGATAAGACCGGCGGTGGCGACGCCCCACTCCTCGGCGCCCAGCAGGGCGGCGATGGCGATGTCCCGGCCGGTGCGCAACTGGCCGTCCGTCTGCAGGACCACGCGGCCGCGCAGGCCGTTCTTGATGAGCACCTGGTGGGCTTCGGACAGGCCCAGCTCCCAGGGGAGGCCGGCATGCTTGATGGAGGTGAGCGGCGAAGCGCCCGTTCCGCCGTCATGCCCGGCGATCAGAATCACGTCGGAATGCGCCTTGGCCACTCCCGCGGCCACGGTGCCCACGCCCACTTCGGCGACGAGCTTGACGGCGATGCGCGCGCGATCATTGCTGTTCTTCAGATCGTAGATCAGCTGGGCCAGATCCTCGATGGAATAGATATCGTGATGGGGCGGCGGGGAAATCAGTCCCACGCCCGGAGTGCTGTGCCGGGTCTTGGCGATGAACTTGTCCACCTTCCAACCGGGCAATTGTCCGCCCTCGCCGGGCTTGGCGCCCTGGGCCATCTTGATCTGCAGCTCGTCCGCGTTGACCAGGTAATTCGAGGTCACGCCGAACCGGCCGGAAGCCACCTGCTTGATGGCGGAGCGCATGCTGTCCCCGTTGGGAAGCGGCTTGTAGCGGGAGGGGTCTTCCCCGCCCTCGCCGGTATTGCTCTTGCCGCCGATGCGGTTCATGGCGATGGCCAAAGTGGTATGGGCTTCCCAGCTGATGGAGCCGAAGGACATGGCTCCCGAAGCGAAGCGCTTCAGGATGGATTCCTCCGATTCCACGTACTCGAGCGGGATGGGGCTCAGGTCCTTGAACTCCAGCAGGCCGCGGATGGTATACAGGTTCTTGGCCTGATCGTCCACCAGCTTGGTGAACTCCTTGTACGTCCCGTAATTGTTGGTGCGGGCCGAATTCTGCAGCTTATGGATGGTGTCCGGATTGAAAAGATGGCGCTCGCCGCGCTGCCGCCATTGGTATTGGCCGCCCACTTCCAGTTCCGTGGTCTCGTCCTCGACCATTTCCGGATAGGCGAAGCGGTGGCGCAGCAGGGTTTCCTCTTCCAGGGTGGCCAGATCGATGCCGCCCAGGCGCGAAACCGTGCCGGTGAAGTATTCGTCCACCACGTCCGCGTGCAAACCGACGGCCTCGAAAATCTGCGCGCCGATGTAGGACTGGATGGTGGAGATGCCCATCTTGGAGATGACCTTGAGCAGGCCCTTGTTGACCGACTTGATCAACAGGTACTGGGCCTTTTCCGGCGTCAGACCGTCCTTGAGCAGGCGCCGGCGGCGCATGTCCTCGATGGTCTCGAAGGCCAGGTACGGATTGATGGCGCTGGCGCCGTATCCGAGCAGGAGGGCGAAGTGATGCACCTCGCGGGCCTCGCCCGTCTCGATGATGATGCCGCATTGCGAGCGCGTGCCCTCGCGGATGAGATGATGGTGCACGGCCGCCACCGCCAACAGCGAGGGGATGGCCGCGTGATCGGAATCGATGGGCTTGTCCGAAAGGACGATGACGTTATAGCCTTCCTGTACGGCTTCGGAAGCCTGGCGGCGGATGCGCTCCAGGGCGTTGGCCATGCGGTTCTCGCCGGCGGAAGCCTTGAAGACGATGGGAATGGTGCGGGCCTGGAAATGGTTCTTGTCCACCCAGCGCAAGCGCTCCAGATCGTCGTTGGTCAGGACCGGCTGGGGCAGTTCGATGACGCGGCAATGCTTGTCGGTCTCGTCCAGCAGGTTGTCTTCCTTGCCCACGAAGGAGGTCAGGGACATGACCATCTCTTCCCTATCCTTGTCGATGGGGGGATTGGTCACCTGGGCGAACAGCTGGTGGAAATAGTCGAACAGGTTGCGCGACTTGTCGGACAGGACGGCCAGGGGCGAGTCGTTGCCCATGGAACCCAGGGCTTCTTCCCCGCTGTTGACCATGGGGGCCATGAGGATGCGCAGATCTTCCAGGCTGTAGCCGAAGGTCTTCTGGCGCTTCAACACCGTATCCGGATCCGGCTGGCGGATCTCCCGGGGCGGCTTGAGGTTGACGATCTCGATCTTGTTCTTGGCCAGCCACTTGGCGTAGGGCTTGCGCGTGGCCACCTTGAATTTGATTTCCTCGTCCGGAATGATGCGGCCTTCCTCGAGGGAGACCACGAACATGCGGCCGGGTTGCAGGCGGCCTTTCAACTTGATCTTTTCCGGAGCGAATTCGATGACGCCGGCTTCCGACGCCATCACCAGGATGTCGTCATCGGTCAGCTGATAGCGCGAGGGACGCAGGCCGTTGCGGTCGAGCGTGGCGCCGATGATATGGCCATCCGTGAACGCGACCGAAGCGGGGCCGTCCCAGGGTTCCATCAGGGTGCCGTGGTATTCGTAGAACGCCTTTTTCTCCGCGCTCATCTCCGGATCCTTTTCCCAGGCTTCCGGAATGAGCATCATCATCACATGCGGCAGGCTGCGTCCGGACATGACCAGGAGCTCCACCACATTGTCGAGCTTGGCGGAGTCGGAGCCCTTTTCGTCGATGATGGGCAGCAGCTTCTTGATCTCGTCCGCGCTGAACAGCTTGGACTTGAGCAGGGACTCGCGGGACTTCATCCAGTTTTCGTTGCCGCGCAGGGTGTTGATTTCCCCGTTGTGGGCGATATACCGGAAGGGATGGGCCAGGGGCCAGGTGGGAAAGGTATTGGTGGAAAAGCGGCTATGGACCAGGGCCAGGGCCGACTCGTAGCTTTCGTCCGCCAGGTCCGGGAAATAGGTCATCACCTGGGGCGAGAGGAACAGGCCCTTATAGACGATGGTCTTGTGCGAAAGCGAACCGACGTAGAACATATCGCTGCCCGGCTCTTTGCTGTCCCGGATCATCCGTTCCGCATACTTGCGGATTACATACAGCTTGCGTTCGAAGGCTTCCGGGTCCTTGGCGTTCTTGCCGCGCTTGATGAAGACCTGATAATGGGCCGGCTCGGTGCTCTTCACCGAATCGCCCAGTTGGGAGTTGTTCGTTTCCACCACGCGCCAGCCCAGGATTTGCTGTCCCGAGTCTTCTACGCAACGCGTGAAAAGCTTCTGGACTTCCTTGCGCTGATCCTCGACCTTGGGAAGGAAAAGCTGGCCGACGCCGTATTCCCCGGGCTGGGGCAGGGCGATGCCGAGCTCGTTGCATTTCTTCAGGAAGAAGGCGTGGGGAATCTGGGTGATGATGCCGGCGCCGTCGCCGGAATTCTTTTCCGCGCCGGAGGCTCCGCGATGCTCAAGATTGTTGAGCAGCTGGATGCCTTTGGCCACGATGTCGTGGGATTTCTTGCCCTTGATATGGACGACAAATCCTACGCCGCAAGCGTCATGCTCGTACGTGCTGTCGTACAAGCCTTCGTTTTCCGGATATCCGTGAGCCTTCATGGTTCTATTCCTAGCTTAACCGATTGATTCCAACACCTTGTAAAAGCAGGGACTTATACAAGGTACACAAACACGCACAACTTCCCGCCCAGGGAGGCCAAGGGGTTTTGATTCCCGGGAATGCCTTACCTGTGCGTTGCGCGGATACTCACGCGCCCTGCGCATGAGTGTATCCAGGGCCCTCCGGATCGTTTTCGGTCCGGAAGCGATGGTCTGGGAGAGACAGCCATTGATCGGGAAAAATAAGAAGAATTCCGAAATAGTCACCCTTTTTTTCCCTGACGGCGGGGCGGGCGGAACAAGGAGCGGGGACCGGAGCCGCGCCCTGCGCGATTTTGCGCAAGTGTCACGGATTGCGCGGACTTGAGCAGTTTTTGACAAGCCGCGGGGAAGATTGCACGAAGGAGATTTACGAGATCGGAGGCTTGGGAGCTTTGTAGGGGCATTTCGTCGGGCGTACGGCCTCTCCGCCATCGGCTGCTACGCGCCTAGGCGTCGGGCGTTAAGAAAAGAGAAAAAAAGATCGCTGGGTCATGTTATTGGAAGCAAAATCCAATTTCCGAAGGCTTTTGGATTTTACGCCCGACGCCCGACGCCGAAGGGCGAAGCATCGGCCCCAGGAGGGCGGCCTGGTCGCCCGACGAGATCATCCTTGCAGAGCGCTTTGCATCAAGTCCCACTACCCATTTTTCATTGCGATCTTAAAGAGTCGAAAGAAACCCCTTAATCTGCCCGATCCCTCCCAGCCAAGCATCCTCGGGGCCCAGGAGAAGCTTCTTGATATCCACGTTCCACACTTCCCAGGCCTGCAGCTGCACTTCCTTGGCCAACTGCTCCGCCCCCCATCCGGAATAGCCGAGGAACAGGCGGATGGTTTTGGGATCGAGACTGAGGATGTCTTTCAGGTCGCCCCAATAGCCGCCGAGATAGACTTCCGGAGCCACCAGGAACGAGCCTGGAACCGGTTCCGTGGTCACCTGCAGGATTTGCAATTCCTCCGGTTGCACGGGCCCGCCGATAAAGATGCGTTGCTTGCGCGTGGCGTCTCCCGCCCAGGCGGGAGGCTTGTCGAACACTTCGGACAACGGCATGTGGGAAGGCCGGTTCAAGACCAGTCCGTAGGAACCCTCGGACCCATGTTGGCAGATGAGAACGGCGGTGGCGTTGAAGTTGGGATCCGACATGTCCCGCGCCAGCAGCACCACGCCCGGCTTCAAGCGGGCGATATGTTCCAGGGGGTTGAACTCCGTGCCGGGACTGGGTTCGGAAGCCATAGGCGGAATATAGGAATTTTACCTGTTTGATGCCTTAACCAAAGGGACGATCCCGGAACTTACCTTCCCTTGACGGCGAACCCAAAAAACCCATTGGGTTTCTTTGTAAACCAAAGTGTTTTCAATGCTTTAAGTATCACTTCATCGCTAAAGGTTTCGCCTGCCGGCACCGATAATGGTTGTAGGGAGCGAACCAAACAATGGAAAAGCAAGCGCATGTACTCGAAGGTCGGACCTTCAACCAGGGAATGAACAACGGCAGCCGGGTCCGCAAGGAAATCCGGTCCTGTAAGCATCCGGGGTGCAACAAAAAATTCGAGGGGTCCCCTACGTCCCTCTATTGCATCGACCACCGGACCCGTAAGAGCCGCGCCGAGCGGTTCGTCCCCAAGGAAGCCCCCAAACCCGAGGACAGCAATCTCGTCATCGAGCCGGACGAAATCCAGCCGATACAGAAGACCATGTGCTGCTCCCTCCCCGAGTGCAAGCGCGACTATACCTTTACCATCTATCCCGACCATAACATCTATCCCATGTATTGCGAGATGCACCGCACCGAATACAAGCGCCGCCATTTCCAGAAGATGATCTCCACCGGCCGCAAGCCCGCCGACGGCCAGACGCAATCGTTCGAAAAGTGGAGCGACTATGAAATGCAGTTCGAGGAATACGCCTTGAGCCAGCCTCACGTCGTGCCTTTCCCCACCAAGAAGCCCCGGGGATCGGTGCACTGAAGACGGATGTCAGGCCCGACAAAGCGTCGGGTTAGCGCGGCTACAGCAGCCGACGCCTGAATCCATCCGATAGCGGGGCCTTCGAGGCTCCGGGCGGAACCCCAAAGGTTCCGCTTTTTTTTGTCCCTCCGGAACTTTCCCTTCCAGCTTCGCGCGCTTCCGGGCCGCCCAGGGTTCCGCCCGCGCGCGCGTTTACTTAATTTTCCCCGGGATGCAAGGGGCCGATCAGGAATACGAAGTGCTCATCTTCGCCAAGTATCCGGAGTCGGGACGGTGCAAAACCAGGCTCGCCAAGGGAGTGGGCGATGAAAACGCGCTCCGCATCTATCGCGCCCTTCTCGACCATACCCTGGATACGGTGCGTGCCACTCCTTATCGCAAGGTGCTGATGGTCGATCCTCCCGAACGCGCGGCGGATGCTTCTGAATGGGCTCCGGGAATGGATGCGTATCTCCCGCAAAGTTCCGGCGACCTGGGACAACGGATGGAGTCCGCCGTGGAAGCGGCTTTCACTCGAGGCGCAAAAAAGATCATCCTGCTGGGCTCTGATTGCCCGCAAATTTCAAAAGATTCCGTAATTTCAACTTTTGACGCGCTAAACCGGTACGATGTCGTCCTTGGACCCACGGACGATGGAGGTTACTATTTGCTCGGCTTGAAAGAGGTCAACGCCTCGCTTTTCCGGAACATCCCATGGAGTTCCGAAAAAGTATTCGAGAAAACCTTAAATATTCTAAAATTTCAAACTTTAAGTTACCTTTTGCAGAACGCCTTTTCCGATGTCGATACCCTGGAAGATTTCAATCGGGTAAAGCATCTGGAACCACTCAAACATTTGGGAATACGATAAGATGCCTTCACCAATCATCTATGCCATGTTTGGACTGTACGCCATAGCTTCAATCGGGCTGTTCACTTACGGCATCAATTGTTACTGGCTGCTGACCCTCTTCCTCAAGCACAAACGCAAGGAAGTGGTCCATGATCGCCGCAAGATCCGCCGCTTCTATGCCGAAGGCGGAATGGACAAACTGCCCGTCGTCACCACCCAGTTACCGGTCTACAACGAAACCAATGTGATCGAACGTCTCATTCGTTCCGTTTGCGCCATGGAGTACCCGAAGGATCGCCATGAAATCCAGGTTCTCGACGATTCCACGGATGGTTCCGAAAATCTCTCCGCCGCCCTGGTCGAGGAAATGCGCGCCAAAGGCCATGACATCGTCCTCATCCACCGCACCAATCGCCACGACTACAAAGCCGGCGCCCTCAATGAAGGCATGCAGGTCTGCAAAGGCGAATTCATCGCCATCTTCGACGCCGACTTCGTTCCCCCCGTCGACTATCTCACCCGATGCGTTCCGTTCCTGGCCATGGACAAGGAAATCGGCCTGGTGCAGGCCCGCTGGGGCCATCTGAATTCCCAGGAGTCCTCCCTCACCCTGGCCCAGAGCATCGGCATCGACGGCCATTTCGTGATCGAACAGTCCGCCCGCTCGTGGGGCCGGTTGTTCATGAATTTCAACGGCACCGCCGGCATCTGGCGCAAGACCGCCATCGAAAACTCCGGCGGCTGGCAGGGCGACACCCTCACCGAGGACATGGATCTTTCCTACCGCGCCCAGTTGCACGGCTGGCGCATGAAGTTCCTGTATGACGTCGTGGTTCCCGCCGAATTGCCCTCGGACATCAATGCCTTCAAATCCCAGCAGTTCCGCTGGGCCAAGGGCTCCATCCAGACCGCCATGAAACTCCTGCCGCTGGTGATGAAGTCCAAGCAGCCGCTCAAGGTCAAGATCCAGAGCGTCCTGCACACCACCCATTACGCCATCCACCCCCTGATGCTGATCACGGCCCTGCTGGCGCTGCCCCTGCTCTATTGGTTCCCCTTCAAGGTCGGCACCACCGCCTTCTCGGGCCTGTGTGTCCTGATACTTATCTCCTCCCTCGCGCCTTCCATCCTCTATCTGGTGGCCCAACGGGTGTCGCGTAAGAACTGGAAGAGCCGGATCCTCTCCCTGCCCACCTTGATGGCGCTGGGCGTGGGCGTGGCCCTCAACAATACCCGGGCCGTGCTTTCCGCCCTCTCGGGCCGCAAGGGCGCGTTCATCCGCACCCCCAAGGCGGGCGACAAGATGGTGCACGTCTACAAATCCAAGTTCCCGTTCGCCTCCGTGCTTGAGCTCGGCCTGGCCGCCTATTGCTTCTTCGGCTTCCTCCATTACACCGCGGCCCAGAAGTATCTGGTCGGTCCCTTCCTGGGCCTGTACGCCGTCGGCTTCCTGGTGGTAGGATGCATGTCCCTGTCTCATTACCTCAAGAAGTTCTACCTGGTCAAGCTCGCGTCCGTTCCGACGCTGCAAGAAGCCTGATAGTCCCGTCCCGGACGGATCGCCGGCCTCGCCCGGCGATCGTCGTAACTTTCCTGTTACTCCCCTACATCGCTCTCGGCTTCGCCGGCGCCACCGAAGCGAACGTCCCCGGGACGCTCGCCTGCCTGGGAACGGCATTCGCGATCTACTGGTTCGCCTGCGTCGAGAACCGCTTCCGCCTCACGGAAGCGCAAATCCTGGTCCTGGGCCTTTTGGCGCGCGTCTGCCTGCTTCCCATGCCGCCTTCGGACGATATGCACCGGTTCATCTGGGAGGGGAAAATCCTGGGCTACGGGTTCAATCCCTTCATGTTGGCTCCCAATCATGAATCCCTCGCTTTCCTGCGGGACGCCAACTGGGCGTTGATCAACCACCAGAACCTTCCAACCCTTTATCCTCCCCTGGCCCAAGCGCTTTTCTTCCTGTTGGCCAAGGTGGGCGAATCCCCGTGGGTTTTCAAGATCGGATTCCTGGTCTTCGACGTGCTGGGATTCCTGGTGTTGCGCTCCATCGTGCGGAAGCGGTATGGGCCGGAGTCGGCATCGGACGCAGGAACCTCGGCCAAGGGATTGCGGATTCTCGCCATCTACTTTCTGAACCCGCTCCTCCTCTTCGAAATAGCCGGGCGGGGGCATTTCGACAGCCTGCCGATTTTTTTCAACCTGGTTTTCCTGGGGGCCCTGCTGGACCGCAAGGGCTGGGCGCCCGCGGCGCTGGCCATGGGAGCCATGACCAAGATTTCCGCCCTGGCGCTGGCTCCCCTGCTGCTTTTCTCCCTGGGATGGAAGCGGGCCCTGGCTTGGGGGGCGGTCATTGCCGCGGTGGTGGGAGGCTCGCTTTGGGTCGTGGGCGCCTTCACCGTGCTGGGGAAATTCGCGACCCAATTCCGTTTCAACGCCGCCTTCCCCTCCCTCATCGATTCGGCCTTGCCCTTCCTTTCCGCGGACCTGCGGCGGAACCTTTCCTTGGCCCTGTTCGGCATCGCCGTGCTGGCCTGCCTGCGCATCTTCCGCAAAGAGGCGCCCGAGCGCCAGGCATTGTGGTTCATGGGCCTGCTGTTGCTGTTCTCCCCCACTTTGCATCCCTGGTACCTGCTGTGGCTGCTTCCCTTCGTGTCGCTTACGGCATCGCGTCCCTGGCTGCTGCTCACGGGCTCCGTCCTGATCACCTACGAAGTATACGGTCGCGCGCATGTTACCGGTCTCTGGCGGGAAAACCCCTGGATCCGCCTGCCGGAATTCCTGCCGCCCCTTTGCCTTTTCCTGTATCTGCAATACACCCGCCGCCTGCAGTGGGAAAAACAGAACGCCACCCCGTGACGGCCCAGGGAACCGTTCCTGTCCCGGGAGCCGTCCGGGTCATCATCCCCGCCCTCAACGAGGAAGCGGCCATCGCCCTGGTGCTGCGGGCCATCCCGCCCGGCGTAGCCGAGGTCATCGTGGTGGACAACGGCAGCACGGACGCCACCGTGGCGGTGGCCCGCTCCCTGGGCGCCACCGTGGTGGCGGAACCCAAGCGCGGATACGGCGCCGCGTGCCTGCGGGGCATGGCCGCTTTGGCCCCCGATACCGCCATCGTGGTTTTCCTGGACGGGGACTTCAGCGATCATCCCGAAGAAATGGGACGATTGATCGATCCCGTCCGGGCCGGCAGCGCCGATATGGTGATCGGCTCGCGCGTGCTGGGACGCAGGGAAAAAGGAGCTTTGCTGCCCGTAGCCATATTCGGGAATTGGCTGACCACGCGCCTGGTGCGCCTGGGCTGGGGGTTCGCCTATACGGACCTGGGGCCGTTCCGGTCCGTCCGCTACGGGGCCTTGCTGGCCATGGACATGCAGGATCGGGATTTCGGCTGGACCATCGAAATGCAGGTCAAGGCCGTCAATCTCGGCCTGCGGATCCTGGAAGCCCCCGTCTCCTATCGCAAGCGCATCGGCAAATCCAAGATCTCCGGAACGGTGCTGGGAAGCTGGCGGGCGGGGAAGAAGATTTTGTGGATTGTTGCCAGGGAGTGGGTGAGAAGAAGAGCTTTGTGAATTAGGGATGTGGGAATTGAATGTAAGGGCTCCGTAAGCAAGATTTCGTCGGGCGTAAAGAAAAAGAGAAGAAAGAATCCGGAGTCACCCACTGAGCATGCCTGCATGCTCCAACTCTTTTTCTTAACGCCCGACGCCCGTCGCCCGACGAAACGCCATTCACGGCACCAAGACATCAAATCCCCACCCTGCTCATCCCACATCGCATTTCCACCCCATTTTCTAATTTTATCCCATGTCCCGTACCCTCTATCCCCTTGCCGTCGACCTGCGCGGAAAACCCGTACTGGTGGCGGGAGGCGGACCCGTGGCCGCGCGCAAGCTGACCGAATTGCTGCGCTGCGGCGCGGATATCACCGTCATCGCTCCGGAGCCGGGCCCTGCGGTGGAGCGCCTGGCTTCCGCCTTGCGCCTGATCAAAAGGCCTTTCAAGTCCGGGGACGAACTGGGCCGATACCTGGTCTTCGCATGCACCAACGACACCGCCGTCAACCATGAGATCGCCACCCTGTGCGCGCGCGGGAACATCCTCTGCAACGTGGCCGACGCCTCGGCGGAGGGAACCTTCCACGTACCCGGCGTGGTACGCAAAGGGGAAGTTACCGTCACGGTGAGCACCGGGGGCGCCGCGCCCGGTTTGACCCGGCACCTGAAACGGCTGCTTTCGGAAACCCTGGGAGATGAAACCGCCGGGCTGACGGCCATACTGGGCCGGTTCCGCGCGGAATTGAAGTCGGGACCGGATGCGGGCCGGGCCGCCGCGATCCTGGAATCCCTTCCCTACCGGAAACTGCTGGAAGATCTGAAATCCCGCGGTGCCGCCGCGGTGGAACGCTTCCTTGGCGACACCCTCGCCAAAGGCGCGGATGTCGCCAAGGGCGCGACCGACATTCCCCCGGTTTCCCTGGTGGGCGCGGGACCGGGACATCCGGGCCTCCTGACCATGCTGGCGGCGGAGGCATTGCGCAAAGCCGAAGTGATCATCCACGATCGCCTGATTCCGGAAGAGACCCTGCAATTGGCTTCCCCCGACTGCCTGCTGATCGCAGCCGGAAAACGCGGGCATTTCGAATCCGCGCGCCAGGAGGATATCCAGAAGCAACTGGTCGAACACGCCCTCTCCGGCAAGCGCGTGGTGCGCCTCAAGGGCGGGGACCCGTTCGTATTCGGACGCGGCTGGGAAGAAGTCCTGGCCCTGGAGGCGCACGGCATCCCCTGGGTCGCCATTCCCGGAGTCAGCTCCACCACTGCGGGGCCCACTTGGGCGGGCATTCCCCTCACCCATCGCGGCCTGGCCCGATCCTTCGCGGTCATGTCCGGCATGGCCTATTCGCAGACCAACACGGAGATTCCCAAGGCCGATACCATCGTGCTGGTGATGGGCCTGCAACGCTTGGCGGAAATCGTACCCGCATTCCTGGCCCAGGGCTGGAGCGGGGAAACGCCCGTGGCCGCCATCCAGAA
Organism: Fibrobacterota bacterium; assembly: GCA_028287505.1. Classification (GTDB taxonomy): domain Bacteria; phylum Fibrobacterota; class Fibrobacteria; order UBA11236; family UBA11236; genus Chersky-265. The sequence goes on along the minus strand of JAQBPN010000011.1, from coordinate 87,775 downwards.
TGCCACGCTTCCCGATCAGCGGGTCTGCCTTTCCACCCTCGCGGAGATCCGCGCGGAAACCGTGCGGCTGGGATTCGATTCCCCCACCTTGCTGGTGATCGGAGACGTGGTGGGGTTGGCCGGAAAAAATACAGCGAACAACAGGTCCCATCAAAGGCAGCCATGAGCGATAGCGAAAAGACTTTTTACATCACCACGCCCATCTACTACGTGAACGACGCCCCCCATATCGGGCACTCCTACACCACCATCCTTTCGGACGTGCTCACGCGCTTCCACAAGCTGGCGGGCGAGCAGACCTTTTTCCTGACCGGAACGGACGAGCATGGGCAGAAGGTCCAGCAGGCCGCGGATAAGGCCGGGGTGAGCCCCCAGGAGCATTGCGACGCCTATTCGAAGCGGTTCAAGGACGCGTGGGGCGAACTCAATATCGGTTTCGACAAATTCATCCGCACCACGGATCCGGAGCATATCGCCTACGTCCAGGACATCTTCCGCCGGTTGTGGGACAAGGGACGGATCTACGAGAAGGAATACGAAGGCTGGTATTCCGTGGGGGAGGAGCGCTTCTTCACCGAAAAGGAATTGGTGGACGGCAAGGATCCCATCAGCGGCAGGCCCGTGGAGAAAATCCGCGAGAAGAATTATTTCTTCAAAATGTCCGAGTACCAGGAATGGCTCATCCGGTACATCGAGGATCATCCGGATTTCATCCTGCCGGACTTCCGGCGCAATGAGGTGCTGGGCTTCCTGCGCCAGCCGTTGAACGATCTGTGCATCAGCCGTCCCAAGTCCCGCCTGGCCTGGGGCATCACCCTGCCTTTCGCCACCGAGTACGTGGCCTATGTATGGGTGGACGCGCTGTTCAATTACCAGTCCGCCGTGGCCGGTAAAAAGTTTCCCGACGGCTCCCCCATCTGGCCAGCCGATTATCATCTGCTGGGCAAGGACATCCTCACCACCCATGCGGTGTATTGGACCACCCTGCTCAAGGCCCTGGACATGCCCCAGCCCAGGCACATCCTGGCCCATGGCTGGTGGCTTTTCGACAACGCCCGCATGAGCAAGACCACCGGCAACGTGGTGGCTCCCATGGCCATGAAGGACAAGTACGGCGTGGACGCCTTCCGCTATTTCCTGATCCGGGAGATGGTGGTGGGCCAGGACGCGTCCTTCAGCGAGGAAGCCCTGGTGCAACGGCTCAATTCCGATTTGGCCAACGATGTCGGCAACGGGTTGAGCCGCATCCTGAAGCTGGCCGCCACCGGCCTGGAAAGCCGTTTGACCCCGGTCCCATCGGATGGCGAAGAGGAAGCCGCATTGAAGAAAGCCGCCGGGGACGCGGTGACGGCAACCCTGGAGAAGGTCAAAGCCCTGAAACTGTCCTTCGCCATCGAGGATACCTTGCAATTGATCCGGGCCGTGAACCGATACCTGGAGGTCAAGGCCCCTTGGAAGCTGGCCAAGGAAGGCCCGGCCGGAAAAGACAAGCTCAACTCGGTGTTGTACCATTCCGCGGAAGCCCTGCGCATCGGCTTCTCCCTGTTGCATCCGGTGATGCCCGCCAAGATGGAAGAGGCGTTGACCGCATTGGGAGTCGGGGTCGTTGGTTCGAATCCAGTCGCCCTCTCTCCCCTGAAATGGGGCGGCTACGACTATGCCAAACCCCTGGGCCAGGGTGTGAACCTTTTTCCCCGCGTGGAAACCGAAAAACCCGCCGGTCAGAAATCCGCGGGCGGTCCAGGAGGCGGACCCAAACCCGCTCCCGCCGATCCGTTCTCGCTGGTCCACCTCAAGGTCGCCCGCATCGAGGAGGTGGAAGACCATCCCAACGCGGACTCCCTGTACGTGCTCCGCCTCAAGGTGGGCGAAGAGGACCGCACGGTGTGCGCGGGCCTGAAAAAGCACCTGGCCAAAGAGGAACTGCGCGGCCGGAACGTGGTGATGGTTTACAACCTGAAACCGGCCAACCTGAGAGGGGTCGAGAGCAAGGGTATGATCCTGGCCGCGGAAGGGGAAGGCGGCAAGGTGATCCCGGTGATGCCGGAAGGCGCCGTCTCCGGAGACGACATAAAGGCCGCGGATACGCCCTTCGAACCCAAAGCCGACCTGACCCTGAAAGAGTTCGATAAGGCGCCCCTGACGGTCCAAGCTGGAATCGTACGTTACCGGGATCGCCAACTGAACTCCCCCAAAGGACCCGTCCGCGCGCAGGCGCCGGATGGAACCGCGGTCCGATAAAACCACCCGGCCCCGGATATACAGGTTCCCAAGGGGCTTTTCATGCCCTTTTGGGAGGCACCCCCATTTGGGAAACCCCTGTATTTTTCTATTTTCATCTCGATTTCCTTTGTTTTCGAGTTTAACAGAAATGGTTCAATAGGATGAGCAGCGACCTATCACAGGAGCCGACTTCCGGTTCCGCCACTCCGGAGTCTACCGCTCCCGAGTCCCCCACGCAGGACCAAGCGTCCCCTTACTTCCAGGCCCCCGTTCGCATCATCGAACCCGACAAGCCTCTGCCGGATTTGTCCATGGACAAACTTTCCGCGCCTTTGCAGGCCGTGATCCGCGGAAACGGCTGGAGCGATCTGATGCTGGTGCAGAAGAAAGCCTCGCCGTATATCCTCAACGCCCAGGATATCATCGTCCAGTCCAAGACCGGATCGGGCAAGACCGGCGCATTCGTGCTTCCCCTGTTGGAAGTGATCGAAAAGACCCACAAGGCTCCGCAGGTCCTCATCATGACCCCGACCCGCGAACTGGCCTTGCAGGTGTACGAGGAAGTGGTGAAATTCGGCGACCCCATGGGCATCAGCTCCGTGGCCGTCTACGGCGGCGTCGCCTACGGACCCCAGTTGGATGCCTTCAAGCGCGGCGTGCAAATCGTGGTGGGCACCCCCGGGCGCCTGCTCGACCATATCATCAACGGCAACCTCAAGCTCACCTCCATCCGCGATCTGGTGCTGGACGAAGCCGACGAACTCCTGTCCATGGGTTTCTATCCGGACATGAAGCGCATCCACGGCATGTTGCCCAGGGATCGCTGCACTTATCTCTTCTCAGCCACCATGCCCGTCAACGTGAAGCGCCTGGCCCAGGAGTTCATGCGGGCGCCCAAGTTCCTCAGCCTCTGCCCCACGGATATTTCCGTGTCCAACATGGAGCACATCTATTATGTGTGCGAGCCGACCGACAAGGACAAGACCCTGCTCCGCCTCATCGAGCAGGAAAATCCGGAATCGGCGATCATTTTCTGCAACACCCGCCGGGACACGAGCTACGTGCACGAGTACCTGCGGGCGCGCGGTCTCAAGGTGGGCCTCATCTCCGGAGAGGTCAACCAGAAGCAGCGCCAGAAGGTGATGAAGGATCTGAAGAACAACGAGATCCGCTTCCTGGTGGCCACGGACGTCGCCGCCCGCGGCATCGACATCCAGGGCCTTACCCACGTGTTCATGTACGATCATCCGGACGATCCGGAAGTCTACGTGCATCGCGCCGGCCGCACCGCCCGCGCGGGCGCTTCCGGACAGGCCATCTCCGTGGTGGGCCTGGTCGAGGAGATCGCCCTCAAGAACACGGCCGCCAAGTTCGACATCCCCTTCGCCAAGAAGACCTTGAAGGCCGAGAAGGAACTGGCGGACATCGTCCGCGAGCGCACCACCGTGTATCTGGAACAGGAGTTCCGCCTGCTCAAGCAGAACGATCTGGCCGGGGCCACCCGCATGGTTCCCTTGCTGGAATCCCTGATCAGCTCCGAAGACGAGAAACAGGTGCTGGGCATGATGCTGCACAAGTTCTACTGGACCCGCTTCACGGGTCTGTCGGAACCCCTGGCCCGCGACGATGAAGAACCCTCGGACGGACCTCCCGCCCGCTAATGCCGATGCGCCCGGGATTTCCCGGGCTGCTTTACTTTGCCGCGGAAGCCTTGCGCTTGGCTTCCGCGAGCTTCTCCCCCACCACACCGCATTTGGCATCCGCCCGCAAGGCTTTTTCATATTGCCTGATGGCGTTGGCATAGTTTCCCTGGGAGAATTCGAAATCGCCCATGCGGGCGGCCTGGGAGCAATCCTCCTTGCACCCGGCCAGCAGCAAAAGCCCTACGGCCAGAATCGCCGCCGGCCGCACCGGCAAACCTCCCGAAACTCCAGACAACCTTCGCATTTATCCTCCTCCTCCGGCCAAAAGATCCAAAAGTAACCATTCCCGCGGGCCCTGGTCCCGGTGCGATCCGGTGCGGACACCGGGTATAATTTTGTAAATTGAGGGGATATATGGGAATCAAGATCAAGACCGATAAGGAAATGGGGCTCATGCGGGAAACCTGCGTGCTCGCCGCCGAGATCCTGGCCCGCGCTTCCGAGATGGTCAAGCCCGGAATCACCACCGATGAAATCGATCGCTTCGTGCACGATTACACCGTGAAGAAAGGGGCTTATCCCTCCCCCCTGAACTACCATGGCTTTCCGAAATCCGTCTGTACTTCCGTGAACAACGTGGTCTGCCACGGCATTCCCGGCAAGCACGTGCTCAAGGAAGGCGACATCGTCAACGTGGACGTCACCTGCACCTTGAACGGGTACCATGGGGACACCTCCAAGACGGTCCTGGTCGGCAAGGTTTCGCCCCAGGTCCAGAAACTCGTCGACGTCACCTATCGCTGCCTGGAAGAGGGCGTGGCCGTGGCCTACGCGGGAAACCATTTCGGGGACATCGGCGCGGCCATCCAGGATTTGGCCGATGAATACGGCTACGGCGTGGTCCGCGAGTTCTGCGGGCACGGCATCGGCCGCGGATTCCACGAGGACCCGATGGTGCTGCATTACCGCACCGGCAGCCGCGGCCAGAAGATCACGGAAGGCATGGTTTTCACCATCGAGCCCATGATCAACGAGGGCAGCCCGGACGTTTTCGTCGCCGACGACGGCTGGACCGTCTTCACGCGGGACGGCAAACTCTCCGCCCAGTTCGAGCACACCGTGGCCATGACCCGCAACGGACCGGAAGTGATGACCAAGTTCTGGTAGGTCCCGGAAATCCTCCGCGTCCGATCGGGCGATCCCCGGTCAGATAATCTTCAACCCCGGGATTTGCAAACCCAAGCCGCGCCAAAATCCAAGGTTTCCCGATTGGGAAGTTTGGGCACGATCCGCAAACGGCGCCGATTCGCGCCTTCATTGTTCTCCCGTGAGAGAACGCTTCTGCATTTCCGCGGCGCGGGCGCAGGGCCATCGGGTAACATTGCCGGTACTATAGACGTGAGCCTTTCACAGGCACGGGCGCCTCCTTCATCGGTGGCACGCAAGAGCCCGCGCCGCAATGGACAAGGACGAACATGGCACCCAAGGTCGACCTCCAGGCCATACCGGAACCGCGCCGCACGGCGCGCCGCGACGGCCGCCCCGGGTTTCCGCTCCGCATGTTCGCCTCCGCCTGGGCCATCGCCCTGGCGTCCGCGTTCTCCGCCCATGCGCGCGGCGCTATCGTTCCCTGGATTTCCTATGAAGCGGAGGACGGCGTGGTACGCGGCGGAGCCTATGTGGCGGGCCCCGGGCGCAAGCTGGGCACCCCCGAAGGAGAAGCCTCCGGACGCAAGGCCGTGATGCTCAAGCAGACCGGCGCCTCCATCGAATGGATTGCGACCTCGCCCGCCAACTCCATCGTCATCCGCAACTCCATTCCGGACGCGCCCAACGGCGGCGGCCTGGATGCCACCTTGAGCCTGTACGTGAACGGACAGAAGAAGGCGTCCCTCAAGCTTTCCTCCGTGCACAGTTGGCTCTACGGGGACGACGCGAACCAGACGGACAACCCATCGGCCGGCCCGGCCCGGAAGATCTACGATGAGAGCAACCTGCTTTTCAACGGCTTCTCCATCGCCAAGGGCGACGTGGTGCAATTGAAAAAGGACGCCGAGGACGGCGCGGCCTGGTACGCCATCGATTTCGCCGACCTGGAACAGGTGGCCCCGCCCCTGGCCAAACCCGATGGATTCGTTTCCATCACCGATGCCGGGCCTTCCTGGGCGGGCGCGATCGCCGGCGACAACATAGCGGACGATAACGCCATCGACCAATGCATCCGGGCCGTCCAGGCGGGCAAGTACCAGGGCGTCTACATCCCGGCCGGCACCTTCCTGCAGACCAACAAGATCATGGCCAAGGGCGCGAAGATCCAGGGCGCGGGCATGTGGTATTCCAAACTCTATTGCCCCAACAAAGGCGAGGACGCCGGCTGGGGCCAGACCGGTTTCCAGATTACCGGCGATGGGGCCGAGTTCCGCGACTTTGCCATCTTCGGCTGGGGCGGCACGCGCACCCAGGGCGGCAAGGCCTGGGTCAACTCGGCGCACAAGGGAACCATCATCGAGCGCATGTGGGTGGAAAGCGTGCAATGCGCCTATTGGGTGGGCGGCAGCGACGAATCCACCGGCCTGCTGGTCAAGGATTGCCGTTTCCGCAATACGGGCGCGGACGGCGTCAACCTGTGCAACGGCAACCTCAACAGCATCATCGACAATTGCCATGCCCGCAACACCGGCGACGACGCCTTCGCCATCTGGTCGGCGCGGGATCTGTACGGCCAGCCCTGCCGCAACAACGTCATCCGCAACTGCACGGTCCAAGTGACCTGGCGCGCCGCCTGCTTCGCCATCTACGGCGGCACCGGGAACCGCATCGAGAACTGCGTGGGCTCGGACGCTCTCACCTATCCGGGCCTAACCGTCAGCAGCGAGTTCAACCCCTTCCCCCTGGTTTCCGCCACCGTGGACGGATTGACCCTGTTCCGTTGCGGCGCGACCTACTGGGGCGGCCAGCAGTTCGGCGCGGTATGGCTGTACTCCGCCGACAACAGCTTCTCGGGCGTGACCATCCGCAACCTGGACGTGGTGGAGCCTACCTACCAGGGAATCCATCTGCAAAGCAAAAGCTTCCCGATGGACAACGTGCTAATCGAAAACGTCACCATCACCAATCCCACCACCTTCGGGTTGCAGATCAAGTCGGGATCCATGGGCAGCGCCATGTTCCGCAACGTAACCGTGCAAACCACTCCGTCCATCCCGGTGATGGTCAACCAGGCGACCGCGTTCACGGCCACGATGGAAAAAGTCGCCGCCGGGCCCACGGCCATCGGGCCGGGAACGGTTTTGCGCAACCCTCGCCCCGCCAAAAACGAGGGAGAGGATTATCTGGTCAATGGACGGAAATTCGCCTTGGCGAAAAAGGGGGCCGCGAGCGCGGCCCGGTCGGTGGTTCTGGAAAACGCGATCAGGTAGACGCCGAATCAATCCTTGTCGTCGTCATCGTCTTCGTCATCCTCGATGGTCGGGAAGGATATCCCGCTCACGTCCCCGCCCTTCTCTTCGATCTTCCGCTTGAGGCGGAACAGTTCGTCGAGACGGACGTGGAATCCCTTGGCATCGTCATCGGTAATGCCCTGCAGGATCAGGAACTCGCAGACTTCGATGGCCCGATCCAGATTCTTCTGATTCTGATAGTAGGTGATGAGCGCCTTGGTCTGGGTGGCGACGAACTTGGGATTGTATCCGTAAGTCTTGATGGTCTGGCGCAGGAAGGCCAGGGAGAACTGGGCCAACTGCTCCTTGTTCATCCTGGATTTGGATTCCTTGATCTTGAAGGTGAGCAGATCCAGGAACTCGTGGGCCACTTCCACCTTCTCGAAAAACTGGGCGCCGGATTTCTGATAGTCGGTGAATTCGTCCAGGACGTTGATGCTATCCTCCCGAAGCCCTTTGAGGAGGGACTCCAGTAGATCGTCCTTGCCGATTCCCTTTCCGTCTTGCGCCATAATGCTTGAATCCTTCCTTGTGGGACTCCGGAGCCATATCGGTTTCCGGTAGATCCGATCTAAAAATAGGGTCACGCGGGGATTTGTCAATCCCTACGCATAAGTGAGTGGTCAGGAACCCGTAAAGGCGGGGCCTGTCGAGGGGCCGGGTCCGGTCTCGCCGGGTTTCTTCGGCTGTCCGGGAGGTACCGTTCCCGCCGGTCTTCCGGGGAAGTTCGCTCCGGGAAGGGTCGGGCCGTTGTAGGGAGGGGGGAAAACGGGAGGCTCCAGGGCTCCGGCCGCCTCCAGGGCCCTAAGTCCCGGGGCCAGGTTGCGGAGCTGGGCCAGCATCTGCTCCGCCCCGGTAAAGCGCTGCTCCCGCTTGGCTTGCAGGGACCGGGCGATGAATTCGCTCCAGATCCTGGGGACCGCGGGACTATGGTCGTGGGCCATGCCCGTGAACATGTCCGGGCTTTCCTTGGCGCGGGTCTGGAAGATGCGTTCGGGGCGTTCCACCTTGACCGGCAGGAACCCGAGGGTCAATTCCAGGAGAACGCATCCGAAGGAAAACAGATCTGCCCGCCCATCGACGGCCTCGCCGCGGGCCTGCTCGGGGGAAACGTAGAGGGGCGAACCCAGGATGAATGCCTTTTCCTCGTCATAGATGGTGTGATACACCGCCGCCAACCCGAAATCGGCGACCATGACCTTGCGGTTCCGCTCTATCCAGAGGAGGTTCTCGGGCTTGATGTCCCGATGGACCACACCCTCCTTATGGGCGAAGCTGAGCACCTCCAGAACCTGGTCCGCCAGGTGGATCATGTCGTCCAGGGAGGGGAGGCGCTTTCTGGGCAGGGGATGTTTTTTCTTCTGCTTGAGCCACTGGGACAGGCTGATGCCGTCCACCAGCTGCATCACGAAGTACATGAAATCCGGCTGCTCGCCGAATTCGAAGATGGTAATGATATTGGAGTGGAGCAGGTTGGCCACCACCTCCGCCTCCTGGCGGAAGCGCTCCGGGGTGAACAGCTTGTTCAGTTTGTTGCGGAACACCACCTTGACCGCCACCGGGCGGCTGAGGGTGTTCTGGAAGGCCCGGTAGACCACGCCCATGCTGCCTTCGCCGATTTTCTGCAGCAAGGTGACGGTTCCCAGGGTCTGGCCGGTCAAATCGGGTAAAGCGCGGGACTGGGTCATTCCGACAATTATAGCATTAAGGCGGAATGCGGCGCCCATATCGGCGTCCGGGGCCCGGACCTGGATTAGGTGGCGGTTTGGCCGGAATAAGGCTAAAATAACGGGACAAAATGAGTCAAGACGCAAAAGGCTTTAGTCGTACCGATGCTGAAAACCTGGTACGCCTCTGGAACCTGTTTTACCAGCGTACCGTAGCGTACGCGTTCGATCATCCCGCCGCGCAGGAAATGATCCCGCGCGTTTTCGAAGCCGTGCGCAAATGCATGGGCCAGGACGAATCCATTTCCCTCCTCTTCCAGGAGTTCGGCTATTACATCGGCCATATCGATCTGGTATACGCGCCCAACAACCGCAAGATAGCCGATCACCTGCGCCGTTTCGGCATCGAGTCCATCAGCGTCGCCAAACCCCTGTCCCTCTCCGACTTCTCCCGCTTCCTGGACGCCTGCACGCTCACCCACGCGGACGCGGCCCGCTTCCTGGCGTATCTCACCAACCAGGGCGTCACCAGCTTCAGCGTCAACAACGTTTCCCTGCAGACCGTGAAGGAAGGCGAGTCCGTCACCAGCACGGGAGCGAACCGCTCTGGAGGCTCCGGCGGTCAAGGCGGGGAGGGAAGCGCTACGGGCACTTTCTCCGGAGAGGTGCGGCGCGAGCGCAGCGCCTTCGACGACGCGGCCATGCGCGTGGTGTTGGGACATCTCACCGCCCAGGAGATGAACGCGAACCTGAGCCTGCTGAAGGTGCTGGAATCCCCTTCCGCCATTCCGGACGCCATCATGAAGGCTTCGGCGGGCAATCCCGGCAACGAGGCCCAGGCCCTCAAGCAAAGCCTGATGAACGTGGTGGGCGCCTTCCGCACCGAGGCCGGCCAAGGCAATGTGCCCATCGAGGATTTGCTGGCGGGCATGTACAACATGCGCTCCGAACTTCTCAAGGCGGTGAAAGCGCAACAGGGCATCGCCCAGCATCTGGCAGGACCCAACGGCAAGCCCGCCGAGGGAGTGATGCCGGGATCGGCCAGGGCCATGGAGCCGGGCAAATTCGCGGAAGCCAACCGCCTGACCGAAGCCGCCGACGAGATCTTCGTGCAGACCGCGGCCCAGCTGGTGATGGCGGAATACCAGAAATGCAAAGGCAATCCCAAGCGCATGGCCCAGGTGATCCAGCGCATCGTTCCCGACCGCAACCATCTGCAGAAGGTCCTGAACCTTTTCCGCGTGGACCTGGTCAAGCAGAACGTGCCGTTGATCGAATTCTTCAATCTCCTTTCCGAACTGAACACCATCCTGGGGGCGGATCAGAGCTACCAGGAATTCCTGAAGGCCGGGCACAGCCTGGGCATCAGCCACGATGAACTGCTGCGCGAACTGCAGGAAAACCCCCAGCAGGCCGCGCAGTTGATCATCCTGGCCAGCGAAGCCCGCAAGATGAACCGGGAAAACTCCGCCGAGGACATGATCCAATCCCTGGCCGATTTCGTGGAAAAGGCGGGCGAAGCCGCCGGCGGCCGCATGGCGACCAATCCCAAGGAAGCCTCCAAGCTAAGCTCCATGCTCCACCAGATGGAGGCGGAGGTCAACAAGGAGCTGCTGCAAAAGGGCATGCCCGAGGAGCTGAGGGCCATGGGCCAGCAGAAGCTCCGCCTGCGCATGCAAAGATCGATCGTGGATCTGAAGGGCAAGGCCGCCCTGGCGCAGCTGCGCGATTCCAAGTCCAGCGAGGCGGAAAAAGTGCATTTCCTCCTGGAGATGTTCACGGACGAGAAAGAGATGGAAGAAATCATGGGCCAGGTGAAAGAAAGCCTGGATCCCGAAACCATCGCCCGGGACGTGGGCCAGCAGGTGATGCAGAAAGCGCGTTCGGAAATGGCGGCCCGCCGCGAAAAGCACATGTCCAAGGAGCTTCCCGCGGGCGTATACGTCAAGGCGGTGCTGGATTTCTTCATCAAGTCCGAGATCAGCCGGGCCGTGCGCTATGGCCTCCCTTTCAGCGCCCTGCTCGTCTCCTTCCAGGGCCTGCCCGAGGACAAAGCCGGCCATGAATTGCACGGAGACGCCCTGCGCGGCCTGCAAAACGTCGTGATCGGCGATCTCCGCAAGTTCCTCCGCGAATCGGACTTCGTGGGCTACCTCACCTTCAACCGTTTTCTGGTGGTTCTCCCCATGACCAAGGTGGACGCCGTGCCCATCATCGTCAAGAAATTCCAGGACAATCTGAACCGGCAGGTGGCCCTGCCCAACGGCACCCGGCTTTCCATCCGGCCCCGCTGCGGCGTGGCCACTTTCGAAAAGGATAGCGCCAATACCTACGCCAAAATCTACGCCGAGCTGGTGAAGAGCTGGCAAGCGGCGAGCTGAACGCGGAGTCGGCTCAAGGGCCGCCAAGCGGCGCTTTATCTGAACCATGTTTGGCTATATTGGGATAAAGCCATTTTGCAAAATGAAAATTGACAATGGATAACCTCTCCATCCTGATCGTCGACGACGAGAAGATCACGGCCTTCTACCTGAAGGACATTCTCACCGCGGCCAATTACGAGGTCCATCTGGCCCAGAACGGCGAGGAGGCCCTGGAGCAACTGGGCGCCCGCAAGTTCAGCCTTATCATCACCGACCTGGTCATGCCCGGCATCGACGGCTTCGCCTTGGTCCGCAAGGTCAAACAGATCCAGCCGGACCTTCCCGTCTTCATCCTGACCGCCCACGGCTCGTACGACGTGGCCCGCAAGGCGCAGACCATCGGCGCGGACGACTATCTGCTGAAGCCGGTCAATCCGGACCAGTTGCACGCCGCCCTGGCCAAGACCTTCGAGAAAGGCACGCGCGGCAAGACCGGGCCCTTGGCCAAGCTGGGCGAGAGCGGATACGCCTCGCAGAACATCATCGGCGCCTCCGAACAGATGGCGGAAGTGTTCCGCGTGATAGACAAGGCGCGCCATTCCCGCGGACACGTGCTGATCCGCGGCGAAAGCGGAACCGGCAAGGAACTGGTGGCGCGCGCCATCTACAGCGCCGAACTGGCCGTGGCCGGGACCGGTTTCGTCATCGTCAACTGCTGCGCCATTTCGGAAGGCCTGATCGAAAGCGAATTGTTCGGACACGCCAAGGGCGCGTTTTCCGGCGCCGTGGCCGATCGCGAGGGGCTTTTCGAGGTCGCCGACAACGGAACCATCTTCCTCGACGAGATCGGCGACATTCCCCTGCGGAGCCAGACCAAGCTCTTGCGCATCCTGCAGGAGGGCGAGTTCCGCCGCGTAGGCGAGAACAAGGTGAGGCACGTGAACGTGCGCGTCATCGCCGCCACCAACCGCAATCTGGAAGAGGCCATCAAGCAGGGCGGCTTCCGCGAAGATCTTTATTACCGCCTGAACGTGATTCCCATCCAGTTGCCGCCGCTGCGATCCCGTATCGTGGACGTTCCCCTGCTGGTCCGCCATTTCCTCGCCAAACATCAGAAGCGCAGCGTCACCAAGGTGGGCGTGACGGACGAGGCCCTGGAACTGCTCACCCATTACGCCTATCCCGGCAACATCCGCGAGTTGGAGAACATCATCCAACGCGCCATCTCCTTCGCCAAGGGCGCGCACATCAGCAAAGCGGAAGTGGAAGCCTACCTCAAGTCCGGTTCATCGCATCAGGCGCCGCCGCTGGTGGTGGCCCTGGACAAGCAGACCTACCCCACCCTGAAAAGCCATTTACGGAAAATAGAGCGCGACTTCGTGATGGCGAAGCTCAAGACCAGCGGTTGGAGCGTATCCGATGCCGCCAAGGTCATGGAAATAACCCGCACTGCCCTTCACAACAAGATGAAAAAGCTCGGCATCAACAGCAAGGAAATGCGGCAGACCGGTGAAGGCGCGGATGGCAAAGGCGGAGCGGGCTTGGCAAGGACCGGTTGATCGGATTCGGCGCGGCAATCGGCGGGAAGCCGAGCGCGCGCCGCATCGAAAACCGTCAGACCGCGGAAACCAGCTCTTCCCGGGTCGCCTGCTCTTCCAGCATCCTGGTCAGCTCTTCGAGCGATCCAATCGGGAAATTCCTCGAGCCGAGGAAATCGTAGAGGTCGGCAAGGGTAACCTTGCGGGGACCCCTCCCGATACGGAAGGATCGCAATTGCTTGCGCTCGATCCATGCGATAACGGTCTTCGGGCTTACTTCGCAGATCTTGGCGATCTCGCCGGTCGTCACGAATCTTTTCTTAGACATCGATGGCAACTCCCTATCTTCGTGGTGTTCCTGCCGGATTCTGTCCGGGCGCCATGAATGCAAACAAACGTAACAACGGGTATCAAACCTCTCAAGAGACTGGAGAAAATTGCTTCGTACAGTTCGTACACGCTTCGTTCTCATTTGTAACCGGAATTGTCAATCTGTCCAGGACCGGAACCGCCCGCCCAGACACGGATGGGATGGAAAGGATACGATGCGGGGAAAGGCGCGGTTATGCCTCCAGGCCGCCACCAGCCGGGACTGGAGGGCATCGCATCCCCCCGCTCGCGGTCCGGCCGACAGGCCGGCCTTGTCAGGAATTCGAAAAAAACATCAGCGGAACGGGTCCAGGAGCGGCCGGTTCGGCTTCCGAAACGACCGGAACCCTCGCCGACAACCGAATGGCACACGCTTTGCGTGGGTGGCGCACCTTATGCAGGGCATGGTTTACTAAATTAACCCGCATGTTCATTGATGAATCGAAATTGGAAGTCCATGCGGGGCATGGCGGCAAAGGCATGATCAGTTTCCGGCGGGAGAAGTTCGTCCCCCTGGGAGGCCCTAGCGGCGGCAACGGCGGCCGCGGCGGGCATATCATCCTGGAGGCCGCCTCCGGCGTGCACACGCTGTACGACATAGGCAATAAGCGCATCTTCCGGGCGGAACGGGGCGAGGGCGGCGCGCCTTCCCTGTGCACGGGCAGAAGCGGAAAAGACATTGTGATCATCGTCCCGATAGGCACCCTGATCAAGGATCTGGTCACCGGGGACCTGCTGGCGGATCTGAAGGAAGACGGTCAGAGATACACGGCGGCCGAAGGCGGCAAGGGCGGACTGGGCAATGCGGCTTTCAAAAGCAGCACCAACCGGGCCCCGCGGAAGTGCGGACCCGGCATCGAAGGCGCTTCCCGCAAGCTGCTTCTGGAGCTGAAACTGGTCGCCGATTGCGGCCTGGTGGGGTTCCCCAACGCGGGAAAGAGCTCGATCATCCGCAAGCTGTCCTCGGCCACCCCGAAAGTCGCCGACTATCCCTTCACCACCCTGAAGCCGGTTCTGGGCATCGTCGAGGTCTCTCCGGGCAAAAGCTTCGTCCTGGTGGATATCCCCGGGCTCATCGAAGGCGCCGCCGAAGGCAAAGGCCTGGGCCACCAGTTCCTGCGCCACGTGGAGCGCAGCTTCTGCCTGGCCTACGTCCTGGACAGCAGCGAGAAGGACCCCTACGGCCAATACAAGATCCTGCGCAACGAGATGGAGAAGTTCCATCCGCTGCTCCTCACCAAGCCTAAGCTCATTGTGCTGAACAAAGCCGATCTGGGCGACTTCAAGCTGGACAAGCGCTTTAAGAAGGAAGGCTGCCAGATCGTGAAAACCTCCGCCATCACCGGCTCCGGCCTCCCCGATCTCAAGGGCGAGATCCGGGCCCTGATCGGGGAAAAGGGTATTCGGCAACAAGGGTGGTGAGAGAGCTCCGTCTAGGAGCGAACTCGCCTTTTCACAGCATCGTCTCCAACGGGTACTCGAAGGAACGCCAAAGCCGTCTGACCCAAGCAAACAGGGAGAGGTCACTTCCCCAGCGCGGGCTTTGGGTGCACCCGAAGCAGCGACTAAGCCGTTTAACCCCAGCAAACCGGGCATTGACGCCAGTGCCGGACTGCTCACCAAGTGCTTGATAGCCTGGCTCCGCATCCAACCCAGCCAAGCTCTTCCCCAACTAAAATCCGGGTACAATAAAAAAGGACCTCCAAAAGAGGCCCTTCCAATCAGCAGGTCCGGGGTCCAGCCCCGCCTCTGATGTAAAAACTAGTTCTCGTCGTAGGTGCGCTCGACCTCTTCGCGATCCTTCTTCTCAACGATTTCGTTGTTGAAGTTGCGATCGATGGGAAGCGCGTTCAAATCGGGATTGGTATTGTCCAAGATGTACACGGCGGAAGGATTGTCCAACCAGCCCACGACCTCGACGTCCTTGAGGCTGTGCGAGCCGCCGCTGGTGATCTTCACCTTTTCGATGGTGCTGTTGTCGACCCAGCCCTTGATGCTGCCGGAGGTCTTGATCAGGGAGCGGGCCTTGCTCTGCTTGAGGATGGTGATTTCATCGCCGGTTCCGATATCGGCGATCTTGTCGCCTTCATCCGAAGCCTCGGATTTGTAGATGGCCGCGCCGCCGGACTTGATCCGGGTGACGGTGGAGGTTTCCGTTTTGGATCCCGCCATAGCGAATGAGGCCAAGCCGAGGAGGAGAAACGCGATTGTCTTCTTCATAAACCCTTCCTTAAAAACCGGTGGGGAACCGTGTCCGATGCTTAGCAAT
The DNA here is from genome assembly GCA_028287505.1 of Fibrobacterota bacterium. GTDB lineage: Bacteria > Fibrobacterota > Fibrobacteria > UBA11236 > UBA11236 > Chersky-265. The sequence goes on along the minus strand of JAQBPN010000011.1, from coordinate 72,263 downwards.
ATATAGCCAACCGAGCGAATCCACAAGGGACCGGTAAGAGAAAAATGCGGGATTTTACGGGATTCGAAGGGGTTTGGGGACGGACCAATGTAGCAATTGGGGTGGAAGGGCTTGGGGAAACGATGGCGAGGTTTGCCGGGACATAACATTGTAGTGACATCTCGTCGGGCGTCGGGCGTCGGGCGTAAAACTTTTTCCAGGTTTTCAGCAAGCTCCAATGGAGCTTGCGCCAGTTTTGCGTCCCAAAGAGGGCCCCTTGGAAGCGGCTGTGAATGCCCGCGAACGGCCCTGGGGGCCGTAAGCCACCCCGTCGATTTCTACCACTGCCGCGAGCCCGAGCCGCCCAATAACCCAGTAAAATCAGACCAAAAGCCCGGTTTTGGTCTTAACGCCCGACGCCGAACGCCCGACGGGATGCAATCCCGAGGGCTGCGGCGTCTTCTTCCTCCCCTTTAACCCGATAACCTCTTCCCTATGTATTGCATCAAAAATCCGTGAAATAGGATAATCTCGGGAACACGCAGTTCTTTGCAAAGCCAGAGGTTCTATGGAAATCCTGATGAAAATTGCCAAATTCGTGGACGAAGGGGGTGCCGTCGAGTACCTGATCCTGGGGCTTTTGGGACTTGGGCTCTCGGTGATATTCGAACGCGTCTGGTTCTTCTTCATCAAATGCCGGGTCAATTCCAAAAAACTCCTGGCTGACACCACCGCCCTGATCCGCAAAGAGAAAATCGCCGATGCCCGCAAGCTCTGCAACGCCACGGGAACGCCCCTGGGCCTGATCCTGGAAGCCGGCATCTGGAAATATGAGCAGGCCGCCACCGCGGAGGAGATCAAGGACGCCCTGGAAGAGGTCGCGCTCCGGGAAGTGCCCCGCTTGCAAAAGCGGACCCATTACCTGGGTTTGCTGGCCAACCTGTGCACCCTGGTGGGCTTGTTGGGTACCATCTTCGGATTGCAGGAAGCCTTCTCCGCCCTCGAGTCCGCGGATCCGTCCCAGAAGAGCAAGCTGCTGGCCCGGGGCATCACCCTGGCCCTGAACGCCACCGCGCTCGGCCTCATCTCGGCCATGATTTGCATGGTGGCCTTCACCTGGCTCGGCTCCAAGGCCAATCATCTCCTGGAGCAGATCGACGAGACCGTGCTGCGGCTGGTCAACTTCCTGAACGCCCAGCGCAAGACCAACGCCGAACGCAAGCCTCCGCAATCCGGGTTCACGCCCATGCCGACGGGCGGTCCGGCAGGCCAGCCGGGATGAGCGGATCGGTTTCCGGCTCCTCGGGAGGGAAATCCCGGGGCGGCATCACATCCAAAGGCGGTTCCGGGCCCGGTGGCGCGCCCATCGACCTGGACATGACGCCGATGATGAACATGCTCATCATCCTCATCTCGTTCCTGGTGACCATGGTGGTGTTCACCCAGATCGCCGTGATCAAATTCAACCTGCCCCCCGCCCAGGGCGGAGCGGGAGAGGCGGCGGCGGCGGCCGATTCGACCAAGGATAAGGCGCCGGACGCGGACATCACCGTGGTGGTCACCGAGAACGGATTCCAGGTGATAGGCGAAGGGCGGAAGCTGGACCCCATTCCCAAGGGCACCAAAGGCTACGACTATCCCCGCCTGGGCGAGTCGATGAAGAAGCTGAAGGAAGAATACCCGACCTCGGAGAACGTCGTGCTCCTGATCGATTCCAACATCGTCTACCAGGACATCATCACCGCCATGGACGTGATGCGCGAAAGCAAATTCCCGAACATCCTGCTCTCGGGCGGGGTCTACCAATGAAGCTCGGACGCAAGCGGCGCAAGGGCGGAGAGGAATTCGCCAAGCCGCAGATGACCTCCCTGGTGGACGTGCTGACGGTGCTGGTGTTCTTCCTGCTGAAGAACTTCTCCACCGAAGGCGATATCGTCACCCAGACCAAGAACCTGGAGCTCCCGGAAAGCAGCGCCAAGACCCGGCCCGAGCAGATGCTCAACATTTCCATAAGCGCGAAGCACATCCTGGCGGACGGCAACCCCGTGGCGCTGGTGAGCGAAGAACAGGAACGCGGCGGCAACGCCATCCCCGGGCTCGCCACCTTCCTGGAGGACAAGCGCAAGCAGACCGAGGAAATCGCCGAGTACGACAAGAACGTTTCCTTCAGCGGCAAGCTGACCATCCAGGGCGATCGGCTCATCCCCTATTGGCTGTTGCAGAAGGTGTTGGCCACCTGCGGCGACAACGGTTACAGCAGTTTCTCCCTGGCGGTATCGAAAAAAGATGTCGACTGAAAAGTTGAAGGAAAAACCCAGGCCCGCGCAGCCGGAGGAACCGAAAGCCGGTTACCGGGGCGGCATATTCGATCATATCGACGTGCCCTCCATCACCAGTTTCACCGCGTGCCTGCTGTTGTTCATCCTGATCCTGGTGGGGATCCGCTCGGTGGATTACAGCGGCCTGAACAAACCCTCCCTGGAAGACCTGTCCGACCGGGTTTCCAAGATCATCATGCCGCTCAAACCCCTGGGGAGAGATGAACTCAAGCCGGAAGCCGCCAAGAACAAGCCCGCCAAGACCCGCACCGCCGCTCCGGCGAAGGCCGGCGACGCCTCGGCATTCGCCCGCATCGAACGCTCGCGGCATACGGTCAGCGAGCAGATAGGCAAGGTCCAGGAGCGCATCACCAAAGCGGCCGTGCTTTCCATCCTTTCCGGCAAAGGCCCCGGATCGGCCGGAAAAGCGGTGGGCCGCCAGGGAAGAAGCAGCGGGGACGGCTTCGCCGGTTTCGGCGATCTGGACGCGCGCTTGGGAAACCTCGAGGGACTTACCAAGATTGACGGCAAGAAGGGCGATTTCAACCAGGACGGCACCCCGCCCGCGCGCACGAAGGGCGAAGACGTGGCCGCCACCTCCGGAATCGACAAGATGGTGAAGGGATTCGAGAACGCCAAGAGCAGCGCGCTGAGCAAAATAGGCTTGGCGGAGGCGGAAAAGCCGGAAGCGATGGACCGTTCCGCCAAATTCACCGGCAATCGCAGCGCCACCGAGGTGGCCACCTTCATCAACAAGAAACAATCCATGGTGAGCATGCTCTACGAAGAAAGACTCAAATCCAACCCTGCCCTGGAGGGCAAGGTGACCGTAATTATTGTTATCGAAGAGGATGGCACCGTGTCCAACGTGTCGATATTGCGTTCCGAAACCACGTTGGATGATCCTGATTTCACCGCCGAGCTGCTTCGGCGCATCAAACGTTGGATATTCCCCCCGTCCGGCGGCGGACCCGTGGAGATGAAATCACCCTTTGTCTTCAGGCCGGCCTAGGCTTTGCGGATCCAGGGAGTATAATCGATGCAAGCGACCGGATAGAATTCAATATGAAAAATGCGAAATCCAAAGTGCAAAGTGTAAGCGGAATGCGCCTCCCCATTCTTCGGTTGTCCATTTTGCTTTTTTCAATCTGCCTTTTCGCGTCCAGAGTGCAGGCCACGGTCATCAAGGCCGGCATGATGCTCAACATCGTGGTGAAGAGCGACAAGGATCTTTCCCAGATCGTCCGCGTCAACGACAACGGCACCATCGATTACCCGCTCTACCAGGACGCATCCGTGGTGGACAAGACCACCAGCGAATTGCAGGACATCCTCACCTACAAGCTGGCGAAGATGATCGAATCGCCGATGGTGCTGGTGAGCGTGCTGACGGAAAACCCCATCACCCTGTACATCCTGGGACAGGTGAAGAAGCCCGGACTGGTGCTGGTCCCGCCCAAGGCCAGCCTGCAGGAAGTGCTGCTGGCGGCCGGCGGCAACATCGAAACCGCGGATCTGAACCGGGTGAAGATCGTCCACAAGAACCAGGGCGATGAGAACGCCAGCTACTATGACCTGCAGAAGTTCCTGAACTCCGGCGATCTGACCCTGCTGCCGGGCCTGATGGACGGGGACCGCATCATCCTGCTTTCGTCCAAGAAGTCCAAGTACGTGAAGATCCTGGGATCGGTCAACAAGCCCGGCTTCTATCCCATAGGAGAAGCCGCCTCCGTGTTCGACATGCTCTACCTTGCGGGCGGACCCGCGGCCGACGCCAACATGTCCAAGGTGCGCATCATCAGCAGTCCCGGAGGCCAGAGGGCGGACTTCCTGCTGGACATGCAGAAGTTCATCGACAACGGAAAAACCGAGGACCTGCCCCTGCTCGCGGAAGGCGATATGATGATCGTCTACGGCAAAACCATCACCTGGACCAAGACTCTGGAGATGGCGCGCGACATCGTCGCCCTGCTCACGGCCTGGTTCGTCATCTCCTCGGTGCTGAAAAAATGAGCGAACCGGTCAAGGGACAGCGCGAACTCGCGTTCGGCGATTACTTCCGGCTCCTGGTCAAGGGCCGGTACATCCTGCTGTTCTCCATAGCCGCGTTCCTGGGCCCCACCTGGTGGTTCATCAAGCATCTGCCCGACTATTACATCACGTCCGCCCAGCTGGTGATGGACGAAAAGCCCGTGAACGCCGCCTCGGTGCTGCTGGACAACAGTTCCAGCGCCAAGAACATCGGCTTCTACCGCGCCATCTTCCAGAGCCAGGCCTTCCTGGACCGCATGGTGCAGGGCACGGCGGGAGAGCTGGCCAAGGCCGGAGTCATCCGGAAGCAGAAGGAATACATCACCCAGAACCTGGCCGTGGGCGAAGGCAGCGTGGAATCCTTCATCACTCTGACGAGCAAGACCATTTCGCCCGCGCTCAGCTATGCCCTGGTGAAAACCGCCACCGACAGCCTGATCGTGTTCTGCCGCAAGGTGGAGAACGAAGAAGCCGACAAGGCCATCCAGGCCATCAAAGAGCAGATCGAAGTGTGCGTGAAGAAGCGCGACGAAATCCAGGTGGAACGGAACCGCAAGTCGGACATTTCCAGCCTGCAAAGCATCGGCGACGCGGCCGGACTCACCGCCCTGGAAAAGAACTACCAGGACGAACTGGTAAAGTTCGAACTGGACAAGGCCAACCTGGAAGCCAAGCGCAGCTACTTCAAGACCCTGGACAACATCATCAACAAGCCCGCGGGAGGCGGCGGCGAAAAGGCGCTCGATTCCATGCACGCCCAGATGAAGATCTACGAGAAGGAAAAGGAAAAGATGATGCGGTTGGGCATCACCCTGACGCCCGACAGCAAGCTGAGCCAGGACATGGCCGCCCTGGAAACCACGCTCGCCAGGCTCTCGCGGGGAAATGAAACCCAGCAGGACATCGGCATGCTGAACCAATGGCAGGCCATCCGCAAGGAGGTGAACTCCTCCGAATCGGAAATGAACATGAAGCGCGCCCGCCTGGACGCCTTCAAGCGCGCCATCGTGAATTACCGCGAAGGGCATCCCAAGCTGGGCCAGGAGGAATTCGAACTCACCCAGCTCGACAACCTGCTGTCCCGGTACGTCGCCACCTATCAGCGCCTGTCCGAGCGGCTGGAAGACGCCGTCATCCAGATGGAATCCAAATCCGGCGGCCTGAAGCTGGTGGACGCCGCCCAGGTGCCCACCGAACCTGTCCCCCGCAGGGACATCATCTTCTACGCGGTCTCCCTGGTGGTGGGTCTCGCCATCGGCATCGGCCTGAGCATCCTGCGGGAGTTCATGGACGATACCGTCAAATCCCCGGACGACGTGGAGAAGCAGCTTGCCCTCACCCTGCTGGGGACCATTCCCCACATCGTGCCCAAGAAATCCGATCTGGAGGTCAAGCGCACCTTCACCAAGGGGAAGAAGCAGCAGGTCCGCAACAAGTACCCGGGCCTGATGATGGGTCCGCAGAACGAGGAAAGCGTGGTGGCGGAAGCCTACCGCTCCCTGCGCACCAACATCGTATTCTCCAGCCCGGACAAGATCATCCAGACCCTGCTCATCACCAGCAGCGGTCCCGGCGAAGGCAAGTCGCTGACCATGGCCAATACGGCGCTCTCCTTCGCGCAGCAAGGCGAGCCCACCCTGGTCATCGACACCGATTTGCGCCGTCCCGTGAACCATCACCTTTTCGGTTTCGATCGCGGACCCGGCTTCGGCGAGCTGTTCGCGGGCACCAACACCATCGACGAAGTCTGCCGGGAGATTCCCGGCACCAATCTGAAGGTCATGACCGCCGGGGCCTATATGCCCAACCCGGCCGAGCTGCTGGGCTCCAAGAAGATGGATCATTTCCTGGAAGAGCTTAAGAAGCGCTACCGGTACATCCTGTTCGACACCCCGCCCGTCATCGCCGTGACCGACGCCGCCATCCTGGCCACCAAGCTGGACGGAGTGGTGCTGGTGATCCGCGCCAACAAGACGAGCCTGACGGTCAGCTCGCGCACGCTGCAGGCCCTGCGCAACGTGAACGCCCGGGTCCTCGGCTGCATCCTCAACGACGTGGACATCACCAAGGGCTACAGCTCGTACGGGTACTACAAGCACTACTACCACAATTATCTCGCGAAGAAGGATTAGAGAGTTCAAAGTGCAAAAGTCAAAGTGCAAAGTGCAAAGTGAAGAGGCGGATCGAAGCTCCTTTCTTCCTTCTTCAATTTTGAATTTTGCACTTTGCACTTTGACTTTTGCATTCTCCCCGTAGGGGCTTCCCATGTCGGTCACTCTCGGCAAGGTCGCCCGGAACATAGTCCACTTCCTGTGCTCCAACGCCGTGTCCTTCGTGTTGGGCATGGCCGCCTCCGTGGTCATGGCCCGCAACCTGGGTCCCAACGACCTTGGCGTTTTCCACCAGGTGCAATGGTTCGCGGGCACGGTCTCCGTGGTCATCTCCCTGGGCTTCATCACCTCCATCACCAAATTCACCGCCCAGTTCCGCGCCGAAGGCCGGGACGCGGACGTCCTGTCCGCCGTACGCTTCATCTTCTACGTGGAGTTCGCCATCGCCCTGGTCACCAGCATCGGACTGATGTTCATGGCATCCAGCATCGCGGACCATTATTTCTCCGCCAAACAGACCTGGATATTCATGCTGGCGTTCATGGCCATCACCCCCGGCATCCAGACCGCCATCTTTTCCGCCACCCTGGAAGGGGCGCAGATCTTCCGCTACCAGACCGTCCATTCCCTGACGGTGACGCCTTTGGCCCTGCTGCTCAAGGTCTACGTGATGATGAACGGGTACGGACTGGTGTCCCTGTTCTGGATCAATCTGCTTTTCGCCGTGGTCAACCTCGGCTTCTTCTACTTCGCCGCGCGCCGGGAAGGCCTGCTCCGGGGCTGGTTCCGCTTCCAGCCGAGCGATGGGAAATGGAAAAAGGAAATCCTGGAATACAACCGTTCCTCCATCGGCATCCATTTCGTGGATTTGGTGGTCTGGTCCCGCTCGGAGAATTACTTCCTGGGCCGCTATTGCCTGGCCCCGCAAATCGCCTACTACAATCTGGCCCAGAACCTGATCGTCAAATTGACCGGCACCCTTCCCAACCTCATGTGGCGAATCCTGCTGCCCCTTTCCGCCGAGCACCACGGACGCATGGAATACGACAAGATGAAGAAGACCTACCGCCATGCCTTGCGGTATTCGGCCTTCTTCGTGTTCCCCACCGTGGCGGTCTGTTTCATGGCCGCCTACGAACTCATCGTCATTTTCTACGGGCACGCCTATTCGGAAGCCAAGGATTGCTTCCAGATCCTGTGCGCGGGCTCCCTGCTTTCCTCCCTGGCGCAACCGGGCTCCGCGGTCATCTACGCCAGCAACAAGCAGAACTTCATCCTCAAATACGGAGCCGTGCTGGCCGTGCTCAACATCGCCCTGTGCTTCTGGCTCATCCCCAAATACGGCGCCCGGGGAGCGGCCTTCTGCTATTCCTTCACCACTTCGCTCGGCGTGATCGGGGGTTTCATCTACACCACCCGGACCATGGACCTGAGCATACCCTGGGGAGCCTGGGGCAAATGCGCCGGCGCCACGGCCCTGATGATCGTGGTGATGTCCACCCTGCTGCGGATAGAAAGCCCCGCGTTCTCCCTGTTCCAGCCCACGCAGATGCTCCTGATGGAATATACCGGCCATGACTTCGACATCCTGTTGGGGAGCCGCGGAGTCCGCCTCATCTTCTCCTGCGCCGTGGCCGGAATCTTCTACCTGGGCCTGACCCTGGCGCTGTTCAAGCCCCAGGAAGACGATCGCCGCATCCTGGCGGCCGTGCACCGGTTCCTGCCCCGCCCCCTCACCTGGATGCTCGCCCGCAAACTCTCGGCGCCGGGCAAGCGCGTTCTCGCGCCCGCAACCGATGCGGATATCCGGTGACATGGAAGTCGTATTCATCGATCCGGAGCCTCCGGACGCGGCCGGCGGGGGCATCCGGACCTATATCCGCCTGGCCCTGGGAATCTGCCGGGAGGCCGGCCATTCCTCCCGCGTGTATACCCACAACGCCTTGGCCTACCCCGGGGAGACCGCATTCCCCATCGGGCGCAAGCCCTGGTTGCGCAGGCCCATTCGCGGCCTGGCCTACCGATTGGGGTACGCCCAGAACGTCCTTTGGGAACACGCCTGTTGGCTGAACGCGGAACTGCAATCCGGGGATTCGCCGGACAGGGTTTATGAGTTCGCGGACTTTCTGGGATACGGATTTTTCGCGCTGCGCAACCCGGCGCTCAAGTCCCGCATAATCCTGCGCGTGCATACTCCGGATTTCCTGGTGACCCACCGGCGCGCCGGAAGGCTTCCGGAACGCTTGGCGGCCCGATTGGGCGTTTGGCGGGAAAAGGACTGCCTCCGGCGGGCGGGGCGGATCACGGTGCCTTCGGCCCGGTTCATGCGGGAAAAGTTACAATGGGTGACGGGTTGGGAGCATGTTCCCAATCCCTTGCCGCCGGGCGGGGAAGGCCCGCAAATCCCCAATCACGTACCGGACAAGGTACCGGAACCCTACACGTTACCCCCGGAAGGGGATTCGGGCTGGACCGCCGCCGATGTCGATCCCGCCGAGACCGCCGAACGCAACGCCCCCAGGCCCACGCGCATCGTCCCGGACCGGTTTCTCTACCTGGGGAGGGTGGAGGAACGGAAAGGCGTTCTGGTCCTGATAAGGGCATTCATACGCCTGGCCGCGGAACAGCCCTATGCGTTCCTGACCTTGGTGGGCGGCGCCCCGCCCGGTCCCTACACCGCCGCGATCAGATACCTGATCGAATCCCAGCCCTCGTCCATCCGGCCGCGGATCCAATGGGAACCTCCCTGCCCGCCGGAAGGGCGCCCGGCATTGTTCCGTCGGTTCACAGCCCTGGTTGCGCCCTCGCTTTGGGAGAACAGCCCTTATGTCTACTTCGAGGGCATGGCGGCCGGGCTCGCCTGCATCGGATCGGCCACGGGGGAAATGCGGGCGGTGGCGGAAATCACGGGCGCGCTTTCGCCCGGACCCGGGGACGAAGAGGATTGGCTGAACGCCTTGCGGGCCCATTGTTCCGGAGCCGCCCGGACAGCCTTGGCGGCCCAGGCGGCCTACCTTCTGGAACGGCGCGGAGCCATTCCGGGACAATTGCTGGACGCGTGGCGGCGCGCGCTGGAGCCGCGATGAAAATAGGCATCCTGTCGCGGGAATATCCCCCCCTCACCCACGTGGGAGGCATCGCCACTTATTCCGCGGCGGCCGCGGAGCTGCTGGCCCGCGGCGGCCACGAAGTCCACGTGGTCTGCAACGGGCCGGAATCCCAGGTGGTTTTGCAACGGGGCGTCACGGTCCACCGCGTCCCCATGTTGAACCACCATTTTCCCGAAGGAAGACCTTTCTATCCATACCGCGCCTGGTATCGCCGCACCCTGCCGCATTATCTAGACGCCCTCACCTGGGCGCGCACGGCCGCACAATATCTGGCCACGCAGTTGGATCCGGGAACGTTCGATGCCTGGGAGTTTCCCGAGACCGCCGGAGAAGGGGCTTTCTTCCCTGCCGGGTCGGGATCCCGGCGCCCCCGCCTGGTCTGTCGCGTGCATACGGGTTGGATGGACGCGTATGCCGACAACTTCCTGGAACGGCGTTTGTTGCTCGCCCTCCAACGCAAAGCCTGCCTGAGGGCGGACCTGCTGGTTTCCCCCAGCGAATACATGGCCGGGGACTATGTGCGGAAGACCCTGGGACTGGGACGGGAAGTGAAGGTCAACCGGAATCCCCTGATGCTCTGGGACGATCCCATCGATTGGAGCGCCAAACGCACCGCCAACCTTTTGTACGTGGGCCGGGTGGAGCATCGCAAGGGCCTGCAGGTCCTTCTCAAGGCCCTGGACGATTTGGGATCGGAGGCCCAGGGAATCACCCTGAGGGTGGTCGGGCACATGTATCCGCCCACCCGGGAACTGGACGTGAAGTGCATCGATTTTTTCGAGACCCACCGCACCGGAAATACCGTGGCCGGGCGGCATGGGTACGAACTGGAATACGCCGGTCCCTGCGACCACGCCAGGATGTTCCGCCATTATGATTGGGCGGGGGTGCTGATCCTGCCCTCCCTGATGGAGAACTATCCCTACGCGGCCCTGGAAGGGCTTTCCCGCGGGTGCTACCTGCTGGGAAGCGACGTGGGCGGCATTCCGGAAATCATCGATCGGCCGGGGCGCGGGATGCTGTTTCCGGTGGAAAACAGCGCATTTCTGGCCCAAAAAATAAGAGAATGTATGCGGCGGGATCGGGAGATTCCGGAGAGCATGCGGGAAGTTGCGGCCGGCGTCCGGGCGGAGTTCGCTCCGGAGGCCTGTGCCCGGAGATTGTTGGAAACCTATGGGCCGAACCTTGCGGAAAGGGATCGAGGATAGCGTCTACCACGGCTTGAAGCGCCTGGTGGATATCGTCGGCGCATTGCTGGGACTCATGGTCCTCTTCACCCTCTTCCTGTTCCTGGTCGTCCTCATCAAACTGGATTCCCGCGGTCCCATCTTCTTCGTCCAGACCCGGGTGGGGCAATACGGCCACCGTTTCAAGTTCATCAAGTTCCGCACCATGAAGGTGGGCGCGCATTTGCGGCAGTGGGAGCTGGACGACCTCAACGAATCCGGAGGCATCACCTTCAAGCTGCACAACGATCCCCGCATCACCCGGGTGGGGCGCATTCTCCGCCGGACCAGCCTGGACGAGATGCCGCAATTCTGGAACGTGTTGCGCGGGGACATGTCCCTGGTCGGCCCGCGGCCGCCTTTGTTGCGCGAGGTCAGCCAATACAACGACATCCAGAAGGTGCGCATGACGGTGCCCCAGGGCATGACCGGCCTGTGGCAGGTGCGCGGACGCTCCAACCTGAAGTTCGACGACATGGTCGATCTGGACGTCCATTATGCGCTGAACGCTTCCCTGGCCATCGATCTGAAAATCCTGATGGCCACCTTTCCCACGGTCTTCCTGGGTAGAGGGGCGGTCTAGTTCCATGCCCTCCATCACCCTGGCGCTCGCCACCTACAACCAGGCCCCGCTGCTGCGGATTTTCCTGGACCATTACCTGCGCGAAGGCGCGTCCCGCGTTCCCTTGATCGTGGTCGACGACGGATCCGAAGACGCGACTCCGGATGTGCTGCGCGAAATGGGATCGCACCCCGGCATCACCGTCCACCGCCTGGCGCACGTCTCCGCCGCGCACGCCCGCAACCATGCCCTGCGCGCCTGCCCCACTCCCTGGATAGCCTTCTCCGATACCGATTGCCTGCTCGACGGGCGTTACTTCGAAACCCTGGCGGGCCTTCCCGCCCGGTTCCCGGAGGCCGCCGCCGTGGAAGGCGCGGTCCGGCCCACTCCCGGCCCCAAGCCGCCCTTCACCCATTCCCTCCACAACCCCAGCGGCGGCACCTACGCCACCGCGAACATGGTCTTCAAAGTAGAGGACATCCTGGCCCTGGGCGGATTCGACGAAGGCTTCACGGTCAATTTCCGCGAGGACACGGACCTGGCGCTGACCATCCTCGATCGACTGGGACCCATTCCCTTCTGCCCCGATCTGGCTGTGGAGCACCCGCACATTCCCCGCAGCTTTCTCAAGGCCTTGCGCACGGCCTACAGTTCCCAGGACCGGGTGGTCCGGGCGGAGATGCGCCTCTATCGGAAGCACCCGGCCAGTTATGGGCGCGTGCGCCATTACCCCGATGCGCGCGGAACCCTGTTCGCGTGGTGCCGGAAATACTTCGCCCTTTATCTGAAGGAATGCCTGCGTTACCTTTTCAAAACCCCCGGACTGACGGTTTCCGAACGCCTGCGGGGAGTGGTCCCGGCGGGACAGGCCATGATCGTGGCCTTCCTGGAACAGTTATGCATCGGGGCCATCTGCGTCCTGCAAATGGGCGAAATCGCCAGGCTCAAGTCCCCGTGAAGGTGCTCATCCTCTGGTCCGGGGCCGTGGTGCCCGCCTATCGGCAGTTCTTCCTGGAACTGGCCACGCATATGCGCGTGAGGGTACTGTCCCCGCGCAGCTGGACACACGGCTCCAAGTCCTTCCAGGCAGGTCCCGGAAAAGGCCACGCCGCATGCGAGATCATTCCCGTGGCCTACCTTCCCGGGCGGAGCTCCCGCTATTTCGTCCCCGCCCTGGCCTTCCACCTCTGGGCGTTCCGCCCGCGTTACCTCTACATCATGGATGAAATGGACCGTCCCAGTCTGGCCTGGCATGCCCTGGCCGCGCGCCTGGCCTGGCCGCCCGTGCGGGTGATCAACTACGCCCTGCAGAATCTCAAGGCCCCCGGCTACCATCGCTGGCACCACCGCCTGGCCACCTGGATCAACCAGAAGCTGGTGTCCCGGAGCATCGCCGCGTCCAAGGAAGCGGACGAGATCCTCAAGTCCAACGGTTTCACCAAACCCACGCGGGTGATTCCCTTGTGGGGATCGGAAGCCTTCTTCTTTCCCGGGGAGAGGGATTCCATCCGGGAGTCCAGGCGCGGCCTGGGCCTGGCCGACGACGACGTGGCCATCCTCTACGCCGGGAGCATGGTGGAGGCGAAAGGACTGCTGCTCTTGAAAGCCGTGTTGCCGCGCTTTCCCCGCTTGCGCGTCCTGAGCGCCGGAAGCGGCCCCCTGGAAAAAAGCTGCGCGGAAACCCCGGGCGGCAAATGGACCCATCTCGGGGCCCTGGAAGGCGAAGACCTGCGCCGCTTCTACCAGGCTGGGGACTATATCATCCTGCCCTCCATGACCATGGCGGATTGGAAGGAACAAATCGGCCGGTCCTTGATCGAAGGCATCCTTTGCGGATGCGCGGCCTTGGGAAGCGATTCCGGCCACATTCCGGAGCTCACCCTTTTCCCGGAAACCACTTTCCGCCAAGGCGATGCCGAATCGCTGGCCGGCATGCTTGCGGGCCTGCCCCTGGCGAACGCGAAAGCCGTGCGCGAGGCCCAGCTCAACAACGTGCGCGAACGCTTCACGGCCCGGGCGGTGGCCCGGGAAACCTGGAAGTTTCTGCAGGCGGCCGCATGAAAATCCTCTTCCTCCATCGCGATCTCCCTCCCGACACCTTTACGGGAGTGGCCATCCAGGTCCATCGGCTCGCCAACGCCCTGACCGATCTGGGCCATGATGTTTCCGTCTACAGCCACTCCAGGCAATCGGCGGAGGCGCGCTACCGCGTCCTGCCCATCAATCTTCCCGGCCTGCGCACCGCTTTGCGTTACGCCCCTTTCCTCAAAAGGATCTGGTATCCCCTGTGGTACCGCCGCCTGGCGATGGACGGGTACGATGCGGTGCACATCCACGGAGACGGCGGCTTCATCCGCTATCGCGGGAACTACGTACGCACCTTCTACGGGACCGCCGCGCTCGAATACCGGCACGCCCGCAACCTCAAGGGCAAGCTGGCCCAGGGGTTTTCCTATTGGCTGGAAAAACGGGAAGCCCGCCGCTGCCGCCTCACGGTGGGAATCTCCCCCCACGTGGCCGCCCACCTGCCGGGAGTGGACCGGGTCATTCCCTGCATGCTTCCCGGACAACCCGATCCAGTGGCCTCCGAAAAGACACCCTTTCCCAGTCTCATCTATCTCGGTTCGCGCCGGTCGCGCAAACGGGGTGACGCCGCTTTGGGCCTGTTCCTGGGCCTGCGGAAATCCCATCCGGATCTGCGCCTGAGCTACGTGGGCCCCGCGCGCGAGGTGGAGGAGTTGAAGGGCCGGACCGAATACCGGGGAGTGGATTTCCATTCGCGCATTTCCCAGGATCAACTGGCGAAGCTGTACCGCGAGAGTTGGATCTATCTGTGCCTTTCCAGCTATGAAGGCTTCGGGGTGGGAATCATCGAGGCCATGGCCTTCTCATGCATGGTGGTGACCGCCCCCCATCCCGGCAGCGAATACCTGGTGCGCGACGGAGAAACCGGCGTCGTGGCGCCGCCCGACATGACCGAAGCCTTGGTGGGCCGCATGCTCAAGGACGAAGCCTCCCGCAGGGAGATCGTGCGCCGGGCCAGGGAGTTCTCGCGGCGGTTTTCGCCCGCGACGGTGGCGTCATCCTATCTGGACCTCTACCGCATGGCGCAAGCCCGCACTTCGGGCAACCCATGATCAAAACCGTATTCTTCAAATATCTCATCTTCCCCCTCCTGCTCCTGCTCGGGGCCGGGTTCGTATATCGTCTGGTGCACATTCCTTCCCGGCTGGAAACGGCGATTTTCTGCATCGCCTTTTTCCTCATCCCCACCCTGAAGTATCCTAAGATCGGCGTCTATTACCTTTTCTGCCTGCCCCTGTTCGTCCCCATGTTCCGGCGCATGTATTACCTGGTGAGCGAAAGGCCCACCCTGGACTACCTGATGCTGATTTCCGACGGAGTCATGGGAGGCCTCATCATGGCCCTGATCCTCCTTTGGATCATGAACAAGGAGCGCTCCAAGGATCTCTTTTCCGTGCTCATCGTGATCTACACCCTGTTGTTGTTCATCAAGGTGTTCGTGGGCGCCCAGTTGAGCGTGCAGGAGGGCCTGTACGGATTCAAGTTCAACGGACTCTACGTCTTCTTCTTCTTCGCCGGGAGCTATATCCTCCGGACCTACAGGGAGACCCGCGCCATCCTGGGCTTTTCTTCCTGGCTGCTCTTCCTCACCGCTCTCTACGGTATCAACCAGATCCTTTTCGGGTTCACCGGCTTCGAACAGAAGTGGCTCGATTCCATCACCTTCACCACCCTGCGCATCGACGGAGTGGTCCGCCCCTTTTCCACCTATGTGTCTCCCGCCGCCATGTCCGACGGCATGACCATCCTTTTCATGCTAGGGATATTCTGGATCTTCGCCAAGGGCCGGCATCTGGCGCCCTTCGGGATCCTGCTCACGCTCTCTTCCATAGCGCCCATCATGATCGCCACCGTGCGCACCAACTGGCTGGCGGTGGCCGCAGGCATTTTCTTCTACGGAACCTTTCTGCGCCTCAAGAAGACCTGGCTGCAATGGACCCTGATCGCCCTCATGGCGGCCGGGATCGGGGGCCTCTCCGCCAAGGGCGGCGGCGGCAACGGCGGCAGCATGGCCCAGAACGCGGTCATCTCCGCCAAACTGAACAAGAAGAATCCCAACCTGACCGAAACCATGATCACCAACCGCACGGCCGCCCTGGCCAACCCGCTGCAGGAGTACAGCGTGCAAAAGCGCATGGAAACCTGGCTGGGGATCATCTATACCTCCCTCTACTTTCCCCTGGGAAAAGGCCAGGGAACCACCGGATACGCCCACAGCTATTATTTCCTGGTGCTCGGTGAAATAGGCTATCCCGGCTTCATTTGTTTCCTGGCCATCGTGTTCGTGGGTTTCTACCGCGGCATGAAGGTGATTTCCAATTCCAAGGACAAGGACAAGGTGGAATTGGTCCGCATGCTCATCACCCTCATTTTCATGCTCACCGTGCTCAATCTCACGGGCACGCATTTGCACACGCCCCCGGGCGATATTTTCTTCTGGTTCAGCATGGGCTGCATTTCCCGCTTCTACCGCGAATGGCGCGAGGAGGAGGCCCTGGAGAAGGCCGCCCTGGCGGCGCAAGCGACGCTGGAGGCCGGAGCCCCGCCTGCCAAGGGCCCGCAGCCCCAAGGACGCGCGATTTCCTTCCCGGGGACCCACCATGCCTGATCCCATCCCGGCCGGAACGCATGGCCTCCGGAGTCCCGGAAGCCCGGGCAGCCCTAGAAAGCTCGCCGTGATCGGCCATCCCCTGGCGGCGGAGGAGAACCGCATGGCGTTCCGCGGCTGGACTTCCCACCATGTGGATCTGATTCTGCCCCGCGTCTGGAAAGCGCGCTCGCTGGGACACGTCTACCGCGCACCGGCCCCTTTCCCGGGCGGCAGCGGCGAACCCGCCCTGCATCCGCTTGCCACCGTCGCCGGCGGACGCAATTCCCTGTTCCTGTGGATCGGGCTCGGCCGATTGCTGCGCCGCCTGAAACCGGATGCCATCTATTGCTGGGAAGAACCTTGGTGTCTGTCCACCTGGCAGGTGGCCTATCTGGCGCGCAGCCTGGGCATCCCCCTGGTCTTCTACACCGCCGAGAACCGGCCCAAAAGACTTCCCTGGCCGTTTTCCGCCCTGATGCGATCGGCGTTCTCCGCCTATCGCGCATGCATCGCCCCCACCTTGGAAATCGCCGCGCAAATCAAAGCCGCGGGCTTCCGGGGGAAAGTCTTCATCATCCCCTTGTGGATCCGTCCGCGCCGTTCCCTGCGGGCGGACGCGGCCGGGCGTTGCCTGGCCTACGTGGGCCGGCTGATCCCGCTCAAGCGCGTCGACGTGCTGGTGGAAAGCCTCCGGCTCCTGCCGGAATACCGGCTGCGCATCATCGGCGACGGTCCCGAACGGCGGCGCCTGACCGGACTGGTCCGCGACCTGGGGCTGGAATCCCGGGTGGATTTCCGCGGACACATCGACAATGGGGATTTGGAAACGGTCCTGGACGGCGCCTCCCTGGTGGTGATGCCCACCGCCGAGAACCCGCGCCAGGCCGAGCAGTTCGGCAAGGCCGCCATCGAGGGAGTATCCTGCGGGTTACCCGTGCTGGCCAGCCGCACCGGGAACCTGGCCGCCCTGGCGGAGGTATTCCCCACCCTGGCCGCGCGGGATCTGGATTCCCCCGCCCAGATGGCGGAAGCGGTGGCCAGCCTGTTCCTGGCCTTTCCGGAAGCGGCCGCCCTTTCCGGATCGAAAAGACTTGCGGAGGAAACCTACGGACCCGCGGCCGCGGCGCGCCGCCTGGAAGCAGCCTTCTCCGGACTTCCGGGTCCGGAAGCGCGGGGAACGCCCCGGTGACCCGCAGCAACGCCCTGATCCGGACCCTGGAAAACGCGGCCATGAAAGGGGTCCTGGCCTTCATCCGCTTGCGCGAACGCAACCGCGCCAAGCCCCCGGAACCCGAGGGGCGCCAGCGCGTACTCGTCTGCAAATGGTGCTGCATGGGCGACGCCATCGTCTCCCTGTACGCCATCCGGGAATTCAAACGCCGCCATCCGGAAATCGTCCTGGACATGCTCGTTTCGTCCCGCATCGCGGAGGTATACCGCCGCGCGCCCGAGATCCGGGGCGTGCACGTCTTGCCCATCACCGGCCGCCGCCTGATCCTGGAACTGCTCAATCCCGGACTGTGGAGCCGGCTGGCGGCCTTGCTGATCCGGCTGCGCCGCAACCGGTATTCCCAGTTCATCGATCTGGAACTGTACCGCGGGACCGGACCCGTGCTGAAGCGGCTGATAGGCATTCCCTATTCCCGCGGATTCCAGGTGGAGGGCGCCCTTCCCAAATACCATGACTTCGAAGTCCCGCTGCCGCGCCACATGCCCGAATGGCAATGCTTCTACCGGGTGCTGGGCATGGAGATCCCCGGCTCCCTTCCCGATGCGTTGTATCCCAAAGCCATCGAATCCGGGCCGGAACCGGTCGCAAAGGGCCGCCGCATCGGAGTGGTTTTCGGATCGTCCTTCAATTGGCCCCAGAAAAAATGGCCGTGGGAAAAGTACGCGGAACTGATCACCCTCATGTCTCCGGAGGGCCATGAATTCATCCTTCTCGGCGCCCCGGATGAAAAGGAGGAGGGCGGCAGGATAGCGGCGATGGCCAAGGGCAAGGTCAAGGACATCACCGGCACCCTGGATTTCCAGGCCCTGCAGCGCGAGGTGGCTGCCTGCGATCTGGTGGTGGGCAACGATACCGGAACCATGCATCTGGCCGCGGCCTGCGATGTGCCGACCGTGACCCTGTTCGGTCCCACGGATCCCGGGAAATGGAACCCCCTCACGTCCACGCCCGTCTTTTTGGAAGACGTCCCGTGCCGGCCGTGCTACTATCTGGGATCCATGCCCCCCTGCAGCCATTTTTCCTGCCTGCGGAAGATGGAACCCGCCCTGGTGGCGGACAAGATCCGCCGGGTACTGGCCTCCCGGGGCCGCCACGGGTATAATTGACGGGGAACTTTCCCTGCCCGTTGCGGCAAACGGCGGTAAATTGGAATTTGTGGATAATATTTCCATACTTGGTTCAGGACAGGACTAACCTCAGACCGGCGATACATTGATGGCGAAACGGGGAAAAAAAGGATTCTCTCTCTTCAAGGGCTTTGCTTTGCTGGCCCTGGCGGCCGCGGGCGCGCTGGCCATGGTCTGGGCCCTGACCGCCAAATCCGTGCCCAAGTCCGCGGCGGTAACGGGGCTGGAAGCCGATCCCGTCTCCGGAGACGTATTGTACGAGGTACTCCCCAAGGTTTCCCTGGCCAACCTTGCCCAGGACCTCCAGTACAAGGGCCTTATCCCCAACGCCACGGTATTCCGCCTCTTCCTCCGGGTTTCCGGCCAGGACAAGAAGATCCGCGCCGGATACTTCTACATCCGCCCCTCCAACTCCGTGCTGGAAATGACCTTCAAACTGACGAGCGGCAAGATGGCCACCCAGGTGGTGACCATCCCCGAGGGCAAGACCTCCTGGGAAACCTATGGCATCCTCAGGGCGCGTTTCCCCCTGGACAGCCTGCGCTTCGACTCCCTGGTCCATTCCTCCGAGTTCGCCAAGGCCTGCCATGTGGACGCGCCGTCCCTGGAAGGCTTCCTGTTCCCGGATACCTACGTGTTACCGTGGAAGGTGACGGAACGGGACGTGCTCAAGGTGATGGCCAAGCGGTTCCAGGACGTGACCCGGGAGTTCGACCTGCGGACCGACATGTACCGGAAATACGGACAGGTCGGTTGGATCACCCTGGCCTCCATCGTGGAGAAGGAAGCGGCCGTGGCCGCTGAGCAGAGCCCCATCGCCGGCGTCTTCTACAACCGCCTGACCCAGGGTTGGAGCCTGGGAGCCGATCCCACGGTCCGCTTCGCGGTGCGCAAACCCACCGGACCGCTCTTCGTCTCGGACCTGAATTGCGACTCCCCCTACAATACCCGCAAGTTCACGGGCCTGCCGCCGGGACCCATCTGCAATCCCGGACGCGGCGCCTTGCTGGCGGCTCTCAACCCCATGCAAACCGATAAGATGTATTTCGTGGCCAAGGACGACGGCTCCCGCGAGCATTTCTTCTCCGTCGACAATTCCAACCACGTGCATTTCAAGGACGTGGCCGCGTCCAACCGCCAAAAACGCGGCATCGACAAGCCCAAGCCGAAAAAAACGGCTTCCAAGACCAAAAAGAAATAAGGATTGGGAGTCGGGAACCGGTATTCCGGTTCCGGAGTCTTAGATGGAGCGATCCGTCATGAGGCGGCACAGCTTCTTGAGATGCTGCGAGGCCGGCGTATCCGGCAGGCGTTCCAGGAAGGGCATGCAGGCGTTGATCTTGGCCACGGCGATATCGCGGGCCTTTTGGAAGGCCATGCGGGATTCCAGCAAGCGCTTGATCTGGATCTGGCTGCTTTCCAGACCGGCGGTGGTCAGGAGGGCCATCATCTCCTTGCGCTCCGCCGCATCGCAGGATTCGAAGAACAGGATCAGAGGCAGGGTGAAGTATCCGTTCTTGAGATCGGAAAAAGTGCGCTTGTCCAGGTTCTCGGCCCCGTAGCCGAAATCCAGCAGGTCGTCGATGATCTGGAAGGCCATGCCGAAATTCCGGCCGAGTTCGTTCCCCTCTTTGACCATGGTCTCGTCGAAACCGGCCAGGATGGATCCGCACTCGCCGCACGCCATCAGCAGGGCAGCGGTCTTGCCTTCGATGACGGCGAAATACTGGTCCAGGGAAAGGTCCGCATTGCCGGCGCCTTCCACTTCCATGACCTCGGCCATGATCAGCCGGCTGGAGGCCTTGCTCAGGCTCAAGGGGATGCGGTGGTCGCGATCGCTCCACACCATCTCCATGGACTTGGCCAGGGTATAGTCGCCCAGAAGGACGGCCATGCGGTTGCCCCAGCGCTTGTGGGCGGTCTTCTCGTTGCGGCGCAAATCGCTGTCGTCGATGATGTCGTCGTGGACCAACGAAGCCAGATGGATGAGTTCGATGGCGGCGGCCACGCGCACGGCGCGCTCGGAGTTCCAGTTCCGTCCCGAAGAGGCGAGCAGGAACAGGAAGGTGGAGCGGATGCGCTTGCCCTTGCGGACGATGAGGGAATTCAATTGGCCGGAAAGCTTACCGGGAGCGTTGTCGGCCACCTCGAGCATGACTTTATGCACTTCGTCCAATCCCGCGGCGACGCAATCGCGGGCGTCTTTGAGCACCTGCTCATAAGACACGACCGCGGTCAGAAAATCGCTCACTGGACTCCTTTTCCAAGGCCCGGCGCAAGGCCGGCATGGAAGGTTGGACTGAGGCGCTTAATATAGAAAACCGGCCGGAAGATGAAAGGAAAAGTGCCTATATTTGCAGTTCCAGGCCATTTCACAGAATGCGGAGGCTCGATTTGGATTCCTATTGGTGGCTAAGTTTCCGTAGCTCGCACGATTCCCTGGAACTGGATCAAGATCAGCTCTTCGAACTGGAAGCGACCGGTATTGAGGAGGTTGAGGAAAACCCGCCCCTCGACCGGGCGGGAGAACCGTTTGGTTCCCCCGGCGGAGAGCCATCCGGTTCCCCCGGAGGGGAAGCGACTCTTTCCAAAGGGATACCGTCGGCCTCCAAGGGCGTACTGCTGAAGGGATTTTTCGGAACGGCCAAGGCCATGGAGACCGCCCGCGCCCGGTTCGGGGATCGCGAAGATCTTTCCCACGGAGAGGAAAAAATCGAAGATTGGGATCGCAGTTGGCGTGATCGGCAGACTCCGGTGGAAGTCACGCCTTCCCTGGTGGTGACGCCCCCCTGGGTGGCCATCCCCGCGGACGGCCGTCACGTGATCCGCCTGGAGGCGAAAATGGCTTTCGGCACCGGCTCCCATGAATCCACCCGCATCGCCGCCACCTTGCTCGAACGCATTCCGGTCGCAGGGGGTTCGGTTCTGGACATCGGGACGGGCACCGGCATCCTGGCCCTGTATGCGGGGCTATTGGGCGCCGCTTCCGTGGTCGCCCTGGATATCGATCCCGTGGTGGGTCCCTGCCTGAATGAAAACCTGGTTCTGAATCCGCTGCCCGCCGGCTGCCGCTTCCGGACCCTGATCGGGGAAATCGACGCCCTGGAAGCGAACGCGCGCTTCGATGTGGTCATCTGCAATATGATCCGCACCGAGTTGTGGCCGTTCCGGGAACAACTGCGCAGCCGGCTTTCCCCGGGGAGCCGCAACGCCGGGGAATCCGGTTCCGGAATCGGCGGTGGCGGCCTGTTCGTCGTATCCGGCCAACGCGTGGAGGACAAACCCCATTTCCTCGCATGGCGCGAGAACGCCCCGTTCCGAATCGTCCAAGAGGTGGAAATGGACGGATGGTGGGGCTTCGCGGCCTCGCGGGAGTAACTTACCCGGGCCGGCATTACCGGCCCGCCGGGTCAGCCCCATCGATTTGTTCTAAATTACCCAACATGTCTGAATCAAAAGCAACGGGCGCGCCCGCCGGAGCGGCGCAAAAATTCCGCAACAGCTCCCTGTTGGACGCCGCCCAGGGCCGCATGCCCGCGCGGCCTCCGGTCTGGATCATGCGCCAGGCGGGCAGGTACCTCGCGGATTACCGTCGCGTGCGCAGCCTGTTCCCGAACTTCCTGGACTTCTGCCGATCCCCCGAGCACGTCGCCGAAGTCACCGTCCAGCCCGTCGATCAAATCGGCGTGGACGCGGCCATCCTGTTCTCGGACATCCTTGTGCTCCTGCCCCCCATGGGCCTGAGCGTGGAGTTCCAGGAAAAGAAAGGGCCCGTCGTGGCCAACCCCCTGAGGGACGATGCCGTCATCGCCGCCTTGCCCGATGGGGATCTGAATTCCGAGCTCGGCTATGTCTTCGAAGGCATCCGCCTGAGCAAGAAGGCCCTGGGCGATCGGGTGCCGTTGATCGGATTCGCCGGCGGTCCCTTCACAGTGGCCTCCTACATGGTGGAGGGCGGTTCCTCCAAAGAGTTGGCGCGCCTCAAAGCCCTCATGTTCTCCCGCCCGGAAGTCTTCACCGTCCTGATCGGCAAACTGGCTTCGGTCACGTCCGCCTATCTGCGCGAGCAGGTCCGCCATGGCGCCGACGTCATCACCATCATGGACTCCTGGGCCGGTTACCTGGGCCCCGAAGCCTACCGCGCCCTGGTTTTCCCCCATACGCGCAAAATCATCGCGACCCTGAAAGCGGAATTCCCCCACGTGCCCGTGGTCCACTACGCCAACGGAGCGCCCCACCTGCTGCCCCATTTCACGGAACTGGGTGCGGACGTGGTGGGCCTGGATTGGCGCGTGAACCTGGGAGACGCCCTGCGCGCCTATCCCAATCAGATTTTCCAGGGCAACCTGGATCCCTGCGCCCTATACGCTTCGCCGCAGCAAATCGCCGCCAAGGTGAAGGCCATGAAGGCCGAAGTGGGCGGGCGGGCGCATGTGTACAACCTGGGCCATGGCATCCTTCCGGACATCTCCCCGGATCATGCGCGCGCATTCGTGGATAGCGTTCACGAATCTTGACGGGGAGCTCCCCTTTACCTGATTAACATCGCGTCGCCATAGCTGAAGAGGCGGAAGCCTTGGGCGAAGGCCTCCGCGTAGGCGCGCTTGGCGCGCTCCTGACCCAGCAGACTGCACACCAGCATGAACAGGGTGGACTTGGGCCAGTGGAAATTGGTGAGCAAACCGTCCAAGCCTTTCCAGACGTATCCGGGATAGATGAAGATACGGGTCTCCCCCGCCCCGGGCGTGAACACATCGGCTCCGGAACCCGGCGTCCCCGGGCCCCGGGCCCGGGTTTCCACCACGCGCGCGGCCGTGGTCCCCACCGCCCAGACCTTGCCTCCGCTCCGCTTGACCGCATTGAGCGCCTCCGCCGTGGCCGGGCTCATCACATAGCTCTCCGAATGCATGGCATGGTCTTCCAGGTCGTCGCTTTGCACCGGTTTGAAAGTGCCCGCTCCCACGTGCAGGGTGACTTTGAGAATATGCACGCCCTTGATCCGGATGGCCTCCAGCATGGCTTCGCTCAGGTGCAGGCTGGCGGTGGGAGCCGCCACCGATCCCGGATTTTCCGCGAAGACGCTCTGGTAGGCGCGCGCATCCGCTTCGGAAGCCTCGCGTTTGATATAGGGAGGCAGGGGTATCTTTCCCGTTACTTCCAGTTCCCGCAGGAATTCCTCCGCGGACAAATCGAAGTCGAGCAGGCGGGTACCGTCTTCCTTCACCTCCGCCACCGTGGCCATCAGACGTTCCGAGAAAATCGCCTTGTCCCCCGCGCGGAAGCGTTTTCCCGGCTTCACCATGGCTTCCCAACGGGTCCCGGCGGGATGGCCCGGGGAAGCGGCGCCTGGCGTCCCCGATGGATCCGGCCGGATTGCCGGGGCCAGCAGCAGGGCCTCCACCTTGGCTCCCGCGGGAGTGGCGCCCAACAGCCTGGCGCGCAGCACCTTGGTATCGTTCAGGATCAGGGCGTCGCCGGGATTGAGATAGTCGACAAGGCCGCGGGTATGCGTGAAATGGAAGGCGCCGCCTCCCGCCCCGGCGGCATCGGCCCTGTCCGCCACCAGCATGCGCGATTCCCCCCTGGGCAACGGTTGGTAGGCAATCAGGTTTTCCGGAAAGGCGAAATCGAAATCCGAAGTCAGCATGGGAGGGAAAAGATAGCCAATCCATCGCGGGCCGCCCGGAGGCGGATCCGGAGGCGGGCTACTTGGCGCGCTTGCGGGAGGCGGCGGGGGTCCGGGCCTTCACAGGGGCGGGAGTGAGCTGGCGATAAGCCTGGCCGGCGGCCATGGCCACGGTCGCGTCCGGATCGGAGAGGAGGCGCTTGGCGTCTTCCAGGGCGGCGCGGCTGCCCAGTTTGACCAAGGCGGTAAGGGCCTCGCGGCGGATGCGCGGATCGGAATCGGCGCACAGGGGACGCAGGGTGGCCACATAGCCGGTGTCTTTGCTGTAGCCCATCACCAGCACCGCGTGCACGCGCACGACTCCGGCGGCGGTGTCGACGGCGGCGCGTTTGACCACCTCGGCGGCTTCCGGACCCAAGGCCACCAGTTTGGCCATCAACTCCCGGACCTCTTTGGGATCGGTCAGATCGGAACCGGATTTTTCCGCGATGGACTTCAGGTAAACGACCGCCTGCTGGGGCGCTGGAAGGGGCTGCGAGCTCACGGGTTCCGCGGCTGCATTGCGGGAATCCGAATCTCCCATCGCCGATGCGGGAGCCACCCCCCGGACTTCCAGTTCGGCCAGCCTCCGTTTGACCGCGTCCAAATCCTCCAATTGCTTTTCCAGTTCCGCGTTCTTCACTTCCAGGATGGCCACCCGTTCGGGCAAGGTGCGTTTGTCGCGATGCGGGACCCAGCCCAGCACCTGCAGGGAAAAGGAGATGCCCGGCGAGTTGTACCCATCGTTCAGGTTCTTCGAAGGCGTCAGGAAAAAGCCCCACTCGCCGCTCTGGCGGATCCACGATTGGAACTCGGTCATGGCCAGGCTGAATCCCACCAGGTTGCGGTAGCGCCATTGCAGGGTCAGCACCTGGTGGAAATCGGAAAAACGCTCGAACACTTCGTATCCCAGGAATGCTCCGGCTCCCAGATCCTGCTCCAACCCTCCATTGACGCTGGCGAAACCCTTGTTGGCGTGGGTGAGAACGGAAAGCCCCATGTGCACGCGGGAACGGGAAAAGCTTTTCCCCGCCATCACGAAGCTTTCGGATTGGAGATCCTTCAGGGTCTGTTCATCGGAGACGCCGTAGAGGCCGGCCTCCTGGCTGGCGAACAGGTTGCGCGCGCCGAACACGAGATCCGGCCAGAGGAGATCTTCCCGCAGCAGCAGGGCCTTGATGGAGAAGGAAAGTTCCCGGCCGTATTGGACGCCTACCTCGGCGCGGTTCTCGATGCCGACCAGGATTTCGGAAGTGTAGTTCAGGTTCTGGACGTCGCTCGTCGTGGCGGGTTCGAACGTCGTGTCCTGGTTGCCGATTTCCGTGCTGTTGAAATACTGGAAGCGTCCGGACAGGCGGTATTGTCCGTGCATGAGCATGTTGGCGGTGGGAATGGAGAGAAGGACGGGAGAGTGTTCCTGGCGCGGAACCGGGATGGTGGGTGTTTCCTTGGAAGCGGCCGCGGCGGCCGCGGTCGCGGAAGCAGCGTGTGCGGAAACCGCGAGCGCGGCGGCGGCGAGGGCCGGTAAGGCCCACAGTATCAGCGCCGCATCATTCCTTTTTCTTTCCATGCAATCGCGATATTTCGGAAGCGCTCAATCGACGGTATTCGCCTTCGGGCAAATCGCCCAACTCCAAGCTTCCGAACCGTATCCGCTGTAAGTCTACCACTCGGTAACCCACGACTTCCAGCATGCGGCGGATTTCACGGTTTTTCCCCTCCTGGAGGACAATTTCCGTGTGATCCTGGACGGCCTTTACGGACACGGCCACGGCATCATCCTCGAACCCGATGTCCACCCCGGCCAAAAGCTGTTTGATGTCCTTGGGCGCCAGGGGCTTCCGGGTCCAGACCCGGTAGGTGCGGGGCACTTC
Organism: Fibrobacterota bacterium; assembly: GCA_028287505.1. Classification (GTDB taxonomy): domain Bacteria; phylum Fibrobacterota; class Fibrobacteria; order UBA11236; family UBA11236; genus Chersky-265. The sequence goes on along the minus strand of JAQBPN010000011.1, from coordinate 46,354 downwards.
CCGGCTGGGATGGAGCAGGGAATGGGTCAATCCTCCTTCGTTGGTGAGGAGAATCAGGCCGCGGCTGTTGTAGTCGAGGCGGCCGACATAATGGAGTTTGCGGAACTCGGCCGGCATCAATTTGTAGATGGTGGGCCGCTCGAAGGGATCGCTCGCGGAGCAGAGGTATCCCTTAGGTTTGTTGAGCATGACATACTCATGTTCCCGCGGGGGAACGGCGGGCTTGCCCAGCACTTTGACCTTGTCGTTCTCCCCTATTTGGCGGGCCAGATCATAAACGATTTCCCCGTCGATGGACACGGCGCCGCCGCGGATGAGGTCTTCCACGGCCCGGCGGCTGCCGAATCCGCACAGGGCGAGGTAACGATTTATGCGCATGGGTAAAGACTCTGGTCTGATTGGGAATCCACTGCAACTCTCACTTCGATTTTCACTTTCACTTTCCCCCGGCGGCGGCAAGCCAATCGAGGATGATTCCATACCGCACGCCCCGATCGGAAACGCGGAAACGGGCGGCGCCCACGGCGTCCAGGAAGGCTTCCAGGATGCAGAGACCCGGCATCAGGATGTCGGCGCGGCTTTTTTCCATGCCCGGCAGGCCCAGCTTGGCTTCCTCGGACAGGCCAGCCAGCAGGTCTATGGTCGCGCCGATGCGGGCGCGCCCGATTTCCAATCCTTCGATGGCGGCGGAATCGAATCCGGGAAGCTTGAGTTCCAGCATGGCCAGGGCCGTGGCCGTGCCGCCCACCGCCACCAGATCGGGAGTCCCGCTCCAGTCCCGGAACTTCCCGCGGAAAGCCTCCGCTGCCTTGGCCCTGCAGGCCGCTGCGTCCCGGCCGCAGGACTCCAGCAGGTTGACCGCGCCGATGGGAATGGATTCTCCGCCTTGGCTGCGCGTCGCTTCCGTGCTGCCTCCGCCGATGTCGAGCACGGCCAGGGCCGGCGAGGGATGCCGGTCCGCCACCGCCAGGTAACCCAGGCGCGACTCTTCCGGTCCCGTGATGATGCGGGCGCGGCAATCCAGGATTTCCGATATCCCGGCCAGCAGCTCCGGGCCATTCGCGGCGATGCGGAAGGCTTGCGTCGCCACCGCGCCTACGAGCCTGGCCTTGCGGAGAGCGATTTCGGCCAGGAAGCTTCGCAGAGCGGCGGTCAGGGCCAGGGAGGACTCGTCGGAAATGCGGCCGGTAGCGGCCAGGTTCCGTCCCACCCGCGGTACGGCGATCCGCTGGGAAACCGGTTGCAGAAAGCCGTCGCCGCGTTCGGCAATCAGAAGCAGGGCCGAATTCGTTCCGATGTCGACGGAAGCGAAGAGTTCGCTCACTCCGGAGCTTCCCCGGGCTCTCCGTCTTCCAACTCGTCCCCTTCGGCCGCGAATTCCCCGTCAAGATCGTCTTCCGCGTCTTCCCCTGCCTCTTCGTCGCCTTCCCCTTTTTCCAGGCCCAACTTCTTGCCCAGGGCGGTGCGCATCGCATTCGGCTTGATCAGGAATTCGCGGGCGATTATCACGGCCGCGTTCACGGTGTCCTGGCCGTAATGCGCGACCCAATCGGAAACCAGATCTGCAGTTTCAGAACCCAGGGACTTCCCGGATTTCAATTCCTGGGCCATGCCCAGGGCCAGGCGTATGCCCATGCCCGCGCGGATCTTCTCTTCCGCCGTTTCCGAGGCGAGCATCGCGTCCAGGCGCTCGATGCTTTCTTTCAGTTCCGCCGGGCCGGAGGATTTGGGGGTCTCGTTCATGGGGCCACCGCTTTTTGCAGGGGGTTCTTTTGCAAGGTGTTTTCCAGGGTGAAGTCATCCTTGTAGATGGGCGTGCTTCTCAGGGTTTCCGCGTCGGTTTCCAGCAAGCCCGCGAATGCCAGGTACGGGCTGATGGACGATCCGCTGGGATGGGTCTTGGCGACCAGGCACAGTTCGTCGTTCTCCATCCACACCTTCTGGATCTCGTCGGCCAGATCGATGTCCTTTTCGCGGCTGCGCTGGTGGCGCTTGTAGGTTCCGGATTCGAACCGGCGCAAGCCTTCCTGCAGAGCGGAAAGGCCGCCCGGGAATTTGCCGGAGCGGTAGGTGATGTCGGAGACGTGCGGCATGCGGGACTTGGGGACCTCGCGGATGGAGACCACTTCCATGCCCGCGGGCAGGACCGCGGAAAAGCGCTTGCAAAGCCCGTCCAGATCTTTTTCCAGCCGTTCCCGCGTTTCGATCACGAGCAATTCCTTGCGGGACTCCAATCCCAGGGGAAGGGCGCCGGTGTTGCGGATGATGGGACGCGGGCTGAAGCCTTCGGAATAATTGAGCTTGAGCTTGAGACGGCGGAAGCCGCGCTCGAACAGATCCAGGGTATTCTGGTGCGCGATATACCGCGATAGGCCCGACTTCCGGTAGACCAGATGATAGGCGAACACGCCGGAACGACGATGCTTGCGCGCCGCCGCCAGCGCCTTGATCTCCTCAGGAGTCCGGCTGATGGCCGCATACTTCTCGGGCATGGGCGACAGTTTGGTGTCCAGGCCGTTGCCGGGGATGCCGCACTTCTGGCAATCGCCCCATTTGCAATCCGGAATCGGGGCGCTGTCCTCTTTCAGCATCTTCTTGTATTCGTTCTTGAGGAAGCCCTTGTTGGCGCCCGCATGGATGAAGTCCCATGGGAACACCTCGTCCAGCGCGCGTTCGCGGAAGACGCGCTCCTGGGGATAGCCGCTCTCGGCCCACAGGCCCTTCCAGCCGTCATACTTGAAATGTTCGCCGAAGGATTCGAAGACCTGGCCGTGTTTATAGGCCTTGTAGATCATCCCGGAAACCTTACGGTCCGCGCGGGAGTAGAAACTCTCCACGTGGGCCAGGCCGTAATCGGCCCAGCTGATCCGCACGCTGCGCACGTATTTGAACGCCTCGCGCACGAAGCGGATGTGCTCGTTGACCCTCTCCTCGTCCATGAAGGGGACCCATTGCATGGGAGTGAAAGGTTTGGGTACCAGGATGCCGATGCTGGCATGCACGGTATTGCGGCTGGAATGCTTCTGTCCGATTTTGTTCAGGTTGTCGATCAGCCCGCAGAAGGCGCGCATGTCGTCCAGGTTCTCCGTCGGCAGGCCCACCATGGTATACAGCTTGATGTTGTGGAAGCCGTTGCCGAACACGCTTTCGGCCGCCTCGTACATGTCCTTGTCGCTGATGGTCTTGTTGATCATCTTGCGCAGGCGTTCGGATCCGGTCTCCGGAGCGAAGGTGGCGCTCTTGCCTCCGTTGAGGGCCGCGGCCTTGCGGGCCAGCCCCTGGCCGAAGCTGTTGGCGCGCAGGGACGGGAGCGAGACGCTGATGTCCTCGAAATCATCCTGATCGATGAGCGCGTCCAACACCTTCTCGACGGGGCCGTAATCGGCCGTGGACAGGGAGAGCAATCCCAGTTCGGTCTCGCCGGTGGCTTCCAGCCCCGCGCGGGAGATCTCCACCACCGCGTCCGCATTCAGTTCTCGGTTGGGGCGGTACCAATATCCGGCCTGGCAGAAACGGCAACCCTGGGTGCACCCGCGCATCACTTCCACCGAGAACCGATCATGCACCAGCTTGACGTGGGGCACCAGGTTCTTGACCGGATAATCGTCCTTGTTCAGGACTTCCACCCACGCGCGCTGGATGGTCTTGGCCCGCAGGTACGGTCCCTGGGAACCGTCGATGCTGGGAACCGTTTCGCCATGGGGGCTTTCAATCACGTCCAGGAAGCGGGGAACATAGACGCCCTTGAGGGCGGAAAGCTCGCGAAGGATGGCTTCGCGGGACAATCCGGCCTTGCGGCCGCGGCCGATGCAACGCAACACTTCCACGGCCAGGATTTCCCCGTCCCCGATCACGAACAGATCGAAGAAGTCCGCCACCGGTTCCGGGTTGGCCATACAGGGCCCGCCGCCGATTACGAAAGGGTCCGCTTCCGCCCGGTCCTTGCTGAAGGCTTGCACGCCGCCCAATTCCAGCACGTAAGGCACGTTGGTGTAGTTCAACTCCGTCTGCAGGGAGATGCCGATGGCGTGGAATTCGGAAATGGGACGATAGGACTCCAGAGCGTAAAGCGGCAATCCGTGCTCGCGGAGCTTTTCGGCGAAGTCCGGCATGGGGGCGAAAGCGCGTTCGACCGCCAGGTCCGGTTCCCGATTGAGGATATGGTACAGGACCTTGGTCCCGTTATGCGACATCCCCAACTCGTAGGCGTCCGGAAAAACCAGCACCATGTCGGCCAAAAGGGTCGAGGGGTCCTTGACCACCTGGTTGTTTTCCCCGCCGATATACTTGCCGGGATTCTTGACGAAGGGGAGAATCTTCTCCAGTTCGTCCAATAAGGGAGATTTTCGCATTTCCATCCGTTCAGGGAAGGCGGGAGGATCCCTTGGAAGGGTTCCCGCCCGAAACTGGGTAAAGCCTATTGCAATCAGGTTGCCATCGCTGCCGTCCGCGCGGCCAAGGGCCGACGGAAATATAACTTAATCCCCGCTTCGATTGAATCTCGGCCCGGCATTCCCGCAGCGCCGGCCGGTGCGGGGATTCAAATTTTTGTACTATTTTAGCTCGTTTTCGACACATTCAGCCTGGCCCGGAATGCCCTCTGCAGTCAAAAGACCCAACAAGACCCTGCTCCTTGATCGGGACAAGTGCATCTCGTGCGCAGGCTGCGTAGGCACGTGTCCGGATCTGGCGCTGGACATGTTCGGCGTCGATCTCCAGGTCTTCCAGGACAAATGCACGTACTGCACCATCTGCGTGCGATTCTGTCCCGTGGGAGCGCTCTCGATTGAAAAGTCGAAGCTATGACGTCATAGTCATCGGCGCGGGGCCCTCCGGGAGCCTGTGCGCGCGCAACCTCGCCGCCAAAGGCTACCAGGTCCTCCTGGTGGAGAAGCGGCCGGTGGTGGGCGTGCCCGTCCGCTGCGGGGAAGCCACGGGCAGGCGCGCGCGCCTGTCGCGCTTCATGGACGTCAACGAAGAATACATCGAAACCGATCTCAACGGGGTCATCCTGCACGGACCGGGCGGCGTTTCCGTCCGTTACGACAAGCCCGACGTGGGCCTCATGATCGACCGCGCCCTCTTCGATCAGGATGTGGCCCGCCAGGCCGTGCGCGCCGGAGTGGAACTCTGCGTCAGCACCCGGGTGGAGGGCATTTCACCCGTCAAGGACGGCGTCCGCGAACTCACCGTAATCGATGAGATCACGCGCGCGTCTTCCACGGTCACGGCCAAACTGGTGGTGGGCGCGGACGGCGCCGAGTCCCTGAGCGGACGCTGGGTGGGCCTGAAGACCCGCCTGCTGCCTCCCCAGGTCTGCTCCGCCATCGAGCTCCGTATCGACGCCATGGACGCCAACCCCAACCATCTCACCTTCTGGCAGGGACACGAGTCCGTCAACAAGGGCTATGTGTGGGTCTTCCCCAAGGTCAAGTCCGGGGTGATCAACCTGGGATCGGGAGTGCTTACGCCCAAACTGGGCGAGAAGAACATGTACGACCTGAGCATGGAATACAAGAACCGCCTGTTTCCGGACGCCAAGGTACTGGAAGTCCACGGCGGCGCGGTTCCCGTCAGCGGCAATCTCCAGGAATACGTGGCGGACCGCTTCGTCCTTTGCGGCGACGCCGCCCACCATACCAATCCCCTGACGGGGGGCGGCATCATCAGCGGCATCCTGGGCGGAGAACTCGCTTCCAAATGGATCGACGCGGGATTGAAGGCGGGCAACGTCTCGAAGGAATTCCTGTCGCAATACCAGGAGGACTGCTGGACCCAGTTCGGCAAAGGCCACCGCTATCAGATGCGCATCCGGGACTTCGTGGTGGACCTGCCGCTGCCGGCCCAGACCGCGTTCTACCGCATCTTCCGGGACATGGTCAAAGGGGATCTGTCGATGCCCTCCAAGTTGATCGGTTATACGCGCATGCTGGGACTGGCGGCGGGGAATTGGAAGACCACGAAGAAAGCATTTTTCAGCTGAGAGCCGAGAATTGAATGCAGTGCTTTGATCCGGCGTTTCGTCGGGCGACCCGGCACGAAGCGTGCCTGGGCGTCGGGCGTCGGGCGTAAAGAGAAGAAAAAACCGCTCCGGAGCTTACTCCGAGAGCTTCCCGGTTTTTTCGCCCGACGCCCGACGCCCGACGCCCGACGAATCGTCCTTCAAGCGCACCCTGATATAATCTTCACCCAAAATCTCCCTGAGCGGCTTCATCCACTCTTCGTATTCTCCAGTCTCCGTCACCTCCGCCACGCCGCTTCCCTTGTGGCAAATCGCCTCGCTGCCGCACATCAGGGCTTCCAGCACGGATCGTCCGAAGGGCTCCGGTTCGCGCGTGCAATGCAACAGCAGGTGCGTCTGCTCCAGCAGCTTCTGCACCTCTTCCCCGCCCTCCACTTTGCCCAGAAAGCGCACATGCGCGGACAGGCGCAGACGTCCCGTCAATTCGTAAATCCGTTCCCGGTAGCGCGCGTAAGCGTCCGCGGGGTAGATCACGTCGCCGATCATCCAGAACTCCGCGTCCACGCCCGCGTCGAGCAGCTTGCGCGCGCAGGTCAGGAACAGATCCTGGCCCTTGTAGGGGGCGAAGTAGGCCAGATGCGAGATGATGCGTTTTCCACCGGGACCGGCTTGGCGCCGGTCCACGGGCGCGCGGCCCATTTCCACCCTGGGGTAACGGACCAGGGCACCGGGGAAATCCGCGGCCACGGCGATGCTGTTGGCCGCCACCTTGCATCCGAAACGCCGCGAGGCCCATGCAATGGCTTTGCGCAACTTCAGCGGCCTGAGGAAATCGCGGATGTCGAAGAGGAGTCTTGAGCCCAACAGGGGGGCGAGCAACAGGCAGGCGCCGTGGCTTTTCACGCCGCTGGACCAGACGGTCCCGGCGTTCCTGCATTCGCGCTGCAGGCGGAACAGATACGGGATCAGGCCCGGGATCACCAGCGGCAAGGCGAACCATCGGCTCTGGGTGAGGCCGGCGAGGCCGCGCGGCCAAGGCAGCACGCGGTATTCCCAACCGCGGGCCGCAATCCCGCGGGACAGGGATCCCTCCGCGGGCACCAGGAAAATGGGCTTCGCGCCGTTCGAGACGGAGACCATCTGCGCGGCCGCGGCGAGCAGGCTCGCTTCGGCGCCGCCGATTTCAGGATTCGAAGTATGGATGATAAAGGGACGCGACGGCTCCAGGGCCATGGCGGCAAGGCTCACACGATGTCCCGGGGGACTCCCGATCCGCACCCGTTCTTCCAGACCATGTTGATGCGCATCAGCCACTCCCGTTCTTCCTCGGAGATTTCCTCGTAGCGCGCATCCGCGTAGAGTTCTTCGACCTTCCGCATGATATCCCGCCCTACGATGGTGCGGTTGAGCTGCATGTTCAGAACGATGCAGAAGAAATAGGTCTGCACCAGCACGCGGCGCGGGGTATCCTTGTGCTTCAGCTGGTTTTCGAAGCTCACCAGGCCTTCGCGGTAGAATTTTTCCGACGCCCAGGTGTTCAGCGCGCCTTGCAGCGTAGTGTAAATGCCCGCCTGGCAATAGGCTCCCGGTTTGCCGGCCAGGATGAGACCGTTACTGCATTTCTCCGCCAGCACCAGGGAGATCACCACGGTGTCCCTGTCCCGGTGGGGATGATCGAAGCGCGGATCCACGTCCAGGGCCTCGGGAACCAGGCGCTTGCGGATGGAAATGGAGCGGGCCAGGATCTTCTTCGACTCCTCGCTGTAGGGATAGGACGCGTCCTTGTTGTCCGCGAAGTCGGACGGATCCGCCGAGGCGAAGAAGCAATACGGGCAGACCATGACCATGGTCTTGAGCATATCCCAATCTTCATACCCGTTGCGGCTGTGGTACTGCGGGAAGGAGCCCCGGTTCCAGTCCTCGTTGAAGCCTTCCTTGATGGGCAGGAACACCGGCACCTGTTCGTATCCGCAGATGAAGCAGCATTTCCTGGCTATCCTGAACGGATATTTCTTGCCCGTGGCTTTGTTGATTTCCGCTTCCTCCACCTTCATGATGGTGGATTTGGCGATGGCCTGTTGCAGCATGTCGGTGAGCAACCCGAAATCCAAGGGCTTGGAAAGGATGGCTTCCACTCCCAGACCAGCGACATCCGGTTCCACGACTTGCCTGGGTTTGGCGGTGGCGATGACCACGGGAATCTGCTTGCCGAGATTCCTGAGTCTGTGAAGCACTTCGAAGCCGTCCATTTTCGGAAGCACCAGATCCAGGACCACCGCCGAAAAGGTATTGGACTCCAGGACCCGGGTGGCCTCTTCCCCATCGTAAGCCATTTCGACGCGGAAAAAGGGAGAGAGACGCTGCTCGATTACTTTGGCAAGAACGCGGGAATCCTCCACCACCAAGATCACCGGTTTATCGGAATATGCCATAGTCGGGCCAAGCTTTGCGAAAGCCGCGCGCAAGCCGATGCGGCGGATGTGGTCTACTGCAGGATTTTATGATATGGAGGGGTCCCAGGTCAAAGCGGAGCGCGAATTTTACTAAGTTTTTGCTTCCAACAATCTTGTTCAGGGGGCGATGGGCGTGCAACTACTGGTCGGCGATATGGTATTCCGCCTGTACGCAGAATAGAATGTACCCGTAGTCGCAGGACCTATGCCGTTTTTGGTTTGCAACAACTCCAAGTTTCCCCTTAAAATCGGCATGAATATCGTCGGCCGGGATCAAAGTTGCGACGTTTTCGTGCCGGATCCCCATATTTCACGTAAGCATCTGTCTATAGACGTGGTCGGGGACGGAACCATAACCGTCATCGATTTGGGGTCCACCAACGGCATGGTGGTTGCCGGAGAAAGGGTTCCCAGCGCCATTCTCCACCCCGGCGACAGCTTTACGGTGGGTCAGACCACCTTTCTGGTCGACGACTAGCGGCTCCTCCGCCCCTACCTGGAAACGGCTTTGGCCCAGAACACGGTTTTGCGGTCCATCACCTTGGTGAAGATCAGAGTGCCTTCGTTGCCGCCGGCCAGCCTCAATCCCGCGCGGAACTCCTCCGGAATCAGGTTTACGCCCCGCTTTTTGATCTCCAGCCTGCCCACTTCCTCCTTGCGCAGGAACTCCTTGATGACCTTGTTGTCGTAGGGCAATTCCTTTTCGATGCGATAGGTCTTCAGAAGCGGATGCCGCAGAAGGCCATTGCCCGACAGGTAGGCGATGCGCGGATCGATTTGCCAAAGTTTTAACCGCGAGGCCAGTACGCCGAAGAGATGGGAGCGCACCACCGCTTTCACCGGCTCGTACAGGTATTCCCCCGGCGCGCCGGTCTCGCCGAAAGTATCCTGCAGATCCGCGCGCAGGGCTTCGATGGAGGCTCCGTCGGGAAGCTCCACCGCCCGCACCATTCCCGGCCTGCCCAGCCGCCCGGTCCAGACCACCGCTTCCAGGCATTCATCCCGCAACCCCAGATACTCCCACTCGTAGGATTCCAGGAACTCCGGGAACGCGATGCCGGGCCCCAGCTTGATGGCCATGCCCTCGAAGCGCGGGATCAGCTTTTCCATCACGTCCCAACCGGGCGACATGTCCTGATCCTGCCAGCGGTCCGATCGGCCGGACGCGCGCCGCGCCGGATCCAGGAGAGCGACCTCGGCGCGCACGGGACCGGAGGCGACGTCCGCCAGCACCGCGTCGGCGCGGCGCCGCAGCGCCACGTTGTGAAGATAGGCGCGCAGCACCGTGCGCGAAAGATCGACGCCCACCACGCGGATGCGATCGGGAACATACAGGGAATCGCCGCCAAGGCCGCAGCACAAATCGGCCACGGAGCGGATGTCGGAAGGAAGCTTGGAGGCCTTGTAGGCGGCCAGTTCCCAGTGGGTGAGCTGCTCCAGGCCCAGCGGGGTGAATATCATGTCCAGGGCCAGCGGACACTTGCGGGCCGCCTTCAGTCGAAGCTTCCGCTGTTCCAGGAGCGCGATGCGGTTGGGCGCGGGAAGGGACCGCAGGCCCGCCGATCCCGAGATGGCGAGATCATCGCGAGGATCCGCGCAGATGGCCTTGAGAAGGGCCTGGGAAGCCGGCTCCAGCAAAAATGCCATTTTCGGATCAGGATCAGTCTCCGCCATACCGGCCCTCGAAAGTCGCGAATGCGCCGACCTTGCCGAATCCGGGTTGGTATTCCCAAAAAGGCGTATTCCCGTATATTAAGGTATTAGCGGGCGTTTTGAGGATGAAGCGCAAAATGGTCCAATGGAAACAGGCAAATCCCTTCGCCGATCCTGGCTCGCAAGGTCGCGGTCCAATCCGGGAGATATAATGGTCATAGGCATCGGAACCGATATATCCCATATCGAAAGGATAAAAAAATTAACCCCCGAGGCCGTTTCCGGAATCCTCACCGGGCCCGAAGCGGAATACTGCAATCGCTTCCAGGCGCGTGACGAAAGGATCGCGGGCCGCTTCGCGGCGGAAGAATCGATCCTCAAGGCCCTAGGCACCGGATGGTGCGAAGGGTTAGGCTGGGGTCAAATCGAGATCCTTCCCGATGCCGCCGGAGCCCCGTCGCCACCCTCACGGGAGCGGCCCTGGACAAGTTGCGGAGCCCGGGCGCAACCCGTTGCCTTGTCTCGATATCCCACCATGGCGAGTACGCCGTCCCCTTCGCGATCATCGAATGATGGAACCCCGTGAACATCCCCGGAGGCCCGGCCCCACGGGCCGCAGAGGGCTCCAATGCCCCGCGCCGCCGGGGTTCGCGGTCTCCGCTTCCCTCGATATTTCCACTTGACACGCTCTGCGGTAAGCAATAGACTTAATTGCAGGAAGTGCCCTGGAACTTTGTATTTTCCTCATAAGGAGTCAGGAGCGAAATATGAAACCCCTTTACGTTAAATGTCCACACTGCAAAGAGGTCAGCGAGCTCTTTTTGGGATCAGAGGCGTACATGATCGTCCTTAACTGCCCGTCCTGCAATTCCGCCCTGATGTATTATTACGGCAAGACCTTCGAGATCGACGAAAGCGAGATCGAGAAGATCCAGGGTAACCTGCAAATGACTACCGTGCAGGGTATCCTGAAGAACATCAACGCCCGCGAGAGCACCAAGAGCCACACTTCCCTGATCGTGAAGCCCGCGGAAGCCCGCGCCACCCACAAGGCGGGCGCGCCCATCCGGGACTCCCATTTCATGGGCGACGACATCACCAACCTGAAGATCGATCTCAACCGCGTCAAGGACGTGAACGACTTCATCCAGGACATGTAGGCGGTACGGAAGGCTTCCCGCCTTCCGCCCTTCCGTTCCAGGGTAAAACAGAAAAGCGCCGCATCCGCGGCGCTTTTTCATTTCCGGCCCGGCGGAAACCGTTATCAGCCCAAGGGAAAATGGCAGGCTACGCGCGCCCCTGCGGAGTGCTCCACCAAAGGCGGCATGGCCGTCTCGCAGATCGAATCGCGCTTGGAGAGGTAGACCGGACACCGGTTGCGGAATGGGCAACCGCCTTCCAGGCGCACCGGCTCCACGTCGGGATAGGCCGCCAGCACTTCCCGGATTCCCGGGTCCAGGCTGGGCGTCGAAGCCAGCAGCAGGCGCGTATAGGGATGGCGCACCCCGGAGACGGTGAAGTGCTCCACGCGCGCCTCTTCGACCAGATACCCCATGTACATGACGCCGATGCGATGCGCCAGGATTTTCACCAGGGCGAGATTGTGGGAGATGAAGAGATAGGACAGACCCAGGTGGCGCTGGAACTCCTTCAGCAGGGACATGACCTGGCTCTGGATGGCCAGGTCCAGGCTGGCCACGGGCTCGTCGCAGACCAGAAATGCGGGCTTGGTGATCAGGGCCCGGGCGATGGTCGCCCGCTGCTTTTCCCCCGAGCTCAGGTTGCTGGGGTAGCGGGCCCCGTGGCTCGGATCGAGGCGGACCTGCTCCAGGGCTTCCGATACGCGCCGGCGTTTGTCCGCGGTCTCCACGCGGCCTTCCCGTTCCAGGCCCTCGGCCAGGATGCTTTCGATGGTCATGCCGCTGTTCAGCACGCCTTCGGGATGCTGGAACAACATGCGGATTTCCCGCCTCAGGACCAGCATGCGGGCTTTGCTCTGCTTGAGGATGTCCTCGCCCTTGTAGATGATTTCCCCGCCGTCCACGTCCTGCAGGGCCATCAGGGAAAGCCCCAAGGTGGATTTGCCGGAACCGCTCTCCCCCACCAGGCCATAAGTGCCTCCCTTGGGGATGGAGAGCGAGATGTCGTTGAGGGCCAGGAAGGACCGGGTTCCCTGGGAGAAGCGCTTACGCAGGGCGCGCACTTCCACGATGTTCTCTTGGGAACCGTCCGCGGCCGACAGGCGGTCCATATTCGCGGTGGAGGGGGTTCCCGGCCCGTGGGCCTTGTTCTTGTCCGCGTAATGGCACTTGGACCAATCGACCGGAGCGACGCCCGCGGCGGCGGCCAGGCTTTCCGCCTGCCCCGGCGGCTTGTCCCCTTCGCAGCGCGTCCTCTCATCCTGGGTGAGCATGCCCCGATAGGCCGCGCACATCTCACGGTAGGCGCACCCTTTGCCCGCATCCGGATTGGCGGGCGGCATGGGCAGCTTCTCTCCGAAACGGGAAAAGGAATCCAGCAGGGACGCGGTGTAAGGGTGCTTGGGCGAAGACAATACCCTGGCCGAGGCGCCCGTTTCCACCACCGATCCGCGGTGCATGACATAGATGCGGGAGCTGATCTCCTGGATGACGCCGATATCGTGGGAAATGATGATGATGGAGAGCCCGTGCTTGTCGCGCAGGTGCAGGAACAGTTGCAAGAGCTTGGCTTGCGTCGTTACGTCCAGGGACGTGGAAGGCTCATCGGCGATCAGGAGCTTGGGCTTGGCGCACAAGGCCATGGAAATCATAACCCGCTGGGCCATGCCGCCGCTGATTTCATGGGGATGCAGCCCCCACAGGTTTTCCGCGTCCACCAGGCCCACATCCTTGAGCAGGCCGATGCCGACCGCCTTGAGCCCGCCGCCCGTTGCGGCGCCCCCGTGGCGATCGAGGTTCCGCTCCAAAGCCTCCAGCATGTGCTCGCCCACGGTATAGAAGGGATCCAGGGATGCCTTCGGCTCCTGGAAAATGGTGGCGATTTCGCGGCCGAGCACGCCATGCAGTTGGCGTCGATGGGCGCGCTGATACGGGATGTAACGCTTCTCGACGTTGTCGCCCTTCAGGGTGATCAACCGGCTCATATCGGGAAGCAGGTTCTTCCCGTCCAATTCGGCCGTACCCGCCCATAGGCCCGGATAGCCTTTGACCAGGCCCAGCAGCCCCATGGCCAGGGTGGTTTTCCCGCTCCCCGATTGCCCTATCAGCCCTACGATTTCCCCGCGGCCCACTTCCAGGCTGGCATGGTTGACGGCCTTGAGATAATTGCCGCCGCCGCCGAACCAGATGCACAGGTCTTTGATGGAGAGCAGAGGGACTTCTAGCATTGAGCCTCCGCCTGCGAAGAGATCGTCGGGCGTCGGGCGTCGGGCGTCGGGCGTAAAATGCGAAGAGCGCATTTTACCTTGCGGGAGTGGGCGGCTGGGGCGAACGGCGTGGCATTCCACCGCCGCCTCGCAGAGTCGCAAATTAAATAGCTGTGCCCAGCCCCAGTAGCAGCCGCTCCCCGCGCCCGACGCCCGACGCCCGACGCCCGACGAACTCCTATGGACATCCTGATCCTATCTTCCTTCACGATATGCCAGCCTTGCGTTCAATCCGTCGCCCAGGTAGAAGAATCCCAGGATGGCCAGGATGATGGCCATGGCCGGGAAGAAGGTGATCCAATAGAACCCGCTGAAGAAGGACATCTGGCTGCCCTCTATGATATTGCCCCAGGAAACCTCGGGCGGTTTGGTGCCGAACTGCAGGTAGCTCAGAGTGGTTTCCACCAGGATCGATTCCGCCATGATCAGCGAGAACTGGATGAAGAAGACGGCCCGGTTCTGGTACCAGAAAAGATGGCGGTACAGGATCTTGAAATCGCTCAAGGCCGCTTCCTTGGCCGCCAGGATGAAACCCATGTTGGACAGGATGCGCACGCGCGTGGCGATCAGTTCCGAGACGCGCGGGATCAAGGTGGCCCCCAGCACGCCCATGGTGTAGTAGACGTTCGGCTCCAGGGCGCAGATCACCACCAGGATCAGGACCAGGCGGGGCAGGGACAGGATGGTACTGTTGAAGGTGCCCACGATTTTGCGGACCCGGCCGCCGTAGTAGCCTGCGAAAAGGCCCAGGGGCACGCCCAATCCCAATGCGAATGCGCAGGTGACCAGTCCCGGCAGGAAACAATTGCGCGCCCCGGCCACCAGCAGGGCCATCATGTCCCGCCCGTTCTTGTCCGTGCCCAGCAGGTGGGCCTTGTTGGTATGCCTGGCTTCCTGACCGTAGCCGCCGTCGCCGCCGGTGGCGGCCCCTGCCGCCGATGGGCCCTCGCCTCCGGACCCGGCATCCGTCGGAGAGCCTGCGGCGCCTCCCAGGGATGCGCTGTCTTCCGCGGGCTTGCCGTCCCGGGCGGAATCGCCTTGCAGGAAATCCAAATCCTCGTCGTCGGCGGTCACCGCCCGGGGATGTGAATCCCCGCGCCCGCCGGCCTGATTGCGCTGTTGCATGCGCAGGCCCGCCTCGGTGGCGAGCAGCCTTTTCATCCACCCCACGGAAGGAGGCGTGAGCAGATGATCCAGATCCAGTTCATCGGGCCCGTAGCTGGTCCACGCGCCGCCGGTCAGGGTGGCCAAGGCCAGCAAGCCCACGATGATGCTGCCGGCCAGGATGCGGTAGCTTCCCGGCTTTTTAAGGTACTTGTAGAACGCGCTCCGCTTCATTCGCGCATCCGCGGATCGAGCCATACGGCCAATAGATCATTCGCCAACATGAATACCCGGATGAGGAAAGCCATCACCAGGGTGATCCCCATGATGACGGAGAAGTCGCGCTTGAGGGTGGCTTCCCAGCTGAGCCAGCCCAGGCCATGGAAATTGAAAATGCGCTCCACCACCACCAGGCCGCCCAGGAGCACGGCCATATTGGTGACGATGATGTTGAAAATGGGCAGTACCATGGATCGGAAGAAATGCTTCCAAAGGCTGCTGCCGCGGGCGCGGGCCGCCTTGATGAACATGGCGCTGTTCACGTTCTGGACTTCCAGGGAAATGAAGCGGACGAACTCGCCGATGGTACCGTTGCCCACCGCGAGCACGAAGATGGGCAGGGAGTAGTAGCTCACGTACGGCCAGAACCGGAACGGCCCGTCGGGCGGCGTCGTCACGTAGAAGCGGAACACGCCGAACACCACGGCCAACACGATATAGCCGAGCACGAAGACCGGAATGGAGGAAAGCGTATACACAGCCAGGCTGATGAACTTGCCCAATGGCGAGACCGGGCGCAGACCGCGGTAGACGCCCAACGGGATGGAGACCAGCAGAGAGAGGAACAGGGAGCCGAAAGTCAGCAACAGGGTCGGAGGCGCGTACTCGGCAATCTGGCTGGAGACCTTGGCGCCGTTGACCATGGAGATTCCGAAATCCAAGGTCAGGCAGCCCCTCAGCCACAGGAAGTATTGAATGGCCATGGGTCGATCCAGGTACAGCTGATGCGCCGTGGACGGAGACAGATTGTGGATCTCGGCGATGTCGCCGGGTGTCAGATGGATGATGCCGAAGATAAGCAGGGAAACGAGGAACAAGGAGCCGGCGAAGAAGCCGACGATTTTGGCGATGGACCGCATGCCTACTCCAACCTTCTCCCGCGTGCCGGAGGCGTGGAAAATGGCGCCCCGGTCCCCTGATTATCGCGTATCGGCCTGCCCAGGAACAAGCTGCGGCCCGCTGCAAAGCAACCGGGCCGCGATTCCGGACTCGCGAAACGCTCCAGGGGAGCATTTCCAAAACCCGGCTTCATCTATGTAAATGGCCGGGCTACGGGCTGGATTTCAGGATTTTCTCGCCCAACCCGGTGGTATTGCCTTCGTTGGGTCCGCCTTCCATGACGGCATCCTTGCCGTCAATCTCCCGGGAGAGACGGAGGATGATGTTCTTGTTGGAGCCCTTCTTGGGCTTGAACGATCGGACGTAACCCATGTTGCCGTCCTTGTCCTCGGCGATGAGCGTGTACTCATTCTCCTCGATGACGTTCTTGCCGAGCTTGAACGTGCCGTCCTTGCCCACCCGGACGGATTCGGTGCGCGGGCTCGTGTAGACTACCACGTTCGGCTCCGTGAGACCGGAACCGTCGGGCTTGACCACGTGACCGCTCATGGTGGTCCCGCAACCTGCCAAAAGCAGGGGCATCAAGAAGAGCCCCCATCCTATGCCGTTACGCTTCCTTGCAGCAGTTTGTGCCATGTGAGCTCAATCCCTTTCGTCCTCTGGAATGAACCAGTCGTTGATAAAAGTGAAAAACCGGTAGGGATGAACCACCGCCTTCTTGACCTTGTTCTCGATCGCCGCATTCTTCTCCAGGGTCCAGAGGAATGTGTAGGGGCATTCCTCCGCCAGGATTTCATGCAGCTCATAGTTGATGCGGCGGCGCACCTCATGATTGATGGTGGTGGAGAACTTCGTCAGCAGACTGTCCACCTTGGGGTTCTTGTAGGAGATGAAATTATCGCCGGACGGCGGCTGGTTCTTGGTGGAGTAGAACAGGGAGGAGATGTCGGAGGAGTTGTCGAAGAGCCACTCGGCGAAGACGATATCGAAGTCATGCTTGGACTTGACCTCTTCCTTCCACTTCTCGTATTCGCGATGCTGGAGCTCCACCACCACGCCCAGGGTCTTCAGGTAATTCTGGAACCGGAGGCAGACGGAAAGGCCGCCTTCATTGCCGCTGTAGATGGGGATCTTGAGCTTGAACTTGAGAGGCATGCCCTTGTACTCGCGGATGCCGTCGCCGTCCGTGTCCTTGATGCCGACTTTGTCCAGCAGGGCCTTTGCCTTGGTGGCGTCATACGGCCAGGGAGCGACGTCGGGGTTGTAACCCCAGGATGCCGGGGAGAAGGGACCGGAAATGACTTCGCCCTTTCCGAAATAGATGTCTTCCAGCATCTTGTTCCGGTCCATGCCCATGGTGAAGGCCTGCCGGACTTCCTTGATGCGCAGGATGGGATTGTTGCTGTTGTAGCCGAAGAATGCGAAGGCCAGCGAGTTGTAGGGAATGATCATGAACTTGCCCGTGTTCGCGATTTCCGCGATCTTGCCCGGAGGGACCTCGACCACCAGGTCGATGGCGTTCAGGAGCAGGCTCTGGACCAACAGGGACATTTCCGGCTGATAGACCATTTTCACTTCGCCGATGTTGGGAGGTCCGCCGTAATGATCGGTGAAGGCGGTGAGGATGACATCGTGGTTCTTGGTCTCGCGGTCGAACTTGTAATAACCGGTGCCGATGGGATTCTTCGAGAACTTGGAAAACTTGGACAGCACGGGCTTGCCGCCGAACAGATGCTCGGGAACGATCTTGAACAGGAAGCGGCGCTCGGGTTCGGCCACGCTGGTGTTGAAGTCGAACTTGACCACGTAATCGCCCAGTACCGAAACGCTCTTGATGACCTCGAGCGCCTGGCGGCTCTCGGGGCGGACGTCCGAAAGGGGATTCATGATGGCGTCGTAGGTGAACTTGACGTCGTTCGCCGTGAAGGGCGTGCCGTCGTGCCACTTCACGTCCTTGCGGAGGTAGAAGGTGATACGCTGGTTGCCGTTGAATACGTTCCACTTCTCGGCCAGACGGCCTTTCACCTCGCCGCGGTAATCGATGTATACCAGGGATTCGAAGAGAAGTTCCGACAGCCGCAAAGAAGTTTCGTTATCGGACGTGGTGATGGGATCATACGTATCCGGCAATATGGGTTCGGCATAGATCAGCCGCCCGCCCTTGAGGGCATCGCCACCTCCGCCTTTGCCCGCGGCCATTGCCGCGGTGCAGCATATCAAGGCCAGCGCCACGTAATTCAGAGTCTTGAAATATGGCATGGTTCCCATCCTGAACACCGAGTTTATGGCTTTCCGTCCCTTCATGGTTCCTTTCATAAACGGTCGCCGTCTCCGGCTCCCGCGGCGATCCATGATCGCCTATCCCCCCCGCAGGCAAACCCAAAATGGGGTCGGCCACAGGGGCGGCTCAAAATCAGCCGCATTGGCTGCTTCAACCGCCCCACGGCTGTCTCAGCCGCTCACGGCTGCTTCAGCCGCCCTTACGGAAAATCCTCTGCGATTCATAGCTACGCGCCAGTCCCGCCGAAATCCCCTGCATGCAATAATGCATTTGCCGGCAGGCAGGGAACTCCTTCTGCAAATGGTACAGTGTCTCCACGATTTCCTCGTACCTCAGCTTATTGGTCTTGAAAATGGCGAAAGCATAGTCGGTCATGTATTCCGGGTCGATTTGATCGATGCGATTCCGGTATTCGATTTTGTATCCCTTTGCATATTGTTGCATCGCCGACTCGGTTTGGCCCGTGGCGAACAACAGATTTGCGTAGGTCCGATAATAATTGGGTCCGTTTTTCTCCCTAACAGCTTGTCCGGCCAGCTTCAAGCCCTTATCCAGGTCGAAACCTAAAAGATAATAACAGTCGGCGATATCTCTCTGATCGGAAGGGTTTTTCGCGGAATTGGAAACGGATTCAAGCAGGCTTTTGGCCTCGCCGACTTTGTTGGAATGGGCCAGCACTTCCGCCTTTACCAATTGGGACTCGATATCGCCATCCTTGGGGAGATACGTGGCCGCCTCTTTCCACTGACCCAGACGCGCGCAGGACTCGGCCAACGCCTGATCGGTGTTGAATTTGGCCGCCAGTTCCGGGAACCGCTTCTCCTCATCCTTGATGCGGAGATTGGTCAGCTTGCTCAGGGTGAAATACGCATCGGAAAGGGTTTCCATCAGAAACGGGTCGTAAAAATTTATCTGGGTGTTTTTGCCCTGGTCCAGATACATCTCGGGCTGTTGGGCATCGTTCAGGACGGCCTTCAGGGTGCTTTCGACATCGGCGACCTGGGATGAATTGCTGCGGATCAGGATTTTAAGCTTGCACCGGCGGCTGCGCTGGGACTGTCCGGCCATTCCCTGGGGAATGTCGCCGGCTCCGGAACCTTTCAGCTCCATGGCCTGCCATTGGGAGGAATTGTCCTTGACGCCGAGATTCATTTCTCCCGTGGCCTCTCCCAGACGCTTGCGCGCGAAGAAGAGGAACACGTCGACCATTTCCAGTATCCCCGGTCCGGCCCCGCCCAGCTTCTTGGCCTTTTCGAAAGAGGATTTGGCATCCGCGAATTTTCCGCTCTGGTACTGGATTTGGCCCAGGTAGAGATAGTGGATGGCGCTGGCGCCGGATTCCAGCAGCGCCGCGTAATATTCGGCCATGATGGCGTTGGAAAAGGTCGAGTACACACCATAAAGACTGCCCAGGCGGAAGTAAGCCAGGGACTTGCCTTTAAGGGCCCGCAGGCCCTTCTCGTCCAGCTTACCGCCGTCCAGATCCTTATCCCAAGCCGATACAGCCTCGTCGTAACGATGCCGGCGGATAAGGTCTACGGGGTCTTCTTTTCCTTCGCTTGGCAGATACAGAAGAGCGAGCAGGAAGAGAAGGAGACCCTTAGTTTTTGAAAAGGTCATACTTGGCCAAATCCACCTTTTCAGCTCCCAGCCTTAAATCGGTACCGATCAGCACGGAGGCGAAGATTTGGAAATCCAGGCCCGACTGGCCCGCGAATACGATGATGGGATGATTGGGCAGGCAATCCACGTCCCGATGGATGTTCGACTGCGTGGTGATGGTCGCCCGGGTATAGTTCTGGTCGTACAACCACTTTTCCAGATTGACGACTTCCAGGGGGTTCAACCGGCTGGATTCCCGCTTGGCGTACACGATGGCGCGCGAGCCGGGGAGCCAAGTGGGCCCGGTATAGGAGCTGGGATAAACGTTCTCGGCGATCTTGGGGGTCTTCCCGTGCAAATCGGCCACTTCCACCAGATGGCCCTGGGGATCCACCTTCAATTGCATCACTCCGATGTCCACCACCCGGTCGTTCAGATCATTGGAAATCTGGTAGGCCACGAAATGTCCGTCGAAGGACCAGGAAGGATGGCTCTTGTTGTTGGTGATCTGATTGTTGAAAATCTTGATCTTGTGATCATCCTTGAAGTCCATCAAGGCGATGGTGTACAGGCCGCGCTTCTTGTTTCCGCTGGTGCGCGTGGTATAGGCCAGGAAACGGCCGTCGGGCGAATAGGAGGGGAACATTTCCTCGCCGGGATTGGTGGTCAGGCGCTCAAAGGCATTGCGGGCCTCGCGCTTGATGTCCTTGCCCAGGTACTTGGTGATGTCCGGAACCAGGTACAGATCCCCGTCCCCGGTGCGGGCGGACACGAACACAACGCTCTTGCCGTCCGGAGACCAACGCGGGGTGCCGTCCACTTCCGGGTCGAAAGTCAGGCGGGTGTGGGTCTTGGAGCCGATGGCGCTGATGTAGATATCGTGGTTGTTCACGCCGCCGGCGCTCACATACAGATAATACTGGATCCCATCGTGCAGGACCGGGCACCATTCCAACTCATCTTCATACCCTTTGAAAATGCTCTGATCGGTGTCTTCATCGATGTTCACGTCTTCGATTTTCCCCGAAGCCGCATGGGGCGTAATCTGGGTCAGCTCCTTGGTTTTGGAATCGAAGAGCCAGATCTGGCGGTTGTCCCGGATCTGCCGCACGAACGCGATGTAGTTGACGAAGTTGGGACAGATTTTGGGGTGGAAAAGCTGCCCGGAGATCTTCGGGTTGTCGCTGGAGACCACCACCACGGTTTTGCTCGCATCGGTGGCATCGGTAGCGGCCGTCGCGCCGGTGATCGAAACCAGGCCCAACACCAGGCAACTATTCAGGATCCTGCTTATCATGGAAACCCTTTTCTCCGCATAATAGGCGACTTCGCTATTGAGTTGCTTCGCAACTCCACGCTTGCCGCATTCCAGTGATTTCATCATCAAAGGCTGCTCAGGCTTTTTAGGTAGTTTTCGGCCTTCAGGTTCTCGTTCTTGTACTTGTCGTTCTTCGAAAACCACACTTCATAGTCTTTCCATTTGAGCACGGCCTGCTGGCGGTAGAAGTTCTGTTTATCCGGATTGGTGGCGTTCTTGTAGAGACGGGTCCAGGCCAGCGCCCAGAAGTATTTGGTCCGCTGCATCACGTCGTCGAAGACGGCCGGTTCGATGAAGCTCTGGTCCCGGACCACGGCCTCGAAAGCCTGATGGGCCTTGGCGTACTGCTTCAGTTCAACGTAGCAGATACCGAGATTCATGTTGGCGAGAGGATAGTACTTCTCGTACTCGAGCACATTCTGGAAGGCGCTCACGGCCTCGCTGAGATGGCCGACCTTGAGAAGCGACATGCCTTTCAGGAAGTTGGCCTGCACGTATTCGTCCCGATCCTGGGCGCCGCGCTTCTTGGAAGCGGGCTTGGGAACGGCGGAAAAGGACCGGATGGCGTTGACGTAGTCTTGTTGTTTGTAGGCGGAGATTCCCAGCTTGAAGCTGCCCGAAGCATTCGGGTCGTCGGCGGGCACGGCTTCCGCCTTCGGCATGGCCGGAGCGGGAATGACGGCCACCGCGTTTTTCACATCCTCGGTGGGTTCCGCCTTCTCGGGCAACGGCAGATCCTCAGGGGGATAGGCCTTTGCAGCCACGGGAGCGGGCTTGGGGGTGGGCACGGCCGGGATGGGATCCGGCTTATGCATCGCAACTTGAACGGGGGGTTCCGGCGCTACCACCGGTTTCGGCTCGGGGGCCGGCTTGGAAGGTTTGACGGCCACGGGCTTGGGAACCGGAACGGGTTTCGCTTCCACGACGGCGGGCTCGGGCGCATAGCCGGGCTCTTTGGGAAGATCGGCCGCCTTCACCGGTTCCTTATGGGGTTTCACGGGCTTTACCGCGACAGGCTTGGGGGCGACGGGTTCAGGCTTGGGTTCCGGTACCACCGCGGGGGCGACCGGCTCCGCGGCGGGAGCATCCTGCACGACGACGTTGCTGGAATCCTTGATCGGCTCCTGGGCCGTTTCCGGCTCCTTGAAGCCGGGTTCTATCTGGCTGTTGAGCGCATTCTTGATACGCTCCGCATTGCGGCTCTTCTGCAATTCGATCCAGCCCCAAACGATCACGCCCATCAATACGATGGCAACGATGATCAGGACCGAAATGAATTGGTTCCGCTTCTTGCGTTTGGCGGAAACTTCCATGTAGCTAAAATTCGTATCGCTCATATTCAGTCCCTAAAAATATATTGAAATCGGCTTCGTCCGTAGCCTGCTAGTCCGCATTAGTAGGAGGATCCCTTGGAAAAGGGATATGATTGTCCGCGGTATTGTTCGGTTTGTCCGACTTGCGAAGATTCTCCACCCAGTATGCGGCCACACCGCCGCCGATTCCGAGCACTCCCAACGAGATCCAAAGCGCTTTGTTGGATTTGCCGCCATCCTTTACGACCGCCATTTTCGGCTCGTCTTTTTCTTTACTGAATAGAGTATTGAAAAAAACCTTTTCGTAGTCCAGTAATTTGATCAAATCCTCGGAAGGTTGGGGGGGCAGCTCCAGGATCAGGGCCTTGTTCGCCACGTCATACATGGCCAGACGGTAGATGTAGCTGCGGCCGTCCCGGTAGAGGCGCGAGTAGAGAAGGTTGGACACGCCTAGCTTCTGCCCCAATCCGATCATGTTTTCCAGGGAAGGGACCACCGAGTATTTGTTGATCTCCAGGGCGGTGAGCAGTTCGGTGAGCTCGGTCGGGCTCATCAGGTCGAAAGAAGGGTTTCCATAGATCCGCGTGCAGACTCTTTCGAAGAAAGCGCGGGACTGGAGGGAGTTTTCGCTGAGATCGATCACCGCCAGGGTTTTACCGTGTTTTGACTTGTCCATGTCGGGTTTTATCTGGGAGATTTCCGTCGCCGCGACCGCGAAGGATTTTTCCAGGGAGCGCAGGCGATCCGCGTCCGATGAACCTTCCCCTTCCATCACCCGGGTCCACACGATTTTGGCGGTGGGGATGTGGAGCAGCTTCAAGGTCACGGCATGGACGGAAGCCAGGGGCGTGGCGGTCCCGAACAGAACGTATTCAGCCTGCACCACGTTGCCGATGTCGAAGCTGCATTGGGGATTGTTGCAGCTTTGATGGGGGTTGATGTTGAATTCGCCCAGGCGCTTGGCCACGGAATCCCGGGCGAGGATGGACCACTTGCCCGTGGAGGCCAGGGCCTTGCGGACCATATCCGATATGTCCGGTTTTTGCTGGTTATCGGTGAGATCCACGAATTCCAGGATAGCAATGCGACTCGGTCCCCGAACGGCTTCCGCTTTGGGAGCGGCTGCATCGACCGTGGATACGGCGAAAGCGGCCAGAACCGTCAACATGGGTATCAGTTTCAAATCAGTTCCCAACGATGCCAATGGAAGAAGATTGAGAAATCGAAGTAGGCTCCCGAGCCGATCCGTTTGTCCTAAAAATAAACAAAGCCCGGAAAAATATACCCCGTAAATTAAAAAAGTGAAGCGATTCCCGAGATAAGGCCCACCCAAAGCCACTCCCGGCTACACTTACAGAGGAAAGCCCCGGAGCGGTCAAGAGTGCCATTGATTGAAATTCCCCCGGTTTTTTTTAACTTCAGCCCTGCGGCGACATACCCAAGTGGTAAGGGAGAGCTCTGCAAAAGCTTTATTCAGCGGTTCGAATCCGCTTGTCGCCTCCACTTCCCCGAGGCTGAGAGCGGGTCTCCGAAGACCCTCTCTCGGCACCGGACCCAATCCGTTTGGAAATTCCCTGCTAAAACGAGGCCCGCCCGGAGAATCCGAGCGGGCCGATATGCTTGCAAGGTTGGACGGCTTGTCTTCCCTCTGCGCGGACCCGATGGTCTCTATTTCAAATCCACGTTGAGTTCGACGGTTTCCTCGGGAAGCACGTTTACGGATATTTCCTTATGACGCTTTCCATTGGAAACCTTGAAAACCCGGGTTCCGGCTTCGAGGCGGTTGATGGTTAGCACGCCGCCTTTGGTCGTGCCCACCTCTTCCCCGTCCACGGTCACCCTGGCGTTCATCTTCAGGGGATTGGTTTTGACCGCGACGCTGCCATAGGGCATCTTCAAGGTCTGCTCCACAACGGTTTTCTGTCCGGCGCAGATGTTGACGCGCTCTTTCACCAGCTCTTCGCCATTCAGCATAATGGTCAGGCTGAAGCGGCCGGTGCGGAATGCCGTATCGATCGGGGAAAGCCCCAGCTTGTCGCCGTCCAGATACACCATGGCTTTTTCCGGCGTGGTGAGCACGTTGATGGAACCGGTCTGGCCTCGAGCGGCGGCGGGATTGTCGGCGTCCTGGGGACAGCTGCCCGAAGTCTCACTGAGTGCGATGCCGGGCAGGGACAATGCCACTACCAAGCAGGCTCCGAAAAGATGCGTTTTCGCGGCGAAAGCCATGAATCCTCCTGGGTAAAAACCCCTACTAATATACACAGAATTGTACAAAAAGCGACAAGGGACCCGACCTGGTCTACCCGGGGGCCCGGGTTGGGAATGGCTTCAAAAAGCCTGTGCCAGGTCCAAAACCCATTGGCTATTGTTCCGTTCCCACCCATCCACGGCATAATCCACCCTGAGATTGAAAATGGAAAGCAGGGAATATCGCAATCCCAGGCCGTAGGCCCGGCCTTCCCCCCCGGAAGTGACGCTTTTCCCAACCTGCCAGACGTTTCCGTAGTCGACGAAAGGAACCACCTGGACGCCCAGGAGCCATCGCCAATGTCCATCGGGATTGATAAAAGCGGCGGAAAAGGGACTGGACCGGACTTCGAAGGAGGTCAGGAAATAGGCGGGTTCAAGCCCCAGTTTGATGCAGACGTCGTTGGAATCCCTTTCCGGACAGACCTTGCGCCATCCAAAGCTGCGGACGCTCCGCGGCCCTCCCAGGAAAAACCGCTCCGAATTCAGGCCGCCGTCTCCGTAGAACCGGCCTCCGTCCAGGCGAAAGGCCAGCTTGATCCTTTCCATTAGGGGGTAATAATAGGCGCTCTCCCCTTCCAGCCAATTATGGCGCACGGAAACAGGCACATCGATTTTGCCCTCATTGAGAAAGGATCCGCCATTGCCCCAGGTGAAGGACCACCTGGCGCCCCGCGCCGGATTGACCGCATCGTCCAGGAAGCTGAAAAAAACCGAGTTGATGAAGTTAAGGTTGAAGGCCCTTTCCGTGACGGTACTGTCGAGTTTTTCGCTCTGGCCCGTCAATTCCGTGGTGCTGACGCCGCGGGACCAGCTGGTGATGGACCTGGAAATCTTGCTGGCATTGGTGATGTCGAAATCCCCCTCATAGGATCGGGCCATTTTCTGGAGTTCGCTGTCCTGGTACCAATTGGCCACCAAGTCGTTGTCGAAGCGAAGGCTGGTCCCGAAAAACAAGGGCGAGGCGTATCCCAGATACACGCTCTGCTTCCGTTGCGCCCAGGATCCTCCCAGACGGCCTTCGTGCAATTGCCCCAGCATGTTCCCATGGGTCCAATTGGCGGCCACGCCGCCCCCATATTGGGTTTCGAAGAAGACGGAGAGATCGGCTTCGCCGGGTACGCGCTCTTCCGTGGACAGGATCAGGGCGCTCCGGTTGCCTTTGGTCTCGAGGAGGCTGTCGCGCAAGCGCACATAGTTGAATGCGCGGGTGGACTTGAGCTTGCGTTCGAAGGTATTGATGGTGGAAAGACTTACGGTGTCGCCGGGTTTGATGCCCAGCAGGGACTTGAGCAGGCGAGTGTTCGTCACCCCGGATTTGCCCGTGGTATCGCCTTCCCGCAGGTCGCGGATCGCCAGGGTATCGAATACCACCGCCGGGCCGGGGTCGACGGTGATTTCGAGATTGACCGTCTTGGATGCGGTGTCCGGAGCCAGGGTTTCCGCGGAGCGGGCGTGGAGAAAGCCCGCATCCCCGTAGGCATTCAGGATTTCGCGGCGGTCGCGGAATACGAGATCCTTTTCGAACGCCTTGCCGGTGCGGGAGCGCAGTTTCTCCGCTTCGATCACGGACGGGGCGTGATCGGTCGTGACGATGGCCACCTTGCCGAACCGGTAGCGATCGCCCTCGCGGATATGGATGCGGATCCGGTTATCGTCCGCCTTGGCGCTGTCCAAACCGGGAGCATCCACCTTGACCGCCGCATCCAGATAGCCGGTTTCACCGTAAAGATCCGTAATGGACGCGGCGGCTTCGTCCACCCAGTCCTCCCAATCCTCGGGGGAAAGCTCTTTGGGCTTGTCGGGCGCCGACAGGACGGCGTCGAGTTTCTTGCGCGAGAGGTGATCGTTGCCTTCATAAACGACGGGGGCGGCGGACCAGGCGGCGGCGCAAAACCACAGAGCCAAAGCGGCGGACGGAAACGTCGGGAAAGGGATCTGACGCAACGGGGCCTACCAGAGATTCCAGAATTTGTAACGATAGCGGATCCCGACCTGCTCGCGCACCTGGCGGTTTTCCTCTTTCACCCTCTCATCGGGACGGGTTCCCGCCGAGGCTTCCAGGGTGACGCGATCGCGGACGCGGCGCTTCCATTCGGAATTCTTGGAGGCCTTTTCCAGGGGCGGACGCCACTCCATGGCCACTTCGTTCTCCCAGGGGTTCTGAACCTTCTTTTCGGGATGGTATCCGGCCTTGGCCTTGAAGCTCACTCCCCATTTCTCCTTGCTCTCCACCCCGATGGCGATGGGCTCCGATCCGGTGGTGTCCCCGGAAACCGCGCTGCCGATCCCGCTCACGGAGGTGCGCTTGATCCAGCCGCCCGAAAAACGATCGCCCACGCTGGTCAGCTTTTCATTGATGGTGGGCTCCAGCAGCACGAACACGGCCTCGCCGTAATTGCCGCCCCCGGCGCCCGCCACGTACTCGTCGGAATAGCACCCTCGGCTGACGGAATTGATGAGGGCGGCGGGCTCCAGGTTCTCGCCGGAGTTGCCGCCGCAATCGCTGTCGTAGGTGAAGGCCATTTCGTCCAAGCGGCCGGCGAGCTTGACGTAGACGTTGCAGGTGCGCTGGGTCTCCGGTTTGCAATCGGATTTCAGGCGCTTGCCTCCTTCCACCGAGATGCGGCCTTCTTCCACGGTGGCGTTCTGCCATTTCAGATCGAAGTCGGTGATATCGTAGGACTGGCTGGTCTGGCCCAGCTCTCCGCTCAGCGCCGAGAACTCGCCTGTCAGGAGGGTATAGGGATAAACCCCCTTCACGGCCACGTCGCCCACGAAAAACATTCTCAGGACATCGGTCTCGATCCGGTTCTCCGCTCCCACGGTCTCCAGGTTCAATTGCAGGTCGATGGGCTTGACCCGTTTCTTGCGCTTATCGGTTTTGACCGTGCGGATCGACTTCTGCAATTCGCGGAAGCCTATCTTGTGCTTGAACAGGAAGTTCCGCATCCTGGCCTTGACCTTGAGCTGGGGAGTGGCGGCGGACGCGATCGGCGGGCCTTTGGCGGCCTTGGGCGAGGGGGGCTGGAAATACTCCAAATCCAGTTGCTCCAGACTGCCGCGCATGGAAATCGGCGGCTTGGAGGAGGCGAAATCCGCCTTGCCCACGGTCGCCTTGGCCCTGAGGCCGGAAGAGTCGACCACCAACGAGGCGTCCGCGTCCTTGAGGATGAGCTTCTGGATCCCGGGCCATTGCAGGGCCAGATTCTCCCCGCGTATCTTCGCGGTTACCCTGGGAGGTCCCGCGAACTCGCAATCCGCGGAACCGGACAAGGTGACGCCCCCGGAATTGGAGGCCCGCAAATCGGGAATGCGCAGACGTCCGTCCCGCAAGGACATGCTTCCCTTGAATACCTGGGTTTCCAGGCCGGGGATGGCGTAACGCCCGGCGAAATATCCCGAGTCCAACTCCATTGCCGTGAGGAGGCCCTTGGCGAGCGGGGTGTGGAAGTGTCCGCCTACGGCCACGTCCCGGATTTTTCCGGCCTGTCCCGGCAGGGCGGCGTCTCCCACCACGGAAAACGTCCCGTCCAGGTCCCGGAAGTCCCGGGCGCGCCCTTGGAAGGAGACGGACAAGCCGTCATCGGAAACGGCCTTGAGGTAAATCCCCGGCACCTTCCCAAGGACTTCGCCGATCCTGAGGTTGATGGAATCGTTCAACCAGGGATACGCGCCGGAAGCGGTGCGCATGATCAAGAGCAGACTCTCCCCTTGGCCGATCAGGTCCAGGCGCGGAACGGCCACCAGCTTGCGGACGGGCGCCAGTTCCAGGTCCCGAACCTGGTAGAGGCCATGGAAACCGCTGCTGTCCGTGTAGGAAAGCTTTCCGTTCAGGCTTCCGCGCTCCACCGGATAGCCGGGCCCAAGGAATACGGCCAGACTGGCGGCATCGAACTTCTCCGCCTCCAATGCCAAACCTTTTACGTCCTTGAGTCCCAATTTGCCCATCTGCCAGAACTGCTTTCCCCCCAACCGCACTCCGCCGGAAAAATGCAATTTGGAACCCGCGAAGGAAACATCCAATCCCTTGGCCTGGAACAAGCGGGCGTCCCAGTCCGCTTTTGCATTCACGCCCAGCGACTGGCCGCCGTATGCCAAAGCGGCCCTGGCATCCACCCAGCCCGTTCGGGCCAGCCAATCCCATTCGAAGCCGCCGGTGACCACGGGTTTCAGGGCGATGAGCTTTTGCAACTTCGTGTATGGCAGGTGCTGGCAATCCAGGTTTTCGGCCCGGACCGTCATGAAGCGGCGCCTGGGCATGGCATATTCCACCGATCCGTAACGCGGGTGTTTCGTCCGGAAGGCAAGCGAGACATTGTGCCTGCGGACGGGCGCTCCCGGCGATGGATTGCCGGATTTCGCTTTCCTCCATTCCACCTGTCCCGTAATCGGCCACATCACGTCTTTGTAGTTCAACCTGGAGCCGGTCAGGTAATAACCGGACTTGTTCACGGTCTGCACCGCGTACACGGAATCGGCCGCGGCCCCGTAGGCTTTGGGCTGCTTGACCCAGGCCTCCACCGTCAGTCCCTTTTTTCCGGCCTCGCCGCTGACGCGGGCATTGCGGAAGGTCACATTGGTGTCCACCCAGGCATGCACCCACGTTTCCCGGGGATCCACCGTACCCGTAAAGGCGCACTTCCAGGATGAATCGGGTTTGACCGGCTTCGGGCCGCCCGTCCGCGAAACGAGTTTCGCAGGGCGGGAATCTTTTTTAAGGGAGGAATCCGGAACCCGATAGGCGCGGCCATGGAAGACCGAGCTGTCCCGGGTGCGCACGTCCGCTTCCAGGTTGAGCCCCGGGAGGAGTTTCAACCGGCGGATTTCCGCGTCGCCGGGAAGGATGCGGTTCGCGATCCGGAAACGGAAATCGCGGCTGTAGCCGGAAAGGGAGGCGGTCATGGCCGCGGGAATGCGGGAAAGGCCGCTGTCCAGGTTCGGCAATTGGAAATGCCCTTGCAGGTAGATCTCCTCCCCCGTCACCCCGTGCGACTTAAGGGCCATTTGTCCCGAGGAATCCGCCAGGTTGCCGATCCATTCCATCCGTTGCGGACCGATTTGCCAGACGCGCGGGGTGGTGAATGCGGCGCGCACCCTGGAAGCGATGTGTTCGCCTGTTTCCAAGGAGGCCTGTACTTCCAGGTTGGAAAAATCCGGCGGGCCTTTTCCGGAAAACAGGGGAACGAAAGCGGAGAGGTCCGCCCACTGGGCGGACAGGGAATCCTTTCCGATGCGCAGATCGGTCTTGCGGTGTTCCCCATCCAAGCGGATGAAGTCGCCGCCCCGATTCTGCGCGCGCACCTGATAGCGGACGGATTTGCCGAACCATCGCGCGGAAATGCGATAGGAGGCTTCCAGGTCGAGCAGGGAGGAATCGCGGGGGTTCCTCACCCCTATTCCGGAAGCTTCGATGGCCACGCTCTTGGGTCCCTGGGAAAGGAAAACCAGATCGCGCACGCGGGCCGTTTCGATTCCGCCCACCGCCAGGCCCACTTGGGAAGCCGATATCCTGAACTCCACCGGGATGCGAAGATTCGGGAATGCCGGAGGCTTCCGGTTTCTTCGTTTGCGCTCCCGCGCCAGACTGTCCAAGGAGTCCGGCTCCACCCGGATGCTTACCGTGTCGGCGCTTACCTGGATGCTCGGCTTGAGGCTTGCGATGGAGTTCCAGAAGCGGACATCGGTGGAAATCTTTCCCGTGCGCATGGAAAGCCGCGGCGCGGAAAGCTCCATGGAGTCGGAAAAAAAGTTCAGGTTCCAGCCGAGATTGGGATTGACCAGGCGGATCCTGAATTCCCCGACAGCCAGTTCCCGCTGGAGATGATGGTTGAGCCAAAGGCGTGAAATAAGGAAGGCGGACGGCAGGATCGCCACGGGGGAAAGTATCAGCCCCCATAGGAGCCAGCGTTTGGCCTTAGTCATCCGTCCCACCCGCAGGGTTGTGCAACCTTTTGATTCGCATGGGCTTACGTAACTCCGTCCGAATCGGATTCCGACTCCGACGGATTGGCGTCCAATGTCTCAAATTACTAATAACCGGCGTTTCCCGTCTTTGGCGGCCATAAGGATTTGACCTTCTATTCGGCCGGGCCGGATGATATAATCTGGGATATTTCCGAGTCTTAACCAATATCGTAAAATCGCACCATGGAATTCCAACATAAGCTGAAATTGGCGGTCGCCCTCAAGTACAGGCAGGATGAAGATGTTTCGCCGTTGGTGGTAGCCTCCGGCCGGGGCGCTTTGGCCCAGGCGCTTGTGAGGAAAGCGTTGGACCTGGACATTCCCATCCATCCCGACGGGGAATTGGCGGAGTTGCTGGGCGATGTGGACGTGGGGCACAGCATCCCCGAGGAACTGTACGAAGTGGTGGCCCAGATCATGGCCATGGTGTACCGGATGGACTCGTCGCTGGCCGGAAAAAAAATGCATGAGTGAATGCGGCTTCGGAATTACCGCGCGCATCGAAATACAGGTTTGTAAAAAACCCGATAGGTGTTAATTTATACCACTCGGGAAGCGAGAGGGGATTTGCTTGGATAGCCAGTCAAAGAATACATCGGCCTCGGGTGCCGCCGGCGCTGCGGGGTATTCCGTCAATCTTCCCAGCGATCTGGAATATATTCCGCCGTTGCGGCAATTCGTGGCCGAAATCGCCAGGGTCGAGGGCTTCTCGAAAAAATTCTGCTTCCGCACGGAAATCATCGTGGACGAACTGGTGACCAACGGCATCCTCCATGGATCCCAGGACGTGCACAGCTCGGTCACCTTGGCCGCCAAGTTCGAAGACGGCGCCATGAACCTGTCGGTGCAGGACCAGGGCGGCACGCGCCAGAACCTGGAAAACCTGAAACGCGCGGTGTACAGCCCCAAGCCTCCGTCCAACGACAAGAAAAAAGGCCGCGGTCTGGTCATCGTCCAGATGCTCAGCAGCGAAATCAAGATAGACCTCGGGGAAAACGGCCAGACCCAGGTTCACGTGGTCAAGACCAAGGACCCGGACGAGAACCAGCCCCAGCGTGAAAAGCTCCTCTACGAAAGCGACCTATGAGGATTTCCCAGCAAGTCAGTTCCCATGACGAGCGCATCGTCCTGCTCCACTTCGAGGGCGATCTCAACGCCAGCGATTGCGAGGCCACCAGCAAGATTTTCCAGGAGATCATAGACTCCAAGAAGTACTTCATCGTGGCTCTTATGGAGAACGTGACCTTCGTGTCCTCCCCCTTCCGGGGCGAATTGATGGGCTGCAAGCTCCGCCTGGTGGAAAAGGGCGGAAACATGGTGATTGTCGGGCTCAATTACGACTTGCGCGAGCGCCTCATCCAGATGGGCGCCGACAAGATCTTCCAGTTCTATCCGGACACCCATACCGCCTACAACCATTACCACTGGGAATACACCCAGACGGCTCAGGTGGTGAGCATCACCCTGCCTCCCAAGCTCCAATCGGTTCCCGCGGTCCGCCGCTTCATCGCCGGCATCGCCAAGCAAAAGGGCTACACCGCCCGCGACTCCTTCCGCATAGAAACCATCGTGGACGAAATCGCCAACAACGCCATCGAACATGGGGATTCCTCGCAACCGGAAATCTCGGTGGAACTCCGCATCGATCGCAAGAAATTCGAGTTGCTGGTTCGCAACAAGACATTGATGGACAAGGCCAACCAGCTCAAATACGTGCTGGAAGCCAACAAGGAAACGGCCCAGACCGGGGATACCCGCGGCCGCGGACTGGCCTTGGTGAAGTTGATCAGCAACTCCATCAACGTTTCCATAGACAAATCGGGCACCGAAGTGAAAATCACGAAAATGCGGGAGGATAGCTAGACCATGGACACCCAAATCGAACTCCAGATCTCTGACCTGGACAATGTCCCGCACGGCAAACTCATCAAGTTCATGGGCGATCTGGATGCGACCAACGTGGAATCCACCCTGGACCAGGTCACCAAGCTCATCAAGGAAGGTTTCGTGCAAATCGTCGCCGACTTCCGCAACCTGCGCTACGTGAACTCCACCGGCTTGGGCATTCTGCTCCACTTCAGCAAGACGGCCAAGGAAAAAAGCGGCTGTTTCAAAATCGCCAACGTGAACGACAACGTCTACGAAATCATCGAGATCATCGGCGCCAACACCCTCTTGGACATCTACGATAACGTGGAAGAGGCGATCGCCTCGCTGCAGTCGCGAAGGTAAGAGGTCATTGGGTCCGTTGCCTTAGGTCCCTCGTCGGGCGTCGGGCGTACGGCCTGCCCTCAGCCTCCGGTCTTCCGCCTAGGCGTTGGGCGTAAAAACCGGGGATAAGGCAAAAAGGCATCCATTCTACTGGTTTTTACGCCCGACGCCCGACGCCCGTCGCCCGACGAAACGCCAATAAGAGGCTCCCGACCTCAAATCTCCTACTACTCCACCCACATCCTCCTCTTACCCCTGTAACCTTTGCCTTTCCTTTTTACTAAATTAAAGCCGCTTGCGGGGTTTCCCCGTCGTGTTGGGGATATCCCAGATTTATCAGAACCAAAGGATCGTTATGAAGCGCATTTTGTGCCTCCTTCCCTTGTTCGCCTTGGTGGCCTGTGAAGGCAAGCGGGAAGATCGCAGTCAAGTCCTGGCGAAGATCGCCGGAACCAGCTATACCCAAAGCGACTTTGAATTCATGCTGAAAACCATGACCCCGGATCGC
The DNA here is from genome assembly GCA_028287505.1 of Fibrobacterota bacterium. Taxonomy (GTDB): domain Bacteria; phylum Fibrobacterota; class Fibrobacteria; order UBA11236; family UBA11236; genus Chersky-265. The sequence continues at coordinate 13,207 of JAQBPN010000011.1, read as the reverse complement.
CAGGCCGAAATCATGAAGGATCCGGAAGCCCGGCGTAAGCAATTCAACTTCATGTTGAAGCAAAAGCTCCAGGCCATGGCCGCCCAGAAATCCAAGTACGGCAAGAGCGCGAGCCTTTTGGGCCGCCAGGACCTGATCGACAAGCGCATCATCACCCAGGCCTACTTCCAGACCTTTCTGGCCGAGAATGCGGGCTTCACGGTTGCCGACCTGGAAGCGTACTACAAAGCCAACTCCGCCAAGTTCGCGAACGATTCCGGCCGGGTGCTTCCTTTCGAGGACGTCCGCACCCGGGTGGCCGATTCCATGGTGGTCGCCAAGGCCCCGCTGGATTCCTTCTATCAGGCCAACAGCCGCAAGTATGAGCAAAAGGCTGCCTGCGACCTGTCCCTGATCCAGACCAAGGACAAGAGAACCGCCGATGAGGCCGCCAAGGCCCTGGCCGGCGGACTTGCCTTCGGCGATGCCGCCAAGAAATACTCCATCCATGAAGCCAGCAAAACCAACCAGGGCAAGCTGGGACGCCAGGTCAAGGGCGAAACCATGTGGGAACTGGGCGGCAACGTCAACCCGGACAGCCTGTTCTTCAACGACGCCACCAAGCTCAAGACCGGCGCGGTCTCCCGTCCCATCAAGAAGGACAGCACCTGGCTGCTGGTCAAGGTGGATGCCTGCACGCCGCAGGTGATTCCGCCCCTGGAAACGGTCCGCAAGCAGGTAGGCGACGACTATCTGACCCAATACAAGTCCAAACTCTCCGACAACGCCCTGGCCAATCTGAAGGCCAAGTACTCCGTGAAAATGGTCAGTGCCAGCGACTCGGTCTCCCCCGCCGAAATCCGGAAATACTACGAGGCCCACAAAGACAACTACTTCTCCCCGGAAACCTACGATGTCTGGCATATCGAGTCCAAGAGCAAGGACCAACTGGTCAAGCGCGCCAAGGACATCAAGGATCTGGACGGCTTCAAGAAGCTGGCCGGCCAATATTCCGAGAACGCATGGACCAAGCCCGCTCAGGGCCAGATTGGTCTCATCAAACGCGACCATTGCCTTCCGGATGGAATCGGCATGATGCCGGCGCTCTTCTCCGCCCTGGACAGCATGTCCCCGGGCCTCCTCCCCGCGCCCATCCAGAACCCGGACACCAAGAAATGGCATCTCTTCTGGCTGACCGCCAAGTTCCCCAAGCAGGCGAAGGCCTTCGAGCGGGTCCAGGCCCTGGCCAAGCTGGAATACAAGTCCGAGAAGACCAACACCATCAGGCCCGCGGACACGCTCGCGATCTATCCCAAAGGCCATGTCATCCGCGAGAAGGACGTCTTGTTCCTGCGCGAGGAAATCCCCGCGCATATGCAGGATCGCTACACCCGTGAAGCCCTGGTCGACTATCTGCTGACCTGGGAGCTGGCCACGGCCGAAGCCAAGAGCCTGGGACTGCTTGACGAAGTCAAGATGCAGGCCCAGCGCGAAGAGAACCGCGTGAACTATTGGGGCCAGATCTACCAGGATTCCATCATCTCCCGCACCGCGGGCCTGGACTCCCTGACCCTGAAGAAGACGTTCGAGACCAACCGCGCCTTCTTCACCAAGGACAGCGCGGAAAAGGATTACCATAAATTCGTGCGCGACATCGCGGCATTCCTCACCGTGGATTCCAAGGACCTGGATATCGAGTACCGCACCAGCCCTGAGCGCTACCGCAAGGACACGACCGCGCTCTCCTTCGAGGAATCCCGCTATGACATCTTCCAGAACCTGAAGGGCGTCGCCTACGCCAAGGCGGAAGACCGCCAGACGGACCGCCTGCAGCGCGAATTCCAGGTGGTGATCATGGACCCCACCCTGCTGCCCCCCAAGATCAAGAACCCCCAGGAGGCCTATAAGCAGGCCCAGAACCTGCACTACGATCGCAAACTGGACGTGGCCGTGGAGCTTTACCAGCGCCTGCGGGATGAGTTCCCCAAGAATGAGACCCTGCAGGATTCAATCTGCTTCGGCCTGGCCCAGATTTATATCGAGCAGGAGAAATACCAGCAGGCTCTGGCCGAATACCGCCGCCTGTCCTACCTGTATCCCAAGAGCAGCAACAACTACAAGGCCATGTTCATGGTTGGATTCATCCACGCCGAACATCTCAAGAACGACTCCGCCGCCGTGCGGGCCTTCGAAAAGATGCTGGCGATATATCCTTCCAGCGATCTCTCCGACGATGCGGACTGGATGATCCGCAACATCCGCAGCGGCGGCAAACTGATGCCGGTCCTTGAAGGAGATAGCGGCTACGTGGCCCCCGATTCCACCAAGGCCGCAAAGACGGCGGCGCCCGCTCCGGTCGACAGCGCCAAGACCGCCAAAGCGGCAAAGCCGGCCAAGGCCGCCGCGAAACCCGCTACGCCGCCCGCCGCCGAAAAGCCGGCCAAGGCGGATACCACGGCCAGGAAATAACCCGTCCCGCCGGGAACCGGAAAAGGGAAAGGCCGCGGCCTTTCCCTTTTTTTTGATCTCTCCGATTCCCTGGGGTACCTGCCGTGATACCCATTCTCCTCTCCACCCCCGGAAACGGGGCCGGATCGGCATAATTTCACAAATGTGAATCCTGATTCCAGGCCGAACTCCCCGATTCCCAAAATCCGATTCCAGGCAGATGCCGTTTTTGACCCGGAATCCCCATTTCCCGTCGGTAATTGCTGAGGTCTAATGGGTTTTTGCGTGTTTTTCGCCAAGAAGCGGAAACCAGACTCCGGGAGGAATTGTCGAACCCGTATATTTTCCCGTCGCATTATCATAAACGCCAGGACATAGAGGTGGGGCTGGGGGAAGTTTCGCTTCATTCCGCAATGTAACGCAGGAGTTACTCAGCGACGGCTTGGCCGCCGTTGCGCGGTATTTGAAGAACTCAACAGGGAGAATCCAATGAAGAAATCCAACATCCTCGTTCTCGCCATTGCGGCGGCGGCGACCCTGACCTTCGCTCAGGACCAGAAAAAGGTGGGTTGGTCCACTGGATACTATGCCGGATGGGCGCAGGGAAAATACCCGGTCAACAAGATCAATTGGAAAGCGTACACCCACATGTGCCACTTTTCCATCACTCCCAACGGCGGCGCTGGCGGCGTGAAAATGGACATGGGCCTGACCGACGCATCCTGCAAAGGTTTCGTGGCCGAGGCGCACAAGAACAACGTCAAGGCCCTGATCTGCCTCGGAGGCGCCGGCACGGGCGGGAATTTCCAGGCCGCCAGCGCGAATGCGACGATACGGGCGACCTTCATCAAGAACATCATCGATTTCATGCAGAAGTACGGGTACGACGGCGTGGACATGGATTGGGAGGAAATCGGGGGCAAGGAAGCCAATTACCAGGCCCTGAACAAGGAGCTCCGCGCCGAGCTCGACAAAATCACCCCCAGGCCCATGCTGACCGTTGCCATGGCCAACTACATCGCCAATGCCTGCGGCCCCGTGTACCAGGTGTTCGACCAGATGAACAACATGTGCTATTGGACCCATGCCTCCGGCCTGACCAATGACTTCAAGGCCCTGGTGGACAAAGGCATTCCCAAATTGAAAATGGGCGTGGGCATCGGCTTCGACTACGAAGAAGGCAATCCGGAAGTGGACTGCGACCCGACTTCGGTCAAACAGAAATGCGACTATGCCATAGCCAACAACTATGGCGGCGTGATGGTCTGGGCCATCGAGCAGGACACCCATCGCTACAATGGCCAGGAACCCAGCCATGCCGCGCTCCTCCCTTACGTACCCGCCGCTTCGACCCGCTTGGCCGGACCCAGTTTCCGCCAGGCCGGGCAGGAAATACTGTCCATGACCATCGTCGGCAACGGATCCATGGGCAAGCCCATCATCAGCTACATGGTTCCCCAGGCCGCTGAGCTTGCCGGCGCCGTGCTGGACCTGGGACTGTACAGTTCGGACGGCCGCATGGTGAAGACCCTGGTGCACGGCAAGAGCGCGCCCGGCGCATACACCGTCGCGCTCGATCAGAGCTACGGCGAGGTCCGCCCGGGCGCTTACGTTGTCAAGCTTTCCGCCGGTTCGGAAAGCCGGACGGCGCAGACCCTGATCCTGAAATAAGCCTTTCTCCGCCCTCCCTCCGGGAGGGCTTCCCCGATACGCCCGCATCCTTGATGCGTCCATCTCCTTGATACGCCCATATCGCCCCGCGCCGAATAATTTTTTTTTAAGGATAAGGGATCCTGGGCCATGCAAAGGATATGGGATTCTGGACCATGGATTCCAGAGCCGATCCCTAAAAGGAGAATCCCATGAAATTCCTATCCCCGAAAATCCACGGTTACTTGGATTACGCGGTCATCCTGCTGCTGTTGATCGCACCATCCCTTTTCAATTTCGCCACGGAGGCCGCGAGGGTTTCCTACGTCCTTGCCGTCCTCTACCTGGTGATGGTCCTTGCCACCGCCTATCCGCTGGGCGTTTTCAAAGTGATCCCGTTCACCGTGCATGGCGCGATTGAGCTGGTGTTGAGCCCGTTGCTGATAGCCCTGCCATGGATCGCGCGCTTCAACTACGATTCCCATTCGCGGAACTTCTACATCGTGGCCGGAGTGGCCCTCTTCTTCGTCTGGCTGACAACGGACTACAAGGCGGCCGATGCCGCGTACCGGAAGAAAGGCATTGATTTGGGAGCCACCGGAAGGGTCCGGGGCGCCGGCGCTTGATTCCTCTGTCCGGGACGGGATGAAGCCGGTGGCGCTCCGCCACCGGACGTCTTGGGAATAGGGCGGTCGGGTTCCCGGACGCCCGATCAGAGCACGCTGCGACGGCCCATCAGCAAGGTGACCAGCCAGACCACCAGGAAGACGAAAAAGCAGACCTTGGCGATGGTGGCGGCCAGACCCGCAATACCCCAGAAACCCAGGAAAGCGGCGACCAGGGCGAAGACGAGAAAAACCAGGGAATAGTGCAACATGAGTACCTCCTTGGAGTAGTGGGGATGATGTCGAACCTATAATCCGAGGCATCTACCCCTGCACTCAAAGAAAAATCCCCTTGGGGAAAAGCAAACACAATCTCCCTGGGGGAAGCCGCGATTGGGGATTTAGATTTGATGGCCATGGATGCTTCCCTACCCGCTTATTTCCTTTCCCATGGCGGCGGCCCCTGGCCCTGGATGAAAAAAGAATTCGGGGCCACCTTCGATGCCCTGGAAGCGTCCCTCAAGGACATCCCGCGCCAAATCGGGACGGTGCCGAAGGCGGTGCTGATGATCTCGGGACATTGGGAGGAAAAGGATTTCACGCTGCAGGCGAATCTCCGGCCGCCCATGATTTATGACTTCGGCGGATTCCCACCCCACACGTACCGGATCCAGTATTCCGCGCCCGGTTCGCCGGAACTCGCGTCGCGCGCCCGGGACCTGTTGACGGGCGCGGGTCTCACGGCCGCCCTGGACACCCAGCGCGGATACGACCACGGCACCTATGCCCCCATGGCGGCCATCTATCCCGACGCGGATGTGCCCGTCGTGCAATTGTCCCTGCGATCCAGCCTGGATCCGGCGGCCCACATGGCGGCGGGACGCGCGCTGGCGCCCTTGAGAAAAGAAGGCATCCTCATCCTGGGAAGCGGCTTGAGCTGGCATAATCTCCGGATGATGGGCCCGGAGGCCAAAGCCCCCTCGCAGGCACTCGATGACTGGCTGAACGAGACCCTGCTCCGATCCCCTCCGGAGGAGCGCTTGAAGAGGATGATGGAATGGGCTAAAGCCCCGGCCGCCCGCCTCGCGCATCCGCGCGAAGACCACTTCATACCCATTATGACCGCCATGGGCGCCGCCGAGGGCGAACCCATCGCCAGGGTCTACCATGAAGAAGGCTTTTTCGGCGGCACCACGGTTTCCAGCTTCCGGTTCGGCAAAACCCCGTAATAGGTCCCATAAATCCCATTAATCGATCCGCAACCGGTCCAAAAAGGGCTGAAAATGCCCCGGCCTCAATTTCCTAACATGTAAAAAGATGTCAGGGAACGCGATAGTTGACTCCGGGAGGTGTAACCTGTCTATACGATGGTAATACCACCATGCGCTCCAGTGGTGGACAAGGATGTGTACCATGCCTTCAATTACCGGCCCCGGAACCAAGAATTTTTTCACCGGCATCGTGCAATGGTTCGATAACGAGGCTCCCCAAGGGATCACTTTCGGTCCGGAAGACAGGAAAGTCTCCCACCTCCGCCTCCTGCCTTTCTGGATTCTGCATCTCCCCGTGCTGGCGGTTCTCTGGGTGGGCGTGAGCCCCGTCGCCGTGGCCGTGGCGGCTTCTCTCTACTTCATACGCATGTTCGCCATCACCGGATGGTACCACCGCTATTTCTCCCATCGCACCTTCAAGACCGGCCGTGTCATGCAGTTCCTTTTCGCCTATATCGGCAACGCTTCGGCGCAGCGCGGGGCCTTGCATTGGGCCGCGCATCACCGCAACCACCACCGCTTTTCCGACCAGCCGGAAGATCCCCATTCCCCGCGGCAGCACGGATTCTGGATCAGCCACATGCTGTGGTTCGGCAAAAAGGAGAATGCAACGGCGCAAAGCCGCCACTGCAAGGACTTCGCGAAATACCCCGAGCTCATGTTCCTGGATCGGTTCGACTTCGTGGCCCCCATCAGCCTGGGAGCCCTCACCTTGGTCCTGGGATGGGTCCTCCACCGCGTCGCGCCGCAACTGCACACCACAGCCGGGCAGATGTTGATATGGGGATTTTTCGTCTCCACCATCGCGCTTTACCACGGCACCTTTTCCATCAACTCGCTGGGGCACATCATGGGGCGGCAACGCTATGCGACCGGCGACGACAGCAAGAACAGCTTCCTGCTCGCCCTGATCACATTGGGAGAAGGCTGGCACAACAACCATCATCATTACGCCAACACCGTCCGCCAGGGATTCCGCTGGTGGGAAATCGATGTCTCATTCTACCTCCTGTGGGGATTTTCCAAACTCGGATTGGTGTGGGATCTCAAACCCGTGCCGCGGCATCTGTTGGAGACCGGGCCCGCCCAGGCGGACTGGACCGCCGTGCCCGCGCATGCGGAAACGCCCGCCGCCGCTTTGAACACGCCGGCTCCCGATGAGCCGCATTTCTCCAAAGCCGCTTAGTCGGCCGCCGGGAAAGCCGCGCGCAAGTCCTAGAACAAGTATGGGATGAACTGGAATTGCCGGTTCAGCAAAAAGCGGGTATCGTCACCGAACACGACACCGGCCTTGACCGCTCCCCAGGACAGGAAGCCTCCGAAATCGGGAGTGGTTTCGAACGGGTTCCGCAGCGCCCCTTCTTCCTTGGACCCCATCAATCCGCCCAGCGTCATGTACGCCGGCAGCAATGCATTCCGGCCCCATCCCGGACGCAGGAAATAAATCCGGAGGCCGCCTTCGAAAGCTGAGGTGATCAGGACGCCGGTTCCGTCGCTCTTGCTCCAGGCGGGCGTGAGATAGGAAGCGCTGTAGGCCAGGACCAGCTCCAGGGGACCCGGTCTCCCCTCCCCGTCGATGCCGAACGCCGGGATGCCGCGCAAAAGGAAATGATTGACCAGGATTTCCACGACGTTCAGCTTGGCCGAATTGGGGCCGTACTTGATTTCCAACATTTCCAGATTGCGCATCCGCTCCGCCAGGGCGTTTTCCAATTCCCTGGTCTGGAATTCATCCAGAGGCTTGAGAAGCGTTTCCTGCCGGGCGGAATCGAGCTGACGGCGGATGAATCCATTGGTCACGTTCTTGACGAACAGGAAGGCGCCGCGCAGCCTGGCCGCGCGCGCGAGCTTTTCCCCCGGAGCGGTCAAAGGCAGATCATGTCCCGCCACGGCCCAGCCGTCGGCCACGACCGTGGAATCCAGGAAGTCCAGGGAATCGGTGAGCCTGAGGTTTACCGCGGAGTCCAATTGCGCCAGCTTGATTTCCGACGCCGCGGCCCGGACTGAGGCTATGGCCGCCTTGAATCCCGAATGCCGCGTTCCGGTTTCCTTGGCGGACAAAGGCCCGGCCAGAACGAACGCCAGCATCCATGCCGCCATCACCCTTCCCCGCGCAGGCCCGCTCATGCGATCCACTGCGTGATTCGGGTTGCATGGTTGGCGACGTAGTTGTTCCAGGAGTGCGGATCGCGGAGGATCTCGGCGGATCCTTCCCCCTTCAATGCGATATCCGAAAGGATGCCTATCAGTTCCATCTTGTCCTTGATGTTCAGGAAGCCCTGATCGTCGATGATCGATTCCTGGCCTTGCGGGGACATGTAGGCCCAGGGTACGAGTTTCTTGAAGAAGTTGCCGCCTACCGGATCCAGGTTCCCGGCGATGGAAACCCAATTGCGCGCGCAGTACTCCGCCTGTCCGGTGACCACGTTGGTTTCGAACGGCCTGAAGATGCCTTGGTCGGAAAGGACCGCCAAGTGGCCCTTGGGCACCAGGGCGCCGATCTTCTGCGCCACCGTCCGGATCAATTGCACCGGCGAAGCCATGAACAGGACCGAACGGAATTGCATCAGATCGGAAATCGGCATCAGCTTGAGATCGGGGTCCGTGGCGGCGGCATGCAAGGCCTCATAGGTATGGAAGCAACCCATGCTGTGGCAGACGATGGAAATCTTCTGGTTCTGGTATTGCACTCCGGATTTGTGGCCGTCCAACCGGATCTGCTGCAACTGGGCCAGGATCCTGTCGCGCACGGAAATGCGGGCGGCCTCGTTGAGGATGGGAAGCAGCACGTCCCCGAGATAGGCTGCGACCGCCGCGCCGAAGCCCGGATCGGTTTCCGCGGCCGCTTCCTGCCGTAAGAACCCCTGCAGCGCGGTCAGCTGGGAGGCGAGCCCGACCTTGTCCTGGAACCAATCGTTGAGGTCGTCGTAGTAGATGCAGTACTTGGCGATTCCTTGCGCGGGTCCCGGGCCGATGGATTTGTCGAACAGCTGGAGAAGGGAATCGTAATGGCCGGGCTTGGCGCTGCCGATTCCGTGGATGAAAAGGACGGCCGTCTGTCTGGGCCACGTTTGGCTCTGAGGTTTCCAACCCATGCGTCACCTGCCGGAAAAAATCCAGAAGGTAGCATATTACTTTGGCGCCGGGCCGGCCCGATTCCGGAAGTGTCCCCCGCCCTATGCGGGGACCGAATCCAGGACTTGCCGGACTTTCCGTGCCAGATTCTCGGGAGAGAATGGCTTTTGCAGGAAGGGCTCCGTCTTGGCGAACACGCCATGCCGGACCACGGCGTCATCCGTGTATCCGGACATGTAAATGGTTTTCAAATCCGGCCTCAGCAGCTTCATCCTGTCGGTGAGTTCCCTGCCGCCCATTTGCGCCATGATCACGTCGGTCAGGAGGAGATCGATTTTCCCCTTGAATCCATTGGCCGCCTCCAACGCTTCCAAGCCGTTGCCAGCTTCCAGGATCGCGTACCCGTGATTGGCCAGGATGTCCTTGACCAGGTTCCGCACGGCATAATCGTCCTCCACCACCAGGATGGTTTCACTCCCTCCCAAATCCGTCCGCTCCGTCACGATCTCCCTGGGCGACCGTTCCTTGGGCCCGGAAGTGGCGGCGGGAAAGTAGACCTTGAATGCGGTGCCATGGCCCTTCTCGGTCTCCACGCCGACATAACCTCCGCTTTGCCTCACGATTCCGTAGACGGTGGAAAGGCCGAGGCCGGTTCCCCGGCCCATTTTCTTGGTGGTGAAGAAAGGCTCGAAGAGGTGGCTCTTGACGGAATCCTCCATGCCCATGCCGGAGTCGCTCACGGTAAGCCGGACGTACCTCCCGGGAACGATGTTTTCATTTATTCCGGGATGCCCCTGATGCAATTGAACCGGTTCCGTTTCCAAAGCCAGCCGGCCTCCTTTGGGCATGGCGTCCCGGGAATTCACGGCCAGATTCAGGATCACCTGCTCGATTTGCCCCGGGTCGGCCTTGATGGAATCGAGGTCCGGACTCAGGCGGACCATCAGATCGATATCTTCGCCGATCAGCCTGCGGAGCATCGTCTCCATCTGGGAAACCACGCTGTTGAGGTTGACGATTTTGGGGGACACGATCTGCCTGCGGCTGTAGACCAGCAGTTGATTGGTCAGGGACGCGGCCCTTTCCCCCGCCTTGCGGATCTCTTCCAGGTAGGGACGGCGCTGATCCTCGTCTTCCGTCATGGCCAGGAGCAGTTCCGAATAGCCGTTTATCGCCGTCAGAAGGTTGTTGAAATCGTGCGCGACCCCTCCGGCCAGGCGGCCGATGGCCTCCATTTTCTGGGACTGGCGGAATTGCTCCTCGATCTTGCGCAATTCGGTGGTATCCTGCGCGATGCAGATAACCATGCGCACGTTTCCCGATTCGTCCAGAATGGGCTTGGCGCGCGAGATGAGCCATCGCTCCGATCCCGAGGGAAACAGCTTGAAGCGCAGCAAAGTAGGAGGGGTTTCCAGGCCATGCAATGCCTTTTGGATGGGTCTCATTTCCCTGTCCATGGGCTTGCCGGATTCATCCATGATCTCGATCCTGCTGATGAGCGCTTCCGCATCCGCGGCTTTCAGGCTATCCGGTCCGATTCCCTGCAAAGGAAAGTCCAACATCCGGGATGTCGCCTGGTTGAAATACACCAGGTTGCCGGATGGAGAATACACCATGATCGCATCGGCGATACCTTGCAGGATGATATCGAGCTGGTCGCGGGATCTCCGTACCTCTTCCTGGGCCAGTCTCCGATCGGTGATATCGCGGCTGGTTCCCCAGGCCCCCGTGAGATATCCCCCATCGAGTATCCCCACAAGATTGCTGAGTATGTATCTGGCGCCTCCATTCTTATCCTGCTCAACCGATTCCGAATCCAGATACCGGTACTTCGTCCGGATGAAATTCCGCAAGTAAGCGATATTTCCGGACTCCGTCTTGGGAAGGATTTTTCCAATCGGTACCCCTATGATATCCGCCGCGGAGGAATACCTGTATCGCTTTGCCATGGCATCGTTGCACTCCGCCAGGAACCCGTTCCGGTAGAAAAGTTCCAACTGCTCATCCTCCGGGAGGGCGGTTGAAATGGGTGTCCGGAGGTCGATACGCCAGACTATTTCCGTCGTATTCTCCACCAGCCACCGGAAGCGTTTTTCGGAAGCCTGCAGGTTGCGATGCAGGATAAGATTGTCAAGGACTCCCGTGAGACGCTGGGCGATGTCCTTGACCAGCCTGAGCTCGTTGGAGGACCATTTTTTCCCGCTGGAGCAGAGATGGATTCCCAGCGCCCAGGGCTCGCCGTTTTTGGGCCGCATGGCGACGGCCACCATGGAACCGTTGTATTCCCGGCCGCAAAGGTCATCGATTCCGGGAATTCCTTTACCGGGCTCCATCACCACCGGATCGGAGGATTCCAGCAGGTGATGATCGAACGCCAGGGCCCGGTGGAATTCCGCCAAAGCCGACTCTCCCATGCCGGCCATGCCGTTCAGATCCGGTTTTTCCGCGAGATAGGGGATCCGGAATTCGGACGGGGAAGAATCCAGGGGATGGATCAGGAACGCCCGGTCTCCCTGGAACAGTTCCAGTACGCTTTCCACCGCCATCTGCAGGACACGCTCCATCTCCAGATTCTGTTCGATCACCCGGGAGATTTCGCTCATGCCTTCCAGATAGCGGACCTGGGAGGAGCGGGCTTCATCGATCTCCTTTTGGTGCGTGATATCCCTGGTCACCTTGGTGAAGCCGGTGAGAACCCCGTCCTTGCCCCGGATGGGGGAAACGATCTCTTCTCCCCAGAACCGGGAACCGTCCTTGCGGATGCGCCATCCCACTTCCTTGTTCCTTCCCCACTTCAAGGCGCGGTTCATTTCCTGCTCCGGCATGCCGATCGCCAGATCTTCCTGCGTATAGAAAACCGAGAAATGCCTGCCCAGGATTTCATCGCTCCGGTATCCGATGATGCGTTCCAATCCTTTGTTCCAGCTGGAAACCACCCCCGAGGGATCCAGCAGGATGATCGCATAGTCCTGGATTTCCTCGACCAATGTCCGGTACCGTTCTTCGCTTTGCCTGAGCTGCTCTCGCGCAATCTCCCGATCGGTGAAGTCCCGCATGATTTTCACGAATCCGCGCACATCCCCCTTTTCATCCTTGATGCTCGACATGATCCCGGAAGCCCAGAACCGGCTGCCATCCTTCCGTACGTGCCACTTTTCGTCCTCGGCCCTGCCATTCCGGCGCGCGGCTTCCATTTCCGCTTTCGATCCGTCGCTCTCCCTGTCTTCGGGGGTGAACAGGATGGAGGCCTCTTGGCCGATGATCTCTTCCGCCGAATATCCCAGCAGCCGTTCGGCCCCGGGGTTCCAGGTGGAAACCCTGCCCTTCGTATCCATCATGAAAATCCCATAGTCCCGGGCGTTTTCGAAAATCAAACGCAGGTTTTCCTCGCCTTGCCTCAGGCGCTCGCTGCTTTCCTCCGCGTTTTTCCGAAAATCCTCGGCTTGCGCCTTCATGTTCAGGGCGTCTTCACGCAGGTCCGCCGCTTCACGATAGATCCGCGCCAGCAGCTCTACCTTGGAATTGAGGGACCGACTGTCCAAAGGCGCGTACAGGTAGTCCACGATGCCCAGATGGTATCCGCGGTGGAGATCGGATTCGCGCGGCTTGATGGAACTGATGAAAAGGATGGGGATGGCCCTGGAAGCCAGGGACTCCCGGATCCGGCGGACCGTCTCGAACCCGTCCACGCCCGGCATGTCCATATCCACGATGATCAGGGCGAACGTTCTCAGACGGACAAGATCGAGATCCTCCGCGGCTGTGGCCGCTTTTACGATTTCCAGGGATTGCGCTTTCAGGGCTTTTTCCAGCGCCTCGATTTTGACGGGATCATCCACAATCATCAGAATCGGGGTGCCTGATCGGCCTTGGTTTTCCATGAGTGGGGCGGTTCCCTTCCGGCAGATGCACGTGGATTGAAAGGAACGGGTGGGCGGACACCCTGCCCTTATAAGATAGCCAATCGCGAATGGAGGTGGGCGATTGTTTGCCAGCGCGTCCGGGAAGAATGCCGCCCGAGCATTAATGATATATCGTGACAAAAAGGCACGATACCGAATCCAATTCTTCTTTTCCTTTTTACGCGTAAGAATGATTTTATGGATCCGCCCAAGGAGGATGAAATGTCGATCACGGCGACCGGTCTGGAAACCCTCGAAAAAACGGTGCAAAAGACCC
>JAQBPN010000123.1 GCA_028287505.1 Fibrobacterota bacterium | reverse complement strand
CGCTCCGCGGCCACCCAGATGGGACCCGCGCCGGGCGTCCCGCCCGCCGGCCCGGCGCGCAGACAGGCGACGCGATTGTCCGCCTGCAGGATTTCCAGGTACGTCTGCCATTCGGCGATTTCCTTTTCGGCGAGGAAGCCGGTCAGCATCAGGGCGTCATGCAATTCATCCGAGCCGCGCACTTGCGGCCAGGCTTCGGCGCGCACGGCTTCGATGGCCAGGGGATCCAGGCGGCCCAGGTCGCCGGCATCGGCCGGATCCAGGTAGCGCCGGCTCTGGATGGCCCGGGTGCGGCGCTCTTCCAAGGGCGCATCGTCCAGGAATGCGTAGGGGCGGGCGCTGATGATCTCCTGGGAGAGGGGAGAGGGCTCCTTGAGGTCCCGGGCCTCCAGGGTGAGGCGGCCGCCTTCGATATCCTTGAGCAGGCTTTCCAGGCTTTCGATGTCCATGGCCTCGTGCAGGCAATCGCTGATGGTCTGGCGCACCAGGGGATGATCGGGCACCTCGCGCGCGCCCTGGATGTTCTCGAAGCAGGCCCGGCTGTCGGGAAACACCAGGGATACCAGGTCTTCCGCGGCCATGCGCTGCAATTGCGGCGGCACCTTCTTGCCGTTGCGGTTCCGCTGGATGGCCAGGGCGCGGGTTGCGTTCCAACGCCAGCGGACCTCGAACATGGGGGCGTCCAGCAGGGCCTGGATGAGGATTTCCCGCACCGATCCGGAACGGAGGTATTGGAAGACCTCTTCCAGGGGAAAACTGTGGGTGGCCCCCAAGGACAGGATGATGCCGTCCTCGGTGGCGGCGGCCTGCAATTCGAAATTGAACTTTTTGCAGAAGCGCTTGCGCAGGGACAAGCCCCAGGCCCGGTTCAGGCGGCTGCCGAAGGGGGAGTGCAGGATCATGTGCATATCCCCGGCCTGGTCGAAGAAGCGTTCCAGTACCAGGGTCTCCCGCGTCGGCATCACGCCCAGGGAAAGCTTGGCGGCGGCCAGGTAGTCGAGGATCTGATCGGCGGCGGGCGCCAGGATCCCGATTTCGGCGGTGAGATATTCCAGGGCCCGGCGTTTCCAGGGCGCTTCCGGGCCGGAGCCTTCGAGTTCCACGCGCTCCTGTAACACCGGGGTTTCCCCCAGGCGGTCGGAGACGTCCTGGCGCAGGCGCGAAACGGCCACGGAGAAAGCCTCGCTGCGGCCGGGCGCCTCGCCCAGCCAGAAAGGAATGGTGGGCGGCTGGCCGTGGGCGTCGGCCACCCGAACAGTGCCGCCTTCCAGGCGGAGGATCACCCAACTGTTGTTGCCGAGCTGGAAAATGTCCCCGGCCCGGCTGTCGATGGCGAAATCCTCGTTCACGGTACCCAGCAAGGTGTTGCCCGGCTCCAGCTTCACATCGTAATCGAAGGTGTCCGGAATGGCGCCGCCGTTGGTGAGGGCGGTGAGCCGGGCTCCGGGACGGCCGCGCAGGCGATCGTTGACGCCGTCCATGTGCACGTGGGCCGCGCGCCTGCCGCGCCGGGTGGTGAATCCCTGGGACAGCATCTCGGTGATTTCCCGGAACTCTTCGATGCGCAGGTCCCGGTACGGGTAGGCTCCCTTGAACAGGCGATAGAGATCTTCGCCGCGCCATTCCCGGCAGGCGGTCTCGGCCACGATCTGCTGCGCCAGAATATCCAAAGGCTGGGCCGGGATCTTCAGCGTATCCAACTCGCCGCGACGCACCGCGTCCAGCAGGGCGGCGGATTCGATCAGCTCGTCCCGCGTGAGGGGAAACAGGCGGCCCTTGGGCGTGGCGCCCACGGCGTGACCGGAGCGTCCCACCCGCTGCAGGAAAGCGGAAATGGATTTGGGGCAGGCTATCTGGATGACCAGATCCACGGATCCGATGTCGATGCCCAGCTCCAGGGATGCGGTGGCGACCAGGGCCCGCAAGGCTCCGGACTTGAGCCGCTGTTCGGCGCTGAAGCGGCGATCCCGGGACAGGCTGCCGTGGTGGGCGGCCACTTTGTCCTCGCCCAGGGTCTGGCTGAGGCGGTGCGCCACCCGCTCTGCGAGGCGGCGGGTATTGACGAACAGCAAGGTGGTCTGATGTTCGGAAATGAGTTGTTCGATGCGGGCGTAAACCTCGTCCCACACTTCCCCCGCCATGACCGCGGTCAGCGGGGAGTCCGGGATTTCCACCTGCAGGTCCAGACGGCGGCGATGGCCGGTATCGATGATGGTGCACTCCGCGCCTCCGGTCAGGAAGCGCGAAACCTCTTCAATGGGCTTCTGGGTGGCCGACAACCCGATGCGCACCAGGGGATCCCCCGCCAAGGCTTGCAGGCGTTCCAGGGACAAGGCGAGATGCGCGCCCCGTTTCTCTCCGACCAAGGCGTGGATTTCGTCCACGATCACGGTGCGGACCCGTTTCAGCATCTCCCGGCCGCCCTTGCTGGTCAGGAGCAGGAACAGGGATTCCGGCGTGGTGATCAGGATATGGGGGTTGTTTTTGATCATGGCCGCGCGCTCGCCCGGCGGCGTATCGCCCGTGCGCACGGCCACGCGGATGTCCACCTTGCGCAACTCGGAGTTGAAGATGGCGTCCTGGATTTCCCGCAACGGGCGGTTCAGGTTCTTCTCCACGTCGTTGCTGAGCGCCTTGAGGGGCGAGACGTAAAGTATGGTGGTTTCCTGGGCCAAGCCTTCCTGGCAGGATTTCTCCACCAGATCGTTGAGGATGGTGAGGAATGCGGCGAGGGTCTTTCCGGAACCGGTGGGTGCGGCAATCAGGGTATGCGTTCCGCGCCGGATGGCTTCCCAAGCGCGCTCCTGCACAGGGGTGGGATCGCCGAGCTTGTCCTTGAACCAGGCGCCGATGGCGGGATGGAATGCGGACAGAGGATCGGAGGTCCGGACGGACTGAATCATGTCCTATAATCTAAAAAATGCTGCCCGGATGTACAGTATCCGTTTATCCCATTAATATCGCCAATCAGGAATTTCCGTCCTGCATCCTCTTCTCCAGGGAACGCAGGGCGGGATAGTTGTCTTCGTAGAACAGCTTCAGCAAAGACAGGGCATCGTCCAGGGACACCAGCCCGAAGTTGAGGGTGAAGGTCTTGTCCTTTGAGACCAGCCCCAATATGTTCCATTTGTCCAGTACCCGGGCCGTGACCCGCATGCCGTCCGGCTCCGGCATGACCATGAAAAAGGATTCCCCTTCGTCCAGGAACAGCATGAATGGAGCGTTGGGCTCCCCATCTTCACCGGAGACGGTCGAATCCGGCAGCTTCCAATCCATGCCGCGTAGCAGGCTTTCAGCCACTACAAATGAGACAGGAGCCTGGTCGCGATGGGTCGCATCGGACAGCTCCAGGAAGTACCGCAATTCGCGCATGCCTGGCCAAGATAGGTTGCCTCATTTTCGCTTTCGGAAGCCGTTTTCGTCAATGGATTTTGGATCATGGAGGTGGTCTTTGCTCGGTGCTTTACCCGGATCGTCGTCGAAAATGGTCATATCCTCGATTTCGTTCCCGGAAACGTACCCGTGCCGGGAGCCGCCTTTGCCCATCTTTTTCCTTTCCCGGGGGTCATGCGGCCTTACCAAATCGGGATCGTCTTCGAGAGTGTGATAAGGAGGGCGATCTTCGGCCATTTTGGGCTCCTTGGTTT
>JAQBPN010000117.1 GCA_028287505.1 Fibrobacterota bacterium | reverse complement strand
AGCTGGAGGTCGTCCATCATCATCTGGATCAACTCCTCGATGTCGACTTCCGTCTCCATGTAATCCTCGCCGGCCGCGTCCGCGGGCTTGCCGCCCTTGCCGGGCCCCTGGCCTTCGCCGTCCGGCGCGGGCCGCCGCCCGATCACGTCGCCCTTGTCCTTCTTGCCGTGGCCCAGGCCGTAGCCCCCGCCGCCTTCTCCCCCGCCCTTGCGCTTGCCGTAGATGAATTGATAGCTCTTGATGCCGCGGATGGGGATCTTGACGGTCTGCCCCTTTTTCCGGGAGATGATGCTCTCCTCGGAAATTACGTCGGCGATGTTCTCGCGGATGCTGTCCTTGATCTTCTTCTGATGGCGCGCCACGTCTTCCTGGCCGCGCTTGGAAAAATCCCAGTCGACTTGTCGGACTGTCATGTGAATACCTCTGTTGTCTGTCCTTCGTCGACGGGCGTTCGACTCCCTTGGAGCCGACGGCGTCGGGCGTCGGGCGTAAAGAAAAAGCCGGACCGAATCGCAGTCAGTCCGGCCTCAATTTGATTGAGCCTCTTAGGTCTTAACGCCTGACGCCCGACGCCCGACGCCCGACGAAAGTCGCGCGGCGTCATGGAATCACTCTTCTTTCCGCAAAACTTCTCCGACGAACTGCAACAGCCTTTCGGCGTTGCGCTCGGAATACCCCTTCGACTTCAGGGACTCGATCGCGTCGTCGCGGCGCTTCATGGTCTTGGGATCCTTCTTGTTCGGATCCGCGATGGTGAGGCTGACCACGTTCTTCAGATCCGACATCAGCTTCTTCTCGATGGCCTCGTTCAGCGGCTGGTAGGACTTGAAGTCGAAGGGCTTTCCCTGGTCCATGGCGTCCGACTTGAAGACGAAAATGCCCTGGCGGAACTCGCGCTTGGCGTTCTCGGAGACGCCGATCATCTCCTCGATGCTGCGCATGAGCTTTTCGTCCGCCTCGAGGGGCTCGCCGGTGACCGGATCCGTCAGCTTCTTCTTGAGGCAATACGACGTGGTGTTCTTGATGTAATTGTCGAACAGAGACTGGGCCTGATCCTCGTAGGCGAACAGGAAGGCGCGGTTGACCTCCTTTTTGGCCACCTCGCGGTATTCGCCGTTGACGCTGCCCTTGTCCGCCATGAGCAGCCGCAGGTAGCGCTCGGCCTCCTCTTCGGAGAAGCCGATATGGTGGCCGAAATTGTTGCGCAGGGAGCGGATCACGTCCAGAGGCATGATGCTGCCCTCCTTCTCCTTCTCGGAGAGGGCGACGTTGATGGCATTCACGACGAAGCGGGGCGAGATGCCGAACATGCCCTCACCCTTCTTCTTGCCTTCCTGACGCAGGGCCTTCAGATCCACGGGATCCTTCTCCTGTTCCATCACGGCCTCGCCGTTATAGTACCGCATCTTCTTGATCAGATCCGGGCACAGCGAGGACTCGGTAAGGCGCGTCAGCACCGCGAACATGGCCGCCACTTCCAGGGAGTAGGGCGCGATGTCGATATGCGAGAACTGCGAACTGTTGATCATCTTCTTGTAGATCTTCACTTCATCGTCCACGCGCAGGTTGTACGGCACGTAGATGGGATACATGCGATCGTGCAGCGCTTCGTTTTCCTTGTTCGACTTGAACTTGTCGAACTCGGTCTGGTTGGTGTGCGAAAGGATGACCAGATCGGTGTAGATCTGGGGGAAGCCCGGCACCTTGATCAGCTGCTCCTGGGCCACCGTGATGAGCACGTAATGGAACTTGATGTCGCACTTCAGGATTTCGATGTACTCGATGAGACCGCGGTTGCTGATTTCCAACTCGCCGTCCAGGCTGTAGGCGCGCGGATCGGTCTCGCCGTATTCCGTGATCTTGCTGAAGTCGACATGTCCGATCAATTCCGAGATGTCCTGGTTCTTGGGATCGCTCGGCTGGAAGGTGCCGATGCCGCGGCGGGCGCGCTCGGAAAGGGTGACCTGCTTGACCTTGACCTTCTCCCAAAGCACGTTTCCCTTGTCGTCCTTGAACTCGGGGTTGTTGAGGAGGCGGTGGCGGCAGATGGGGCACAGATCGCCCTCGATCTTCACGCCGCTCAGGATCTCTTCCCACTTGCCGCGGTCGTGCCGCGGAACCAGGTGGAGGGGATCCTCGGACATGGGGCAGCCGTCGATGGCATAGAGCGGGGCATTGGTCGAGTATTCCTCCAAGCGCTTTTTCAGCAGACTGGAAATGGAGGACTTGCCCGAGGACACGGGGCCCACGAGCATGAGGATGCGCTTGCCCGTTTCCGTGCGGCGCGCGCCGGCGTGCAGGAACTTGACGATGTCGTGGATCGATTCGTCGACGCCGAAGATTTGTTCATCGAAGAAATTGTAGCGAACCAGGTCTTCGTAACCCGGCGCCAGCACCTTCTCCGTGGTGGGGCTGGTGCCCTTCCCGATGATCATGTTGTAAAGACGGCTGGGAGCGGACATGGCGATGGTCGGATCCGCCTTCACCAGCTCCATGTATTCAAGGCAGGTGCCCTGCCAAGAGGCCGCGCTCTTCTTGGCGCGGTTTTCATTGATAATCGATTGGAAATCCTTATTATCGCTGGCCATGGGTGGGTTCCCCTTCCCCTATATATTACGTTTTCCGGTTTCGAAAAACATCAATTTTCTCAATAAATCTCGCTTTTCCGTCGTCAATTCCCACTCCGCGCTAACTGATTGGAAAGCGGGGAGATAGCTGCCTTAAAATACCAAATTCTAACCACCGGGAACCTTAGGAGCCAACGCAAATCCGGCTCTCATTTCGCAACCGGACGAATTCCTTACCATTAGAAAACCAAATGACCCTGATTCCGGGTATCATGCGATTTTCGGAGACGCGTTGCACAAGGCTTCGACGGCGGTGAAAACTTCGCCGCGTCCGGCTTCTTCCAGGTAGGCGTTTATGGAGGCTTTGGCCTTGCTTCCGATTTCGGCTCTCAATCCGGGCGAAGCGTCGAGGCTGGACATCCACTGCGCGGCCTCTTCCACCGAGGGGTCGGCCCAGACCTGCTCCACACCTTTGGAAAGGGCGAAGTACTGGGTGCCCGGATCGAGCGGGACCAGGCTGTACGGCACCAGGCAGGAATTGGCATTGTCCATGAAATCCATGTTCCCGGACCATGCGGTGGCGATCACGGGCTTTCCCAGCGCCATGCATTCCATCATGCCCAGCCCAAGGCCTTCCCCGCGATGCAGGGAGACGTACACATCGATGCTGGCGAACAGGGACGCGAGCTCCGCATAGGCCAACGATTGATCCAGGATGCGGACGTTGGGAAGATTGGCGGCGGCGGATTTGAAGTGTCCCACCACTTTGCGCGCGTCCGGGTTGAGATCGGCATTGTTGATTTTGACCAGCAGCATGGCCCTGTCGTCCGGGAACGCCTTGCGAAAGGCCTCCAGGACCGCGAGGGGATTCTTGCGCTGGATGCCGCTGGAAATGTCGAAGCTGAAAAGGAACACCGTCCGCCCATCGGGCAGATTCCAGCGCGCGCGATCGGGAACGGCGTGGGGCAGCGCCAGGGTTTGCCGATAATACCGGCAGGGCGCACTCACCCCGGCTTCGGCTATCGCTTGGCGGATGAAGTGGCTGGGCGCCAGGACCATATCCATGGTATCCAGCATCGGCTTCCAGGAAAGCGGAAGCCTGGGCAATTCCCAGTAAGGGACGCAGACGTTGCGTTTGGAACGCATATCCACCAGGTCGGGAAGGTCGCGGAACAGGCCTTCCAGGCCGGGCGGGTTCATGTGGAACAGGTTGACGGGATGAGGCAGCGGCCTGCCCGCCTCCACGAAATGGGAACGGAAGGAAAAATCGTGGCCGGTGCGGTTTCCCCCCGGATCGATGTCAAGGAGGCAAAAGGGATGGCCCATGCGCTCCAGAAGGGAGGCCGTGTTCCTCAATGCGACTCCGAGGCCGAAATTCGCGGTGGCGAAACCGATGAGATTGAATCCGATGGTCATGGGATTTTTTTATTAATTTTCGCACGATAGCGATTCGGATGCAATCCCCACGGGACGAACGGACACATGGCCAAGATCAACTCCAACTACCAAAAACTGCAAGCCGGCTACCTTTTCCCGGAAATCGGCAAACGGGTGCGTACCTACGCCGCCGCGAACCCCTCCGCGAAGATCATCCGGCTGGGGATTGGGGACGTGGTATTGCCCTTGCCGGTTCCGGTGTTGGAAGCCCTGCGCATGGCCGTGGATGAAATGGGCAAGCCCGAGAGCTTCAAGGGTTATGGCCCGGAACAAGGGTACGATTTCCTGCTCCAGGCGATTTCGGACCATTTCAAGTCCCAGGGAGCCGCCGTGGCCCCGGACGAAATCTTCGTTTCCGACGGATCCAAATGCGATACCGCCAACATCCAGGAAATCTTCGCCACCGACAACGTCATCGCCGTGACCGATCCGGTCTATCCGGTATACGTGGACACCAACGTGATGGCGGGCCGGACCGGAGAGGCCGAAAACGGCCGCTACGCCAAACTCGTCTATATGCCCACCACGGCCGAAAACGGATTCGATCCGGAAATCCCCAAGCCCTCCCCTGCCGGCCCGGGCCACGTGGATCTCATCTATCTCTGCTCCCCCAACAATCCCACCGGCGCGGTGATGTCCCGCGCGTCATTGGAAAAGTGGGTCGCCTACGCCAAGGCCACGGAGGCCGTCATCCTTTTCGACGCCGCCTACGAGGCCTTCATCACCGAGCCTGGACAGGTGCACTCCATTTACGAGATCCCGGGCGCCCGCGAAGTCGCCATCGAATTCCGCAGCCTGTCCAAGACGGCCGGGTTCACGGGTACGCGCTGCGCCTATACCGTGGTCCCCAAGGACCTGAAGGCGCGCAACCATAAGGGCGAAGAAGTTTCCGTGCACTCCCTGTGGAACCGGCGCCAGACCACCAAATTCAACGGCGTCAGCTATCCCATCCAAAAAGCCGCGGCGGCCATTTTCACTCCCGCGGGAGCCAAGGCCATCCAGGATAACATCAAGTATTACATGGAGAATGCCCGCATCATCCGGGAAGGCCTCCGGTCCGCCGGCTACACGGTTTATGGCGGAGTGAACGCGCCCTACATCTGGCTTAAAGTCCCCGGAAACTCCACGTCCTGGAATTTCTTCGACAAGCTGCTCAATGAAGCGCAGGTTGTCGGCACTCCCGGCTCCGGATTCGGCAGCTGCGGCGAAGGTTATTTCCGTTTGAGCGCATTCGGGTTCCGGGAAAACGTCCTGGAAGCCGTCGAGCGCATTAAGAGCCGCGTCAAGCCCTGAAGGGCCGGGCCGGCGTTGAACCCCTAACGATTCCCGAAGGAGGCCTTTACATGAGATCCTTTCTCAAGTGCCTGGTTTTGATGGTTGGACTCTGTCTCTCGGCCCAGGCGGCCGGGCGCAATTTCGGTTTGGGCTTCGTCCTTGGGGATCCGACCGGATTTTCCGGCAAGCTTTGGACCAGCGGCACCACCGCCCTGGACTTCAACGTCGGTTGGGCCGGCTATTGGCATGGTCGCAACGGATATTATGATCCCGATTGCAACAGCAACAATTTCTATCGCAATCACGTGGGGTACTGCGACGAACAGGCTTTCAACTATCGCAGCGATTACGGATACGGCTGGCGGATCTTCCATCTCCACGCCGATTACCTGTTCCACAACTTCGACGCCATCCGCTCCACGGAACGGTTCCCGCTCTTTTACGGGCCGGGCGTGTCCATCAATTACCTGAACTACGACTACCTGCAAGTGGGCGTGCGCGGGAACTTCGGCATCGCCTGGATGCCCCGCCGGGCGCCGGTCGACCTGTTCCTGGAAATCGCTCCCACCATGGAGTTGTTCCCGGGACCCGATTTCGACGTGAGCGCGGGATTGGGAGCGCGGTTCTACTTCTAGTCCAAGCCGGGGTGTAAACCGAGGTTCGGCCAACGAGCCGTACAAGCTGAAAACCCCGGTGGCCGTGCCCACACCATTGCCATGGTAAATGGCCGATCCTTTTGAAATCCAGCTTGAATTGAGACGCTTTCCCAAAACCCTTTGGGAAAGCACTCGGATTTCCGATTGCCGCATTTTTCATTGTACGCACGTTCTGTACGGGATAATGCGCCGAAGCGGACTTTGTCATCGAATATTTCATTGACGTGGGAAATGCGGGCATCGTACGTTCATGCGTGATCCCAAATACGCAGAAATCATTCGGATTTGATCGGGATCACGATTCCTTCGGATCCTAAGGATCCGCAGGAATCGTCCGCATACGCCACCAAAGGAGATTCAAATTGAATATTGCCAAGACAATAGGCTCGGCCATGGTATTGTCCATGTCCATTTTTTCGCCCAAGGCCCTTTCCGCGGCCGACCTGGTCACCCACTTGTTCCCGCATAAGGACGGCGCCAACGTCGGCTACACCATTCTCAACGGAAATACCGGACCAAGCATCGAGGTAGGCAACGGATCTTCGGTAGGCTGGGTGACCTTCCAGACCGGTGGAGCGGATCTCTCGCTGACCACGGGCTCGGCGGTTACCCTTTTTCTCGGACACGTTTACGCATCCGGTGATCTCAAAGTATTCGCGTTGACCCAAGCCGTAACGGTGGCGGAAGGATCGGTCGACGCAACCCATCTCGTATATAATCCATTAAGCCCCGTCGCCACGGTCAGCCTGGACGGTTCCGACGAAAACAAAATCATCCGTATCAGCCTGGGGAGCCTCCTTGGATCGGGAACCTTCTACGGCCTGGCCCTGGAGAGTTCCGCCGGCTTGAGCGCCGACTTCGGTTCCAAGGACAGCGACCTGCCGCCCGCGATCGAACTGCAATACGCGTTCGCCTCGCCGGCCCAGGTGGATTCGGCCATTGACGCGATAGCGGCGGCAACCGCCGCCTCCGCATCGGCGACTGCCGCAGCGGGCTCGGCGACCGGGGCCTCAAGCTCCGCCACTGCCGCAGCCTCATCCGCAACGGCCGCTGCCGGTTCAGCCACCGCTGCATCCGGTTCCGCGACTGCCGCAGCCGGCTCTGCCACCGCTGCTTCCGGTTCCGCAACTGCCGCTGCGACCTCAGCAACCGCGGCAGCAGGCTCCTCGACCGCTGCCACGGCCGCAGCCGCCACGGCAACCGCCGCTCTCGCGGGCGGATTCCTTCCAACCGGAGCCGGTTTGCTTATGCCTGGAACCACTCCCCCGAGCGGGTTTTCCGCGATAGGCATTAGCATGAACTTCGAGCGCGACATACCTTGGGTTTCAAAAACGGCTTTGTCATCCGCCAGATATGCCATGGCTTCGGCCGTAATCGGAAGCAAACTCTACGTCGCCGGCGGCCAGGCCGGCGGTTCGAAGCTCACCCTGTTTCAGTCCTACGACACGACGACCAACGCCTGGACCACCCTCAGCACCATACCCACGACCGTTGATCTGCAAACCCTGGTTGAATCAGGCGGCAAACTCTACATGATGGGAGGACTTAACAACTCGAATAGCCTCATTACTTCGGCATACGTCTACAACCCCGCCAATAACACCTGGGCCACCATCGCATCGCCTCCCTTTGCACGCTGGGCTCACGGTGCCGCGGCCGTAAGCGGCAAGATTTATCTCTTTGGCGGTTTTTCCGCATTCAGCCCCGCCACCCTGACAACGGTTACCCATGTCTACAACGTGGCGGCCAATACCTGGACGACGACAACCGCCATGCCGACCGGGCGCGGCTATCCGGGCGTCGCAGTCGTAAGTGGAAAAATCTACGTGATCGGCGGATACACCGGTTCGAGTTTCCTTGATACCCACGAAATCTTCAATCCCGCGACCCCGGCTTGGACCACCGGAGCCAGCCTGCCCAGCGCCCGATCCGACATTTCGCTTGTCACCATGGACGGGAAGGTTTATTGCATGGGCGGAGATGACGGTACGACGCTTACCAGCAATCTTCGCTACGATCCGGCCACCAACGCCTGGTTGACCTTTGCTCCCTTGCCGACAGGCCGGAGCTCCGGTTATGCAGCCGGTGCAATCGGCGAGAAAATATATCTTTCCGGCGGGTATAGCCGGCCCGTCGGGGGGGAGATATCCTCAACCGACGTATACTGGATTCCGAAGGCCATGACCTTGTTCCAGAAAAACTGAGCCGCTCCCGGCACATCGGTTGCAGGGTTTCCGGACTTCCGGAAACCCTTTTTATTTTGAAGGAGGCAAAGGCTTTTGGTTCATCCGGATCGCTTGGTCCCCTACGCCGGCACCGAATCGTGGGCGATGAATGGTATCCGCCAGGATTCCGTATCGGGCGGACCACTCCTTAGCTTCCTCATCCATGGTTTTAACGGAACCGATGGCGGCCTTGAAGGCCGCGACCCGGCCCGGATTATCGACCAAGGATTGGATGCAGGCCGTCAATTCCCCTGGCCGCTCAGGTTCGAAAAGCAACCCGGTTACCCCGTCTTCGATAATTTCCGGAATGCCGCCCACCCGGGAAGCCAGAACCGGTACGCCGGCGCTGAGCGCTTCCCGCACCACCAGCGGATAATTCTCGGTGATGGAACAGACAATCACCACATCCAGTCCAGACAGGATGCGGGACAGGTCGTCGGGGCCGTATTTTCCGGCGTATCGCATGCGAGGATCCTGGCTTACGTCCGAGACCAGGCTGTCGATATGCTCCTGCTTTCCCATCCCATGGAATGACAGGGAAGCGGATCCGGCCACTTTCGCGAAAGCTCCGGCCAGCAGATGGACATTCTTCAGGGGATGGATGGTCCCCAGGAACCCAAAGCGGACCGGACCGGCAGCCCGCGCGGGGGCGCTTTCCATCCGGGCCACGGGCTTCAATCCCAGGGCGCAGACCTCAATCCCGCGGGACGGGCTGAATCCGTAAGCCGCGAACTTGTCGGCCAGGTACCGGGAAGGCGCGATCACCACGTCCATCATTTCCATGCACTGTTTCGAATGCGCCACGCGCCGATTGACCAGGCTTTCCGTGCGTTCCCGGTCGAGTTGGGAAAGGCCGGTCCAGGCCGATCCCTGCAGGCAGCGCGCGCATTTGTCCGCACTGTCCGGCCCCGAGCACATCTTATGCTCCGGCTCGATGTAGAAATGCACCCGCTGGCACATCATCCAGAAATCATGCAAGGTCAGGCATAGGCGCTTTCCCCTGGACCGGGCGATCTCGGGCAGCC
>JAQBPN010000086.1 GCA_028287505.1 Fibrobacterota bacterium | reverse complement strand
TATTCCCATGAGCCGCATCCGCGCCCTGGCCAAGGAATCGCTGGTGTACGGCGTTTCCTCCATCGCCAGCCGTTTCCTCAATTTCCTGCTGGTCCCCTTCTACACCCACGTGCTCACCACGTCGGATTTCGGCGTCAGCAACATCGTATTCGCCATCATCGCCTTCCTGAACATCGTCTACCAGTTCGGGTTCGACGCGGCCTATCTGCGCCTGTCCCAGGACGAAGACGAGGAAGGCCGCAAGCGGCTGTTCTCTACCGCCTTCTGGAGCCAGGCGCTGGCTTCCCTGGGCTTCTCCCTGCCCATGCTCGCCCTGTCAGGTCCCCTGGCGCATGCATTCCTGATGCCGGATTCCCAACGCAAACTGTTCCTGTACGCGGCCGGCATCCTGGTGCTGGACACCCTCAAGGTGGTGCCCATGGCCCATCTGCGCCGCCAGCATGCGGCCTTGCGCTTCGCGCTCATCAACCTGGGCAATGTGCTGGTGAACATCGCGGCCAACCTGCTTTTCGTGCTGTACTGGCGCAAGGGGATCGAGGGCGTGTTCATGGCGAACCTCGCCGCCAGCGCGTTCACCCTGGTTCTGGTGATGCCGGTGCTGCTGGCCAACGTGCGCGCGGCCTTTCAGGGCCCGATCTTCCGCCAGTTGCTGCGCTTCGGCCTGCCGCTGGTTCCGGCGGGCCTGTACGGCGTGGTCAACGAGATGGCGGGCCGTATCTTCATGCGCCTGCTGTCCCAGGCGGACATCGATCGGCTCTATCCCGGCCGGGGCTACGATGTCCAGCAGCTTTCCGGACTCTTCGCCTGGGCCTGGAAGCTGGGCGTCTTCGGCCTGCTGCTCGTCCAGATGTACCGCATGGCCTGGCAGCCTTTCTTCCAACAGCGGCAGAAGGACGCGGACGCGGCGGATTTGTTCGGGCGCATCCTGACCTACCTATGCCATTTCATCGGGTTCGCATCCGTCACCCTGATGGTCTTCCTGGACAAGCTGGTGGCGTTGCCGGTAATGGGCCGCACCGTGATCGCGCCCGCCTATTGGCCCGGCCTGGTAATCGTCCCGGGCGTGCTCCTGTCCTATGCCATCCAAGCCTGGGTGGTGCATTTCACCCTCGGCCTCTACATCGCCAAGCGGACGAAATACCTGATGTGGATCAATGGCGCCGGGGCCGTGGTCACGCTGATCGGGAACGCCGTACTGATCCCGCTCCTGGGCCTGTGGGGCGCCACCCTGTCGGCCATCCTCTGTTATCTTGTGATTGCCGTGATGATCACCCGTAAAAGCCAGCAGCTTTTCCCCATCACGCTCGCCTGGAAGCGTCTCGCGCCCATCCTCGTCTGGCTGGCCTTGGGGTGGATGTTCGGAACGGCGGTTCAGATGCATCCGGATCGCTTTTCCTGGGGCATGCGCCTGGGTCCGCTGTTGGCCTTCTGGCTTCTCCCCTTCATAACCGGCACCCTGCCGACGCGGGAACTGCGCGGCGCGCTACCCGCCTTCGCGCGCGGGCCGCGCAAGGACGCTTCCGTCCCATGAAAGCAGGGGCCGGAACAGCGGCCCCGCCCAGTATCGTGCCGGTCTGATCCTTTTGATCCTGGTGGCGGCGGGCGGAATCGCCGCCTTCATTGCCATCGACGGGTCCCCAAGTATCCGGTCAAGCCGCCGGAAATGAAGGTGGAAATCACTCCCGACACCGAAACGGGAATAGGCGACTGGACGGACGGGAAGGCGATTTTCCACAAGTATGGATGTGTAGCCTGTCACACCGAGACCGGAATGGGCATCGGCGATGCGACACTGTCGAAACGGGACTTTCCCACCGACTCTTTGCTGCAAGCCTGGATCCGCCCCGCTGATCGCTTTCGTACGCGACTTGGGGAAATAAGGCGGAAGAAACCCTTTCGAAATAATTCCTTGCGTGACGGGAGCGAATAAGGTTACTTCCTGCGAATGGTTTCAGAGCGTGCTTTTCCCTCACCGGAGGCCCTGCTCGAATGCAGTGCCGACGGTTTTGCCTTGTTGGACAGCGACGGATTCCCCCTCTACATCAATCCGGCGGGCTTGTGCCTGCTGGGGTTGGTATCCACGGGGACCGTAGGGTTCCTGGATCGCATCCATGCCGGCGATCGCGAAAAAGTGGGGGCCGCTTTCGTTTCCGCCCTCGCATCGGAGGACGCGTCCTTCCGCGTGGAGTTCCGCCCGGATCGCCGCGGCCGGGAACGCGGCGATCCGGACCGGACCGCGTCGCGCAAGCCGCCCGCCCGCCTGGAAGCCCATGTAACCCGCAGCCGCGGGGAAGCCGGCAAGACCTGGCTGGTCCTCAACCTGCGGGAGATTCGGGACGCCGCCGGCCATGAACCGGCCGGTAAGGTAACCGTGGATTTACCCAACCCGATATCGCTGGGAAACAACGGGTCCGGAACGCCCGACGCGGATCTGCGCGCCAAGAGCCGCTTGCTGGATATGCTGCTGGAGAACCTACCGGTGATGGCCTGCCGCCTGGACGGCAACGGGGTGTTCCTGGAATCGCGGGGAGCCGCGTTGCGCTTTTCCGGCCTGAGCGGCCAGGACGTGATCGGAAAAAGCGCTTTGGAAGGCTGGCCCGGTTGCCGGCACCATCTGGAAAGGGCGCTGGCCGGAGAGACCGTGCATTTCGAATTCGAATCGGGACGGGGGGATCGAAAACGGGTCAATGAGATCTGGTTCACCCCGGACACCGTCGACGGCGGCGCCATCGGTTTCGGCGTGGACATCACCGATCGCAAGCGCGCGGAGGAGGAACTGTCCACCAGCGAGGCCTTCGGCAGGCGCATCATCGAAAGCAGCCGCGACTGCATCATGGTGCTGAACATGGAGGGCAACCTGCTCTCGATCAGTTATAGCGGCCGCAAGCTCATGGAAATAGAGGACCCGGAGGCTTTCATCAACCAATCCTGGCTGGAGTTCTGGCGGGGCGAGGATCGGGGAAAAGCGGAATACGCCATGAGGGCGGCCATGCGCACCGGCGTGGGCAAGTTCCAGGGATATTGCCCCAGCGTAACGGGAAAGCCCAAATGGTGGGACGTGATCATTACCCCCATCCTCAATCCGTCCTGGGAACCGGAACGGCTGCTGGCGGTGTGCCGGGACATTACCGAGCACAAGCGCTTCGAAGAATCCCTGCGGCGATCCAAGGATCAATTGGAAGCCATCCTGCGCGCCATTTCCGATTCCGTGGTGGTGGCCGATTCCGGCGGCCGCGTGGTGTTCGCGAACGATGCCGCCGCCCGGATGCTGGGCATGGATTCCGCGCAGAAAATCCTCGAGACGTCCCTGGAGGACCTGGCCGCGGCGCTGTCCGCGCGCGATGAAAGCGGCTCGCCGGTTTGCTGGCCTTCCCTGACCGCGGCCTTCGCGCCGGAAACGGAACCGGTGGCGGGAAAAGTCCTGCGCGTGGGAAACAAAAGGGGAGCGGGAGAGCGTTGGCTGGTGGCCAGCAGCGCCGCCATCCGGGACGGCGAAGGCCGTATCCAGCTGCTTATCGCCTCCGCTTACGATTTCACGGAGCGGAAACTGGCCGAGGAGGCATTGCACCGCAGCGAGGACCACTTGCGGCAATCCCAGAAAATGGAGGCCGTGGGCCGCCTGGCGAGCGGAGTGGCGCACGATTTCAACAATCTCCTGACGGCCATCAACGGGTACAGCGAAATGGCGATGAAGTCCCTGCGCGAGAACGATCCCTTGCAGGCCACGGTGGGGGAGATCCGCCGCGCCGGGGAACGCGCCGCCTCCCTGACGCGGCAACTGCTCACTTTCAGCCGCCGTCAGGTGCTCGAGAGCCGCGTGCTGGACCTCAACCAGGTGGTGGCGGAAATCCGGCAGATGCTGGGCCGCCTTATCGGCGAGGACATCCAGCTGGTGACGGTCGGCGACATGCCGCTGGCCAAGATCAACGCCGACTCCGGTCAGATGGAACAGGTGATTCTCAATCTGGCGCTGAACGCCCGGGACGCGATGCCCACGGGGGGCAGGCTTACCATCGAAACCGCGAACATCCGCCTCGAGAAGGGCCAGGACATGACCTTTTTCCCCATCGACCCGGGACGGTACGTGCGCCTGACGGTGGCGGACACGGGTTTCGGGATGAGCGAGGAAGTGAAGACCCACCTTTTCGAACCGTTCTTCACCACCAAACCGCCGGGACAGGGCACGGGTCTGGGCCTGTCCACGGTATACGGAATCGTCAAGACGGCCGGAGGTAACATATCCGTTACTAGCGAACCCGGCAAGGGCACCACCTTCGCCGTCTATCTCCCGGCCGTGCATTCCGCGGAAGATGAAGTCGAAGCGATCCGCAAGCTGCCGTCCCTGCCCGGCGCGGCCAAATCCGGCAAGTCCGCCAAATCCGGCAAGGAAACCGTCCTGCTGGTCGAGGACGAGGACATGGTGCGCCGCTTGATAAGCCATGTGCTCCTGTCCCACGGCTACAAAGTGCTGGAGGCGGGTTCAGGATTGGCCGCTCTGGAAGTGGTGGACCGGCATGAAGGCCCCATCGATCTTCTGCTCACGGATGTGGTGATGGCGGGCATGAGCGGCAGGGAACTCGCGGAAAAGCTGCTGACCATGCGGCCCGGCCTCAAGGTATTGTATATGTCCGGCTATACGGACGATGCCATGTTGCGCCACGGGGTCTTCCAGAACAGCATGGCTTTCCTGGGCAAACCGTTCAGCCCCGGGACCCTGGTCCGAAAGCTCCGGGAAGTCATCGACGGCCTGGAAACCCTGTCGCCGCAGATTTCCGCGGTCTGACCTTTCCGCGCGCATTGACGCAATAGGGCCTCAGCCGCCCCGGCGAGGCATTGTTATATTCCCGGCCCGGACATGGGCGTTTCCGATGCGACAGGTTCTTCACCGCGATCCGATCAACCCGGGGACGGCATCCCCGTGCTTTCCGCGTATCGATGGCTGGCCTTGCTTCCGGAAGATCTTCTCCGCGCCTGCACGCAATCGCGCTTCCAGGGATCCGGTCCGGGAGGGCAGAAGCGCAACCGCGTCTACAGCGGCGTGCGCCTGACGCATCCGGAGTCCCGCCTCACGGCCGAGTCCGTCGATTCCCGGGCGTCCTTGCGCAATCTGCACGCCGCGCTGGCCCGCCTGCGCATGGGCATGGCGCTATCCGCTTCCCTGCCCGGTTGCGATCCCGCCGAGGCAGGCCCTTCCGCGGCGCAGCCGGCCTTCCGCGCGGGCGCGAATCCCGATCATGCCGATTTCCCGCGCTTCGCCTTGCATGCTTTGCACTTGCTGGCATGGCATGCGGGCCAGACGGCTCCGGCGGCCGCGGCCTTGGGATGCACGGCTTCGGCGCTGACGCGTTTCTTCAAATCGGACAAGGGTCTGTGGGCCAGGGCGCGCGCCATCCGCGCCGCCAACGGATTGCATCCGCTCAAATAGCCATTCGAACCGGCATGGAGGCCCCGCAAGCCCCGGGCTCAGGCGGGTCGGGAGGCTTGGGCGGGCCCAGAGGCCCGGGCGGGCTAGGAAGCCCGGGCGTAGAAATCCTCCCAAAGGGCGACGATATGCTCCCAGGAGAATTCCCTGCGGACGAACTCGTGGCCTTGCCGGCCCAGGGTTTCCCCCAGGACGGGATCCGCGAGCAGCTTCAGGATGGCCGCGGCCAATGCGTCAGGATCCTTTTCCGGGCACAGCAGTCCGGTACGGCCGTCCTTGATGATGTCCGGAATGCCGCCCACGTTGGAAGCCACCACCGGGCGGGCATAGTTGAGGGCTTCCAGCAGCACCACCCCCAAGCCCTCCGTTTCCCCCTGGGAATCCACGATGGCGGGCAGGCAGAATACATCGCAGGTCCGGTACCAGCCGATAAGGTCCGCTTCCGGAACCTTGCCCGCGAACACGACGCGATCGCCAAGGCCCAGTTCATCCGCCACCGCGCGCAGGTCCGCTTCCACCTTGGGATCCCCCTTGCCCACGATGGCCACCTTGGCGTCCATGGCCGCGGCGATCTTGGGAAGGGCTCGGAGGAGATGGACGATGCCTTTGCGTTCGACCACGCGGCCCACGGTGAGAATGATTTTGGTGGCGTTGCGGGCCGGGGGCAGCGGATCGCCGGCCAGCGGCGAACCGAATCCGATCACGCTTTGGTCCACCGCCATCAGCTTCGTCACCAGTCCCGCGGTGAAGGTGGAGTTGGATACCACGCCCTTCGCCCGGCGCAGGCAGAAACGGAGGATGGGCGCAATGGGCTTGAACTTGGCGGCGAGCAGCAGGCAGGCCCCGTGGAAATGCAGGATGAGCCTGGGCTTGCCCGGCGCCGCCAGACAGGCGGCCCATCCCATGAGACCATGGGGAAACGGCCAATGGCAATGGATGAAATCATACCGGCCTTTGCGGGCGACGCGCATGGCGGCCAGCATTCCGAAAAACAGGTACGGGAAGAAAAGCAGTTTGAACAAAAGGCTGCCCCGGATCTTGTTGGGGGCGCCTTGATCGTGGGTAAGGGTTTCCCGCTCCTTGAAGAAGTACCGGAAGCGATGCACCAGGACTCCGCCTACCGTGTGCGTCCGCAAACCCTTATAAGAAGGGGCCAATACTTCAATGTCATACCCCTTGGCCTTGAGATGGCGGATGGTGTCGATCATCCAGGGATTCTGGTTGTCCTTTTCGTCCCGGCTATAGGTGGAAGTGATGTAGAGGATGCGGACGGGTTTTTCCGCCGGGGCCGTCATAACCGGGACCGGGTGGATTGGGAAGCCGGAGGCAGGGTCGAAAAGGCTTCAAACTCCGCTGCGTGACCTTGGCCGGGATTGGCGCCCAAGTGGCGAAATCGCGTGAATTCAGGGGATTTCCCCCCACTCAGGAACCCAGGGAAAGACATGCCGAGAAGTTAGAAATAAAGGAAATGGGTTTGCATTTAAGGGCATTTCGCCTACATTAGTAGAACGCAATATGAAAAAACTAACGGTTCTTACGGGTCTCATTCTGGCGGCATGGGTAGGCGCTTCGGTTTGCAACCAGACCTATCATCTCCAGGACGCCACCCAATTCATGCTCACGGGCTCCGCCCTCGCCACGTTGAAACAACAAGGCGCGGCCGTTCATGTCGACAAGGGAATGAACGCCGCCACCTTGCTGAATGATTCCACCGAATATCGGATGATCACCGATTGGGACGGCACGGGCACTTGCGACGCCTGGGTCAAGAAGGAAGTCAAATTCGCCAAACGCAAGCGCGGGGAATCCAAGTTCGCCGTGGAAGCCACCAGCGACTACTCGGTCAAAATCAACGACGGCGAGTTCCAGTTCAAGAAACCCGGATGGGACGAGTATTGGTTCGGATTCGCCTCCTCCGTCAGCGGCACTTCCATTTCGCTGTATGAAGCGATCGGAAAGTTCAAAGCCAAGTCCAAGCTGGACATGTGGTACGGCAACGCCACCATGAAGCGCACCATCCGCAGCGGCACGGGCGCCATCACCGGCACCTTCACCCACTACTATTCGGAATTGACGAGTTTTCCGGATTCCGCGGAGCTGTCCGCAACCCTTCTCAACCAGTGGAAGGATTCCGTCAATACCGATACGCGCAATGTCGACTTCACCGTGCAGTTGATCCACATCACTTATGACTCCATGGAAACGCCGATTACACGCATCGCTTCCGTGAAGCCCAAGGCCTCGGGCTTCCAGGTCAGCCAGACCGGCAACCTGGTCTTGATCCAGCCCGGTGAGAAGGCCGCGAATTCCAGCGAGCCCTTGAGCCTGTACGGCATGATGGGAAACAAGATCGCGACCCTGCACCCCACCGGTTACCTCTACCAGTGGAACGGAAGGACCGCCTCCGGCGCGGAAGCCCCCACGGGCGTCTATTTCGTGCAATCGGGCGCCCGCATTCTGGGCAAATTCTTCTACTCCCGGTAGACCCGGGCTCAATCGCCCCCCGCACCTTTCAAAAGCCTGGCTCCCGCCGGGCTTTTCATTTATCTTCTGGATTTTCCAGGCGAGGAATACCATGGCCGATTTTCCGTCGAAAGGCCTCATCGGAGACTTCCGCATCCTGCGGCCCCGGTACTCGGCGGATCACGCGGCATCGGTACGCTGGCTTTCCTCCGCCCACGCCAAGTCCGAAACGGTATCCCGGGGCTCCGGCTTCGACGGCGAAGCGTTCCGCCGTTCCATGGAACGGTACGTCGCCCGCTTCGGATGCGGCCCGGACAGTCTGGCCGCCCGCGGGCACGATTTGGAGGATTTCCTCCATCTGGATTGGGAGCGCATGCGCCTGTTCAACCTGGAAAAGGATCCTCGCGGAGCGGGCATGCACGCGCGCATGGAGGTGTTTTCGGAAATCGCCGACCGGATGCTGGAAGAGTTCTATCCTGCCGACGCGGATCCTCCTCCCGGTGAAATCATTCACGTAACCTGCACCGGCTACGTGGCGCCCAGCGCCGCGCAGAAACTGGTGACGCGCCGGGGCTGGCAGGAAAGCACCGGGGTCATGCACGCATATCATATGGGATGTTACGCATCCATGCCTGCCCTGCGCATGGCATCGGCCTTCACCGCATCGCCCCGCGTCCGTTCTTCCGTTCCGGCGCGCGTGGACATCGTCCACACGGAAGCCTGCACCCTGCATCTGGACCCCAGTCAGCACGTTCCCGAACAGTTGGTGGTGCAAAGCCTTTTCTCGGACGGCCATATCCGTTACAGCGTGCGCCCCGACGACGGCGGCAAGGGATTGCGGTTCCTGGGAGTGCACGAAGAAATCATACCTGGGTCCCTGGGCGCCATGGGTTGGATCCTGGGCGACAGGGGGATGAAGATGATGTTGGCCCGGGAAGTGCCCGATCTCATCGCGGGGGCCCTGAAGGGATTCCTGCGGCGGATGTTCGACCGCGTGGGCGCGGACCCGTCCGAGGCCCTTTCCAAGAGCCTGTTCGCCGTGCACCCCGGCGGACCCCGGATCATAGACAAGGTCGCGGATCTGCTGGAACTGCAACCCGCACAGGTGGCGGCGAGCCGCGCGGCCCTCAAGGCTTACGGCAACATGTCTTCGGCCACCCTGCCGCATGTCTGGGCCGCCATGCTTGCCGATGACACGGTGGCTCCCGGCACCCTCATCACCAGCCTGGCCTTCGGTCCCGGTCTCACCGTCTACGGCGCCATGCTCCGCAAAGCCTGACCCCATGTGGCGCCTGGCTCCCATCCCCTTCCTGGTGCATTCCCTGGGAATGCTTCTCGATGAAGCCTGGTTCCATCGCCGCCGCAATCTCCCGCCCTGGGAACGCTGGGGCCATCCCCTGGACACGCTGACCGTGCTCGCCTGTTACACCCTCGCGCTGGCCCTGCCCCCCACCCGGGGCGGTCTCGCGCTCTACGTATCGGCGGCGGCATTCTCCTCCCTGTTCGTCACCAAGGACGAGTGGATCCACGCGCGCCGCTGCTCGGGCGGCGAAATGTGGCTGCACGCATTCCTCTTCGTCATGCACCCCATCCTGCTCGGAATCGCCGGAGCCTGGCGCTTCGCGCCGGTCTTCGCCCCCTACGGTAACCTGCAGGCCACCCTCCCCGCCGACCTCGCTCCCGACGCCGGCCGCGCCTTCTTCGCCCTTTTCCTCACGGGCCAGACCGTCCTCACCGCCCTCTTCCTGTGCTATCAACTCCTCTACTGGAACGGACCATGGAAACCAGCCCTGCCCGCGACACCCTGACCGCCCTCCCCGCCGAAATCCCGGCCGGTCCGCCCGCGGCCACCGCCGCCGCGGACCTCGCCACGGTCAACAACGCCTTCTATGACAACCTGGGAGAGCGCTGGTACGAAGCCTACGATGATCCGGTAGCCCTGCTGCGCGCGGAAGGCGAACTCAAGAACCCCTGGGTTTCCCAACGCATCCGCTCCGCCCGCAACGCCGCCCCCGGCCGCATCCTCGACATCGGCTGCGGCGCCGGCTTCCTGGCCAACGCCCTGGCCGCCGAGGGCCACACGGTCTCCGGCGTGGACATGTCCCGCGGCAGCCTCAAGGTCGCCGCCTCCCGCGCCCCGACTCCCGCCATGTACCGCGTCGCCGACGCCTACCGCCTCCCCTACCGCGACGCCTCCTTCGACGCCGTAACCGCCCTGGACTTCCTGGAACACGTAACCGCCCCGGAACGGGTCATCGCCGAAGCCGCCCGGGTCCTCCGCCCTGGCGGCCTCTTCTTCTTCCACACCTTCAATCGCAACTACCTCGCCTGGCTCATCGTCATCAAAGGCCTGGAATGGTTCGTCCGCAACACCCCCAAACGCATGCACGTCCTCCCCCTCTTCATCAAGCCCAGGGAAATGAGCGCCTACTGCGCGCGAAGCGGCCTGCAAACCGCCGAAATGATCGGCATGCGCCCCCGCCTGGGCCGCCCATTCTGGCAAATGCTCGCCACCCGCCGCGTCCCCAACGACTTCAAATTCACCTTCACCCCCTCCCTCAACATCTCCTACCTAGGCTACGCCAAAAAAACCTGACCCCAACGCCACGCGCCT
Organism: Fibrobacterota bacterium; assembly: GCA_028287505.1. GTDB lineage: Bacteria > Fibrobacterota > Fibrobacteria > UBA11236 > UBA11236 > Chersky-265. The sequence goes on along the minus strand of JAQBPN010000086.1, from coordinate 21,782 downwards.
TTCCAACAACCGCCCCACAGAACCACGCCACCCCACACACCGCGCGTATTTCTCCAATCAACCCACCGAATCGCGCCACCCCCAACGCCGCGCGCCTTTCCAACAGTCTACACAGGATCGCGCCACCCCCTAAGCGCCGCGCGGTTTTCCAACAGCCACCCCACCGAACCGCGGCGAGCCCCAATCGACCCCCGACCCAATCCTGCGTCATAACTTCTTTGCCGCCTCCGCGACCCACTCTCCCACCCGCTCGAAACCCAACGACGAGCGAAACCCACATTGCAACTAACGCGACCCACACATTACCCGCCGCGAGAAACCAATCTCGCCCCCCGGCGAATAGACCACCAACCCGACGATCGAAATCAGAACCCGTATCGGCGCGGATTGTGGAGGGCGCTCGCTCGCGCGGGGTTGGGGCGTATCAAGCCGGACGATGTCCATTGGGAGGGGGGAAGTCAACGCAGAATCGAAAGTCGCGGTCTTTGGCCGACCCACCGAGCCGACCCGACCATCGCGACGCCCCCTTCCAATGGACATCGCAGGGGCATCAGCGTAAGGCCAAGGCTTGCCCTAGCCCCAACCCCGCGCGAGCGAGCGCCCGCCGGAGCATGAGACAGAAACAGGATTCAGAAGCTCATACGCCACATCAGATCGACATCGTGGGTGAGATCCTTTTCCCCCGCGACCTTGGTGATGGGTTGCAGCACTCCGTAGTCCGCCATCACGCTCACCTTGGGCGTGAAGAAATAATTCACCCCCAACGTATACCGGGCCTTTCCGTCGTTGGGCGTCCCTTCCCCCTTCGCGAATTTGAAGTCGGGGTCCAAGGCTTCGCCCTTCAGCACCAGTTCGCTGGCGCGTCCGCGGCTGTAATCTTCGCGCCACACGCCCATCAGATAGAAGGTGAAGAACTGCGTGCTGCCGTCGATGATCCTGGCGTCCAGCCTGTTATGGTTGTCGCCCCAGGCGGCTTCGCCCAGCAGGCGGAGATGGTCGTAGGAAAAATCCGCGCCCACTTCATAGGCCGTATTGACGGCATAGCCGAAATCGGCGGGGTTGCTTTTGTCTTCCGCGGCCTTGGTGGAGACGGCGGCTTCCAGTTTCAGCGGCCTGACGGGAGTGACGGTGACGCGCATGACCACGTCCTTGGCCTTGAACCCCTTGTCCAGGTTTTCATCCTGCTGGCCGCTGTAGTCCTTGGAGGCCGAGTCGTTCTGCTTGCCGTTGAACACGCCTATCTCGTACGTCACGGTTTTCTCTTCTTCCACGAAGCCGCCGTAGGCGACCACGCCCAGGTCGAAATAGGAGTAGCCGGTGATGTTGGCCAGGAAGTTCTGATAGAGCTCGCCGCGCTCGATGGTATACAGGGATTTGGAGGATTGCAGGGCTTCTTGCGAGAAGGGCCTCTTCATTTTGCCGCCCTTGAATCCGACCAGTTCGTTGACGGTGTAATAGAGATAGGCGTTGTCTACGCCGAAGTTGCGATTGTTCCCGTCCACCAGCAATTCGCCCAGGAATCCGAAATGCTCATCGAAGGCGCCGTTCAATTCCAGCTTGAAGCGGCGCAATTGGAAGCTCAGCCTTTTGTCCGCGTCCCGGTCGGCCGAGATGTTGTGGTACAAGGCTTTGAGCTGGATGGTTCCGGAGAGATCCAGCCGTGAGAGGAAGCTGTTGTGGATCGTGAAAGCATCCAGCTGGGAAGGCGGCGCGGAAGTGGCCGTGTCAGCCGCCACGGTGGCGGAATCCGTGGCCGCCGGAGGAGCGACCTTGGCGGGCGCTGGCGTTTTCGCGCCCGCGGTGTCGATGGCGGCTTGACCGGGCGCGGCAGCTGCGACGGGCGCGGCGGCTCCAGCGGGAGCATTGGCTGCGGCGGGAGTCTGCGCGGCGGCGGGAAGCAGGGCGCAAAAGAGGAAAAGAGTGGACAGGGCTGGCCGCATGCGGGACCTCCTCGAAAGTGTTAGGGACGAGGGGAAAAGGTAGACAATTTGCGCTTGATGTCGCGCTCGTCCACTTCGATCCATTTGCCCGGCTCCAGGCCATCCAGATTGAAAGGGCCGATGGCATACCGGATTAGACGCAACGTGGGATGGCCCACCGCCGCCGTCATTTTCCGGACTTGGCGGTTACGGCCTTCCACTAATGTCAAACGCAGCCATGAGTCCGGAATGTTCTTGCGGACGCGGATGGGAACGCTGCGCGGCGGCAGCTTATCGCCTTGCGGAAATCGTTCCGCGCCCGCGGTCAGGGTCCGCTTGCCTTCGATCACCACGCCGCCCCGCAAGGAGGTCAGCGCTTTTTCATCGGGGATGCCTTCCACCTGGGCCCAATAGGTTTTCGCCAGCTTGGACTTGGGGGACAAAAGGCTCTCGATGAGAGGGCCGTCATTGGTCAGCAGGACCAGGCCTTCGCTGTCCCAATCCAGGCGGCCGCAGGGATAGATGCCGGTTACATTGACGTAATCCTTGAGACAGGCCTTACCGCCCTCGGGTGTGAATTGGCAGAGGACCTCATAGGGTTTGTGGAAGAGCAGATAGCGCAGGCGTTGCGGGGCGGCGGGAAATTCCGGCGGCCGCTTGGGCCTGGCCTTGGCGAAGGGAGGCTTGGGAACGCGGGGCTTCCCGTCCCGGGTCCTCTCTTTACGTAGACCCGCCCCGGAGCCCGGTCGCTTGCTCACAGGCGCCTTGAGAGGAGTTCGTCGAGCTCCTCGCGCTGGAGCTTCACGGGATTGTGGCGGTTGCTGGTCTTGTCCGCGATGCGATCGAAATCCGAAGCGGTGATGCCGTAGTCTCCCAGGCGCGCGATGGCCAGGGTGTCGGTCCACTCACGCAGCTTTTCCACCAGGAAGTCGCAGTTCCAGGCTTCGCTCTTGGCCGCATCGCCTCCGAACAGCGCGCCCACCTTGGCGTACTTGGCCAGCCCGGAAGGGTTCCCCCCGCGCTTGCGGAGAGCGGCGATATTGGACTCCGTGGCCGAGGCCACCAGGGTCCCGCAGACCACGCCGTGGGGGATGGGGAAGAAGCCGCCGATGGGGGAGGCCAACCCATGCACTATGCCCAGGCCCGCGTTGGCCAGCGCGACCCCGGAAAGCATGGAGGCGTAGGCCATGCCCGCGCGCACGTCGATATCCCCTCCGCCATGGGTGCAGGCCGGGATCAGATTGTCGCGGATCCGCTCCAGGCCGCTGAAGGCCAGGGCGTCCGTGAGCGGCGAGGCGATGGGGGACAGGTAGGGCTCGAGCAATTGCGTGAATGCGTCCATGCCGCAGGCGGCCGTGATGTGGGGCGGGCAGGTGACCATGAGCTCCGGGTCCACGATGACCGCGTCGGGAATGAGATTGTCATGGCGCAGGGATTTCTTGTAGCCTTGCGGTCCGACCATGCTGATGACGGCATTCTTGGTCATCTCCCCGCCGGTTCCGGAAGTGGTGGGGACGGCCACGTAGGGTATCTTGACGCCGCTGTGAGGCACGTTCCGGCCCACGTCCTCGAGGTGATCCAACACGGAATTGGCATGCGGCAGCATGGCGGAAATGGCTTTGGCCCCGTCGATGACGCTGCCGCCCCCGATGCCGATCACCACCTGGATGCCGGCATCTCCGTGGGCCCCGGCTCCGCGTCCCCTGAGGCGGGCGCAGGTTTTGTCGATGAAGTCCGTGGACGGTTCCGCGTCGATGACAAGGGTTTCGAAACGGATGCCCGCTTTGCCCAAGCCCTCATGCACGCGTTCCACGCGGCCCGCGGCCTTGAGCGAAGCCGCTCCCGTGATGAGCAATGCCTGCGCGCCGAAAGCGCCGGCCACTTTGGGGAGTTCCGCCAGCTTGCCAGCGCCGAAATAGACGTGGGGGATGCGGGCGAAGGTGAATCCAGTCACCATGCGGCGGGATCCGCCGGCGCGACAATGCGATGGGATACGAGTTCGCGCGGCTTGGCCATCCACGCGTCCACTTTGGATCGCCAGACGAGATAATGGGCGGTTTTCCGATGGGCTTCCACGGCGTCCTGGGACTCGAATGCTTCGTAAAGAAGGAAGCGGCCCGGATCTTCCGCGGATTGCAGCACGTCGAAGCGGTGATTGCCGGGTTCGGTCCGGGTTCCCGTATGGTTATCCACGGTGGCGGCCAGAAAATCCGCGATATGTTCCGGCTTCACATAGACCGTCACGACGTTCACGAGCACGGGGCTATCCTTGCTTACTGAGATTGACTCTGAAAATCCCGGGTTCCGGCCCCGCCGGAGGCGGGCGCCCGCTTCCGGCGGGGCCGGCTACCCAAAACTTAATTCTTAATTGAATTTAGCGTAAAATCCAAATATCCAGGTCACCAATCCGGCCGAAGGCGGCTCCCGGTTTGGATGCGAAAAGCCTTCGACAGGGCCTTTAAGGGCAAAAAGCACCACGCCGAGTGGTGTTTACCGGCGCCTGTTCCGGCGTTAAGTTTTGGTCAAGGAGAGGGAAAAGCGAAGGGTTTCCCTTTGGGCCCTCATAAGGACGGCCAAAGTATTTCCTAAGAGGGGCCATTTACCCGCGAAGGGGAGACTAGGCGCCCAGTACCTCTCCGAACTTTTCCAGGATGGACCGGACCGTGGGTTCTCCTGTTTTTTCGAGCATATTCTGGATGTGCCGGCGTACCGTGAAGAAAGAGATCCCCAGTCGGTCTCCGATATCCTCCCGCCTGAGCCCGGATTTCAAAAGCCCCAGAATTTCCCTTTCCCGGTCGGAAAACCGCTCCAGTTCCAGGGATTTCTTCCATTTTGTCTTGGCAGCAGCCACTTGGCTGAGGAACAGTTCCCCTACGTTGGGCGGAATGATGAGCTTGCCTTCGCTGACGTCCAACAGGGTCGGGGCCAGGATTTCCAGGCCGGATTTGAGAATGTACCCGCGGGCGCCCAGATTGTAGGCCTCCAGCACGTCGCCCTGGTTCACGGTCATGATCACCGGCTTGACCACCGGGAACTCCTCGCGAAGCCAGGTAATCAGGTCCAAACCGGACCTGGGGGTGTCCAGGCCGATGTCAATCAAGGCCAGGTCGGGAAGATGCTGCTGGATAAGGTCTTTGAAACCTTTGACCTCATGGGCCGTCCCCAGAACCTGTAAGCGGGGTTCCCGGGTCAGAAAATCGAGGACCGTCTGGGCCAGATCGCGGTTGTCCTCGACCATGACCACGGAAACTCTGTCGGATGGAATCATGTTGCACCGTTGTCTGATGGATTAAGGCCTCAGAATCGCGAGGTTGCGATTTCCAATGCTTGGACGGCCAATAGTGAGGTTAAGGGGACAACCAATAGTAAGGTTAAGGTAAAAAAATCCCGCCTGCGCGGTTAGCGCACGGCTTTGGATTCAAATTCCATACGCAATCTGCATCCTTATGGAACCCCCCTCGTTCCCGGAACCATCCAAGCCGGTACCCGTCCGAGTCCAAACCTTTTCCCCTCCCCACACCGGTTTTTTGGCCGACACGCGGCCGTACACGTTTTCGGAAATCCGGTATTCCAATCTGAGCATGCCATCGATGGTTTCCTGGACATATCCCTCCCGGCGCCCGAAACCGTAGTGGAAAATATCGTACTGCGCCCCGAGCGAAACGCTCAGGCAGTCCGTCAGGAACTGCTTCAGTTCGCCGGTGTCGAAATCGATTTTGACCTTGGTGTGATCCGCGATCCGCCAATCCAACAGGATCACGGGATAGGGAAAATAATCCCCGAAATAAAAATGGAAATCGATGCCGCCCCCGATCATCAACCGCTTGGAGACGTTGAACTGGTGGGTGTAGCTCAGATCGCCGTAGATGTTTTCCGGACCCAAATCCCGCATGTCCCCGTTGATTCCCACCATCCCGTACGCAAAGCCCTCTTGGCCGGGGGTATGAAAGGCCTGGTACCCCAATCCCAGTCCGTAGCTTTGCAGGATGGGGCCGTTAAGGTCCGAGCCTTGGGATTGGAATGTGCGGGGCATGATGGAAAACTCAGCGCTTCCCACCAAATCCTTTTCCGCGACTTTCATGATGGGGAAGAAGGAATACCCATAGGCCCTGGAAAAGGGCACGTCTCCCGAGACGGAATCCAGTTGTCCGGGAAGCCCGAAAAATCCGTCCACTTGCAAAGCCGCGGCATCTTCCTTGGCTTCATGGTTTTCAAAGGCCATGGCCAAAGCCGCGGTGAGAAAAACGATAACCACTGTCCGCATGCGGCGTCCTCAAGCGATGGTTAATGGATTGTTGAAAAGTATCTCCTTAATGCATTCCCCTATATTCACATTCACAAACTCCGAATCGCCCTACTTTCCGATGTTTTTAAAAACGAGAAAACACCCAACTAATTGGCCGTTTTTGTAAGAAGCCGCGATTGAAAAGAATGATTGTATAGGTTTTTGTGATGTCCTTGGATGAAGGCGATTGTCATATGGCTGTTGTTAATTTGTGGATAAGGCGTTGTTTGTGTGTTGAATCAATGTTGAATAGTGATTCCCGATTAAGCTATTATTGGGTTCCAAGACTTTGGCTCCAACCAGTTAACGGCGGTTTGGGATGGTACTGGTCCTTCAAGCGATATGCTCCTTTCTATTTGCAGTGGGAGCATTGTTCATCCTCATCGACTTGAGAACCGATTTCGATAAGAGTTTTCGATTCTTCGGTCTTTCCCTCATCCTGCTGTGCGCGATGACGGCCATCGATCTGTGGGTGACGCCGGGGATGACGGATCCCCTGAAGCTGTTGTTCTGGCAACGGGTCTACCATCTGCTCGCATGCCTCTTCATGCCGTTTTCCATCTGGTATCTGCTCATCCTCACTTCCTCCCGGTTCCTGAAGCTGATGCCCGTGGTGGCCGCGAGCAGTTTTCTCCTGGCATCGACCTTCCTCTCCGACAAAATGCTCTTTATCTCGGAAGGGACCTATCGGGCCGGCATTCTTTACAACTGGCTTTTCATCCCTTTCGTGCTCGTGTATGTCCTCTCCTCCAACTTCATCATCATAAACAAGCTCCGCCGCTCTCAGGCGGGGGAGCGGCGCATCCTCCTTTTCCACTTATTCGGATTCCTGGGGTTGTGCGCATGCGGCATCCTGGACATCGTCGCTTTTGCCAATACCATTCTTTCGACAATTCCGAGCTTCACCATTCTGGGTGTCCTGGGTTATGGGCTCATGGCCTCCATGATTTTCACCGAGCGGTTCCTGATGCTTTTGAACGAGAAGGAGAACAACTTCACCAAGCTGGAATCGGCCTATAAGGATTTGGAGCAGGTGAACGTCCTCAAGCAACTGGGCGAGTCCACGGCCATCATCAACCATGAAATCAAGAATTACATGTTCATGATTTCCGGAAACGCGCAGATTCTCCAAGAGGTGGAAACCCTGTCCCAAAAAGGCAAGGACATCGTCAACAACATCGTGACGACCGTGGAGCGGCTTGCCTATTTCAGCGACGATATCCTGAAGCTCTCACGCACCGAAGTGATCCGGGAAAAGCATCCCGTCAACCTCTCCGAGGTGATCAAGGGCTCCGTCGAGAAGCATTTTCCGGGTCGGCGCGCTTCCTTCTCCCTGGCCGGACTGGAACGCGATCGTTTCATGTTCGGGGACTGGGGCAAGCTGGAGCAGGTTTTCGTCAATATCTTCAACAACAGCTTTGAAGCCGGGAACGGCGCCCCGGTGGAAGTGAGGGTCAAGCTCACGGCCACCGAAACGCTCCTTGTGATCGGCATCGAAGACAACGGAACCGGTTGCGACAAAGAACAGCTGGAGCACATCTTCAAGGCATTCTATACCACCAAGAAAAGCAAGGGCGGAACCGGGCTGGGCATGTCCATCACCCGCACCATCGTGGAAAGCCATGGAGGGCGCATCAGCGCCTACTCCAAGAACCTGGGGAAAAAAGAGGAACATGGGCTCAAGCTCATCATCACCTTCCCCATCTATGCCGAACATATCGAGGAGGAAGCGCGTCGCAAGCATCCCATCGTGGTGGTCAAGGACGGGATGGACAACATGTCCGATCTCATCCGCGTGTTCCAGAACATCCGGGTCAATCCCAGCATCGTGCCCAGCGTGAACGAACTCCTCGATCCGGAATACGCGCCCGATGCGGTGACGGTGCTGGTGAGCGCCAAGACCATGGCGGCCAACTTCACCAAGCTGGCGGTCTATCCGCAACTTTGCCTGGTCTCCCATCATGAGCGCAACCAGTACGTCCTGGACCACGGCAAGGGCAGCCGTCCGGAGATGTTCTCCGAAGAGTATGTTCTCAACCGTCTGCTGCGCCGGCAACTGCCCCGCGTGCGCATGAAGGAACGCCAGCACCATCTGGTAGGCTGAGTTCCGGCGGATGGTCCGCCTCCCGATCGATGGAAATGGGGCGAAGGTTCAGCGGACGCTGAGCATCAGCATGCCCAAAGCGAAGAAGAGCAGATCCGTTTCCGACAGGATATCGATCCATGCGCTCGGCACCGTCTTGCGCGAATACAATCCCAGGTACAGGAAGGGATAGAATCCCAGGAAGGCCAGAAAGGCCGCGTGCCCGGAGTCGATCCGCCCCGCGAGCCGCAACGCCGCCACGGCCAGCAGCCAGGCCACGTCCACGGTCATCAGCAGCGCTATCGACTTGCGGCCGCCCCAAAGGGTGGGCAGGGTCTTGATGCCGGCGACGCGATCGCCCGGTTCGTCCATGATGTCATCGAACAGGGTGTTGTTGAAGGTGCTTATGAAAAGGCCGCCGGCAAGCAGCCAGACCATGACCCTGTCGAAGCCGGCCGCGCCCGAATACAGCACGGGCACGACGAAGACGGAGGAGCTCCACAGGAAGGACACGGCCAGATTCTTCACGAAGGTCATTTCCTTGATCCGCAACATGCGGAAGCCCCGGGTGCGCGAATACCAAGGCACCAGCCGATAGGAATATCCAAAGCCCATCGCCAGAAGCAGGAAATGCATCCAGTTCAACTTTCCCACGTACAGTAGAATGCCGATGCTGGCGGCCAGCGATGCCTCCGCCAGGAACAGGAAAGCCCTTTTGCGCTGGAAGAACAGCAGGCGGCCGATATCGTTGGTGAAATCCTCGGTGGTATCCGTGAACCGGTTAAGCGTGTATACGCCGAAAATGATGCCCATGAAGCTGAGGCAGTTGAGCGGTTCGAAGCCCAGCCCGAGATATTTCTGCACGGAAAAGATGCTGAGGAACCCCATCAGGGACAAATACAGGAGAATGGCGGCCGGCTTCAATTCCCTTATGCGCGACTGCAGTGAATTCATTCAGCCTCCACTTTCAAATCCGTTGAGCATCCGAAGCCGGCCAACGGCCTTGGGATATTGGGGGCAATATATATAAACGGAATTCCGGGCCTAAGGGCAAAATGATTGCTGCCAATGACTTGTCACATCGGAATGACAATCCATTACAGCAGAGATGGAGCAAACAATGGTAAAGCGGGAAACGCGCGGACATGCGTCCGCGCCCAGGGGGGAAACCTGGAGATGGCTGTTACAGGGGTGTTAACCCAGGGTCTGGTTCTGCGCCGGCAGGCCGCCGATACCGGGAGCCTGCATGGGAGCGAGTTCGTCCTCGCCATCCAGTTTGCGCATGGGCTTGGCCGTCGCCGGTCCGCGACGGCGCTCGTGCCGTTGCATGAGCCGGTACACGTAAGCCACGGAGACGTTCTGTCCCACGGCTTCGAGCACCTCGGGCAGAAGCTCCTTGGCCTTGCGGCCCTGGCCTTTTGCCACCTGGGATTGCAGGCGCTCTACCAGCGCCCGCTCCTGGTCCAGGGATAGGTACGCCCGGCGTCTTCCACCCCGGCCCTTACGGTCGAGGCTGTCGGGGCCACCCTGGTTATACTGTTTGATCCAAAGCCATACCGCCTGTTTGGAAACTTGCAGCAGTTCCGAAACCTTGTGGGCATGGAATGGCCCGCGCCTGGTCAGCCAGATGGCGAGCCTTTTCTTGTAGGCGTCCAGGGTAGGCGCTTCACGCACCCACGTCGCGAGTTCTTCATCGGTCAACCAAGGGGATATATGTGCCGGCATCTTCATGGAGAGTTCTCCTCCGCCATGATTGTACCATTACACCATTTTTGCATGGCAAGCATGTTTTCACTTTTTTTTATTGGCAAATGTCCCGGATCCGGGGTGGAAGGTTGCTTTCGCGGATTCAGAGGCTTAAAATCAAAGTTACCTGTGGAAAGGATGGCATTTTTGAATCCTGTAGCGGCCTTGGACTTCAAGGAAGTGATGATCCGTATCGGTTTTGCCCTGGCCGCCGGCCTTATTCTGGGCCTGGAGCGTGAGAGCCATGGACGGGCGGCGGGCCTCAAGACCACTATCCTGGCCTGTGTGGCGTCCTGCCTGGCCATGATCCTGTCCGAGGACTTCTACCGGGAAAGCCTGAATCAGGCCGCCGGAATGTTCCGTCCCGATCGGGCCCGCTTGGCGGCCGGCATCCTCACCGGCATCGGCTTTTTGGGCGCGGGAGCCATCATCCGCCAAGGCACCCTGGTGCGCGGCGTGACCACGGCGGCGGTGCTGTGGTTCATCACCATCCTGGGCCTGGCTTTCGGAAGCGGACATCTCCTCATCGGCGTGATCGGAACCGTCATCGCCATCATCGCGCTCTTCGCGCTGCCGCACATGGAACAGCATGTCAAGAAGGACTACTACGTGACGGTCACCATGGTGATGGGCCTGAACGGGATGAGCGACGACGAGATACGCAAACGCCTGGAAGCGGTGGGCGTGCGCGTGCAGCGCGTGGCCCTGGACTATGATCTGTCCGCCTCCAACCGCACCTTGCATTGGGACGTGAAGATGCGCCGCAACGAAGTCTTCACCCTCTCGCGCCAGGTGGTGGAGAGTCTTACCGCCTGTCCCGGCGTAAGCCGCGTGAAGTGGGGCCTCTCGGCCTAGCCTAAAGCAACTCCCACTAGTTATGTTTGCACGTTCGGACGGGCCCATGGTCCGCCGGGGGCGGCATGGGCGATTCGGCTCCTGAGGCCGAAGGGAAGATATGCAGAAGCGACAATACAAGTACTATGACCTGGTGATGGCGGCCTTCGTGACGGTGCTGCTGTGCTCGAACTTCATCGGCGCGGCCAAACAGGCGGTGGTGACCCTGCCTTTCCTGGGGAAGGTCACCTTCGGCGCGGGCGTGCTGTTCTTCCCCATCTCCTATATCTTCGGGGACGTGCTGACGGAAGTGTACGGATACGCGCGGGATCGGCGCGTGGTCTGGGCCGGATTCGGCGCGCTCGCATTCGCCTCCTTCATGGCCTGGGTGGTGGTCCATCTTCCGGCCGCGGACAGCGAATGGATGAAGTCCTATCAGGGACAGCTGGAGGGCGTGTTCGGGAACGCCTGGCGGATCGCGGCGGGATCGATGATCGCGTTCTGGGCCGGCAGCTTCGCCAACAGCTATTCCCTGGCCAAGCTCAAGATCAAAACCAACGGCCGCTGGCTGTGGATCCGCACCATCGGATCGACCTTGGTGGGCGAGCTGGTCGACTCCTCCCTGTTCTATGTCATCGCCTTCGCCGGCATCTGGGCCACGGGGGACGTGATAAAAGTGGCCATGGTCCAGTACCTCCTCAAGACCGGTTGGGAAATCGTGATGACTCCGGTGACCTATCGCGTGGTCATCTTCCTGAAGAAGGCCGAGCAGGAGGATTATTTCGACAAGGACACGCGCTTCACGCCTTTTTCCATCGAGGCCTGAGCCGGGCTTCCGGCCGGCCGCGCCCGTCCAAGCTATAACTTCCAAACCCAAGGACATGCCGCGCCTTTCCGGCCGCGGGGGATTTTAAGTATATAGGATCCATGCCACTCTCCGGCCCGGACGACATCCTCCGCTATGACTACGACGGCCTGACCGCCGAGTTCGACCGCCGCTTCGGCAAGGGCGAGTACCATGCCGGCGCCCTGTTCCGCTCCCTGTATCGCCGCGGCGAATCCGATCCCGGGCTTCTGCCCGAGTTCGCCGCCAACCCATCCCTGGCCCAAGCCGTGCGCGGCGCGTTCCAGTACGCATTGCCCCGGGAAGCCGGCCGCTCCGGGGATGGCGAGACCTATAAGTTCATCCTGAAGCTGCGCGACGGTCTGGAAAGCGAATCCGTGGTGATTCCCATGCGCCAGTACAAATCCCTGTGCATCTCTTCCCAGGTGGGCTGCAAGATGGGATGCACCTTTTGCGAGACCGCCCAGATGGGCTATCTGCGCAGCCTGGACGCGGGCGAAATCGTGGCCCAGGTGATGGTCGCCCGCCACGTCCTCAAAGAGCCCATCCAGAACGTGGTCTTCATGGGCATGGGCGAGCCGATGGACAATCTCGACAACGTGCTCCAAGCCGTCCGCATCCTTTCCGATCAGCGCGGCCTCAACATCGCCCAGTCCGCCATCACCGTTTCCACGGTAGGCCACGTGGACGGCATCAACCGTCTGGCACGCCTGGCCGCCCAGCCGCCCCCGCATGGCTTCTCGCGCCTGCGCCTGGCCGTGAGCCTCAACGCTCCCAACGATGCCATCCGTTCCCGTATCATGCCCATCAACCGGCAATGGCCGCTGGCGGCGCTCAAGGAGGCCCTGCGGAACTTCCCCTTGGCGCACAAGGACGATTTCCTGTTCATGGAATACGTGCTCCTGGCCGGAGTCAACGATGCAAAGGAACACGCTCTGGAGGTGGCGGAATACCTGCGCGATCTCAAAGCCTGCGTGAACCTGATCCCGTACAATCCCAGGTTGGATTCGCCTTATGGCCGCCCGGAAAAGGACGGCGTGGCGGACTTCTACCATTGGCTCATGGAAGCGGGACAATACTGCCGCATCCGCGGCACCAAGGGAAAAGATTCCATGGCGGCCTGCGGCCAGCTGGGGAACCGGGCCCTGCGCCGGACGGGCGCGCGATCCCTCGCGGGCGAAACCAGCCCGGCTGTCACTTAGAGGCTAGAAGCGGAACTCCAAGGCCGCGGACGGAAGATACGTCCAACCCTTGAGCTCCACGCTTTTCCCGCCGAACAGATCGAACTCCCCGTAGTCCTGCCAATATGCGGACATGGCCGCCACCAAGTAGACCCAGCGGTAGCCCGCGCGGACATTGGCGAAGCCGCCGTAGGAGGATATGGTTTTGTCGCCCCGCAAGGGCGCGAAGGCCGCGGTGGTGCCGTCCGACTTCTGTTCCACCAATTTGACCACGTCGGATCCGTATTGGACGAAGCTGAGATTGTATGCGGCCCCCACCCCGAACCCCCCGTAACGCCCATGTTCCCCAAAAGGCCTGCCCACCATCAGGGGAATCAGGATGTCCTTGCGCTTGAACTCGTACTGGAGGATCTCCTGCAGTTTGTCCAAGCCCGCCACCGAAGGCAGATCGAAGCTCTGCCAGCTGTATTGCGCTCCCACGCTCGCTTGCCACGCCGATTGGCCGGACGCCAATGTGTCCCCGGCCTTGGCCCCCAGGAATTGCCAGCGGAGATCGAAGGCATGCGCCCCTCCGGTATAGTGATAGCCTCCGTCCAGGCGGGGCCAGAAGCCGTAACGGATGAACAACCCCGGCTGCGCGCCCAATGGATCGACCGAATAGGCAACCAGCGCCTTGGCGAACACGTTCAGGCTGTCCGCGGAGATGGCGGTGACGTCGTGACTGGAAACATCATCGTAAAGCATGCCCACGCCTTGTTTCAGGCCGTCGCTCAGCGCATCCGAGGTTTGCGTGGGAACGTTGAAGTCCATGCCCGCGCCCGCCTCCCAGCGTCCCTTGGGCAGGGCCTCCGGGGATAGCAGGACGGAGCGGGGCGCGGTACAGGCGGCGGTCAGGAGAGCCAGGGCCAGGGTCGGAACGATTCTTCTCATCATGCTGGGACGCTTCCCGGGGGGAAATGGTGAAACGAGATTAGATTTTATTTCGCGCAATCAGACAGCCCTCCGGAATGCCATCCGAATCGACGAATCCGTATGTCGAAAAGAGATAGTAAAGGATTCCCATGAGACAGCCCTTTTCCGCTCCGGACCCTAGGTAACTCCGGCCCATGCGCGAGCTTTTGCATCTGGTACGCTTGGCCTATTCCGCCGAACGGGCCGCCGCATTCGCCTATCAGGGCCATGCCGCCTCCGTGGCGGACCCCATGGAAAAAGCCGCTCTGATGCGTATCGAAAAAGAGGAATGGACGCACCGGGAGCATCTGGCGCGCATGCTGGCCAAGATGACCGCGAAGCCATCTCCTTATCTGGAGATGAAGTATTTCTGCATCGGCAAGGGCATCGGGCTATCCTGCCACTTGATCGGATGGTTCATGCCCATGTACTTCGCGGGGAGGCTGGAAAGCGGAAACGTGAACGAGTACGTGCGCATGGAAACGCTGGCGCGGGAGGCGGGGATGCACGAGGAGATCGAGTGCATCCGGGAGATGGCGCGGGTGGAAAAGACCCATGAGATTTTCTTTTTGGAGCGGGCCCAGGGGCATTGGGCGATGAGGGTGTTCGAGAAGGTGTTTGCGTGGGGGCGGGGGAGAAGCTTCAATGCGTTGGGGTATGAGACGTTCGTGATGGGGGAAGTGAAGAGGGAGACGGGGGAGAAAAAGGGGATGAAGGAGAAGGTTGCAAAGTGAAGGCAACGGCAATTACCGATTCGGACTTGCGCAGACTATACCGAATGCGAGATCTTCGGTTTCGGGGTGAAAAGGGGAGAGGGAGATGGGGGAGCGACAAGGGGTGGAAGGGTTAATAATATTGTTATACGGACGAAAATAAAAATGAAAACCGAAATCAATAAAAAAACCGTGCTCGAACAAATATATTCGAATGCAAATCAAGCGTTCGTTGAGTTTTCTGTAATCCTAATTGCCTGCCGCCATTTTTGGAAAAATAGAGCTCGATTCGATTCTTCCGAAATGAAAATATTTTTAATCGCCCTTACCCTTGGAGAGAAAATTTACAAGGAGACTCGGGGAATTGGAAAAAATCTTCGAATAAAATCAAGAATACGGGAAGAAAATGTCTACGCGATTGCCAATTTGAGCCGACCAATATTTGAAGCTTCATTGCTGCTCAATTGGATGCTTTACAAAAGCGATGGTGAAAGAGCCATGTTTAGGAAAGAACTCTACTTGCTTAGTGGTCGGTACAATGTAAAACTCAGTAGCAAGAGGGGAGAAGAGGATTTTAACGATATCCAGAAAAGATTCTTCCAAGCCATTAACGCTGAGACAGATCAATCGATCGAAGTACTTGTCCGAGATTTGAAGACAAATCCCCATTTCAAAGGACTTGTTCGAGACCACAAAAAAATAATCATGGGAAAGAAATCAGTTCCTCCTTCTTTATTTCCATTAAAAATATTGAAATCGAAACACAGTAATTCCAAAAAATACGCCGACTACGAGCATCTCTCCTTCTTTGCGCATGTATTTTCAAACGAATTACCAAGGGGCCCTGATGATCCGTTGGCTGCGATTTACCCCTTAATGTCCATTCATAGACTTCTTGGAATAGTAAGTAGATGTCTTGCTACCAGCCTTTCAGTAATTGTGAATGAACAAACTTTTGCTGGCCTTTTAAGTAAAGGGTCACCCGGAGAATTTATTCGAAAGCATTTAGACCCGATCGATTTTCAATGAATAAAGACCAATTAAATTGGTAGACAAGAGCCGTATAACAAATGGGTCGAACAGACTGCGCTCGGCCGTCATGCCTTTCGCTTATGCGAAAACTACGCCGGTGACACTTCGGCTTCCGCTAGCCAGCGGATACCTCCGTCCGTGCTCGCAGGTTAACCGGCCGTTATACGGACGAGGAAAGTGAAAAGATGGAAGAACAAAAACCAATGGAATCCGAAATCGATGCCTATCTGCAAAAAAGTATCGAATTTGAAAACATTATCGTAACGGCTGGTGAAAAAATAAGGTCCCTATCCAAAAATGTTTATGGCGATCTATCGGTCGTAAGACATGCTTATGTGGCAGCCCTTCATCTTCTTTTTGAAAAATACGATGAAAAAAGCGGAGACTTCAATAAGGAACGCAGCGACATCTTAACAGTTTTATGCGCCTATCTTCAAGGAATAGGAATCACTGAGCATTGCATTTCAGAAGGGCAATATTTGAAGGCCGCCGCTGTCCTAAAGCAGGACTATGAAATGGTGGCTAAAATTGGTCAAATAAAAAAGGGTATAGTAGAGTCTAAGAGAGTTCCGAATGCGAAGCACGCCCCTCATGGAACCCAAAGATTTTACGGCGAAATAAATGGTTTGGCCCACCCATCTAGTATTGGACAAATACAAAGCGCCATCGTTTCGTATCAAACAGGAGCTGGATACGGAACATCCTTCGTACCAGGTTTTGATGAGGGTACTGCTAAAAATTTCTTTAGATGGCACATCTGGTCTTTATTTGAAATGTCTCGGATAGCATTCATACTCTTTGACGAGATATTTCCAGGTGAGCAGGGTTTCAAAAAGGCTACACTCTATAAAATCATGACTGCTGTGGAAATAATGAAGAAAAATGGGTTCATGGAGCTCAAATGATCATTAATTCGAATCCTGTCTCCGGCGTTGAGTACGACAATATTTGGAAAATCCGATGAGCCAAACGATACTCTCGCCGTATAATAGGATAAAGTCGATTGCGCGCTGGTGAGACTATGGGCTGTCCGTGCCGGCCAGGCTCTCCGTCCGTGCTCACGGCTTATCCAGGTGTTATGCGGACGGAATAAAGAGAGATGAAAATGGACGAGTATAGTAGGGCAGCAGCGATCCAACGTGTGATTGAAAAAGTCTCGATTCAAACTAGGGATAAGATCAAGACTTTCCATATTGGAGGGCATTCACCAAAAGAGGAGTATTTCACAGAAGATCTGATTCTAGAATTTCTGCAATCCAAACTTTGGAAAACGAAAGTGTTTCCACACTCTAGGCAAAAGGAAGCAAAAAGCGGTTGTGACTTTGAATTAGAACTTTGGATCGGAGCGACTGTTTCTGGTTTTAGACGATATGCAGTGCAAGCAAAAATATTGAATCACGATACGAATGTGTATGAGTCGCTTAAGGGCCGGAAAAACGGTACCCAGATCAGAAAGATTAAAAAATGGGCGAAAGACCACGGCGCGGAAGCCGTGTATCTGTTTTACAATCGCATCGAGACTATAGAAACGTGGAATTGTACGCAGCAAGTGGATATTCAACAAACCGGGTGTGTTTATTCACCCGCGGACATTGTTCAAAAAATTAGGGGAAGAAATCCTAACGTAACATTTGAAAAAATAAATAAGCAGAAGGAAACGAAGCCATTTAGATGCTTACTCTGCTGCCCAGCGCTTGTAGGTAATTTGCCATTGTCTGAAAATCCAGGTGGACCAAAGTACACCGGAAAAATATTTGCTGATGTTCCGTGGTTCTACAAAGATAACCCGGATGGAACACCGATGCATCCACCATCAGATGCATCGATTGGAGAGTATTATCACGGGTCTAACATCATGAATCCGAAACAAGTATGCATCATCGACTATGGCGTTATAGTCGAATAACTATGAATTGCGCGCATTCTTCGGAAGGCGGATTTATACGTGAAGTGCTCAAACATGAGAACGTTATGAATAAAGCCCACCGCATAACAATCGGTTCAACCCGACAAGCCTCGGCCGTCATGCCCTTTGCTTGCGCAAAGGCCACGCCGGTGACGCTCAGGCTCTGTCCTTTCCAGGCCAGGGCCTTCGCCCTCGCTTGCGGGTTAACCGGGCGTTATATGGACGAGGAACCAACGCATCAAGCTTCTATTATTTTGGCGTAATTTATTCCAAGAATTGAGAGGTGGAATTTGATCCAGTGTGGAAATTGCCAACAGGAAATTCGGGACGATCACAAAAAATCTGTTAGCGATAGAATACCTTGCCCAAATTGTGGATCTAGGTCAAGGCTCCACCAAAGAATACTGCCCGCACAAGTGGAAGCGAAAGTGCGGCTAAAGGCGAGTCATACGCGACCCGGAATAAAAAGGCCAATTTTGGAGATTTCTCAAGGCGATGATTTCCACAGAAACACCGGAGTCTGGAACTATTTAATAAGGATATTGGATAGAGGGAATAATTGGTACTCTGAGTTGATCACGAATAAGAAGACGGGAAAAATTGTAAAACAGTCGAGCGAAAAGCTTACCGATCATGTTGGCCATGGTGACGCAAAGACCAAGTTGATCAGTAAATAAAATACGTGAAACGAAAAAATGTTATTGGCTTTGTTCCTTTAGGGCTCATCGGTTATCCGCATGTCAGCCAGATGTAAGAACCGTTCCATACAAAATGGAGTAGATAGGAAACTAAAATGACTGTAGGTTACTCGGGATTGAGAAAAGCAGGGATCGAGATAAATGGAGCGGGAGCAAAAGAGTGGGCGAGCCTTGTCGGTGCATTCTTTATAAATATGGGAAACGCAGAGCTTCAGACATATAAGTGGTTAACCTGGATAGGCGGGGATAAATTTGAAAAGGCAAAGAATCAGGACTTCGAGTTCAGGATTGGATTGATATACGGATTTGTAAATGAACAAATCAAAGAGGAAACAGAATTAAAAATAGTTCGGGCCCTTTTGGGAAGAATCAAACAAATTTATTCCTTAAGAAATGTTATAGCCCACAATCCACTTGCAATGAAACAACTACCAGAAGGATCTTGGCAAGTGATGATTCCGAACATAAGAGACTTGAGTAATTCACCAGTTGTTCCAGGACTTCTGAAGGAAGATTTTTCCAAAGCAATTGACGACCTGATTTCTTCCATACTAGGCCTAGAAGGAATTTTCATCGGAGTCATAAGAGATCGAGACGGTGTTGAACCAAATATTTGAGAAGAATAAGAATACCGAGTTGAGCTACGGTACGCCCGCATAACAAAGGGATCAAGTCGATTGCGCGCCGGTGACACTGCGGGCTGTCCGTCCCGGCCCTCCGTCCGTGCTCACGGCTTAAGCAGTTGTTACACGGACAGGGGTAGAATAGTGGGCCCTATTCGGGCCTTGGTTAAAGAAGCTGAGGCCTACGGCCAAAGACGAGGAATAAAAGATGAAAGTTGAAGGCAAAGAAGTTGGCCGAATTAACTATGCGGAACTTGAATCTCGACAACAGGAACGGTTTAACTTTCAAAAGGCTGGCGCCGTTCTTGCAGATTATGGCTTCGCCGCTTTAAAGTTAGATGACGATTGGAACGGCGCAGATTTCTTAGCCCATCATATCAGCGGTGAAATCACGCTTAAAATTCAATTGAAAGGCCGTCTTTCATTTGGAAAAAAGTACGAGGGCAAGAATATTTACGTGATGTTTCAGGGTAAGCACGGGTGGTATCTGTATCCTCACGATGAAGCCCTCGAAAAAGTTGCATTGGTTTGCAATTTGAAAAACACGGATTCATGGATAATAAACGGTGGGTATAATATGGGTAGGCCATCCGAAGACATACTGAGCATTATGAAAGAGTACCTTATTGAGCCATAGATGGTTCCACCATCGATGAATTTGGCAGAGCGATAAAAAAGGATAGAGAGATGGAAAATATTTTATTATCGATAATTGGAATCGTGGGAGCTGTACTTACAGGTTCCGTGGGTTACTTGATAAATAAAAGGTTTGAAAGAAGAGAGAAATGGATCGATGAAAGAATAAAGCACTACAAGGAGCTTTTGAAGTCAATTTCAGACTTGGCCGATCAAACAAGGGACGCTGAACAGTCAAATCAAAAGTTTAACGTGGAGATGAATACGATTGCTCTTGTTGCTCCTCAATCAGTTATCAATGCGGCAATGGATTTTCGAATGGAAATTTCTATGGAAAACAAAAACAGAACGCATGAAGGACATGACATCAAATTGAAGCGTCTCGTATTGGAAATAAGAAAAGACATAGGTCGAAACAAAAACGATGACCCAAAAAATTTCAAGTACAACCTAATTGGCTTGAGAAGGCCACAAGATGTGCATGTCCAAAGCAAAGGCCAATAACCTCAATGAACTCAGTGGATGTTCTCGCATTGAGTTCGCCTCGTACGCAAGCCGTAAGCGCTTTCCGTTCTTCCGCAAGCCCCACGCCGGTGACCATCAGCCCTTGTCCCTTCGTGCCAAGGCTTTGGGCCTCGTTCGCAGGTTAATTGGACATTATACGGACTTGGAAAATATCAGGAAATGAAGAATAGGAGAGATGAAAACCTTCACGACAGTAGTTCCCAATGGGAGGCGCGGACTCAAAGCGACGGTCTAAATTTTGGCCTTCGGCCAATGGTGACTCCAAAGAAATCTTGACGAAATAAAAATGAAAATCCAAGTATTTCCATTTCCACATCCAAGTCGTTGCCTATTAATGCGCGAAAAAAAGGAAGTGGGAAATCTGAATATCGGAGCCAATTCTGGAAGTGCAGGCATCGATAACCTCAAAATCGAATTTAGTAGGCTAACCGCTAAAACCAAATATGAAGAAGTCTTCGTGATTCAAAGCGACAACTTGGCCTTTGCAAATCACGCCGGCATGTTTTATCTGACAACCAAATCCAAGGATAGCTACGATATTTTAATGCTGGATGAGGGGATTGGATTCATGAAAATACGAAGAGGGAAAATTGATATCGATGTAGCCGAAAAATATTTGGAGGTTGCAGTCGTATTTGCATATTATTTGATGAGAAAAATTAATCCTGGCTCCTTCGACTAAAGGCGTAATGCTTTAGTTCCAAAGCCCGAAAACCAAACAGAAATCCAAACTAAATGGTAAAAATCGGCCGCCTAGTATCAACTTGACTGTACTCGGCCGTCACGCCCTTTGCTCTCGCTAGGTCTTCCCTTTTGAGTAATCGCAAACCCCGCGCCGGTATCCTCCGGGCTTGTCCATCCCTGCCAGCGCCTCCGCCCGTGCTCGCCGCTTACCCATGTGCTATACTGACTTAAGAAATTGGAAAAGAAATTGAAATTAAAGCAAAATAAAATAATCATCAAAGCGGCCGGGTCCGAAGCGCGACTCTGATTCAAAGGATGGGAACAATCATGCGGCTTAAAACCTTTTCCATAATGTTTCTCGCAATTTCGGCAGCATGTTTGGGTTCTGAAAGGTTAACCACGCGAATCGTCCCACAATCCTCAGCGGAGAAAAAAGGGAACCGGATTAACTGTTGGCAGCCTTTTTATGTTGTCCTTACCAATCCCTCTAAAAAATCATATTCAATTTGGAGAAGCGGGAGTAGCTGGTCGGAACAGTTGCTTTCTTTCGAAGTTGTCGACAGCACCGGATCGAATTTCCTTTTGCAAAGGAAAAATGGCGCTGGGGATTCGAATACCCCTCTTCCTTATCAGTTGAAATCCGGGGATCAATATGTGATTCCTGTGGTTTTTGATGAAACATGGATTGGTTATCCCCAAAATTGGAAAAGTCAAAAAGTGGAATTGAAGGCGATATTTGAAATCAAAGAAGACAAGATTGAAAACGATCCAAACGCCGTAAAAATAGCGAGGGAAAATCATCTATGGATTGGGAGGTCCGAATCGGAAAGTATCCAAACCGTTCTTGAGATTAAAACCGGGGAAAACAAGTTGAAGATGAAACAATTCTTGGACAAGGAAAAGAAAAAGTAAGACCCCGCACCGACCCATTCGCAAAAAAAGAGATACCGGGGGCCCGGAAAAATCGCCTTGACAGGAGCGTTTGCCTGTTGTACATTACCATTTAGTTATGCAACTACATGGTTATGGAAGTGCCTTTTCGTCCCACCAGTTGGACGCCACCTTCGCCGCCCTCGCGGACCCCACCCGGCGCGCCATCCTGGCCCGCTTGGCCGATGGGGA
>JAQBPN010000070.1 GCA_028287505.1 Fibrobacterota bacterium | reverse complement strand
TATTCCGTGGCCGCGCGCATTTCCGCCGGAGCTTCCGAGGCCGTGGGCGGCAAATCCAATCCGCAGCTTTACCTGGGCGGCGGAGACGATCTGATCCCGTTCGTGGCCAGGACAAAGCCCGGGAACGGGCCCGGGAGCCTGCCGGAGGTGGTCTTCTCGCAACTGGCCGTGCCCGTGCGCGGGTTCCGCTATTACGAGTTCCGCGGCAACCGGAAATTCGTCAGCAACCTGGAATTCCGCTTTCCCTTCGTGGAAACCTTCCGCGTGATCTGGCCGCTGCCCATCACCCTGAAGTATCTGATGGGGACTTTGTTCCTGGACTACGGCGGCGCCTGGCAAAGCCCCTTGGACAACGACGAATTCAACGCGGCCATCAACAGTCTGGGAATGGGCTACGGATACGGATTCCGGTTGAACCTGGGGATTTTCGTGCTCAGGTACACGCGGGCCCATACCGTGGACGGCATCGGTCCCGGCAAAGGGGATTTCCGATCGTACTGGTCCCTGGGAGGCGAGTTCTAGTCGCGCCACCGTTCCGGGTAATGGGGAATTTCCGCCGCCGCGTCCACTCCGTCCAAAGCGCTCCGCACCTTCTGGAGAAGGCGCGTGGGCGTGAACGGCTTGGCCATGAACAGCGCATTGGATTTTTCCAGTTCACTGCGCATGACGGTATCGTCCGTGTAACCTGACATGAATATGACGCGGATGCCCGGTCGGAGCTCCTGCAGTTCCCTGGCCACTTCGCGGCCGCTTTTTCCCGACAACACGATGTCGGTCAACAGCAGGTCGATTGGGGCGGAATGGTTTTCGTGGATGTAGAGAGCTTCCCTGGCGCCGCTGGCATCCAGTACCCTGTACCCTTGGGCTTCAAGCACCAGGCGCACCAAACGGCGTACGTTCTCCTCATCTTCAACTACCAATATCGTTTCCACCGATTTGTCCCTTTGCTTCGTGCACTTCAGATCTTCCGATCGAACGGAAATCGAAGCAAGCCATTCAAACGGATCCGGCCGCGGGATACTGGCACTTTGTGCGTACTCCGCTGCTTTTTGAGCGTGATGCCTTTTTAGGCCGGAATTCCGCCTGTGACTGCGAAAAATGGATCGCTTGAAATTATGCAGGTAAGCGGAGGTAAGCAAGGACCGGGGAAGGATATTTTCGGCCTATCCAGGCTCGGACCGGTTCACACCCTGTGGAGATCGGTTTCGTAGTAGCGCGCGAGCTGCATCTCGAAATCAAGGGTGATAGGATGGGAAGGATCGTAGGCGGGAGACTGGCGGATGTCTTCGCGCATCGCGTCCACGTCCACGGCGCGGTCCACCCAGCGGATCTCGCCGATCCAGGAGGGAGGGATCAGCACCTTTTTTCCCGGCCACCAATTGCGCGTGTCCACCACCAGGTAGCGGATGGCCCAATTGTTGTCGTCGTAAAGGAAATCCTCCACGTGGCCGATCTCGCCGTCCTGGGCGCGGATGTGGTATCCCGTCACCTCGTCCGTACTGCGCAGATGCGGATCCCCTTTGGGTTTTTCCTGGGTTTTTTCCGCATCGCTCTGGCCGGAGCCTTCCCAAGGGGGGGTGGGACCTCCGGGAAGCACGGGAAAAGGGCTGGGGCCCCACAGATAAGGTCCCGTCCAATAATAAGGCCACCCGAAATACTTGTAGTAGTCTTCTTCGAATTGACGGGACACGGGCCGGTCCGTTTCCGGCGAAGGGCTGTTGCGGATCTGTTCCCGGGTCAGGTCGACCGGCATGAGCTTATGGTCTTCGTCGGGTTTGCCCAGGGTATGGGGGGAAAGCAATACCATGCGTCCGGTGAGCCAATTGCCCGCCTGGCCCACCAGATAGCGGATGGTCCAGTGGGTATCGTCGAAATAGAATTCTTCCACGTGCCCGATGCGCCCGTCGCGCGCGCCCAAGGCCAGGTCTTTCATTTTCTTCGCGGATCGCAACATACCGTCCTCCTTGCGGGAAGCCCGTAGCCCCTGGATTCGGGGGCTTGTCGTCACTCATAAAATACTTTTGTGAATGCGGGTTGGTTGGGCTATATGGACGGGCCAAACCCTCAAAAAACCGAGATACCCGAGGCGGGGTCGAAGAATTTCCCGTTGGGGGCGAATAGGGGAAGCTCAACCGCCTGTCCGGAATGGCATCCCTGGGCATCGTCCGGCCGGGCCGCGAAGGCGATTTCATGTTTGGCTTCACTGCCGGCGAATCCGTCCGCTCCGGACTGCAAGTACAGGCAGGCCTGCCCGCCCAGGCGTTCCACCACGCCGATCACGGCTTTGACGGTCGGGGCGCCTTCCAGGCGCCGGGCCGCCGCGGATCCGATATCCTCGGGCCGCAAACCGAACAGGATGGCTTTGCCCGCATAGGCCGCCGACTTGGGCCGGCTCGCCTCCGGCAGCTTCCAGGAGAAAAGGGGATGGAGGAACGCCGGCGACCCGTCGACCTCGCCGATCCGTCCCGGGAACAGGTTCATTCCCGGTGATCCGATGAAAGAAGCGACGAAGGCGTTGGCCGGATTGCGATACAGCGTGTCCGGATCGGCGGCCTGCTGGATGAGGCCGTCCTTGAGGACCACCACCCGGTCGCCCATGGTCATGGCTTCCACCTGGTCATGGGTCACGAAGATCATGGTCGAGGGCAGCGACTGGTGCAATCGCGAAATCTCCACCCGCATCTGGGCCCGCATCTTGGCATCCAGGTTGGAAAGCGGTTCGTCGAACAGGAATACCTTCGGCCTGCGGAGGATGGCCCTTCCCAGGGCCGCCCGCTGGCGCTGTCCGCCGCTCATCTCTCCGGGAAAACGCCCCAGCAATTCTCCGATGCCGAGCATGCGCGCGGCTTCCTCCACCCGCGCCGCGATTTCCGCCCGCGGGGTCCCGCGCAACTTGAGCCCGAACGCCATGTTCTCGGCAACGGTCATGTGCGGAAACAAAGCGTAGTTCTGGAACATGATGGCCATGTCCCGCTCCCGCGGCGGCAGCCCGTTCAGCTCCAACCCGTCCAGGATCATCTTCCCGCCGGACTCCTCGTCCAACCCCGCGATCAAACGCAACAACGTGGACTTGCCGCACCCCGACGGACCCACCACCGCGATGAACTCCCGCTCGGCGATATCCAAGGAAAATCCATCCAGAGCCTTCACCCCGCCCGGATAAATCTTGGACAACCCTTCAAGTTTCAAACGCGGCACGCAGTCTCCCTCGTTTCGATTGTTCCGGTCCCTGGGCTCTCCGCGGCTACTGCAGCGTGAGTTCCGCGAGGGAGGATTTGAAATGCTTCTGGACCAACAAGTACAACAGGGCCGTGGGCGCCACCGTCATGGCCGACCCCGCCATCAACAGGCCGTAAGGAATGCGCAGGCTGCTGCCATACAGGCTGCTCAAAGCCACCCCCGCGGTCATGTGTTCGGGCGTGCTCAACATGACCAATGGGATCAGATGTTCGTGCCAGGCCAGGATGAAGTGGATGAGGCCGTATGCGATCAGGGCCGGTTTGATCAAGGGCAGGATGGAAATGAAGACGCGGTATTCCGAGGCCCCCTCGCTGCGCGCCATGTCCAGCAATTCATCGGGGAGGCGTTTGCAGACCTGGGTGAAATAGATGACCCCGATGCCGGACACGGCTCCCGGCCAGATCACGGACCAGGGGCCGTCCAGCAGGCTGAGATCGTTCATCCAGGTGAACAAGGGCAGCACCATCACCTGGCGCGGGATGAGAACCACCAGCACGGCCAATGCGAAAAGGGCGCGTTTGCCGCGGAAGGAATGTTTGGCGAAGGCGAATCCCGCCGCCGCCGACAAGCCCACCGCCAGCAGGGTCTGGACGCCGGCTATGAACAGGGAGTTCAGGAACTGGCGGGGATAGGGGATCCATTCCCCGGAAAGCAGGGCGCGGTAATGGCGGAGATGGAACTCCTCCGGGAGCAGGGGAAAGGGACTGAAGATCTGGGGATTGGCCTTGAAGGTGGCCAGGATCATCCAGAGAAAAGGGAATGCGAACAGCGCGCACAGCAACAGGAGGAATCCGGAAGCCAAGGCGGTCAGGGTTGTTCCGCGCGGCAAGCTCCGCCGCCGGGAAGACGCGTCAGCCATGGGTTCCTCCGACCAGGGCCTGCGCCGTTTCCGGCTCCCGTGCCTCGCGCGCGCGTCCGCGACCGCGCAGCAACAGCAGCCAGACGATGAACATCAGCAAAGGGACCATGGAGAAACCCATCGCCGCCGCGGTTCCGAACTTCCCGAAAGTGAATGCCGTCTGATAGGTATAGGCCACCAGCAGCAATCCCGCGTCCAGGGTGCCTCCGGATCCGCCGAGCAGGATATAAGCGCCTTCGAACAGCACGAAGGCGTCCAGGAACAGGAACACGGCCGTGAACGCGAGCACGTGGGACAGCATGGGAAGGGTGACGTGCCGGAACGCCTGCCAGGAACCGGCCCCTTCCGCGCGGGCCAGATCATAATAGGCCTTGGGGATGCCTTCCATGCCGGAAAGCAGGATCAAGGTGGTGAAGCCGGACCAGCGCCACAGGGTCAGCAGCACCAGGGAGAATTTGATCACCCGCGGGTCCCGGATCCAATCCACCATGGGCAATCCCAAGGGCGCGGCGATGAGCCCGTTGAGCATGCCGTGCGGCCCGTTGAAAACCAGCAGGTACAGGAAGGCCAGCACCGCCGGGGGCGTCAGGCCGGGGAGCATCAGGCAGAAGAGGACGGGGCCGCGCAGGCCCGCGTAGATGCGGCGCAGAAGATGCGCCAGTCCCAGGGAAAAGGCGGTCACCAGCGTGATGGTCATGGCCGCATAGGCGAAAGTGTTGCGCAGGGCGTGGAAGAAGCGCGCGTCGGACAAGAGTTCGGAATAATGCGCGAACCCGATGAACACGGGCTCGTCGAAGAGCGTGTCCGATTGCAGGCTGAGATGGAACCCCTTGAGGATGGGAATCAGCCAGAAAACGGACAGGACGGAAAAGAAGGGGGCCAGCAGGAAGACCGGTAAAGGCTTGACCCGACGCTTCTTCAGGGCTTGGCCCCGCCTTTGGCCGGCGCGCCTTTGGGGGCCTCGGTCTTTGCGGTGACGGCTTTGGCCGTCGCGCCCTTCAGCAGTTCCGCCTTAAGCTGGTGATACACGGAGTCCGGAGGGGTGGTTCCCATCATCATGGAGCTCCAATATTTCTCCCGGAACAACTGCACGAATTCGGCGCGATAGGGGGACTGCACCACGGTGGGCACGCGGGGGGCGAGCTCCATCAGCAGGCTGGCCAGGGACTGGTTGCCGAAATACGCGTCCGTGCGGTTGAAGCGCAGATCCGTCCAGGCCGGGCGGTAGGGGGTGAAGCAGTTCCCCTGGAGATAGCGTTCCACGTTGGCGTCCACGTCCTTCATCACCCATTCGATGAACTTCCAGGCGCGGTCCACCTGTTTGCTTTTCTTGAAGATGACCAGGCCCTGTCCGGAAAAGCTGGAAGTGGGATTCTGTCCTTTGGAAAGGGAGTCCGTCCACACCGGCATGGCCATGGCTTTCCATTTGCCGGCATGCTTGGGATCGAAGCCCTGGATCATGTCCAGTCCGTACCAATCCGCGCCCACCACGGCCAACACGCCGTTGGTAGCCACGTACGCGTTGAAGAACTCCGCTTCGAACATGGATCCCCGGTCGGGCAGGATGCCGATGCCGTCGGTCTTCCAGGAAAGGATCTTCTTCATGGTTTCCACCGCCACCACCGAGTCCGGCAGGGGATTGCCCGCCGCGTCGAAGAGTTCATAGCCGCGCTGGCGCATCAGGATTTCGAAATAGGACCAGTCCAGCGCCAGCATGCTGCGCGCGTCGGTATGGATTTTCTTGGCCACGGCTTCGAGCTTGGGCCACGTGTCGATGCTCTTGGGGGTGATGCCCAGATCCTTGAACACGTCGTCGCGGTAATAGAGGACCACGTTGCTGACGCTCTGCGGCAAGCCGTAGATCTTGTCCTTCCAGGTGAACAGGCCCATGCGCTGGGGCAGGATGCCCTCGTCCAATCCCGATTTCTTGACCCGCCCCGTGATGTCCACGAAGGGGATGGTGCCCCGCAAGTACAGGCTGAAATAGATCTCGTCCAGCTGCACGATGTCCGGCGGATTCACCCCGCTCTTGATGGCGATGGCCAGCTTGTCCGGCATCTCGGTGAATCCGTAGGAGCGCACGTTCGCTTCGAAAGTCGGATCCACCTTGGTCTTGTAGACCTGGATCATGTTGAGGTAATACTTCTCGTCGCTCTGCGAGTTCACCCAGAACTCGATGGGCTTGGCCGCGGCGGCGGCTTGTGAGGCGACGGCGGAGGCGGCCAGGATTCCGGCCAGGAAAATCGATGAGAAGGGAACGCGCATGCCTATGGTCTCCAGAGCGTTGAAACGGTGCTAATATACTAGGAAAATCGGAAAATCCATTCTCTACTTACTAAAGCCTGCAGGCGATTTCACCCGTGGGCCGCTCGCCCAGCCAGATTCCCATCCCCATGCGGGCATGCTCGGAACCCAGCGCGGGAATCTCGTCCTGTTCGGGTTGCAGGATCACCTTCACCTGATAGTCCAGCGGATCGCGCAAATAAGCGTCGATGATCTCGCGGACCTGGGAGAGCAGTCCCGTCTCCGCGCCTTTGGGCGCGGCAGCGGCGCCTTCCCCTCGTTTCCGCCCCAGGCTGTCGCCCAGCATCTCGCGTTCGGAAGGGAGAAAGGAGTTGAAGGTGGAACGGGGAAGGGGGCCTATCTCCACGGTGAAGCGGGACAGGCGATCCTGCATGCGGTCCCCCAGGCGGGTGGATTTGCCCAAGGTCACCAGGCCGTCGCCCAACCGGGCCTTGACGGGGATCTCCACCCAGGACGATTCGAACTGGCGGATCGTCACCTTCTCGAAGCCGAAGTACCCGCGCAGCAATTGCTGCAACCCCTTGGCGGAGCGGACCCGGTTGCCCAGGAAGCGGGCGTAAGGGATGCGCCGCAGGTTGAATTCCGCGGACTCGCCCTGGACATGGGCCTTGCCTTTGCGGCGCGGCCATTGGCCGGTCAAGGCCAAGAGGCGGAGCGTATAGTCGTCGGGACGCTTCGGATCGTATTGCGCGTAGTGGCGGTACTTCTTCCAGGAGCGGTAGAACAGGGAATACAGCCGGTGGGTGAAGATGTCCAGGAACTTCTTCAGTTCGAAATATTCGATCTTGCGCAGGGTGATGGGATCGGTGAAATACGAGGGTAGCGGCGAAGATACCCCATAGAGGCCCATGAACGTGAGGGACATCCGCAAAGGGCCGTTGCCGGCCTTGAGCAGGTCCTTGACGGGAGGCAAGGCGTCCGGGTCCGGGGGAGGCTCATCCCCGCGCTTGGCGGTATCCAGTTCCAGGGCCTGGTTGCGGAAGGACAGGGGAGGCAGCACCGCGGCCACGTCCCCGGGCGGAAAAGACAGGCTGTTCAGGGTTTCGAAGCGCACGGGTTCCGAACGCATGTCGTCCCCGGTGCCCAGCTTGCCTTGATCCTGGAACAGGCGTTCCAGCAGGTGCACGGCCTGGAAGAAGTTGAGTTCGGTCCCGTCCTTGAGGAGGAACCGGTTCAGATTAAGTGGCATCGGCCTTCACGCGGCGCCAAGGTGAAACTTTTCCCCGAAGGCTGCAGCATCACCTTGAGGGAAACCAGATGGTTGATGGACGCGTATTGCGTGAAGAACTCCAGCATCACCCGGGCGAAGATATGCAGTTCGCCCTGTTCGGAAAAGGCGCCGTCGCGGATCTCGACCGTGATTTCGGCTCCGGAGACCAGCTGGGATTCCAGCAGGAAATTCCGCTTGCCCGCGGTCGCGCCCACCACGCCGTCGATAAGCTTCTTGTTCACCGCGCTATGGGTCCAATCGTAGAGGGAAAGCACCTCTTTCAGGTTCCCCTTCTGGCACAGGGACCGGTAGTTCATGTTCATATGGGAAAGCACGTACCACAGGTAATGTTCGGACTTGGGCGGGTAGACCGGCACCGTGGGCCGGGTGAAATTGCTGAAGCTGCAAAAGGTGGGGAAACCCGCGGCCGGATTCACGATTCCGTTTTCCAGGATATCCTCGCGCGGGATGGTTCCGTTGGTGGCCAGGATGGTCACGGAGAGGAATTCTTCCGTCAATTCCTCGACCTTCTTGTGGGTGCCCACCGACAGGTATGTCTGGAAGCGGTTCTTGCCCTGCATTTCCTGGCGCACCTGGAAAAAGGAGTCCTCCGCCTCGCCGCCCTTGGCCAGCAGCTGGTGGCGGAACTCGTTGAACTTGTGGAAAGGCCGCTGGGCCCCGGTGTTCTTGTCGATACCGGTCACGGTTTGCACTTCGTAAATCTCCATCTTGCGGCGGGAATCCGCGTAGAGGGGATATTCGAAATGCTTGTGGTTCAGATTGACCGGTTCCGCCTGGGTCTGGTACAGGTTCACCACCGGCGTCGCGAACAGGCGGAAGTTCTCGGGCTTGACGCGCTTGCCTTCCGGCACGGCTTCCTTGAAGAAAAAGCTCACCGAGAAGCGGCTGTTGTCCGGCATCTCCGTGACGCGGTTGAGGCCCTTGATGCGGATGAAGCGGAATTTTTCCTCGAAGGCGAAAAACTCCTGGAGGAAGCGGCTGCCTTCGAAGGAATTATCCAGATGCGGCAGCAGGCTTTCGTTCTCGCCGAAGCCGCCGGGTTCCACCAGCTCCTGGCCGCCCAGGACCTGGGAATAGCCTTCGCCCTCCAGCACGACCTTGGAAATCTTGTCGGTGAAAAAATGGTGCAGGAAATAACCCAGGGAGCGCTCGCCGTGCAGGAAGATGGCCAAATCGGGAATGTCCAATTGCGCGGGATCGGCCCCCGGATCCATCTGGAAGGACAGCTTGAAGCCTTCGCCCCAGACGGGGTGATGCAAGGCGTCCGCGCCGGACAGGGTAAAGGGATAGACGGTGACATCCTGGGTGCTCTGGAAACGGCAGATGGCCATTTCCGCTCCCACCGGATTGGAAAGGAAAATGGTGCCGCGCGGGATCACGTACGGCTTGGGCAGCATGTTCGCGCGGAAGGCGATTTGCAGCATGGCCAGGGACGGGATGCAGCGCAGAAAGGCCGGATCCACCATTTCCATCAGGTTCTGCGAGAACTCGGGGAAATCGTCCTCGAGCTTCTGGCGGATGCGGCCGGTAAGGAAGGCGAAACCTTCGAAGAGCCGCTCGACATACGGGTCGCGGTCCTCGATGGTGGTGATGTTCAGGTAACGCGCACGTTCCGGGAAGGCCTCGGCGAATTCCTGGCCCCCTTCCATCAGGAAGCGGAGTTCCTCGTCGTAGAACTTTTCGAAATCGGACATGGCGCCTCCGGGCCGGTGGGCCTCAGGTCCTCGCCTTCAAGGGCTGGACGTTGGTTTCACCGCTGGTATGGAAGTTGGTCTGGAAGGAAATGCGTTCGCCGCCGCGCACGGTGGCGCTCAGTTCGAAGCTGAGGCGGAAATCGGTGGGCGCCGTGGGCAGGGGACGGATGCGCACCCGTTCCAGGCGGGGCTCGTACTTGGTGACCAGGGTCAGCAGGGTGGTTTCCAGCTCCTTGAGGCTGGCCGGAAGCTTGCGGTAGATTTCCGTGATGTCGGGAAGCCCGTAGTCGGCCATGTGGGGGATGGAACCCTGGCGGGTGTTGAACATGCGCCAGAGATGGTCGGCGATGCTTTTCGCCCGGCGATAGGCCTGGGGAACGGCGCTGATGGCGGTTCCGTCCGCGTATTGGTCCGCGAGTTTCTCGAACAGGCTTTCGGGGAGAAATGAAGGGGTTCCCGCCATGGGGATTAAGGTAGCAAATACCGGAAAAGCTAAGGCCGGAAGGAAGTCCCTCCGGCCCTGGCGTTGAAGTCAAAATGCGTCGGAAATCAGGTCGCCGGGGCTTCCCAGTCGTCGTCCGCCATGATGTTGCCGGCGTGCCAGGTCCATTCGATTTTCTGGTACGTGAAGGCCACTTCTTCGTATTCGGCGAACTTCATCAGATCCGGATGCTTGTTGTTGGCCATGCGGAAGTCGATGGAGGAGATGTTGGCGTTGGTCAGCTTGATGGTGTAAGCCTTGGTTTCCACGCCACCCTTGTCCGGGCGGAAGAAGTCCACGTGCATTTCCGTGATGTTCTCGTTCTTGGTGAGAACGTTGTACAAGAGCGGGGTCGCCTTGTCCATTTCCTTGGTGATGATGAAAGGCTTGTGCATGCGCTTGCCCGTGGGCAGGCCGGATGCGGCATCGCGGGGGGAGATGATTTCATGGGACACGGCGATCACCATGACGCTGTCTTCGCGTCCCTTTTGCGTGACCGAGCCCTTGATGTCGCCCGATTTCTGTCCCTTGAGTTTGAGGTATGCATTCAACGCCATGTTACTACTCCTTGTAGTGAGTGAGAGGGTTTCTCGTATGTGGAAATATAGCACTTCCTTGTCATACGCTTATAAGTTAATCCTTCGGCGAATCAGAGTCTGTGAGGAGGCTCACACGGGCACCCTCAGTGTGACGAATGATCCCCGGGGATGTGTCAGAGGTCCTTTTTCATTGGGTCTCCGTCGGGCGTAGACCGTTGGTTCCATACCGCATAGTCTCCGTCGGGTGTCGGGCGTAAATATGGGAAAATGTGTGCATTTTCTTTGATTTGCGCCCGACACCCGACGCCGAAGGGCGCAGCAGCGGCTCCAGGAGGGCCGCCTGTACGCCCGACGAAACAGGGCAAAGAAAAAGGCGCCCTTTTGGGGCGCCCGAGAAAACAGAGATCCTGAAAGGTCTTACTTGCCTTTCGGCATCTGGGAAACCATCTGCAGATTGACGTCGATGCCTTCGACCTGGAAATGGGGGCTGATCGCCATCGTAACCCGATAGAAACCGGGATTGTCGGCGATTTCGCTGACCTTGACTTCGGCGGCGCTCAGCGGACGCTGGGCGGCGACTGCCGGGCTGGGGTTCTTCATTTCCGTAACCAGACCCTTGATCCAGTTGTTCAACTCGTCCTGGAGCACGGCGGCGTTCTTGGTGGCGCCGATATTCTCGCGTTGGATGACCTTGAGGTAATGCGCGACGCGGGAACTCAGGAAGATGTACGGCAGGCGCGAGTTGATGCGGCTGTTGGCGGTGACGTTGGGGTCATCGTACAGCTGCGGCTTCTGGGACGAGTTGGCCGAGAAGAAGCAAGCGTAGTTGCGGTTCTTGTAGAAGCTCAGGGGGATGAAGCCCTGGTTCGCGAACTCGAACTCGCGGGTTTCCGGGATGAGGATTTCCGTGGGAATCTTCATCTGGTTCCCCTTGCCCACATCGTACAGATGGATGGGCAGATCCTCGACCTTGCCTCCGGCCTCCGGGCCGCGGATGCCTACGCACCAGCCGTTTTCGGCGAAGGCGCGGGACAGGTTGGCGGCCATGGAGAACGTGGCGTTGCCCCAGAGATACTTGTCATGCTGATCGCCCGTGACCTTTTCCTTGTACACGAATTCCTTGACGGGAATGGTGTCCGGACCGTACGGGAGGCGGAGCAGGAAGCGGGGAAGCACCAGGCCTACGTAGCGGGCGTCTTCCGATTCGCGGAAAGCTTTCCACTTCAGGTACTCGGCGCGTTCCATGTAGTTGGCCAGATCCTCGATGGCGGGCAGTTCCTGCGCCGTCTTGCGGTTGAAGAACTGGGCGCCCACCGACCCGATGAAGGGGCAATGCGCGGAAGCGGAGATCTTGGACACGTTCTGGAGCAGGCTGATGTCCTGCGGCTTGGACGTGAACTCGTAGTTGGAAATGATGGCGCCGACGGGCTCGCCGCCCGGGGTGTCGTATTCCTGGGTGTAGATATGCTTGTACATACCCGTCTGGATGGTCTCGGGGGAATCCTCGAAGTCTTCCAGCAGGGCCTGCTTGGAGATATCCAGAACCTCGATCTTGATGTTCTTGCGGAAGTCGGTCCTGTCGACCAGGAACTTCAGGCCCTTCCAGGCCGATTCCAGCTTCTGCAATTCGGGATGGTGCAGGATCGCGTCCAGCTGGGCCGAGATCTTTTCGTCGATGACGGCGATCTGCTGGTCCAGCATGGTCTTGTCGATCTTGTCGAAGGACTGGGTGCCTTCGGAAACGGCGCCGATGAAGACGCGCAGGGCCGCGGTGATGCGCTTGTTGGCTTCCACCTCGGCGATGTCGGATTCTTCGCGGAACTGGAGGAGATCGACGGGCTTATCGGGCGCCGCCTTGATATCCATGAACTCCAGGATTTCGTTGACTAGGGATTTCTTTTCCTCTGCCATGTGTGCTCCTACTTCCTTATTCCTGGATGTTTACGCGGCGGGTTTATCGTCGTCGCCCATGGGTACGATCTTGTCGAGCTCGGCCACCAGGCTGTCCATGGCGGTCTTGTCGGCCATGATGCCTTCGAGCTTCTTGCGGAACTCTTTGTTGTCCATCAGGTTGGATTTCAAATCCTTGACCAGGTTGCGCGCGGCCAGGAGCTTGGAAAGCTGCGGGACCTGCTTGACGATCTCGAGAGGATCGAAGGACTTCATGTTCTTGAACTTCAGGTCGACCTTCATGTCGCCGCCGCCCGGATTGATCTTGTTCTCGACGCTGAGGTTGAGGCCGAGATCCATAGACTCCATCACCTGATTGAAGTTGTCTTTGTTGATGTTGATCTTTTCCTTGTCGACAAGGCGGCCGGAGTCGCCCTTCTGGGAGAAGTCGCCCATTACCAACATTTTGAACGGGAGTTCGATTTTTTTCTGGGCGCCGCCCTTATCGATATCCAGCTTGATATTGACCCGCGCTGGGGGGATTTCGTTTTGGAAACTGCCGGCCATGATTGGTCTCCTGGTTTTTTTGGGCTTAGAGTATGGATCCGCTAAAGTAGCAAACTTATTTGATGTCCGCGCTGATGGCTAATACCGGGTCCAATTTAGAAATTTGGGTATGCATCTCAAGCGCTTTCTCGTACAACATCGGCTTCAACCCGTCGTCCGCCGAGGCCATCAAAGTGAGGTAAACTTTTTGGGACAGGTAGTACACGGAAACGCAAAGCTCCGGGTCCCAGCGCACCAGGGAATACCTTTCGATGGAATGTTTCAGATCTTCCAGAAGGGACCGGGCTACATGGGGTTTATTGCCTTTAAAAAGCAATTCCGCCATGATCAGCTTGCGATCGAAATTGTTCTTTTCGCTGGAATCATTGGCCAAGCCGGTGCGCAGCACTTGCAAAGCGGGTTCCAACTTGCCCTCGCCCAATAGACCGTTGGCCAGTTTCTGTTCCTCCCCTACATCCCCTTTTTTCTTGATGGGGGCGGGTCCGCCGCCTCCGCCGCCGCCCAAGGCCGAAAGTACGTCGGTCTGGATCCATTCCTGGGTGAGCGGGTCGGCGAAAGGCGTTCCATCGTCAAAGCTGAGATTCGCCAAATTGGGAATCCGGCTTAGGAGCAGGGCCAATTCCATGCGGACGGCTTTGGAGCAGGCGGCGTATTCCGGACCCAGGGCCACCAGGGCGGAGCAGATGTAACGCTGCAGGTCCAGCCAGAAAAGCATGCCGTCCCCGGAGAATGCCTCCTCGCCGTTCTTGGCCAGGTCGGGCCATTCGGAGTTCTGGAACATGTTCCGATAGGCTTCCAGAGTGGTGGGATACGGGGCCGGCACCATGGTCTTGCCGCCCGTGGCCGGCGGGGCCTCGCGCAGGGGTTCCCACTTGAGCATGCGGATGAGGCGATAGGACATGGCGCCGGTCCGGCTGTCTTCCAGCAGGAAAAAGGCGCCGTTCTGGATGGACATGAACGCGTCGTCGACCGAGGCGATGCCCGCGGGCCCGGAGGGAGCAGCGGCGGCCGATTCTCTGGCCTCCTCGACAGGCTTGGGTTTGTTCTTGTCCGCGAAGTCCTTCACCACCTTGGCGAATCCGCCGAAGGAGGGAGGGCTCTCCGGGAATTTCTGGTCGCAAAAGGTGCGCAGTTCCGTCAGCGAATCGCTGGCGGCCAAAAGCGTCTCGTAGGTCCCGCTTCCGCCCAGGCCGCCCAGCAGGGAGACGATGCGTTCGCCGTTCAGCCACTTGAGGGCGTTGGCGCGCGCGGTGGGGCGCTTGGGATGGATGTCGTCCCAATGTTCCATCACCAGTTTGCAGTAGCCCTGGATGGCTTCGGCGAAGTCGTCCAGGCCCGTGTTCATGGCCGAAGCCAAGGTCAGATAACCCAGGGCGCGCATGTCCTTGGATTTTTTCAGGAGGAAGCGTTTGGAGGTTTCTTCCATCACCGCGTAATCGTTTTCCGTGCTTTTGTCCGCTTCCATGCGGGCCGCTTCGAAATCCGGATCGTAACTGCCGTCTTCGCCGCAAAAGGACGCGTCGCTTATGGGCTTGAGGAGATCGTCGAGAAGAGCCATTCAGGACCTCCGTTGGCTGTGCGCGGGGATGAAGAGTGATCGGGAGAGAGTGCGGATTATGAGGCTACGGCCCTCGGGGAAAGATTCCGTCGGGCGTCGGGCGTCGGGCGTCGGGCGCGAAGAATTAAGGAAAGACAAAATGGGAAAGGTCTTAAAGAGCGCCCGAAGCAAAGGTGTATAAAACCGCTCTTCGGTTTTTACGCCCGACGCCCGACGCCCGACGCCCGACGAAAAGCCCACTACAACCCTCTGCATTCTCAATTCCCCGCCATGCTTACTCTGCCATCTTCCGCAATCAACGTCGCCGGCAAGTCGAACTTGAAATACTCCGGCATCGTGAACGGATTCTCCCGGTCCGGGATGTTTCCTTCTATGGACACGTCCACGTCGTATTTCTGGGCAACGTTGAAACGCCACTTGGCCGTCAATCCGCCCGTGCGCACGTTCAGCGCCCGCGCGCCGTCCAGGAGCTTGAAGAAGCCCCAGGTCCCGTCCACGCGCCGGCCTTGCGATCCGCCGTTCACGTTATCGACCATTATCTCCGCGCCCTTGTAACTGTTTTCGTTGGGCCAGCGGAAAGTCTGGCGCATCTGGACTTCGCCGGGCTTCACGGAAATCTTGTCCTCGCCCATGCGGAAGGTGACCTTGGCGGTGTTGCGGGTTTCCGCCAGGGTGATGTTGATGTTGTAGACCCGCAGGCCGGCGTCCGCGTACATGCGTTTGCCCACCGCGTAGGCCTTGGCGATCCCTTCCAGGGCCGAGGGGCTGAACTTGATGCGGATGCCGTTCCAATGCTTGGGCGAAATGACGTCATCCTCGACCTTGACGAACGGAGCCAGCTTGGTGGTGAAGAAAACCGTGAAGGCGCCTTTGTCGGGACCGAAAAAGGCTTTCAGGTCCTCCAGGTTGACCTCTTGCGAACCCGCTTTGACCAGGGGATAGCGGCCGCGCAGGTTCTGGCTGTAGGAGGAGAAAACCTTGGACTTGTAGGCGGCTTCCAGCTGGTTTCCGGCCGCCGATGCCAGGTAGCCGGCCACGTCCCGCACGGGATTCTCCAGCAAAGGCGGCAGCCAGGTCTGGCCTTCATAGCGGCTGCGGATTTTGTTGGCCTCGTTCCAGCAGGTGTTGAGCGGACTTTCCGATTTGCCCGCGTAAAGGGCCTGGGCCGCGTCCATCACGTCGGCGCCGTTGTCGCCGGCCAGGGACAATTTGCTCAGGACCTCCGAGAGGCCGCGCGCGGAAGTGAAATAATCCTGCAACAATCCCGCGCCGCCGGGACCGCCGTTCAGCTCTTCCACGAACTTGAACTGCTCTTTGAGCTTCTTCTTGTCCGCGTCCCGCGCCTCCAATGCCATGGAAAGCAGTTTGGCGCCCTTGCCCAGCTTCTTTTCCAGGGCTCCCTGGCCCGCGGGGGGCGGGGCCAAGAGATTGGTCTCTACCAGGAGCCGCGCCAGCACCGCCGGCAGACCCTGGGTGGCCGATGCGAATCCGCTGAGTTTGCCCGCGGCCTGGCCGGGTTCTCCGGGCAGACGCACGGACAGGCTTTGCAAAAAGCGCATCCATTCTTCCGCGTAGGCCTGGTAATACCTGTCCACCAGGGCGCGATAGAGCTGCTTCTGGTCCTGCATCTCCGGGGGCAAGGTGGCCACGGCGCCTTCGCCCAGCACCCAATCGTGCTGGTGCGGTTCTTCCGCGCCTTGCGCCAGGCGGTCCATGGCGTCATCGTCGAATGCCGCCTTGGTGTAGAAGCCGCGCACCTTGGCGCTGCTTTTCAGGGCCGCGTCGGCGGGTACGCCCATATCGGTGATGCCCAGGTCCCGGGCCGCGTCTTCGCCTCCCTCGATGGATGCGTACAGCCCTTCGATGCTGGGCGTTCCCATCAGGCTCTGGCGCGCGGTCTGGACCAGGTTCGCGTCCCCGCGGTCCAAGGGCGCGATGTCTCCGTCCAGGAAGCGCTCCGAGAAAAAGGCCGCATGGTCTTCCAGGGCGGTTTCCAGATTGTTGGGAAGGTTTTCGATGCCGAACTTGTGGGATGCTTCCTGCGCCCACAGGGGGGCCAGTTGCGAGGCGAGTTCGACCGGTTTCATTTCCTTCAGATGTTTCTGGCCCTCGCCGGTGAGCATCAGATACAGCTTCAGGTTCTCGCGCAGCTTGGCGTGCTCGGAAGGGTTGTAGAACTTGGACGCCACTTCCAGGGTGGCGGCCAGGCTGCGCAAGCCGTCCGCGGCGGCCATGCGGCCCACCTCGATGGAGTGGGCCTTGCTCGCCAGCTCCAGGGCTTCCGAGGAATGGCGGAATCCGGGAGGCAGATGACCGCCGCCCCCGGCCTGGATGTCCTTGATCTTGGCCAGCAGGGTGTTGAGGACTTCGTACTCGGTCCGGAATTCGCCCGGCGCTCTCCAGCGCAGGCGGCCGGCTTCGGTAACGGCTTTGGACACGCTGTTGAGATAAGAACGGCTGCCGATGAATCCGATGAGTCCGTAAATGGTGATGGCCAGGCCGGCGACGGCCATCAGGGCCGATGCTATCAGGGACTGGCGGGAAAGGCTGCCCAGGCGGTATCCGGGGATTTGCGCCAGGGACTTGTCGTTCTTGAGCACACCGCCGAACAGGAGGAAGGTGAACAGGGATCTCGGCCGGCTTATGGGATCCGGTTTGGAAGAGGACGCGGACGGCCCGCGCAGCTTGGCCTTGTGGTCCAGGAAATGGGCGGCCTCGCCGCCGGCATCCTGGAAGGGGTCGCTGGCGCGGGAGAAATCGGAAGCTTCCGAGGGCAGAACGCTGGTCAGGAAGAATCCGCGGAACAGCGCGCGCTCGCGGCGCATGGTGTCCTTGAAGAGATGTTCCACGAAGGAGGCGATGCGTTCCTGGGCCGCGCCGAACTCGTTGGGGAAGAGGAAGATCTGCTTCTTGTGCGCCGCGTCGGTCAGTTGCGAAAGGCGCTGGGCGGTCCGGCTCTGGAGCGATTCCCAGATTTTCTTGTATTCGCGCTCGAAGCGCTGGCGAGCGGGCGCGAGGTTGCCGCGCAAGGCGAAGGTGGCGCCGAACACCTGATGGCTTTCCGGCTCCTGCATGTTCTCGAAGAATTCCCGGAAGCCGGGCAGCAGATCCGCGTGGGTGAACACCAGGTAGACGGGCAATTCCAGGCGCAAGGTGCTCATGGCCAGGGCGATCTTTTCCCGGTAGCGGGAGGCAAGTTCGGTGACCCCGGAGCCGCCGTCCAGCAGTTCCCGCAGGCTCACGACCAGCAACACGCCGTCGAGGGCGGTGCGTTTGCCTTCCTTTTCCAGCTGCGTCAGCCAGTATTGGAACTCGTCGTCGCCTTCCTCACCCGTCGCGTAACGCGTGGGCGCTTCCAGGAAAATGCCCTGGTTGGAGAACCACCATTGGCTGAAGTGCTGGGTCTGCTTGGCCAAGTCCGCGGCGGAAGGATAGCGGCGGGGAAAATGGATGCCGGAATGCTCCAACAGGCTGGTCTTGCCCGCGCCCGGATTTCCAAGCACCAGGTAGAAGCGGAAGATGTCGAGGGGGTCCTGCCCCATCTTCACCTTGCCCTTGCCCGATTGCTTTAGGATATCCAGGGCGTTCTTCGTTTCCGCCTTCAACGGCTCCAGCCAGGGCTTCACGGCCAAGTCCATTTCGAAGGGATTGGCCTGCGTCTGTTCCTGCCCCTTGAGCGCCTTCTTGAGGCGGAAGATGCTCAGGATCAAGGTGATCAGGGCGGCCAGCAGCAACGGCCCCGAGGCCCACAGGAATCGGGCTCCCATGGTGGTCACGCCCATCAGGGGAAGCAGGAAGAACAACAGGACGGCCAGCAGGATGCCGGAAAGGAGGATCCAAAAGGTCGCGGATTTGAAGATTTTGCTCATGGGTTGGGAACGCGGCTTTGCAGGCTTTCTATGGTGGCGCGGGCCGGGTCAAGGGCGCCGTCGCTGGCGAACATCAGCAGCACGTACAGCAGGGCGGACACGACCAGGAATATCGCGGAGCCGATGACCAGGGGCCGCCCGCTTTTTTCGCGGCCCTTGACTCCCGGATGCACGTACGCGGCGGGGGAGACGGCCTTGGCGGGCGCGCCCTTCAGGCCTTCCACGCGCTTGAGCAGGTTGCGGACCACGTTGGGAAGCACTTCCGGTCCCGAGAGGCGGTAACGTCCCTGGAACCCCAGGGCCAGGGCGAAGTAGTAGACCTCCACCACTTCCAGGTTCCGCTTGAGATCGGGCAACAGCGCTTCCAGGCGCTTGAAGAAATTCTCGCCCGCCAGGCTGTCGTTGAAAAACGAAGTCGCCAGCGGATCCGCGATCCAGGTCTCGCGGCAATTGTTTTCGGAATTGATGACGGTCTCGTCGATGAATGCGGCCAGGGCGTACTTGGCCTGCTCGGTGCTTTCCGCCGGCTTGCCGTGGGAAAGACAGGTGCGTTCGAAGTCCTTGATGTAGGAGGTGAGGAGCTTCTTGAGCTGCTCGGCCTGGCCGAGATTGGGGGTCTCGCGGATTTTCACCCCGATCAACAACACGTCCGTGGCCAGGATCGCCAGGCTGGGCACTTCCTTGTTGGCGCCGGTTCCGGTCCCGAACAGGGTCTGGCCCGCGCTCGCGCCGTTGCTGCCGAACATGGTCTGGACGGCGCCGTCGGCCCAGTCCATTCCGTGCCCTTGTCCGAAGGCCGTCCGCATGGCGGGCTGGATGGGTTGTTGCAGGACTTTTTTCTGTCCGGGTTGCATCATGGGAATTCCGCTGTGGTCTATTCTTGTTTAGGGGCCAGGGGTTAGGGAAAACTCGGGAAAGGGCTTCTTCATTTCGGTTTTCCTAACCCCTAATCCCTTTTTCTCTCACTCCGTCGTAGCCACCAGTTCCAACTTCGTGCTCGGCAGATCCGACGGCATATGGATGGCCATGGCCTTGGTCTGCATCACCTGATCCCACAGGTCCCCGCCCTGTTGCAGGCGGAAATACTTGTAGCCCGCCTTGGCGGGTATGGACTGCGGCGCGCTCGTCTCCGGCACCAAGGGGATGCCGGGCAGGGCCGCGTTGACCATCATCTCCAAGCGGCCTACGGGACCCAGCTTGGTTTTGCGCTGCACGGTGGTGATGATTTCCACTTCCGATGCCTGGGCGGATACGCCCAGGTAGAATTGCTTGAGGGTGTTGAAGTCCGCGTCCTTCATGTTCGCGGAGTATTGGATGGGGCTGGTCTTGGTCAAAGGGAAGATGCGATAGCCGGTGGGCACCGTCACGCCCAGCAAGGTGTCCAGCATCTGGAACAGGGGGCGGAAGCAGCCCTGCAGATCCCCATGCACGTACTTGGGCATGTCCGCGGCCTTGGTGTCCTGGCCGAAACTGATGAGGCTTCCCGCGAAACCCAGCAGGCGGCGGAAGAGGACTTCGGGATGCGAAAAAGGATTGTTGTAGAAATGGATGATCTCCGGCAGCGCTCCGTTGATGGCGGAGAGCAGGAGATAATTGGTGATGGCCTCGGCGTTGAACTGGGCGATGCCGGTGCTTTTCTGGGCGCGCTGGCCCATCAGGTAATTGCTTTTCTGGAGGCAGCTTTCCATCAGCTTTTTCATCTGCCCCATCAGTCCCTGGGCGGCGATGGTCCTTACGGAAGTGGGGAAGAACAGATCGCTGGCATGCACCCGGCCCTGGCCGTCCCGCACCAGTTCGGCGATCTTGAGGGTCTGGAAACCCGTGGGCGACTCGCCGTCGAAAAGCAGACGCATGTTCAGGCGGCCGAAGACTATTTCCTTCGCGTTCCCGCCCGAGTTCCCGTCGGTCACGTCCCGGCCCTGGCCCAGGTAACGCGCCGGTTTACTTTCCGCGCCTTGGAATGCCAGGTTGGTGTTGCCGGCCCCGTAGGCCGCCAGAGCGATATGCACGCCCAAGGATTCCTTGGCGGCGGGGAAAAAGGCTTCGAAAGGACGCTGATCCGGAAGGGGATCCGTGCGCGGGGAGGAAAAGTGCGTGCCGTCTGGGAAAATCCCGGAACAGTCGCGCACGGCGAAGAAACCGTTGTCGAGGGAATCCCGGTCGATTTCCAGGGATGCGAGTCCGTAATAGAATGGGGAAAGGAATTGCAGCCTTGCGTTGACCGAAGCATCCGCGAGGATATCGGACTGTTGCAAGTGGTGGGGGGAAAGAACCATTCCCTCCAACCAAATCACCTTATCGCTCATGGATTTTTCCCGGAAGTCGAGGTTGGGCTTGCATTTCCAGCCCGAAAATCTAGCATATTAATGCATTTTAGAAAAATCTAAATTCCGTGCTTTAAGACTGGGAAAAGGGGTGAGGATGAACCGCCTTGGAAAAAACGCATTTGGCCTTGCCGCCCTGATTCTGCTCGCCGCGGCCGTGACCGTCAGGGCTACCGGGTTTCTGACCCTGGAGTCGAGCCCCACCGGCGCGGAAGTCTGGTATACCGGTCCGGACGATCCCGACAAGAAATATCTCGGGGACACGCCCCTGGACAATCGCGAGCTTCCCGTGGGCCGCTACAACCTCTGGCTCATCCTCGCCAGCCATGACACCCTGGCCATTCCCGACGTCTACATCGCCGAAGGCCAGGTGACCCAGATGAACCGGGAAATCCCCACCCACTACGGCTATCTGGAGGTCAATACCGATCCGGACAGCTCGGAAATCTGGCTGGACGGCGTCCGTATCGGTCCCTCGCCCTACGTGAACAATCTGGTGCTGCCAGGCGTGTCGCAGCTCAAGGTGATGCCGCGCGAGGCCATTTTCAAGAACACCACCCGCAACCTCAACGTAGGCAAGGGCGACTCCATCCGCCTGGTCCTTGCGGCCCCTTACCGGGACAAGTCCTTTTTCCAGGAAAACCTGTCATTGCCCACCTGGCGCTTCCAGCTGGAAGCGGGCGTGCAATACCGTTCCAACACGGGGTTCTACGATACGGCGGGCAAGAAGGTCAAATTTTCCAGCGACAGCTTGCCCTACCAGTGGGATTTCCCGGTGATGGCGCGGCTGGGCCTGCCCCAGGGATTTGAAATACATCTTCAATTGCCGTTCAACGCCCACAAGGACCCCAGGTTCAAGACGGACACGATTTCGGTTTTCCCGGCCAATATGCGCGCCGGCGTGAAGTACACCTATCGTCCTCTTAACGTAGGGTTCGACATGACCTACGGCCTCGGTTTCGACAAGAGCACGGTCGCTCTCGACCATGATTTCCTGGCCCTGACCCTGATTGGCATGGCCTCCAAGGGCAAAATCCTGGGAGAGGCGCAGGCTGGTTTCGAATTCCATTTCTCGTCCAAAGCGGATAACAAACTTGATCCGGGAGACATGGCTTTCGTGCATGCGCAAGCCGGATATTTGTTGGATCCGCTCACCCCTTACCTTGGAGTTTCGGGGAAATTCAAATTGCAGGATGATTACAACGGCAAAGCGGTCACAAACTCGGACGGCTACCTGTTGATCCCCGAACCGGGATTGATTGTGGACGTGGCGGACCTCCTCTCCCTCCAGTTCGGAGTGCCCTTCACCATCGTCGGCAAGAGCGCTTCTTCCTATTGGGGCATCCATCTTTCCGCGAGCGTGGGCCTCCCGCTCATGTAGTCCCGGTTCCGTCCCGCGCCAATCGGGGCGCCGGCGGATTTGGATTCAGGGCAAAAAGAAAAGGGCGGGTTTGACACCCGCCCTTCTCGTTGTATGGAACCTTTTCGTGAACGAAGCGGCCGGTGAAGGACACCGGCCGCTGAATCAGGCTTTGGTCTCTTCCGTGGTCTTCGCTTCTTCATCGGCCACTTCGAAGCGGGGCTTCTTCTTCAGCTGATTGCGACGGCCATGCTGCATGTCGGATTCGTCCCGGGCGAACAGTGCGTCTTCGGCCGCGGCGGTGGCCGCTGCGGAATCGGCCGCGGGGATTTCCTTGCGTTCGACTTCGTGATCCACCGTGGAGGGCAGGGGCCGGCGGGGGGATAGGGCGGGAGCGCTATGGGACG
The DNA here is from genome assembly GCA_028287505.1 of Fibrobacterota bacterium. Classification (GTDB taxonomy): domain Bacteria; phylum Fibrobacterota; class Fibrobacteria; order UBA11236; family UBA11236; genus Chersky-265. The sequence continues at coordinate 93,041 of JAQBPN010000070.1, read as the reverse complement.
GGGCGCTTTCAGAGGCGACGGGAGCGGGACGGCTCGTCACGCCTTCGGCAGGAGCGGCTTCGCTGTTGCCGAAGGATTCGGAACGGTTGCGATTGCGATCGCCGCCGTCGCGTCCGCCGCCCATGCCTTCACGGGGAGGGCGATCGCCGCGTTCATGACGATCATGTCCGCCGCGTCCGCCGCGTTCTCCGCGATCACGTCCGCCGCCGAAACGGTCTCCGCGATCGCCGCGGTCATTGCGGGGGGCGCGGTCGCCGCCGTTGCGGTCGAAGCCGCCTTCACGGGGAGGACGATCTCCGCCTTCGGTGCGTTCCGGACGAGGGCCACGGTCGCGGTTCTGATCGCGGGGAGGACGTTCGCCGCCTTCGAAGGCGGGACGAGGGCTGCGCGCGGGCGCGGCGCCGTTGGCGGTGGCGTTACGGGCCTGGTTGGGGCGGGCTTCACCATCGATTTCATCGATCTTGACGGGCTTCAGCTTCAGTTGCGGGGACATCTTCTTGACGACGGGTTGTTCCAGCAAATAAGTGATGGTGCGTACTTTGAGTAGCAAGTAGGCGCATATGGCTAAGCTAAGAGCCGATAAGCCAGCCAGGATAGCAAACTGTGCAGTTTCCATGGATTGTGTATTCTTTCTTCTTTCTAATGAGGTTGGTTAAGGCGCGGCTAACAATGTTAAGCCAGAAAAACAGGCAGATAAGAAAGCATTGCCTGATTCACCTTGGTTTTATTATACCCTTTTCCGTCTGTAAAATGACTTTTCCCAGACCGAACGGAGGTGGCACTTTTCACTGGGTTTTGGGGCTTTTCTGCACGGGCGAACCAGTGGAGAGGGTATGTTCCGCTTCTTCGGCTTTGTTTAAAACCAGAAGCAGCCTGTTGGCCTGTCGTGTCAAGCTGTTCACTCGGCTGATCAATGACAGAACCAAGGCAAGGAATATCAAAAACCCCAAACTCAGCAATAAATTAAGAAGTACCACACAGATAAGGTAACAAAAGGAAACTTTTGGTTCAATCAATATACTACTGCACGTCTTGACACCTAACTATTTGTGCAGTATCTTCTAAGGATAAACAGCGGAGGCTCCTTTGGAAACTCAAGTCAAAAAAGACCGGAAAGCCCTCACCCCCAGACAGCGTGAGGTATTTGAGTTCATAAAAGAGCGTATCGAACAGACAAACCGGCCGCCTACCCTGCGGGAAATCGGTTTGCGATTCGAAATATCCTCAACCAACGGGGTGCGCAGCATCCTGGCGGCCTTGGTGAAAAAGAACTTCATCGCCCGCTCTCCCAAGCTTTCCCGGGGAATCGACCTGCCGCAAACCACCCGCGAACCCAGGATTCCCGGAGACTTTTCCGACGACGAATCCAAGGTCATGGAAATCCCCATCGTGGGCCGCGTGGCCGCCGGCGCCCCCATCCTGGCCGTCGAGAACCTGGAAGGCACCGTGGTCGTGGACCGGGAATTCCTCATGAGACAGCAGAACGTCTTCGCGTTGCGCGTGCACGGGGACAGCATGAAGGATGCGGGAATCCATCATGGAGACCTTGTCTTCGCCCGCCAGCAGAACACGGCCGAGCGCGGACAAATCGTGGTGGCCCTGATCGGTGAGGAAACCACGGTGAAATATTATTTCCCGGAGGCGGGCCGTGTCCGCTTGGAACCGGCGAACGAAGCCTTCGGTCCCATTATCGTCGACAATTCCACGCCGGACTTTTCCGTTCTCGGGCGGATTATCGGCGTCATGCGCCGATATTGAAGTCGGGACTCCGCGGGCCTTTTCCCGGTAAATTGGCTATAGTTATGGCTCGTATGAGACGAGCCTTCCTGCTTCCATTCCTGGCCATCGCCCTGTTGCTGAGCGGGTGCGGTTCCACCCGCAAGGTGCAGGAGGATTTTTACCCCAAGGGTCAGCCCAAGTATTCCATCGCCTTGGACAAGGAGGGCCGCAAGCACGGCCTTGAAACCTGGTGGTATCCCACCGGCCTCAGGAAATACGAGGCGGCCAATGTCGCCGGCATCCGGGAAGGGAAATACGCGGCCTGGTACCCGGATGGAAAGCTCTGGTACGAAGGGTACGAGTACCACGGCAAGCCCGAAAGCACCCTGACCTATTGGCATCCGAACGGCAATATGAAAAGCGAGGCTTTGTTCCGGGACGGGATCCAGCTGGAGCGCCGGGATTACGATGAAGAGGGAAAGTTGCTGTCGCCCAAGGTGCAGGCGAGCCCGGAAATCACCCCCTCTCTGGACGACGAAGCGGTGAATGCCGGCGAGGTTACCCGCTTGCGCAAGGCCAGCCTGCAGATATGGTCCATGCGCGTGAGGCGGACCGTGGAGGGTTTCTGGGTGCTTCCCAAGCAATTCGAAAAAGATCGCCCCTATCGCGCCGTGGCCAAGATCAAGGTGGGGAAGGATGGAAAGATCCTGGGCGTGGTCTGGTCGGAAAAAAGCCCCTCCGCCGCCTTCAACACCCTGGCCCAGAATACCTTCAAGCGCATCAAGCGCCTGCCCGCGTTCCCGCCGCAGATCAAGGACGAGACTCTCGACGTCCAATACGAGTTCATTTCCCTGGGCAAGCAGGTCCCGCGCAAAAAGCTGGAAGCGCGGGAAACCACGGAAGAGTAGCCGGGAGCGCCGCTAAGCGGCCCTATCCAAATCCAAAAGCGCTTTTTCGATTTCCTTCCGGACCACCGGATCCGTTTCCTCCGACAGCGCGGCCCTCAGAGGCCCTGCCGCCGAGGCATCCCCCAGGTTACGAGCGGCTATCGCCGCGTTCCGCATCAGGCTTCTGCGGCCCGCGCGGTCGAGCGGGCTTTTCCGGAAGCGGCTGCGGAAGCCGCCGCCTTTGCGCAGCAATTCCACCCAGGCCGGGCCGGTGTCGGGAAACCGGGCGGGAGATTCCGGCGCGCCCCGTTCCTCCGCGTCCTTGATATGCTTGTGGTTCCAGGGGCAGACTTCCTGGCAAACGTCGCACCCGAAAATCCAGCCGCCGAAACGGTCCGACAATCCTTCCGGCACCGGGCCCTTGGCCTCGATGGTCCAATAGGAAATGCACTTGTTGGCGTCCAGTTTCCCCGGGGCGATGAACGCTTCCGTGGGGCATTCATCGATGCAGCGGGTGCAGCCGCCGCAGAAATCCTCGACCGGCGCGGAGGCGGGCAGGGCCAGGTCCAGGAAGAAGCCTCCCAGGTGGAAGCCGGATCCATGTTTGCGGTTCAGGGTGCAGCAGTTCTTGCCGCGCCATCCCAGACCGGCCTCGGAAGCGAGGTCGCGTTCGAAGACGGGAGCCGTGTCCGTGAATCCGTAGAAGCGGATATCGGCCAGCAGGGGCTGGGATTTGAGATGCGCTTCCGCGTCGCGGAGGATGCCGCGGGCCACTTCGTGATAGTCCCGGCTGCGGGCATAGGCGGCGACCCTGTACTTGTCCTGGGAAGCGCCCAGGGGATGTCCATAGGGAAACGCGAAGACGATGGCGGATTCAGCCCACGGGTGGAACGACTTCGGGTCCATGCGCTCGGCCAAGCGGGCGGCCATGTAGTCCATGCCCGCATGGTGTTTCTGCTGGACCCAGGCGCGCAACAGTTCCGCGTTGGGCGTGGGCCTGGCGGGGGCGATTCCCCATTCGAGGGCGCGCGGGTCGTGGGAGAAGAAGGACCGCAGGGAGGCGAGACAGGCCTCGATGCGCGGGGTCATGTCTTGCGCTTTTTCTGGCGCGCGGCGGGATACAGGACGTTGTTGAGGATGAGCCGGTAGCCGGGGGAATTCTTGTGCAGGCTCAGGTCCGTGGGGGAGTCGCCGACGGCATGGGAATAGTCTTCCGGATCATGGCCGCCGTAATAGGTGAATTGACCCTGCCCCAGGTTGCCATGCAGATAGCGGACCGCGTCCTGGCCGTTGGCCTGGCCCAGGATGGTGATGGATTTCTTGACCATGCCCTTGGGAAACGAGGTGGCCAGCCCGAAGAAACCCTTGATGAGATCGGTGTGGTTCTGGCACAGCATGGCCGGCACCGGATCGTACTTGGGGGAGAAATCGAAGAGCACGAAATCGTTGGCGGGTTTGCGCTTGAGAGGTCCCGCATTGACCTGGTTGTAGTCCAGGTCCCCGTGGGAGGAGGACATGGGATCGGGGTCGATGGTGAAGCCGGTGAAGGCAAGCGACAGATTGTAGTCCAATTCCTTGTTGAGATGGGGGCTGGGCGGGGTGCCGTCGAATACGGCGTCCACGGCATCGGTCTTGACGGAGGCCAGCGCCATGTCCAGGGTATTGCAGGCCAGGCACATGGCGAACAGGAAGCCGCCCTTCTCCACGTAGTCGCGGATGGCCAGCACCACGGCCTTCTTGAGGACGACATTGTTCTTGAACCCCATTTCAGCCGCGGTCTTCTCGCCCGACGCCACGTTGTTGATGTACCAGGGAGCGGTCCGGAAGGACGAGTAGAATTTGGAATACTGGCCGGTGAAATCCTCATGGTGCAGATGCAGCCAATCGTATTGGGACAGCTTCCCCTCGATGATCTCCTTATCGTAGATCTTGGTATAGGGGATTTCCGAATACGTCATGGCCAGCGTCACGGCGTCGTCCCAGGGCTGTTTGGTGAGCGGCGTGTAGACGGCTATGCGCGGGGCCTTTTCCAAAAGCACCTTGTCCATGTTGTTGGATTCGATTTCCAGGTAGATGCGTTCCACTTCCGCGTCGCCGGCGGTTTCGAACAACACCCCGCGCTTGGCGGCTTCCCGTTTCAGGGTGGGCAGGTCTTCCATCAGGAAACTGCCGCCGCGATAGTTGAGCAGCCATTCCACGGGATGCCCTCCCGCCACGGAGAGATAGGCGATGCCGTAGGCCTTGAGATGGTCCGTCTGGGACGGGTCCATGGGGATGAGGAGTTTGTCGGCGCGGACGGCGGAGACAATCAGGCAGAGCGCAATGGCCAGGACGGCTGGAAGCCGGAAGGCCGGAATGGGTCGGGAGGGGAATGGCATGGGGTTAAGATACCCATTTTTCCCCATCAGGAAACCACTTCCTCGCCCCCGACGGCCACCAACAGCACATCGTGGGCTTCGCTGACGATTTCCTCGTAAAGATCGTATTCGGGGTGGTGGCGCATTTCGATGGCGATGAAATCGGCCTGGGCGCCGGGCCGCAGGCACCCCAGCGCGCCGGCAAGTCCCAGGGCCTTGGCGGCGTTCACGGTGGCCATGGCCAGGATCTCGCGGCTGGGAACGGCGGGATGCTCCCGGTGGAATTCGGCCATCTCGTCGAACAGGCTCAAACCCTCGTTGGAGGCCAGGCTGTCCGTGCCCAGGCAGAGGTTCACCCCGGCCCGGCGGAGGAGCTCCAGCGGAAAGCCTCCGTGGTTGAAGAACGCGCGGCTGCGGGGGCAATGTACCACGGATGTTTCCGTCTCGGCCAGGATACGTATGTCTTCGGCATCCACATGGTTGCAATGGGCGAAAAGCGAACCCTTGGGGATGAGCCCGTTGCGGTTCAGGAAGGAGACGGGGCTTTCCCGTTGCTGCATGCGAAGGCCCGGATGGATGCGTCGGCAGAATTCGAAAAGGGCGCCGCGGCCTTCCCGGAACATGGCCGTCTCTTCCGCGCTTTCGGCCACATGCAGGGTGTAGGGACCGGCGCGCAGGCCCGCGGTTTCCGCCACCTTGCGCAACAGTTCCGGCGAACAGGAATACGGGGCATGGCACGTGACCCCGGGGTGATAGCGCTGGGTTGCGGGCGGCAGGCCGGCAAGTCTTTCCAGGGCGGCCGACACCCGCTGGGCGGCGACTTCCGGATCCAGGCCGATGAGTTCAAGGTGCGGGTAGGAACGGATGGGAATGCCGGCCAGCTCGGCCAGGGACTCGCCGGTGTTGCCCACGTCCACCACCGTGGTGGTGCCGTGCTTGAGGCATTCCAGCGCGCCCAAGCGCGCGGCCTCGCGGTATTGCAAGGGTCCGGCGCCATCCAGGGATTTGCGCAGGCGGGAGACCCACATGGGAAAGGCCTCGCAACGGGGAAGCATGCCGCGGGCCATTCCCAGCTCCAGGTGGCAATGGGCGTTGATGAGCCCGGGCATGATGACGGCATCGGGAATGTCCCGCAGGGTGTCTCCGGCGGCTTCCGGGCCCAGTTCCTGCAGGGTTCCCGTTTGCACTACGCGATCGCCCGAGACGCGCACGCATCCTCCGGCGATAGGCGGCCCATCCATGGTCACCAGGTATCGGGCTCGATAGATCAAGGGTCGTTCTTTCTCTGGAGGGGCGCCGGACCCCGCGCAGCGGGGGTTAGGCGCCCGGCGTCCCGGCCGCCAAGCGTTTACATCCCGGGAACAATAATAGTATCCTAAAACGGGCTTTCGGGTAAAGAAGGGAAAACCGTGAAGAGACCCCTGCTCCTGGTTGAAGCCCTGGCCTCCCGCAACGATTCCGGGCTGGGGAACATGGTCCGCCTTTTCGTGGAAGGCCTGCGCGGACTCGCCCGGGATGCGGACATCCACGTTATTGTCCCGCGCTCGGGCGCCTACCGGCCGGGCGCGCATTGCACGGTGATTCCGGTCGAACCCAACCCCTTGCGCCTTTGGATCCAGGCATCCTTCCCTCTGCTCATCCGCAGCCTGAAACCGGATGCCGTCTTCTGCCTGGGCCAGAACCTTCCCTGGTGGAGGCCTGTCTCCCGCTACGTCTTGGCCATTCCGGACGCGGGACCCTTGGAGGATCTGGGGTGGCCCACGTCTTCCCATGATCCGTACAATCGCGGATGGCTCAGGCGCATGGCTCCGCGCGCCGATGCCATCGTGACCATATCCGAATTCACCAAGGCCCGGCTGACGGCGCTTCTGGGCCTGCCCGGGAATCGCATCAAGGTGGCGCTTCCCATCCGTCCTTCCCATTGGCCGGAGCGGGTCGTTTCCAACCCGGGCGCGGGGAAGCATCCTCCGGGCGAATACTTCCTTTCCCTCGGCAACATCGAACCGCGCAAGAATTTTCCGGGCCTGATTGCGGCGTATGCGGCGCTGAAGAACCGGCGTCCCGATGCGCCGCCCCTGTATATCGCCGGGCACAGGGCCTGGGGTTATTCCGAAACCATCGCGGCCGTGGCCAAGCACGGCATGGCCGACAGCGTGTACCTCACCGGTTACCTGTCGGACGCGGATGCCGAAGCCCATCTGGCCCATTGCCTGGTGTATGTTTCCAGTTCGCTGTATGAAGGCTGGGGGCTGCCCCTGTTCGAAGCCCTGGCGCAGGGCAAACCGGCCATCTATCACGAGGGCTCCAGCCAGGAGGAATTCGCCCGGGGGGCGGCCCTGTCCGTCGATTGCCGCGATCCCGCCGCGCTCGCCACAGCCATGGAAACCTTATGGTGCGATGAAGCGGAACGCAAACGTTTGCGGGACGAAGTGGCGATCCGGTTCCCGGAAATCCAGGCTTACGATTTGGAAGGCGCGCTGCGCGCCGCTCTGCTTCCCCTGTTGTCCTGAGGCTTCAGAGCGGGGCTTTGAAAATGGAAATCGTATCCGAATGCGTTTGGCCCCGGCAACTGTCCGGTGCCGCCGCGGAATCCAGGGTTACGATGGAATAGCGCACCACCAGGGAAGAATCCGCTTTGGCCGTGAAGTCCGCGTGGTTCAGGAATTGTCCGCAAGCCAGCGTGTCCGCGAAAAGGGAACGAGGACGCCCGCCGCTTGAATCCGTCACCGAAAAGTGTCCCACCGTAAAAATGTGCAAGATGGATGCCGGGTCGAATTTCCCCTGCAGACTATCGAAGGAAAATACTCCGCGAACCACCGTGGCGGAATCCGTAATCTTCCCGCTGGAGTTGGCCAACCGGACCAGACCCGGAGCCGCGCCGAAGGCCCGGGTGATGACGGTGTCGCGTCCGCGATCGGAGCCGGTGGTATCCAGGGGACAATCGGCCCCGCCGGGCAGACGCAAAGTGGACCTGGGGGAAAAGGCGGGAGGATTTCCGATGGCGACGGAATCGAGACCCATTTCCAGGATCTGGGAGCACGTGTATCCCGGATGGAATCCCTTGAACAGGATCGGGGTCGCCGAATCCGCCAGGATGTAGAGGCCCGCGCGGAAGAATTTAAGGCTGTCGATGCGGATGCCTTCCACGGTTTGCGGATCCCGTTCTATGGAAGTCCCCACGCCGCATCCAAGCAGCGTCGAAAGGCCGGCGATCGCGGAAATCGCGGCGGCGATGCGGATCAACCTTGAAGGGGCCAAGCTGGTAAATCTCATTTTATCCTTGAGGGAAACGGATGGGGCCGGCCGCGGCATAGTCCGCGCGGGTTTCGCCGTCCCGGAGAGTCAGGCAACCGTGTTCCGCCAGCAGGAAAACCGCGCGTCCCACATCGTCGAAGGTTTTCAATCCGAAACGGTCCAAGGTCATCTCCGCGAAGGTCCCGAAATCCTCGGCGGCTTGTTGGCGGAGAATCCGGCACAGCTCCGCGGCCGGCAAATCCCGGAACCCCTTGCCTTGGAAGGATGCGCGGAAGACGAGGTGAAGCAGGTATTCCAGGCATTCGGGCGGGAAGACATCCGACCCGGATCGGCGCATGGCCAGGTGGGCGGCGCGGATATCAACGGACATGTCGGACCGCCACGGTATCCATGATCGGCGGCAAACCCAGGTAGGCCAGGGGATCCACCATCAGACCGTCTTTTTCAATCCGCACCTGCAACCCTTCCAGGGAGTCCCCTCCCGCGGCTACCAGGCCCAGGGTATCATCCGTGCCGACACGGGATCCGTTTTTCAGGCCGGGCCGGACCTGCGCGAAGCCCCGGTAATAGGAAAAAATATTCTCTCCATGATATATCTTCATCCATGCTTCGCCGGGGGCGGGCATTTCCATCACGCGGCCGGGCATAATGGGCTTGGCGGCTCCTCCGTCCAGGGAAATGAAAGCGGCTTCCGGGATGCGGGCTTCGGCGGTATTGTCCGGATGCGCTGACCTGACCGGCTTGTAGCGGGCGAAGGGCGGTTGGGGGTGAAGCGCATCGAGGCAACGGTCCTGCGCGCAAAGCGGAGAAGGGTTTTTCCCCGGGTCGCGGGAGAGCGAGACGGTTGCCTTGGCGCCGCGCAAGTCCAGGCGGGCCAACTCAAGCACGGATCGGTTCGGATTCAGAAGATCCGCTTCCTTGGCCACGCGAAGGAAGCGGGCCGTGAAGCCGCCCGTCGCGTCCGCCTCCCATTGCGCCTTGGCCTTATAAATCGCGGCGCGGAGGGTTCCCACCGCATCCGATCCCAAGCCGTTCCAGCGATCCAGGCAGGAGTCTATTTGCGGACCGGTGCATTCCCCTTCCACCGCGCTGGAATCGAGCGCCCATCGCAGTCCGGTGGGCGCGGCGACCGTTTCCACGGGCGGTTTTCCCTTTTGGAAAAAAGCCGCGAACGGGCCGCCGGGTTTGCGTAGGCTCTGGAACGCGCGGGAAGAAACGACGGTGTCGAACTTGAGGTAGACCGCCATTCCGATGGCGGCCAGCAGGAGGATTCGCAGGGTGGGCCGCCGCTTGAGAGGCTGGGCGACGTATTTGGAACGCCGCGGCGGCCGGAAATCCCGGTGGGAAATCTTCACCTTATTGCAAGGTCAGATGCAGAGCCTTGTTCTTGCCCTCGTTTACCAACTGGTCAACGGTGGACTTCTGCCCGCTCTTGCTCATTTCGATGCGATGCTGACCGGAAGGCAGCTCCAGCTTGGCGGGAGTCTTCTTGCCAGTGTTCTTGCCATCGATAATGATATCGGCGCGGGCGGGGCTGCTGGACAGGAATATGATGCCGATCGGTCCATCGCCGGGAGCCGGAGCTTCCGAAGCCCTGGGCTTGGGCGCGGCCACTTCAGGCTCGGGATCCCGGGCGCGGACGGGCGCCTGGGCCTTCATGGGCAGGTCTTCCGGATCTTCGTCCGGTGCGGGCCTGGCTTCGGGCTTGGGCTGCACGCGTTCCGGTTCCGGGGCCGGCTTGGCCGCAACGGGCTTGGCGGGCTCGGAGCCATCTTCCTTTTCCAGGTTCACTTCCAATTCATGATCGGGATGATTCTTAGGCAAGGTGGTCTCAAAGCGTTTGTACCCCTGCAGACGCACGATGATCTTGTTGGAGTTGTTGGCCAGGTTCACGTCGATGGGCGTAGTACCCTTCTTGGAGAAGTTGATCAACACATCGGCCCCGGGGGGATTGCTGGTGATGTGCAGGCCGGACTTGGCCTGGGTGGCGGTGGGCTCTTCCGAGGGCGCAGGGGCCGGGGCGGGTTTTTCGATCCGCTCTTTCTTCGGGACCTTATGCGCGCCGAGTTTGGGCTTGGGTTCGGGTGCCGGCTTGGGCGTAGGAGCCGGGGGCTTGGGGACTTCCGCCACGGGAGGCTTTGCCGGAACGGCTTCCGGAGCCGCAGGCGCGGCGGGTGCGGCCGGCGTGGCTTGAGGCGTAGTCGGCGCGACGGGCGCTTGCGCGGCGGGAGGCGTGGACGGCGTTTCGGGAGCGGGTACCACGGGCTGTTCTTGGGTGGTCGGATTGTCCAGCACGGGCTTTTCGGCGCTCTTCTTGGAAAGGAAGTAGTACGCTGCCACGCCAAGGCCAATCAGGAACACCAGGATGAACAGTTTGGCGGGAGTGCGGGCTTCTTCGGCAAGGCTGTTCGGATTCGCCGGCGGAAGGTTGCCATAGGCCGCGTATTTGTCGTTGTCCCGGGAAGGAGGCTCGGGCATCCTTTCCTCGGAATAGATGGGACGTTCCTGCTGCGAGGATTCTTCGTCCTGTCCGGGGAACTCACGGCCGCCGACGCGGCGGCCCTGTTGCTTGCGGGCGTTGGGGCTGCGCATGCGTTCCTGCGAAGGTTTGCGCTGGCGCGGATCCGCGAGATTGTCCGCGTCCATGGCATCCTGGGAAGGGGTGCCGTTGCGGTCGCCGCCCTGGGGCGCGACGGGCGCTTGGGGCTGGCTCAGGTTTCCGAACTGGCCGACCGGCAATTGCACGGTGGGGAAGTCGAAGTTGGGCGGAGCCTGATTGAAGTTCTGCGGGTTTTGTCCCGGGAAGGTGGGCGTGGTGTTTGCCATCCCGCCGAAGGCCTGGTTGTTGAAGTTGTAGGCGGGAGCCGGTTGGGGCTGGGGAAATCCCTGGGCCGGAGCTTCGGGAACCTGCTGTGAGCCGAAGCCGGGAGGATTGAAGGAAGGATAGGCGGTTTCCGGATCGCGCGGATTGGGCGCGGGATTGAAAGTCGGCGCGGCGGGCGCGGGAACTCCCAATTGGTATTGCGGCAGTTCGTTGTTGTCCAGCTTGGAGCCCAGGCGCTGGCCCATCTCGGCCTTGAACTCGTCGAATTCCGTTTTGGGAATGGGAGGCGCTTCGGGAGGCTGGGTGGAAATCTTTTGCAGTTCCTCAATGCGATAGCTCGAGGTCTGGCGCAGGATCTCTTTTGAATCCGCGATCATCTCCGCTTCCGAGCGATAGATGCGCATGATGTTGTCGAGGCCGGCCCGTTTCAGGATGTCCTGGACTTTGGGATGCTCGGTTAGGATGGCGATCCGTCCGCTCACTTCCAGCATGTGCCGATTGGAAGCGATGAATGCGTTGATGGTGTCGCTGTAGAGATATTCAAGGTTGCCGAGATCGATCACGACATTACGCATGTCGTTCTCGATGAGGAATCGGACCGTGTTTTTCAGCTTAGCCGAATCGAATACCTCTCCATCGGCCAAGCGGGCGGACACCACATCGAAAATTCCAACGGAGCGGATGTCGAACTTGATAACTACCTCCCGGTGATACCCGGCACCTCGGGTAAATTACACCCGTCCCCTTTTCGGGGAATGACCCATGATAAGCTCCCACAAAAGTTACAAAAATTCTGCCCGGCAAAAGTATATTTACGGAAAAATTTCGGCTTTTTAGCCTGTTTTTGCGACCTTGGAGGCGAGGGCCCAAAACCGTCCCAAGGGGTGGGCCGAGACAAGTCCAAGATGAACCGGGGTCCGAATCAGGGCTCGGCTTTCCGCGTGATGAGGGCTATAATCTTGCAAGCGGAAAGGAATCCCCATTGCGCGATGAAGACAAGTTTCCCACGGTTCGCTTTCACAAGTGCAGAGCTTGCGGCAATGTCTATACCGGTTCATTGACCGGCGATGATGCCTGCCCTGCCTGTCACATCCCCGCCCATAAGGAAGAACCTCCCGGCGGGCAAATCAGCAGGCAACTGTTTGGAACCCACTCCCTCTTCACGATTACCGGCAATGTCTATAAAATCCAGGAACTGGAAGAACTCAGGTCCCAGATAACCGAGGTGGTGGCCCAGGAAGTGGATTCCATCGCCTTCGCTTTCGAAAAATCCTCTTTCCTCAATAGCAGCACCATCAATCTGCTGGTCAAAACCATGCAGACCCTCTCCGTTCGCGGCAAACCCACCTTCATCATCACCAATGACGAGGAGGTTTTGGAAAGTCTTGAGATTATGGACTTGGACCGGGTGATGCGGATTCTGCCGGATCTGGAAGCGTACAAGACAGCCCTTGGCTGACTCTACCAGAGGCTGATCGGCACCCTGCCGGAGCGCCTTTTTTACTGCCCTTCATCCTCGTTATCCAGGATTTCCTTGTCTCCTGCCGGAGCTCCCGCAGCCGGGGCCTTGGCTTTTTCCGGGACCGCCGCAGGTTTTGGGACCGTGACGGGATTGGCCGGTGTCTGGGCCGGTTTGGCTTCCGGGGCGGGGGATTCGGGAACGGCCGGGGATTCGGATTGCGGCGCCGATGGCTCCGGGGCGGTTTCCGGCTCACTTCCGGATGGCGCGCTGCCGGTGGCTGGATTGGCGGAACCATTGCCACGCGCATACCGGTTGCGGAAGTCGCGTCCATTGAACTTGGGGAAGGCGGGAGTGAATTGCAGGGACACTTGATGGGTGGAAAGCAGGCCCGGGTGGGGTGAAAAGCTGTAGTCCAACCCCAGGATATGGCGCCAATTATAGCCGATGCCGAAGGTGGCCACGTCGGTGAATGACTTCTTCGAGAACTCGTTCACGCCGAAGCGGACGGCCATTCCGAAGTCGAACAGGAATTCCAGGCCCAGATTGCTGGCCGCCAGGAAATCGGACGGATTCTTGAAGGCCGTGCCCCCGTTCAGATTGGTGGCGGACTTGGCGCCTTGGTGGAACACCCCTTCGCTCTGCCAGGCCGCTTCCAGATTGCCGTAAAAATACGGGGCCGGAAAGCGCGCCGCTCCGCCAAGGTATAGCTCCGGCGCCTCGTATTCGGCGTAACCGGATTCCCAGCGGGCGGAAGATGGAACCAGGCCTTTCAATAGGGCTCCGACCCGGAAACGCCCGTCCCAGGTATACTGGGCTTGGGCGTCCCCGCGCATGCCCAGACCTTCCTGATCGAGATGGCGATAGAGCAGGTTGAGATTGACGCCCATGTCCAATCCGCCCCAGCGCCGCGCGAAAGACCCCACCAACAGGTAATCGGCTATGGAAAACACTCCATCCGGTTCCGATTGGAAAGGGTCGCCGTCGGCTGGACGCGAATCGATTCCGCTGACGCCATACCGGGATAGGCCCAAGCCCATGGTGCTGTTGGATTCGAATGGAAAGAGGAACGCGAAGTTGTCGAATTTGGCTACGCCGAACTTTTCGGAATGGGCGGTGGAAAAGGTGAAGTCATCCACATCGTTCATGGCGGCGGGGGAGTTGGCCACCGCGTCCGCATCCCGCTGAAAGGAGGGGAAGGTAATGGCCATACCGGATTGGCGGGCGCCGAAACCCTGCTCCAAGGTCTGGTTGACTCCGACGGCTTCGTTCAACCCGTCGAAATTGTCCGCATGGGAGCGACTCCAAGCGGGAACCAGTACCAGCCAAATCCAGATTCGCGGCGACATCAGGGCATATTATAGCAAGAAGGTCAAGACAAGCCCGTCGCTTTTCCGGGGATTGTTTGTTCTTATATTTAGGCGATGATACCTGGGAGCTATCCCGTTTTTCCATTGCGCAATCCCTGCTTTCCCGGACACAAGATCCCCTTGCGTGTCTTTGAGGATCGCTATATCCAAATGCTCAAGGATATCGCGGATAAGCCTTTTTTCGTGGTTTCCATGATCAGTTCCGGAGACGAAGTAGGGGGGACGGCCACGCCCTACCGTATCGGGACTTTGGTGGAGTTTGATGCGATAGACAGGCAGGGGGATTTCCAGCTTATCCGGCCCAAGGGGCGTCAGCGCGTTTACCTGGAAAAGCTCGATCGGGAATCCAAGCCCTATCTGACCGCGTCGTGCGTCGCATACGGAGATGAGTCTCCCGCGGACCCGGTAGCCGTGGACAGGCTTCCCGAATTGGAAGCCACCATCCTGAAAATGGTCACCGTACTGGGACCGGAGGAAAGCCGCGGCATCCGCGATGTGATGGAAGGCGTCCGCACCGATATGGATCGGGAGAACTTCTCGCTCTTTCTATGCGGCTGCCTGCACCTGCCTCCCATCTACCTGCAACGGTTGTTGGAGTCCCGTTCCCTGCCGTACCGGATGGAGAACGCCTTGAACCTCCTTTCCCAGCGCGAATGAACATCGTTTTCGACTGGGCCGGCACGCTGGCCGACGACCAGGAGCTTACCTGGCGTCTGACCGATCAGGCGATCCGTTCCTTCGGGCATCCTTCCGTGGATTTCGAAACCTACAAGCGCGAATTCACTTTGCCCGCCATCGGGTTCTACCGCAAATATTGTCCGGGAACCTCTTGGGAGGAAATCGAAGCCGTTTTTTCCGATCTATGCCGGAAGCAATATCCCGCGGCCGTGAAGCTCTGGCCGGGAGTGCGCGAAGGTCTGGCCTGCCTCAAGTGCCGGCATGATCTCTACCTGATGTCGACCCTGGATCAGGCCATGCTGGAAGAAATCCTGGAGCTGATGGAGTTGAGGGATTGTTTCCGGGTCGTGCTCGGATCGGTGGAAGACAAAACCCTGGCGCTTCCGGATCTGCTGCGGACCCGCGGGATGGCGCAGGATGAAACCGCCGCCATCGGCGATACGCCCCATGACATGAAGGCGGCTTTGGCCGCGGGCATCGAGCCCATGGCGGTGGCCTACGGTTATTCCTCCGCCGCGGCCCTGGCGGAAGCCGGAGCGGAAATCTGCTTTCCGGCGTTCAAGGACGTGCTCCGGTATCTGGACAAGATGGCTTGCGCGGAAAGCCGGCATTTTCCCGTGGCCACCGTGGGCGGGCTCATTTACGATCAGGCCGGCGACGTGCTGCTGGTGCGGACCCGCAAATGGTCGGGCTTGTACGGCGTTCCGGGAGGCAAGATCGATTACGGCGAGACCATGGAAAAAGCCTTCATCCGTGAGGCGAAGGAAGAGACCGGCCTGGAAATCGGCGGACTGGCTTTCGTATTGAACCAGGATTGCGTGGAACATCCGGAATTCTACCGGCCCAGGCATTACATCCTGGTGAACTACACCGCCAAGGCGCCGGGCCTGCGCCCGCCCGTGAAACTGAACCATGAATCCGACGCTTATGTCTGGACCGATCCGAAACGGGCTTTGGAAATGCCGTTGAACGGTCCGACCCGGGTCCTGATAGAACATATTCTGGCGCAAGGCCGCAACGTGGGAGAAGCCTGATGGGAGTCCTGAACATCGACGACTTGCGCATCCGCTGCATCGTGGGCGTTTACAAGCATGAGCGCAAAGTGGAACAGGATCTGTTCGTGGACGTGCGGTTGGAGTTCGATTTCAGCGAAGCCGCCCGTACGGACCAGATCGACCATACCCTCGACTACACCCGTCTTGCGGCGATGCTGGAAGAATGGATGCAGCGGGAGAAGTTCCAATTGATCGAGACGCTGGCGGAAAGGGCCTGCGTGCTGATCACCGACGCGTTTCCGGAAATCCGCCAATGCCGCGTCACCATCAAAAAACCCGCGGCCCTCCCGGCCGCGCGTTACGCCTCGGTCACCTCCGAACTCACGGTGCATCGATGAAGGCCGCCGGGAAGAAAAACGCCGGGAAGAAAAAGGAGGCGGAGCCTTCGCGCCGGCGCATGCGCGCAGCGGCCGCGTCCAGGACCTCGGCCTTCGCCGCCACGGAAACCCGCAATGCCGGAGGCAAAGACGCGGTGGCCCTCGTTACCGGGTCCGCCAAACGCCTGGGCCGGGAACTGGCCATCCGGCTGGGGTCCGCCGGATATTTCACCTGGGTCCATTACCTCACCTCGCGGCCGGAAGCGGAATCGGTGCTGGCGGAGATCGTCTCGCGGGGCGGGCGCGGCGCTTTGATCAAAGGCGATATGGCTTCCAAGCGCGATATCACCGCCATGGCGGCCAGGCTGAAGAAGGAATCGGGGCGCCTGGACGTGCTGGTCAACAATGTCGGGATCTACCGCACCGGAGATCTGCTCGATTACCCGGTGGAGGATTTCGAAACCACCCTGCGGACCAACCTGGTGGGCGTCTACCATTTGATCAACCAGACCCTGGATTTGTTCCCCGCGGCGGGCGGCGCCATCGTCAACATCGGGTATTCCGGGGTCGG
The DNA here is from genome assembly GCA_028287505.1 of Fibrobacterota bacterium. GTDB lineage: Bacteria > Fibrobacterota > Fibrobacteria > UBA11236 > UBA11236 > Chersky-265. The sequence goes on along the minus strand of JAQBPN010000070.1, from coordinate 76,549 downwards.
CAGTCTTACGGCTTCCACCCACAATACGGCCTACCTGATTTCCAAAACCGGTCTGCTGGTGCTGACCAAGTCCCTGGCCCAGGCGCTGGGGCCGCGCAAGATCCGCGTCAACATGGTTTCCCCCGGCATTCTCGCCAACAGCGTGGAACTGCCCAAACGTCCCGGAGACTATATTCCCTTGGGCCGCCTGGGTGGCTGCGAAGACATTTGCAACGCGGTGGAATTCCTGGCGGGGGACAAGGCCGGGTACATTACCGGCGTCAATCTCGACGTGGCCGGCGGATACATGTTGGGTCTCAAAGAATTGGACGTTGGGCGCGGGACCTGACCCGCGATCAGGAGGAGTCTTATGTCGTTGCCGAAATTCCGCCGTTCCCGATCCGACAGGAAAATCGCCGGTATCTTCGGAGGCCTGGGCGATGCCTTCGGAATCGACCCGACCTACCTCAGGCTGGGATTCGTGCTACTGGCGCTGATAACCGGCGTCTTCCCCGCCCTCATCGCTTATGCCATCGGGTGGGCGATTACCACGGAGGGTCCCGCCAAAGACCCATCGGGCGCGGAAGCGCCTGCCGGCGTTTCGCCGTCCGGATCCCCCGGTCCCGGACGGGAAGGGACCTGATCCCGGAGCCTATGCGAAGCCGCTTTCGAAAAGCAGTGTCTTCACCTTCGCCAACAACACATCCGCTTTGAAGGGTTTGGCCAGGTATTCCACCTTGGCCCTGTTTTCCAGGCCTTCCGGTATGTGCTTGCCGGGATATCCGCTGATGAACAGGATTCCCAGGCCGGGCCGCAGGGCGGATAGCCTGGTCGCGAGTTCCTGGCCGTTCATTACCGGCATCATGATGTCCGTGACCAGCAGATGGATTTCCCCGGAAAAGGCATCGCTCACGGAAAGCGCATCCTCCCCATGGATCGCTTCCAGGATGTTGTATTTCGCCAGCTCGAGGATGCGGGCGATCAGTCTGCGGACCGGTCCCTCATCCTCCACCAGGAGGATGGTTCTGCTAGGTTGCATTTGCATTAACCTTAAAGGTTAATAAAAAAAACAGGACGGAAATAGCACGCATCATCCGCTCTTCTCCGGGGATCAGGGCTCCGCGACCGAGCCCAGGATAGCCCGGACCTTGGCGTGGAACATGGGAGCGGTGAAGGGTTTCGGCAGCCAGTCGGTCTGGTCTTCGCAGGCGTCGAGCGGCCAAACGTCGGTACGCCGGTAACCTGAAATGAAGAGGACCTTGATTTCGGGCCGGAGCGCGCACAACCGGTCGGCCAGTTCCTTGCCGTTCATCACGGGCATCATGACATCGGTGATGAGGAGGTGGATGACCGCACCGTACTTTTCGCTCTTGACGAGGGCCTCCTCACCGTCGCCGGCCACCAGCACGCGGTACCCTTCGTTGCCGAGGAGCTCGGCCAGATAGTTGCACATGATCTTTTCGTCATCCACCAGCAGGATGGTCTCCCGCGCCGGATGCCGGCGGGGCTGGGCGGGCCGCGGCTTGGGTTTGAGGATGCGCACGGGTCCGCTCATGCAGTCCTGAGCTTGAAAAGCTTTTTCAAATCGTTGAATTGCGAATCGGCCACGGCGCCGCGATGCTGCAGCAGGCCCACCAGCACCCCGGGGGCCAACTCTATCTTTTCCGCGAAACGCTTCACCGCGTCTCTGGTGGGCGGTCCCGCGGCCAGGAAGCGGTCCAAGGCTTCTTTGGGGAGAAGGTACTGCATGGCGAATTGATCGGCCGCTTCTTCCTTGCTACGGGGATGGCCGTTGGTTTCCAGGAAGACATCGCGCTTTCCATGCAACAGGATGTGCCCGGCTTCGTGGAAAAAGGTCAGCCAGAACTGATCGTCGGTGGTATACCGCAAGCTGATCTGCATCAATGCCTTGGCGGGGGTGAGCCATCGGGTGGCTCCGCTGATGCTCAAGCGGGGCGGCTCGGGAAGGAACACCAGGGCCACGCCGGCCTCCGCGCACAAGCGGGTGAGTTCCTTGGCGTATTTGGTGGGCGGTTTCAGGGTCAGCTTGCGGACCTGTTCCAGGGCCTTGGCGAAGCGGGCCGGGTGAAAGTCCCCGCAATCCAGGCTGCGGGCCTGGATTTCACCGACCCGCAGCCAGGCGGCCAGGAGACCCGGATCGTTCCGGAAGGCCTTGGACCGGCGGAAGGCGATTTTGGGACCGCACCAGATGCGCTTCCAGACTTCCGGCGAGGCTACCCCGAAAAAGTTGAGGACCTCCTGCAATTGCCTTACCTTGTCCGCGTAGGCGACGATCCAGCCCAGCTTGACCATGTCGCGCACGGGCATTTCATCCAGCCAGTCCACTTTGTGGCGCAGGCGCTCGCGTTCCTGCCGCCCGGCCTGGTACTCGCGGAAGTGGTAATCGCGATTGTTCCAGAATCCCGCCGAGATGCCCAGCACGCGTTCCAGCTGCAATGCCGTGTCCGGAGTAAGGGCGGCTTTGCCTTTGATGATTTCGTTGATGGTCTTCTTGGGACGCCCCATACGCTCGGCAAGCTCCACCTGGGACATGCCAAGGGCCTCGAGGGTTTCCCGCAGGGTTTCTCCCGGAGGGGAAACGACGTCGGGGTAGTACTGGTTATGGCTTCGGTTCGGCATTTTGTTTGAACAATCCCAAAATAAAAATCGAATCTATCTTATTCCAATCCATTCCGCCATTACTGAATTTGGCGTGGGGGTAGGGGCGGAAAACCAGGCGGTAAGGGCCCCCCAAATCCAGGGACAGATCAGGGCCGCCCTGGACGGAACCCGATATGGAAACGTGGGGCAGGGACCGCATGTCCTCCAGCACTTCCGCGTTGAAAAGCTCGTCCAGCCTTTGTCTCAGCAGTCTGGCGAGCTCCGCGCCGTAGCGTTTGACCAGGAGGTCCTGGTTGTTGCACTCATTCCTCAAGTCTTCGTTTGCGAATACGATTTTCATATATTTATTTTGTTAACCCTTAGGGTTAATAATGTAAATATAACAACCGTTGGTAAGCGGTTGGCATTCCCTTGAAATACGATTCCCGGTAAACGGGTCAATGCTTTTTTGGGGGGTGCGGGCGGGGAAAGCCCAAGGTTCCGTTTGCGGCAAGCGGGATGGCCTCTCCTAAGGGACCGGAGTCCCGGTTGGAGAATCGGGCGGTTCAGGAGCCCGCGGGTTTTGGGAACCTTGGGCTCAAAAGTTCCGAAACCGCTTTTTCCGGCCCGGGCCGGCCGCAAATACGGAATTTGTATTCCGCCGGAGAAGAATTTTATTTAAGAAATATCGGCAAGATGCCCGGGCCGCCAAGGTCCGGACCGATGGGTTACGCGCACCGTGCGCTCCGTGAAGGGATGGCGATTATCAAAGCAAGACAGAGCGATGTGGCCAACACCCTGGAAACCATCCTACTGGTGGACGATGAGGACTACATCCGGGAATTGGTTAGCGCCATTCTCGCCATCGAGGGATACAACGTTTTGGAAGCCTCCAGCGGGCCGCAAGCGCTCAAAGTGGCCGGCGAATTCGAGGGCAAGATCCATCTTTTGCTTACCGATGTGGTGATGAGCCCGATGAGCGGCAGCGAGTTGGTGAAGCAGATCTCTCCTATCCGGCCGGACATGAAGGTGCTGTATATTTCCGGGTTTCCCGACGACGCCATCGTCCAATTCGGCATCCACCAAGCGAAGGTTTCCTTCCTGCCCAAGCCCTTCACCCCCAAGGTATTGATCCAAAAGATCCGTTCCATCCTGGACGCGGTGACCGTCCAGGCTTAAGGCGGCGCTCCCCGCTTCCGCCCTCCGGATCCGGCATCAGCCCGCCGGTCTTTCCCCTGCCGGTTTCCGATTCCGAAAATGCAACGGTCGTTTCCGGACATGAATTATGTTTAATCCGGAATGTGAACCGTCCAGGGAGGAATAGGAAATGGCGAAACCGGAAGCCGACCGCCCCGCGGTATGGGGATACATCGAAGGGTATTACGGCCGGCTTTTCGGTTGGGCGGAAAGAACCTCCCTTGTCGACCATCTTTGCGACAAACGCTTCGATCACGCATGCGATGGGGCCTATCTATACGCCCCCAAGGAAGACTCCCTCCATCGCCGGGACTGGCGGATCCGCTACCCGGCCGAATGGCGCAAGCGTTTCCGGGATTTGGCGGTCCGGGGCGCCAAGCGCGGAGTGGATGTGGTTCCCGGCATGGCTCCGGGCCTTTCCTTCGACTATCTGGCGGCCGACGATTACCGCGTGCTTCTCAGCAAATTCCGGGACTTCCAGAAACTGGGCTGCCGCACTCTGGCGCTGCTGATGGACGATATCCCTCCGGTGCTTCCCGCGAATTGCGCCAAGTCTTTCCGCACCTTGGGCGAGGCGCACGGCCTTCTGCTCGCCAGGCTGCTTGCGGATCTCAAGGTCACGGGCCCGGATTGCCGGCTTTGGTTCTGCCCGACCGTCTATACCGATCAATTCGCCTCGGGACCGGTGGAACGGGACCCTTATCTTCTGGACCTGGCCGCGAAAATGCCCAAGGAGGTCACGGTGCTGTGGACGGGCCCGCGCATCATCGCCGAACGCCTGGATGGGAAGGCGCTGGCCGGCCTTTCGCGGATCTTCCAAGGCAATGTCCTGCTTTGGGACAACCTTTACGCCAACGACTATTGCCCCAACAAGATTTTCCTGGGACCGTACCACGGCCGCACGCGCGACATCTGGCGCCTGACGCGCGGCGTGCTTTTGAATCCCACGGGATTGCCCATGACGGACCGCCTCTTGTTGGACCTGCTGGCGGCTTTCCGGGAAGGCAAGCCGGCCCAGGCGGCCTGGCGCGAAGTCATGGACAGGTATGCGCTTCCCAAGGCCTTCCGTGCCGTGGCCCCCTATCTGGCTTCGCCTTTCTACCGTCCCGGTCCCAAGGATCTGGCGCCTGCCCGCGTCACGGCCCTGCATAAGGCCCTGAAGACCCTGATCTGGGATTGGAAAGGCGTTTTGCATCAGGAATGGTACCCCTATCTGTTCATGCTGGACGCCGACCTCAAGGCTTCCGCCACCGGCAAGGACAAGCCGGACGAAGGCTGGGTGCGCAAACGCTATCCGCCGCTGTTGGCCAGGCTGCTTCTGGCCAAGGGCTGAAGGAGGCGCCGCCTCCGGGGAAGCAGGGCTTCCCGGGGAGGCAAAGCCTCCCTTTTACTATTTTCCCGGTTCCACAATCCAGCGGAGCGTCTTATGGAAAGAAAGAACATATCCACCGGTTCCAAATGGGAACCCATCATCGGTTATTCCCGCGCGGTGCGGGTGGGCAATCAGGTTTTCGTGTCCGGCACCACCGGTTCGGACGCGGCCGGAAAAGTGGCGGGGGATACCTACGCCCAGACCAAACAAGCCCTTGAGAACATCGCTTCCGCGCTGACCCAGGCCGGAGCCTCGCTCTCGAACGTGGTCCGCACGCGCATTTTCATGACCGACATCACCGCATGGGAAGCGGCGGGCAAGGCCCATGGCGAGGTATTCGGCGAGATACGTCCCGCCACCACCATGGTGGAGGTGAAGAAACTCATCGCCCCGGAAATGCTGGTGGAGATAGAGGCCGATGCCGTCATCGCCTGAAGAGCGAGGAGCGTGGAGTTCGCCTGCGAACAGCCCAGCAAGGGCTGTGAGCCACCCAAGTGACCGCTACAAATGCGAACTTCTGAGCGACGAGGCAACAACATTTGAAAAGCAAGGAGCGTGGAGTTCGCTTTGCGAACTCCTGAGCGACGAGGCAACAACATTTGAAAAGCGAGGAGCGTGGAGCTCGCCTCGCGAACTCCTGAGCGACGAGCCACACTACGTATGATCAGGGCCCGCGGGCTTTCCAAGACCTTCCGCGTCCATCGCAAGGAACCGGGCCTTATGGGTTCGGTGCGTTCCCTGTTTTCCCGGAAATGGCAGCAGGTGCACGCGCTCAAGGGCCTGGACCTGGATGTGGGGGCCGGGGAGATCGTGGGATTGGTGGGCGCCAACGGGGCGGGGAAGACCACCTTGGTGAAAGCCCTGGCGGGCATCATCCATCCCACATCGGGGACGGCGGAGGTGCTTGGCTTCGTGCCTTGGCAGCGCAAAAACGGATTCCGGAAGCAAATCGCCTTGATCATGGGACAGAAGGCCCAGCTTTGGTGGGATCTTCCCGCCGGAGACGGCTTCCTGTTGCTGCGGGAGATCTACCAGATCCCCAATGATACCTTCAAAGCCAACCTCGCCGTGCTGGCGGCGGCTTTGCGGGTGGAAGACAAACTGAACATCCAGATCCGCCGCCTCAGCCTGGGCGAGCGGATGAAGATGGAGTTGATCGCGGCCCTGCTGCACCAACCCCGGGTCGTATTCCTGGATGAACCCACCATCGGCCTGGACCTGGCCGCGCAGAGGGCCATCCGCGAGTTCATCCTGGAATACCGCCGGAAGGAGAATCCGGCCATGATCCTCACTTCCCATTACATGGAGGACATCGAGAAGCTGTGCGAACGCATCGTGCTGATGCGCGACGGCGAACTCGTGTACGACGGACCGGTGGCGAAGATGGTTTCCTCCTTCGCGCGCCACAAGGTTCTGACCGCGCATCTGCGCGCGGGGGAGACCGGACCGGACGGGCCCGCCAGGCCGGACTCCGCGCCGGGAGAGATCCTGGAGTGGAGCGGCGCTTCCCTGAAGCTGAAGGTGGACCGCGCCCAGGCTGCGGCGGTCGCCTCCCATCTGCTGCAAACCTATCCGGTGGCGGACCTGAGCATCGATGAAGAGGATATCGGAACCGTGATCGAAGCGATGTTGGGCAAGGGGCCGTCTCCATGAACGTGGCCCTGAGTTTCTACCTGATGGAGTTGAAGAAGATCATTTCCTACCGGGCCGAGTTCTGGCTGGGATTCCTCGGGAACGTACTCAGCCAGTTCGGCGTGGCTTTTTTCCTGTGGAAGGCGATCTTCGCCGCGCGCGGCGGGGAAAGCATCCAAGGCTACACCTTCGGGGCCCTGATGCTCTATTACCTGCTGGTCCCCCTGGTGGAGCGCGTGGTATACGGGCAGGAAATGGGATACATTTCGGGGGAGATCTACGACGGGGGCCTGAGCCGTTATCTCATCTACCCGGTTTCCTATTTCCGCATCAAGTATCTGGCCCACCTGGCCCAGTCCTCCGTGTTCCTGATCCAATTGATGCTGGGCCTGGCGCTGTTCCTGGCCGTATTCCATTCGCCCTTTTCCCTGACCTGGCCCGCCATCGGCAAAACCCTGCCCGTGCTGTTCTGTTCCGGCATGCTTTTTTTCATCTTCGCCATCAACCTGGAAATGTTCGCCTTCTGGGCGGACAATGTCTGGAGCATCACGGTGCTGAACCGTCTGGCCACCCATCTCCTGGGCGGAGGCCTGATTCCCCTTGCCTTCTTTCCCAAGTGGGCGCAAACGGTATTGGATTGGCTGCCCTTCACGCGCCTGGTTTCCTTTCCCATCCGCTGCCTGTTGGGGCAGGTGGGGAACCTGGAATGGATCCGGGGCCTGGGCCTGACCGCGGCGTGGGCGGGGATTTTCGCGATATCCGGATCCCTGCTTTGGCGCAAAGGTCTGAAGGGCTACAACGGAGTGGGGATCTGATGCTCCGGTACCTGCGGCTGTATGGGCATTTCATGCGCTTTTCCATCAGCCGCGCGTTGGAGTTCCGGATCGATTTCTTCTTCCGCGTTTTCATGGACCTGGCCTATTACGGCATCCAGATCGCCTTCTACCAGGTGATTTTCCTGCAGACGCCGTTGCTGGGCGGATGGAACCGGGATCAGACCCTGGTGTTCATGGCGGGATTCCTGGTGGTCGACGCGATCACGATGACGGTGGTTTCCAACAATCTCTGGTTCTTCCCGGTGGCAGTCAACCGGGGGGACCTGGACTATTACCTGGTCCGTCCCGTGTCTTCGCTTTTCTTCCTGAGTCTGAGGGACTTCGCGGCCAATTCCTTCCTGAACCTGCTCTTCGCGATGGGGATTTTCGCCTGGGCTCTGGCGCGCTCATCCATCCCGTTGACCGTCGGGTCGGTTTCGCTTTACGCAGCCATGCTGATGTTGGGAGCGTTTCTGCATTACATGATGCACCTGATCATCATCCTGCCGGTTTTCTGGTTGCAGTCCGGATCCGGTCTGCACGGTATTTTCTACAGCATGTCGCGCTTCATGGAACGGCCGGACAGGATTTTCACGGGGTGGGTGCGCAAGGCGCTCGTCACGGCTTTTCCCTTCTGTCTGATGGCCTCCTTTCCGGCCAGGATGTTCCTGGAGGGATTGCGCTGGGACGTGCTGGCGCATTTCATGGCCGTGATCGCGGTGCTTTTCGCGGTTCTCCTGGTGATTTGGAATGCGGGACTCAAGGCATATTCTTCGGCATCTTCATGAAGAGAAGTCAAAATTCAAAGTGCAAAGTGCGAAATTGAAGACTCAGTCACTTTACCCCAGGACCCCCTGACATGTCCTATTCCAGTCTGAAGGAGTGCGTCGACGACCTGGAACGGACCGGTCGATTGCGCCGCGTCACGGAGGAGGTGGAGCCCCGGCTGGAGATGGCGGAAATCCAACGGCGCGTGTATGCGGCCCGCGGGCCGGCCCTTCTCTTCACCCGGGTCAAAGGCACGGCTTTCCCCTGCCTTTCCAATCTGTACGGAACCCGGGAACGTACGCATTATCTTTTCCGGAACACCCTGGCGGGGGTGAAGGCCCTGCTCGCCCTCAAAGCCGATCCCATGGCCTGGTTGCGGAAGCCGCTGAGCTATGCGGGCCTGCCGCTCACGGCTTTGCATGCTTTGCCGCGCAAGGTTTCCAATCCCGCCGTCGCCGCTTGCGAAACCACCGTGGACCGGCTTCCCCAAATAGTGTCCTGGCCCAAGGACGGCGGGGCCTATATCACCTTGCCCCAGGTCTACACCGAACATCCCGACAAACCCGGCCTGCGCTTTTCCAACCTGGGGATGTACCGCATCCAGCTTTCCGGCGGAGAGTTCAGTCCCGGCCGCGAATTGGGCTTTCATTACCAGATCCATCGCGGGATCGGCGTGCATCACCATGCGGCCATCCGCCGCGGGGAAAAGCTGCGCGTCAGCGTGTTCGTGGGCGGACCGCCGGCCCATGCCCTGTCCGCGGTAATGCCTTTGCCGGAAGGCGTGCCCGAAGTGTTTTTCGCCGGCATGCTGGCCGGCCGCCGCTTCGGTCATGGGTCCAGGAACGGCCATCTGCTTTCCGCGGACGCGGATTTCTGCATCACAGGCACCATCGATCCCGCGCGCACATTGCCGGAAGGTCCTTTCGGCGATCATCTCGGGTATTACAGTTTGGCCCATCCCTTCCCGGTGATGGAGGTGGACAAGGTTTACCATCGCCGCGACGCCATTTGGCCGTTCACGGTGGTGGGACGGCCGCCCCAGGAGGATTCGCATCTGGCGGAATTGATCCATGAATTCGCCGGTCCGGTATTGCCCGCGGAAATCCCCGGGCTGCATGCGGTGCATGCGGTGGAGGCCTCGGGAGTGCATCCGCTCCTGCTCGCATTGGGCAGCGAAAGGTACGTGCCTTACGCGGATCGCAAACCCCGCGAACTCCTCACCATCGCGAATGCGGTGCTCGGCTTCGGCCAGCTGTCCTTGGCGAAATACCTGCTCATCGCCGCGAGCGAAGACGCGCCGCGCCTGGACATCCGGGACGTGGAAGCGTTTTTCCGGCATGTGTTGGAGCGCGCCGACTGGAGGGCGGATCTCCATTTCCAGACCCGTACCACCATGGATACCCTTGACTACAGCGGCACCGGCCTTAATGCGGGATCCAAGGTCGTGATCGCCGCGGCGGGGGACAGGCGCAGGGAGTTGGGCCGGGAAGTCCCGTCCGCCCTGGAACAAAGCCTGCCGGCAGGATTCACCGACGTAGCCTTGGTCATGCCGGGCGTGCTTGCCATCTCCGCTCCCGCCTTCCGGGATCCGGCCGCGGCCCGGGTCGACCTCAATCGGTTGATCCGGAAATGGGAGGAGGATTTCGGGAATCCGGACGCGCCCGGATACGCCATGCTCAAAGGCTTTCCCCTAGTGGTCCTGGTGGACGATTCCGCCTTCGCCGCCAAATCCCTGGACAATTTCCTCTGGACGGCGTTCACCCGTTCCGATCCCGCCCGGGACGTGCACGGATTGTGGGCCATGACGGAGGACAAGCATTGGGGATGCCGCGGGGCTTTGATTATCGACGCCCGCATCAAACCCTATCATGCCCCGGCCCTGGAACCGGACCCCGAAACGGCACGCAGGGTGGATATCCTGGGCGGCTCCGGGAAAAGCCTCCATGGGCTGATTTGATCGCCATCTTGGCGATTGCCGCTCCGCCGGCCAGGACTTAATTTTAGCCCTATGAAAGAAAGTACCTTGGCTGCAGAAACGGCGGAGTCGCGCATCGATCCGAAAATGGAACCCTCCTGGAAGCATCGGCTTGCGGGCGAGTTCCGCAAACCCTATTTCTCGGACCTGAAGCGGTTCCTGAAAGAGGAGAAGGCGAACGGCGCGGTCATCTATCCCCCCGGTCCGCTCATATTCAACGCCTTCAACAAGACGCCCTTCGATGCGGTCAAGGTGGTCATCCTGGGACAGGATCCCTATCATGGCCCCGGCCAGGCCCATGGTCTCTGCTTTTCCGTCCAATCCGGCGTCAAGCCTCCGCCCAGCCTGGTGAACATCTTCAAGGAATTGCACAAGGATGTGGGATTCATCATCCCCAATCACGGCAATCTGGAAAAATGGGCCGAGCAGGGAGTTCTGCTCCTGAATGCCTGCCTCACGGTCCGCGCCGGGCAACCGGGCTCCCATCACGGCAAGGGTTGGGAAACCTTCACGAACGCGGTGGTTCAGACCTTGAACGATGAGAAGCAGGGACTCGTATTTCTGCTGTGGGGTAAGCCGGCGCAGGAAAAAGGTTCCATCATCGATCCCTCGCGGCATCATGTTTTGAAGGCCGCCCATCCTTCGCCTTTTTCGGCGGACCGCGGTTTCTTCGGGACCCGCCATTTCTCCAAGGCCAACGCGATTCTTGAAAAATCGGGTCTTGATCCTATAGATTGGCAGATTTAGTCGCGGGGTGTTTTTGTCTGCTCGGGCTTCCGCGGGTGGGGGCCGGGCCCAAACTTTAAGACCTCGCCATGGGCTGCTTGGGTTGAGTGGTCTGTAGGAGCAACCTGGCCGGTGCGGTGGGTTGATTTGCGCATCCTTCCCTGAGATATCCATTTCTACGGGTCCAAACGCTCGCCGGGCGCGCCTTTGCCGGTTGGCTTCCTTCTTGGCGAGGATGCAGTTTGGGCCCGGCCCCCACCCGCGGAAGGCCAAACCGGCACAAGGCACCGCATTGTTCCGGGGGTTAGGAGAAGAGCGACCGGGTTTGTTTCGGCGCGGCGGCGAAGATTGATCCATTCGAACATCGTTGGGCCGACTGGGTTTTGGTTTGGTGTGGGGTTGATTGAAGAGTCGCCGCGAGGGGCGCTACGCGGCGATTCGGGGCGCATTCTCTGGGGGTGCGATTTTGGATGGGATTGTGGGGTGGGTGGGGTGTGTGCTGGGGGCCGTCTCGATGTGGCGTCCGGGGTTGTTGACTACATTTACGGGTTCCTATGAAGGACGCATTACTTTCGGAATACGACTTTGTCGTGATTGGGGCCGGGCCTGCGGGGCTTTTGGCGGCTTTGAATATCGGTTTGGCGAATGCCAAGTCTTCCGGGGGCCGTAACGGGGGGAAGCCCTATTCGGTGGCGTTGTTGGACAAGCGGGATCCTTGGCGGGAGCCGGTTTCGTGCGCGGAAGCGGTTTCGGCCAAGGGGCTTGAGGCTTTGGTGCCGAAAATCGAGCCGGCCTGGATCCGGGAGCCCATCGATGGGGTCATTTTCATTTCGCCCAATGGGACCCGGGTGACGTTCCGGCATCCGGGAAGCGGTCTTTTGATCGACCGGGCGTTGATGCACAAGAATCTTGCCGAAGAGGCCCGAAGGCTTGGCGCGCATTGCAACTTCCGCACCCGCGCGGTGGCGGTTTCCCGGTTCGAGAACGGGAAGCGCCTGGTAAAGTACGAAGGCGAGTCCTCGGGCGAAATCAGGGCCAGGGTGGTGATCGATGCCAGCGGACCGGGCCTCGGCTTCGGGCAGGGCGAGAAGATTACCCAGGGCAATTTCGACGTGGAGCCGGCCTTGTTCGCACTGGTCCGGGGTTTGGAATACCCCACCAATTACATCCAGATGTTTTTCGGAAAGCGCTATGCGCCCGGAGGCTATGCCTGGCTTTTTCCGCGCGACAAGGACGTGGCCAACGTGGGCCTGGTGATCGGCAAGAAGTTTTCCAAGGAAGCGCCGGCACGGAAGACCATGACGGACTTCATGAACAAGGTTTACCCGGGTGTTACCGTGGAGACGGTCCATGGCGGAGTCATCCCTTGCGGCTATACCCATGATCCCCTGGCGGTGGACAACCTATTCAAGGCGGGGGACGCCGCCAATATGGTAAACCCGATAAGCCGGGCGGGAATCCTGGAAGCCATGATGGGAGGGAAGCTCGCGGCCGAGGCGGCTCTGGCCGTCATCGAGTTGTCGGCCGAATCCGAAAAGCAGCCGTATTACAAGGCCTTCAAGGAGAAATGGGATGCCGCCTACGGCAATGCCAACCTGCGCATCCACCGCGCCAAGGCGCCTTTTTCCGAAATCAAGGACGAGACTTTCGACAAGGCCGCGGGGAGCCTGGCCAGGATCCCCGCCGAGAAGGTGACCATGAGCCGCATCTTCCTATCGACCCTCTGGAGCACGCCTTCCCTGATTTGGAAGATGCGCTCCATGATTTCCCGTTGACTTAATCGAAATCGGGGCCTAGGCCTTGGGCGCCGTTTCCGACGGGGCTGCGCCCGCTTCAAGCGGCGCGCAGATGTTGTCGTACTTGGAAAAGTCGATCCAGCTTACCGGCTCCTCGCCTTCCACCAGCACTTCCGCGGCTTCGGCCGGGCCTTCGCTGCCCGCGGGGTAGTTTGGAAACTCGTTTCCCGCCGGGGTCGCGGCCCAGTTCTTCAGGAGCGGATCCAGGTATTTCCAGGACAGCTCCGTCTCGTCGGAGCGGACGAAGAGGGTGGGGTCGCCCAGGATCGCGTCCAGCAGCAAGCGCTCATAGGCGTCCGCGCTGGTGTCGAAGTGATCGCTGTAGCAGAAATTCATCGACGTGTCGGACAGTTCGAAGCTCTGGCCCGGATTCTTGGTGGTGAGCTCAAGCAGGATCGCTTCCTGGGGCTGGATCTTGAAAACGATGCGGTTGTTGTTGAGCGAGACGTTCTTGTTGTTGAACAGGATTTTCGGAAGCTTCTTGAAGGTGACCACCACTTCCGTGCCCTTGCGGCCCAGGCGCTTGCCGGAACGGAGGTAGAAGGGCACGCCGGCCCAGCGGAAGTTGTCGATGTTCATACGGATGGCCACGAAGGTTTCCGTGCTGCTGTCCGGCTTGACGCCTTTTTCCTCGCGGTAGCCGTTCACCGTCTTGCCTTTGAGGATGCCGGGGCCGTATTGGCCGCGGATGGCCACGGGAGGCCTGGTCTCCAAATCCAGGGGGCGCAGGCTGCGCAGGACCTTGACCTTCTCGTCGCGGATGGCGTCGGCGGAAAGGCTGACGGGCGGTTCCATGGTCACCAGGGAGAAGATCTGCATGAGATGGTTCTGGATCATGTCGCGCAGCAATCCCGCTTGATCGAAATAATCCGCGCGATCCTCGGCGCCCAGGATCTCCGAATGGCTGATCTGGACGTGCTCGATGTAATGGTGGTTCCACATGGCTTCGAAAACGGAGTTGGCGAAGCGGAAGACCAGCAGGTTCTGCACGGCTTCCTTGCCCAGGTAATGATCGATGCGGTAAATCTGCTTTTCCACGAAGCAGGCGAGCAGGTTTTCGTTGAGTTCGGTGGCGCTTTCGATGTCCCGGCCATAGGGTTTCTCCACCACCAGGCGGGACCAGCAAGGGACCTTGGGCGGATACACCATGCCGCCGGCCTTGAGGGCTTTCGCCACCTCGGCGTAGCCTTGGGGCGGGATGGCCAGATAGAACAGGTAATTCGGCTTGATGTTCGATTCCTTGCAAATCCGGTCGCAAGTCTCTTTCAGCTTCTGGATGCCGGCCGGGCTGTAGTCGGTTTGCAGGTAAGTGAAGCGTTCCATGAACTCGGCGGGGTATTTACCCATCGAGAGGAGATCCTTGTTCTCCATGGGCTTGCGCCCCACCGCGATGATTTTGAAATGCTCGGGGAGCATTTTCTTGAACATGAGGTTGCCCAGGGCCGGGAACAACTTGCGCTTGGCAAGGTCGCCGGAACCGCCGAAGATGATGATCAGGCAATCATCGGTGCAACGTCCCTTATTGTTGAAAAAGTTGGACGTGCTTCGGGTTTTTTCGTCGAAAGTCATCGGCATCTAACAATCCCGGGTTGGTTCCCCTCAAATTTATAATTTTTCCGCCGTGGATCGAACAATCACGATGTTTCGACGGGGTGGATTTGCCTGGATTTGAGAAAGCGCTGGAATCGGCCTGGCAAAAGCGCTCCGCCTTGCGGAAGCGCACCGACGCCTATAGGCTCCTGAACGGCGCGGCTTCCGGCACGCCCGGCTTGATCGTCGATGTTTTCGCCGGGTACCTGGCGGTGTACGCTTACGATAAGGATACCGCGGAACGATATGGCGATTTCGCTTCCCGGCTCGCCGAGGTCACGGGGGCGAAGGGCATCTCCCTGAAGGACCGCAGCGCCAAGGGGGAAGAGGGCAGGGAGGAGGGCCGCGACCTGTACGGAACCGTTCCCGAAAGCGCGGACGTGCGGGAAGGCCCTTTGAAGTTCCGGATCCATCCGCGCCATCCCCGCAACGTGGGGCTCTTCCTGGATACGCGGCTGTTACGGGAGACCCTGACGGCATCCTGCCCGGATCACGATGTGCTCAACCTGTTCAGCTATTCCTGTTCGCTGGGCATAGCCGCCGCGCACGGCAACCGGGCGTCGGTGGTGAACGTGGACGTATCCGCGCGCTATCTCGGCTGGGGCAGGGAAAATCTGGCCCTGAACGGCTTGCCGGCGGAGCGGATGAAGTTCGTGCGCATGGACAGCGGGAAGTATCTCGATTGGGCGGCGAAGAAGTCCCTCGCCTACGATGTCATCATCCTCGATCCCCCGAGCTTTTCTCGATCGGAGGCCGGCACGTTTTCCTTCGCCAACGACTATTGGCGCCTGCTGGAAAAATGCGCACGCCTGTTGCGGCCGCAGGGCAGGATCTACTCGCTGACGAATTTCGGCGGCATCTCGCCGGAGCGCTTCCGCCGTAACCTGGATGAGACGTTCCTGGCGGCGGGGCGGGAGGGCGCCGGGATCCGGCGGCTCCCCTTGCCTGAGGATTTCGACGGGGCCGGGGACCCGGAGTCCGCTTCCGGGCCGGGCCGGGGCGCAGGGTCGACTGTGGAGGGCACCTTGCTCGCCTTCGAGTCCGTTCTCGCCTAGACTTTTCGGCCATCCCCTCAATCCGGAAAATTCCGCCACTTTAAGTTTGCGGAATTTCATATTATAAGGCAAAGGATTGCGGATTTCCGATCCCGGAACATGGGCGTTCCGGCCCAAAAAGCTATTTTTCTCACATCCTCTACGGGGAAAATATCGATGTCCTACCAGGTCACACTCAACTCCAGAAACGTTCTGGTCCCGCTCTCGTTGGAAGATCGCAACGGGGAACGGATGAACGGCGCCTTGTCCAAGCTGGACACGGCCACCGCCATGGTGATCCAGGTTTCCGCCGGCGGCGCCTTCACCCAGGAGTTCATTCCTTTGCGCATCTGTCAGGATGCCATGCGCGGCTATGCCGGCGGGGATTGGGAGTTGTGGGTGCAGAAAGCCGCGGGCGATCTTTATGCCTATTATCTGGGTATCCCGGACCGTTTTTTCACGGCCGATGCGGAAGGCAAATCGCCCCGCTCGCTTTCCGTGGAAGTGGTGGGCACTTCGCCTCTGACGGGACGCGAGGATTTTTCCGGCGGCTTGGACGTCACCTTGCAGGCCCAGATGTCTCCGCCGCTCATACCCGGCTTCCTCAACCTGGGCGAGCGCTTCTTTCCCGCCTTGCTGCCGCACAATTTCATCGAACGCCACGTCCTGGACGTCTTCGAGTTCGGAGGCAAAACGCAGCCCGTGCTCATGGCCGCGCTCCAGATGGACCCTGCCGATCGCGTCCCCGTCAGCCTGGAAAAGCATTGGGATCCCAAGAACTGGATCCAGGCGGTGGTGGAAAACCTGGCGCCTTCGTCCCAGGCGGACGGCAAGGATGCGGGCTACTACGCCATCAAGGGCGGCTGTTTCTACGGACGTAACCGCAAGATTACCCATTGGTTCGGCCGGGACATAGGCCTGGAAGAAGCCGGATTCCGCCAGGCCGCCACGGAAAAGATCCGCGGTATGGGCCAAAGCGGCAACGGCGCCTGGGTCTTTTGGCTGGAACCCCAAGGCAACGCCGCGGACGTGGCCCAACTGCTGAAGGATCCGGCCGCGACGGCCGGGCGCCGCATCGCCATCCGCCATCCCATGATGCACCGCCTGCTCCGTCATGGCGGAGATTCCCTCTCCGCCCGCCCGAAAGCCTCCATCGCGGAACTTCCCGCGGGAGAAGCCGTGGCGGCCCTGGCGCAAGTCGCCCGGACTTTGATCGCCCACCAGGATGTCCTGCAAAGCGCTCTCGCCGAGCCTTCCCACGCGGACTGGTCCGAGCGGCTGAATTCGGCGAGCGCGGCCATGATGGCCCTGGAAGGCCGTTCGCCTCCGGCGGATCCTCCTTCCCATTTCCAGGCCGGCCTCGAGTCGGATATCCGCGACCTCTACCGTTCCCATGGGGAGATTCTCCGGTCCCTGGAATCCGTCTTCGACGAGACCTATGGGTATTCGGCCTGGGATTCCGTCGGCAATCCCATGCGCGAAATGGTGAGCGATTACCTGGCGGGGAAGGCCGCGGATGCGCATACGCCTGCCTGATCGCCCCCGCTCATGAGTTTCATCGTTCTGGCCAACAGCACCCGGGTAATCCTGCCCTTGCGGACGCGTCTGGAAACCCCGGCCCGCCTGCCGGTGCTGGCAGGCATCCTGGTCTCCCAGGCCAAAAGCTCCGGCCATTGCCTGCAATCTTTCATCGAAATGGGCGAACCGGGCCTACCGAGACCGTACCGGGGTGAGCGCTGGCGTTATGAGTGGCGCAGCGACGGTGATAACCTGCTCGCCTGCTGGCTGGGATTTCCGAACGTGTTTTTTTCCGGAGGCATCGATCCCAACCTGCGCGTGGCCGTGGAAGCCTTGGGCCGGTTCGGCGGCGGTCCGGGAATGTTGCGTTCCCTTTCCCGGATTTCCGTGACGGTCAAGTCAGGGCAATTGGTTCCCGGTCCCGGCGAAATGGTCTGGATGCCGGAAGACTCGCCAAAGACCTACCCCGCTATTTAAGCTTTTCTTTCAGCTTCAACGCGAAACCATTCTTGGGATTGATGGCCAGGATCTGCTGGACCGCGTCGCGGGCCTGATCGCGCATGCCCATGGTCTGGAAGGTCACGGCCAAACCGCCGAAGGCCAGGATTTTCTGTTTGTCGTTTACGCTTGAGGCGACCAGGGCCTTGGAGTAGGCGACATTGGCTTCCGCCGTCTTTCCCAGATCGTTCAACTCATCGGCGGCCTTGATGCACTCCGAGGCGGAATTGGGCCAGGTCCGGGTCTGTACCATTCCCATCAGCGCGGCTTCCCGCTCGGGGGTAACATGGCTGTTGCCCTTGTAGACGGCGGGTTTGGGCGGCTTGGCGGCTTCGACCGGAACCGTTGGGCGGGGTTGCGTGCCTGCGCCCGCGCCCGGTCGCGGCGGTTCCACCGGCATGGGCGGCTCCGAATAACCTTCGGCCTGGGTCGCGGTCGGGGCCGGATCCGGCCGCGGTGCGGCTGGCACGGGCTTGGGCGCGGGAACGGGATCCGCGGCGACTTTCGGAGCCGGCTCGGGAGCGGGAGTTTCCGCTATCGGTTGCGGTTCCGGTGCCGGAGCAACCATGTTGGTTTCCGCGACCGGCTCTTCTTTGTGGGCCGCATTGCTGCGCAAATACAGGAACAGGCCTCCCAGGCCGAAAAGCAGGATGAGCGCCCCCACGGTGCCGAGCAGGATCATAAGCTTGGTTTTCGTCGCCGCGGCTTTGGCCTCGGGGGTATAGATTCCGGTGCGATTGTCTCCCGCGCCTTTGAAACCATAGGCGGTGAATCCGCCGGGCTCTCCGTTGCCGGCCATTTCCAGGGGATCCTTTTCCAGGGAGGAAAGGCTGACGGCGATGGGCTTGGGAGGAGGGGGAGGATCGTTTCGGGGCGCAGGCTTCGACGGCGAGGAAAACAGGGGCGCCTGGGAGCCGAACATCGTGCCGGGCGCTTCCAGATCGCTCAACCCGGATTTGGCGGGCGCGGGCGCTTCGTTCCTGTGGCTTGGAAGGGACGGCGCGCCGAAGAGGGTGTCACCGGAGGACTTGGGCACGGGCGCCTGGAAATCGTTTTGGACCGGCGCCGGCTTCTGAGCCGGAGGCGCGGCGTCGGCGGGGGGGAAGAAATTGAAGAAGGTGTCATTGCCGGCCGCAGGCTTGGCCGCACCGAACAGGGTGGGCTCCTTGCCCCCGGGGAGATCGGCGAAAAGATCCTTGGCAGGGGGAGGGGATGGCGGATCCGGAAAATGCATTTCGGCCGTGCGGGCCATCAGTTCCGGGGCCGGTTTCTGAGCCGCTTGCGAGGGTGTGCTCCTGGCGTTGCGTTCCTGCATCCGTCCCATGGCCGCATGCAGTTCCCACAGGGCGTCCGAGAAGGCCCCGGCATCCTGAAAGCGTTCTTCCGGCCTGGGATGCATGGCTTTGGATAGGAAAATCGCCAGGTCCTTGTCGAAAGCGCGAATTTCCCCAAGGGTTTGCGCCGGGTTCACGGAGGGATGTTCCCCTTTGACGAGGCGATAGAGCAGGCCCGCCACCGCGAAGAGATCCGTGCTGGGATAGCTGAGGAATCCGCCGCGGCCCGCCGCTTCCGGGGCCCGGTAACCCTGGTATTCGGGCCGGACCGGAAGGGGATCCGGGGTCATCTCCATGTTACCCAAGGCCCGGGGATCCCAATCGCACAGCCTGGCCACCAGGGGACCCACGATCACGTTGCCGGGATGGATGTCCAGATGGCGGGTGCGTTCGTGAAGGGTCGCAAGTCCTTGGGATGTCTGCCACAAGAGTTCCAGACCTCGGGAGAAATAGTTGCCGTCCCCGCGGTGCTTGCGGACCCATTCCTCGAAGCATTGTCCGTCCGAATAGGCGCGGGCCACGAAAACCAGGCCCATTTCCTCCTGCACGTCCATGCACGCGCAAAGGTTGTCATGTTCGATTTCCGTCATCACGCCGGCCTTCAGGAAAAAGTCCGGGGCGGCCAGCAGCCGGGAGGAGACTTCCGGCCGGTAAATCTTCACGGCCAGCTTTCCCGCGCTGCCATTGGCGAGAAATGTCCGGGCGGCCGGGGATTCCCCCAGCAGGCCTTCCACCACGTACTTGTTCGCGATCACTTCGCCTTCGGCATACTGCGGGTTCGCGGCCATCATTTCCTCTCGCGGGTCCTTGTCTCGGGAGGCTCCTTGCCTCCGGTCCCGGTCTGGGAAAGTATACATTTTTACCCCTCCGGATTTCCCCTCCCGACCCGGGTCCCCGGGTGTGGGATTCCGAGCCCGGCGGCGCGGGGGGCTCCAGGGCTTTTTTATATATTTTGACAGGTATTGGCCAAGACGGCCCCCCAGACCGATCGGTCGCCCGGGGGAGCCCGTTACCACAGGTGTAGATGACACTTAAAAAGCACGTTCCTTCTTTCCGAAGCAAGCGCCCGGGCGTTGTCCTCATCCGGACGATGCTGATGGGTTGCCTGATGTGCGGCGCGGCCTTTTCCTCGCGGAACAAGAATCCCGAGCTCAGCGAAGATTCCCTGCAAGCGATGGTTTCGCGGGAACCGGACAATCCCATCCATTGGATGAAGCTGGGGACCTTGGCGGCGAAGAACGCCCAGGTCGATTTGGCAAAGGGATATTTCGACGAGGCCATCAAGCTTTCCGGCAACCAAGGCAAGACCATCCTGGAGGTCGGCGATGTATGGCTGTCCCAGGGCCGCATCAAGACCAGCCTTCCCTACATGATGCCCAACCTGGCCCATCTGGATCCGGCTCGTCTCGATCAATTGCAGAACGGGTTGGAAAAGGAACGCCTGTACTCCGCGCAACTGCTTGTGTTGAGGAACCTGGGGTCCCGCACGCAGTCCTACCTGCCCGTAAACCGCAAGACCGCCGTGCTCGCCTTCCGCCAGGGGGATTACGCGCTTTGCCAGTCCACGCTCGCCCGCTTCGCGGATCAGCTCGATTATGAAAGCGCCCGCAACCTGCTGCTGGTCAACTTCTTTCTCAACGGTAATCTGGATCCCAAGATTCCCGCGTCCTTGCTGAAACGGTTTCCGCAAGGGGAAATGGCCTACCTGGTGAACATGAACTACGCCCAGCAGGGCAAGTGGCGGGAGGTGCGGGACTTCCTCAAGCGGGAAGCCAACTCGCCTTCCTACCGGGACTACTACAATCTTGTGAAAGCCATGGATGCCGCGGCGGAAGACCGCAACGACGAGGCGGCCGCGGCGTATCAGAAGGCCCTGGAAACCTCCTGGGATAGGCTGCGAGTGCTCGTCAATGCCGACCTGTACCGGCTCTATGCCAGCACCGGCAACAAATTCAAGTCCGATCAGATTTGGGAAACCCTCAAAGAGGAATATCAGGAACAGGATCCGGACCTCCAGGAGTTCATGGCGCGCCAGTTGCAGTTGCGCAACTACGAAAAACAGTCCAAGTATTTCTACCGGGTGGTTTTGCGACGCAAGCCGGGAAACGCCGCGGCCTTGACCGCCCTCTGGGAGGATTTGATGGGCAACGAGGATTATCAGACCATTTCCGACAACTTGAAGGTGCTGCTGGACCGGGATCCCTTGTCCTGCGAAGGCAATACCCTGGCGATGGAATTCCACTTCCGGCAGAAGAACGATAAGGAGCTGCTGCCATACGGGCGCAACGCCACCGTCTATTGCTACGAGGCGGTGGAACCCTATTTCATCCTGGGCAGCACCTTGCTCAACCTGAGCAAGCCGGAAGAAGCGCGCTCCTATTTTTCGACGTATATCCGCAAAGGCGGAGACGTGAACAAAGTCCCGATGAGCGTCCGCTAGGCCGCTGTTCCGCTTGCCGCGGCTTCCGGCGCAGGCCGGAAAATCCTGGCGAAAATCCAACATCCCAATACGACACCCAGCGCATCCGCGGCCATGTCTCCGTAGTCGTACATTCTCATGGGCACGAAGATCTGATGGATCTCGTCCGAGACCCCGTAGAGCATCCCGGTCGCCAGCCCCGCGAAATCAAGACCTCCGCCGGGGGCGTCCCCGGAGCCAGAACGGCCGGTGAGGGGTATTCCCTTGGCGATAAGGCGTCGCCTCAAGGGTTTCCGCAAGGAGATCAGGAATCCCAGCGCGGCATAGGCGGCGAAATGCACGGCTTTGTCGCTGTATGGAAATGGCGGAAGATGGATGCGGTCCCCGGGCAGGCTCGAGGTATAAAAAAGCACTCCCATGCCCATCAGAGCGGGAAGCCAGGAGAGGAAAATCGGTTTGAGGGTACGGGCGTTAATCGGCGTGGTTTTCGTCGATGGCGGTTTCGCCGTTCCTGTATTCCTCCAGCACGGCCAGGGCTTCGCCCGCCATGCTTTCATCCACAAGTACGTCCACGCCTTCGGAAACATCAAGGGACGGGATATTCCCGTTGGCATCGTCGGTCCGGAGGGCGGCTTCGATTCCGGCATTCTGCAGGAGATTGCGGATAATGGTGGCTTGGGTCTGGGAAGGTGCGCTATAGACGGATTTCAAACTCATTGAACTCTCCAGGGTTCCGGTCCAGGGCGCCGGACCAGGAGGGACTCAAGGCGCTTTCCGCGCCTTTTCGTTTTCCTCGGCCGACAGGTGGAACCTTCCCTGGTAATATAGATTCACCGAAAGCTTCAGCCCCGAATCTTCGAATCGGAAGGCCGGAAGGGAGTCTCCGGGATTCTCCTGCCGGCGCACGATGGGCAGGAAGTCCGCGGCCGGGATTCTGCCCCCTTTGAAATCCTGGATTTGCCAGGAGGGCCAGTTGAAGGTTTCCGGCAGACGCTGGGAAAGTTTCACCAGGAACATCTGGGCTTCTCCCAACAGCATCTGGGATAGATCCTGGGCATATTCCGCCTGGGCCGCATCCGGCACGGTCTTGAGCGCGCTTTTGATGTCCTTCAAGGCCCCGGACTCGCCTTCTTCCATCCAGGCCTGCAGGGCCAGGGGTTTTTTCCGATCGATGCGGACGATGAAACGGGAATCATCGCCCGGGCTGAAGCACACGGGGGCGGTTTTGCCTTTGGCCTTGCCGTCCGGAAGGGCGGCGTCTTTTTCATTCCGGCAGGGGACGTGCAGCCATTGCGAGGAGGAATCCAGGAAAGCGAATACGCCGCGGTTCAGGCGCAGGGGTCCGGCAACCGTCGCGACGGCGGTGGGCGGCGTTTCCCGGAAGACGAGAAAGTAACGTCCCTTGTTCACCCCCGAGCCGAGCCAGCCTTTTTCCCCGCCGTAGCCTTTCAGGATCCATTCCTGTTGCAGGCCGGGGTAAAGCTTCAAGGCCTGGGCGTCCTTGGAACTCATGGACTCGTGCCAGGCGGCCCCGTTCCCGAATTCCGTGGTCACCACGCTGAAGCTGTCCGGATCGAATTCACCGCCTTGTTCGATGCGCGCGGCGGTGATGCTCCGGCCGGTCCACTCGATGTGCAGAGTGGCGGAATCGCCGTCCACCTTGCGGAAGAAATCCGCCGGGCGGCCGTCCTTGCGGGCGGAAACGCGATAGTCTTTTTTCAGATCCGCGGTATCCGGGAAGTGCACGGCGTGGGAGGAGAGGGGCAGCAGGAAGGGAAGGAAAAAGACGATTTTGCAAATTGAAAATTGCAAATTGAAAATCGGGAAACGAATAAGCGCCGGTGCTTTAGGGGAGCCCGGCGCTTTCGGAATCATGGGACTAGGTCGCCTCTTCTTCGGGTGCGGAACCGTCCTCATCCGTTTCGGAAGCCGGAGCGTCCTCGGAAAGGGAGGCTTCGTCGGAGGCGTCGTCCGAAGGGACCGCGCCGTTCACCGGCGGGGCCGTGACCACCTTCTGGTTCTCCGTGGACTCCAGCATGGCCGGATCCACGTCTTCGCTTTCCACCACCGCCACGTCCGTCACCAGATCGGTATCGTTGAGGCGGATGACCCGCACGCCTTGCGTGTCGCGGCCGATGATGCTGATATCCGCCACTCCCATGCGGATGACGTTGCCTTCCTTGGTGATGACCAGGATCTCCTGGCCTTCCCGGACGATCTCGATGCAGACCGCCGGACCGTTCTTGTCGGTCACCTTGATGTTGCGCACGCCTTTGCCGCCTCGGTCCGTGATGCGGTATTCGTCCGGTTCCGTACGCTTGCCGTATCCCTTGTCCGTGATGGTCAGGACCGAGCAGCCCTTTTCGACGATGATCATGCCGATGACGGCATCGCCTTCATCGAGGGTGATGCCCTTGACGCCGCGCGTTCCCCGTCCGGTCTGCCGGAACTTGGACATGGCGAAGCGGATGGCCTGGCCCAGCTTGGTGCCGATCATCACGTCGTCCGCTTCCGAGGCCAATACTACCTGGGTGAGGGTATCGCCATCGTCCAGGGTCAGAGCGTTGATGCCGTTGGTGCGGGGCCGCGAGAACGACTCCAGGGACATCTTATTGATGATACCGTGCTCGGTAACGAGGACCACGCTGCGCGCATCCTCGAAGTCCTTGACGGGAACGAAGGCGCTGACATGCTCGCCCTCCAGCAGATTGATGAAGTTGACCAGGGCCTTGCCCTTGGAGGCGCGCGCCGCCTCCGGGAGCTCGTACACCTTGAGCCAATGGCAGCGGCCCTTGTTGGTGAAGACCAGGATGTAACTGTGGGCCCAGGCGATGAAGAGATGCTCGACGAAATCCTCTTCCTTGAGGCCTGTGGCGGAAATGCCTTTGCCGCCGCGGCCCTGGGTCTTGTACGCGTCCGTGCCGATGCGCTTGATGTACCCCGTGTGCGACACGGTCACGATCATGGGCTCGTTGGCGATCAGATCCAGGTAGGTGATGTCGTCGGCGGCGTCTTCGATCATGGTGCGGCGTTCGTCGCCGTATTTTTCCACGATTTCCTTGAGTTCGTTCTCGATGATGGCCATGCGCCGCGCCTTGTCGGCCAGGATGTCCTTGAGGTCCGCGATCGTGATCGTCAGTTCCTTGTATTCGGCTTCGATCTTGTCCCGCTCCAGGCCGGTGAGCCTTTGCAGGCGCATTTCCAGGATGGCGTCGGCCTGGCGATCGGAGAGGCCGAACTGCGACATGAGTCCGACCTTGGCGGCCGCGCCGTCATCGGAAGCGCGGATCAGCTTGATGATCTCGTCGATATGATCCAGGGCGATGCGCAGGCCTTCCAGGATGTGGGCCCGCTCTTCGGCCTTGTTCAGGTCGAACTGGGTGCGGCGTTGCACCACTTCGTGGCGATGCTCCAGGAAGTAGAAGATGATTTCCCGCAGATTCAGGGTGCGGGGACGGTTCTCCACCAGGGCCAGGTTGTGGATGGAAAAGGTTTCCTGGAGCTGGGTATGCTTGTACAGCTGGTTGAGGATGATGTCCGGGAAGGCGTCCTTCTTGAGCTCGATGATGATGCTCATGCCGTCCTTGTCGGACTCGTCGCGCAGATCGGAGATGCCTTCGATGATCTTGTCCCGGACCAGGGAGGCCATCTTTTCCAGCAGATTGGTCTTGTTGACCTGGTAGGGGATTTCCGTGACCACGATGCGGTTGCGGTTGTTGACCACTTCCACGTGGGTCTTGGAGCGCACCAGCAGCTTGCCGCGGCCGGTGAGGTAGGCCGCCCGGATCCCATTGCGTCCGTAGATGGTGGCCCCGGTGGGGAAGTCCGGACCGCTGACGTAGTTGACGAGCTCCTCGATGGCGATTTCCGGATTGTGGATCATGGCGATGCAGGCGCCGATGATTTCGCGCAGGTTATGCGGAGCCATGTTCGTGGCCATGCCCACGGCGATGCCGGTGCTGCCGTTGACGAGCAGATTGGGGAAGGCGGAAGGAAGCACCGAGGGTTCGGTCAGGGAGGAATCGTAGTTGGGCGTGAAGTTGACGGTATTCTTCTCCAGGTCCTGAAGCATCATTTCCGCGAACCGCTTCATGCGGGCTTCGGTATAACGCATGGCCGCGGGAGGATCCCCGTCGATGGAGCCGAAATTGCCCTGGCCGTCCACCAGCGGGTAGCGCATGGAGAAGTCCTGCGCCATGCGCACGATGGACTCGTAGATGGCCGAATCGCCGTGGGGATGGTACTTGCCCATGACTTCGCCGACGATGGTCGCCGATTTCTTGTATGGACGCTCGGGAGCGAGGCTGAGGTTTTCCATGCCGTAGAGGATGCGCCGATGCACGGGCTTCAGCCCGTCCCGGACATCCGGCAGCGCGCGCGCCACGATGACGGACATGGAATACTTCAGGTAAGAGGTTTTCATTTCCTCTTCGATGAAGGTATTCACGATTTTGCCGTTGTCAGGTGCGGTGCGTATCGGTATGGCCATTCAGTCTCCTAGGGCGTTCTTCAATCCGTTACAGCGAGTCCCAATGCGATTGCAGACCCGCCAGGCGCCGGGTTTCCCCGGAATCCGATTGGCTGACTTGCAAAGGAGTTATGGAAATACGGTTTCGGGCGAGAGCGTAGTCGTCGGTGCCGGCCTGGAACTGCTCCAGGGGCTTATAGCCTACCAGGCGGAACTCGGTGATCCCGTGTTCGGTCCGGACGGCTTCGTAAGTGTCCTTGAACATCACCGTGCTCATGGCGGTGATTTCGGTCCCTTCGATTGCTTCGGGATCGCAAGGGGGGAAATTGACGTTCCACAAGCCGCCCGGCCGGATGGGCAGAACGGCGGGTTCGCGCAAAAGTTTCAGGATCCAGGCCACGGCGTAGTCCAGGTGGTCGGCTGCGTTCTTCCAGACGGATACGGCCACGGAGGGGATGCCCCACATGGCGCCTTCCCGGGCCGCGGCGACCGTGCCGGAATAGACGGCGCTCATCCCGGCATTCTCGCCCAGGTTGATGCCGGAAAGGACCAAATCGACCGGTCGATCCTTGAACAAATGGGCTATGGCGAACTTGACGCAATCGCAAGGGGTGCCCATGACCTGGTATTTGGGATAGGGGGAGCCGGCTTCGGCCCGGAACGAGAGACGCTTATCCAGGCCATGCGTGAACGCCTGGGACATGCCGCTCTGGTCGTGGGTCGGAGCGACCACGAGCACTTGGTGCTCCCGGCTGAGGGCATCCGCGAGAACGGTCAGGACCGGGCTCAGGATACCATCATCGTTGGTGATTAGAATCTTCATTCCGTACGCTGAAAATGCGGTTTTCGCGGCCTCAAAATCGAGTCGGAAATGGTGTCCTCACAGCCCTGAAAATGTATGAAATTCGAGGGTGTTTTCCAAGCTATCCGTGTCGAAAACGCAGCCTTTCCGGACCCCTGAAAATGCCCCCCTTAATGCGGTTTATCGGGCGCGGCACATTAGCTAAATTGGCTGTCCGACACCATCATCAACCAGGTCCCCGACGCATGAACTCTCCATCGCAATCGCAAGCCCCTCTGCAAGCTCCCAAGGGCACCCGGGACTTCTACCCGGAGGACATGCGCGTCCAGAACCATCTTTTCGACGTGTGGCGCCGGGCCTGCCTGGATTTCGGCTTCGAAGAATACGAGGGCCCCACTTTCGAGAACCTGGAACTGTTCACGGAAAAATCCGGCCAGGAAATCGTCACCCAGTTATACAACTTCAAGGACAAGGGCGACCGGGACATCGCCCTGCGTCCTGAAATGACTCCGACCCTGGCCCGCATGGTCAACCAGAAGGGCAACAGCCTCAAGCTGCCCCTGCGCTGGTTCTCGATCCCGCGCCTGTTCAGGTACGAAAAGTCCCAGCGCGGCCGTCTGCGCGAATTCTTCCAGCTCAACATGGACATCATCGGTTGCGAGAGCATCGCGGCCGAAGTGGATCTGTTATCCGCCATCATCGGGATGCTCAAGGCATTCGGCCTGGATTCCAAGGACTTTTCCATCCAGGTCTCGAGCCGCCGGCTGCTTTCCGAGTTCCTGGACAGGCAGGGCGTGGCCGCGGACAAGAAGGCGCCCGTCTATGCCGCCCTGGACAAACGCGCCAAGCTGGGCGAGACCGAGTTCCGGAACCTGTTGGCCAAGGAGGGTTTGACCCCCGCCAGCATCGACGCCATCGAGGCTTTTTTCAAGTGCAAGGGCCTGGAGGAATTGAAGGCCTATTTTCCCGCGTCCGCGGCTTCTGAAGAGGCTGCCGCGCCCGATACCGCCTCCGCATCGGTTCCCGGCGCGCCCGCGCCCAAGGTCGCGAAAAGCGGTTTGTGGGAATTGGAAAAGCTTTTCGAGTATATGCACGCCCTCGGTTATGGAGACTACCTGAACCTGGACCTATCCGTGGTGCGCGGCCTGGCCTATTACACCGGGATAGTCTTCGAGGTCTACGACAAAGGCATCGGCATGCGGGCCGTGGCCGGGGGAGGCCGGTATGACAACCTGTTGGCCAGTCTGGGCGGAAACTCCCTGACCGGAGTGGGGTTCGGCATGGGGGACGTGGTCCTGGCGGACCTGCTGCGCGAAAAAAACCTGCTGCCCTCCGGCCGCGAGCCGCTCGACTATTTCCTGGTCGACGTGTCTCCCAACGATTCCAAGCTGCCCAACCCGCAATTGATGCTCCTGGCCCAGAAGCTGAGAGCCGAGGGACGGCGCGTGGGGTATTCGCTCTCGGGGGAAAAGGTCAAGAAGCAAATGTCCCAGGCCAACGATCAGGGCGCGGGCCGGGTGCTTTTCTTCGGCTCCGACAAAGGGACCGAGGGACGGTATGAAGTGAAGGATCTCAAAACCGGGGAACAAAGCGTTTCCGCGTTCGAAGACCTGTAAAGCGTCGAAGCAAAGAGAGTCATCCATGCAAGAATCATCCTATGAAGGCCGCCAATCCCATATTCCCGGCATGGAAATGCCCGTCATCGAATCCTGGGAATTCCAGTATCCCGGCACGGATACCGTCATTGAAGTGAGTATTCCGGAGTTCACCTGCATCTGTCCCAAGACCGGGCTGCCGGATTTCGCCACCCTGCAGATCTCGTACACTCCGGACAAGCTTTGCCTGGAGCTGAAAAGCCTCAAGGAATATGTTCTCAACTATCGGGAAATCGGCATCTTCCACGAACACGTGGTGAACCGGGTCCTGGGGGACTGCGTCAAGGCCAGCGCCCCCAAGCGCATGGAAGTGAAGGGGGTCTTCAACGCCCGGGGCGGCATCCAGACCACGGCGGTCGCCCGCTTCGGCTTTTAGACCGGGGCCGGCCCCCTGCCGGCCGATAGGATCGGTGGCCGATTGGATCGGCGGCCGCCCCGATCGGGTAACCGCGTCTCCCCGTTTCCGGCCGGATATGCCTGTACAGCCCCAAAATCCGCTCCCGGAGAAAATTCCCATAGTGCCATAAAGGCCAAGGGTCGGGCGCGACAAAGGTTCCCGAAAAGTTTAACTTTTGGATTCCGACACGAAGGGAAAGCAAAATGCCGAAGATTCATAATTTCAGCGCCGGCCCGGGAATCCTGCCCCGCCAGGCCATGGAGGCGGGCGCGAAAGCCTGCCTCGAGTTCAATGGGAAGGGCCTCTCGCTTCTCGAGATGTCGCATCGCGGCAAGGATTTCATCGCCGTGATGGATCAGGCCGTCTCTCTGGTCAAGGAACTGCTCGGCGTTCCCGCCGGCTACTCCGTCGTTTACCTCCAGGGCGGAGCCAGCCTGCAGTTCGCCATGGTCCCGTACAATCTTCTGGATGAAGGCGAATCCGCCGCCTATCTGGACACGGGCACGTGGGCCAACAAGGCCATCAAGGAAGCCAAGATTTTCGGAAACGTGAAGGTGGTCGCCTCGTCCAAGGATGCGAACTACAATTTCATTCCCAAGGGATACGAAATCCCCAAGGACGCGAAGTATTTCCACGTGACCAGCAACAACACCATTTTCGGGACGCAGATGCAGCATTTCCCGGAATCGCCCGTTCCCGTGGTGGCGGACATGTCCAGCGACATTTTCAGCCGTCCCGTGGACGTTTCCAAGTTCGGCCTCATCTACGCCGGCGCCCAGAAGAACATGGGCATCGCGGGAACCACCCTGGTCATCGTGCGGGACGACCTGCTGGGCAAGGTGAAACGCAAGATTCCCTCCATGCTGGACTACAAGATCCACATCGCGGAAGGCTCCATGTACAACACGCCCCCGGTGTTCGCCGTCTACATGGCCATGGAAACCCTGAAGTGGGTCAAGCAGATGGGCGGCGTCTCCGCCATGCAGAAGCGCGCCGAGGAAAAGGCCCAGCGCCTCTACAAGGAGATCGACGAGAACCCGCTCTTCAAGGGAACCACGGCCAAGGAAGATCGTTCGCGCATGAACGTCACCTTCGTGATGGAGAAGCCCGAGTTGGAAGAGGCGTTCGGCAAGGAAGCCCTGGCCGCGGGCCTTTCCGGCCTTCCCGGCCACCGCTCGGTGGGCGGCTTCCGCGCTTCCATCTACAATGCGCTGGAACTGGAAAGCATCGACGCCCTGGTCTCGGTGATGAGGGATTTCGCCAAGAAAAATGCTTGAACGGGTTTCCATCCCGGGCATTTCCAGTCTCATAGCCTGCTGTTGGCTCTCCGTCCTACCGGCGGAGGGCCAACCGGCGGGCATTCCCATTCCGCCCTCGGTCCGGGATTCCACCTTGCGTCCGTTGTATCCCGGCGCACCCCTGCTCATTCCCGTTCCCTTGACCGATCTGCCCTATGGATTGCGCGGCGGATTCGAATCGCCCTCCATGCGCCAAACCCTGCTTTGGAACGCGGGCGCCACCCAATGGGCGGATCAGACCATCGGCTGGTTGTGGGAAGGGGTGAGGCCGGCGGGATGGCGCGCAGTCGGCACTTACGCTTCCCTGGGGGTTTTCAATATTCTCTCCGTCTACCTGCCGCTGGGCGACGGCTGGATGCACGAGGAATGGCATCGCGCGGTGATGACGCAATACGGCATCTCCAGCTACAACGGCATTTACCATTGGAACATCGGCACGGAAACGGTTTCCGTCGATCACGTGGCCGACCGGGATCTGGCGGAGTTGAAAGACAGGCATCCCGCCGATTTCACCCGGCTGATGGAAGCGGGCCTCGAAGGAGAGACGGAGTCGGTGCGGTTGATGCGGCGCAACAACTTCTTCCTGGGCCGCCGGTCCGATTACGACGCCGTCAATTGGTGGGCGACGGGCTTGAACGGAACCCTGTATATCTACATCTGCTCCGGCAAGGATTTCGATGCGGATCTGGAAAAGGCCAACCGCAACGAAACGGCGGAAAGCCAGCGGGATTTCACCGGTCTGGATTTCCGCGCCTGGGTGTACGATATGCGGCATCCCGATGAGGCCTATGCCGCCGGCCCGCGGGGCCGCGTCCATCCGTCCGGGCAGGGGTTCGATCGTTACCTGTTGTATTCCGATCTGACCGCGGACGAGCGCGGCTATCTCAGGCTGCAGGCGGGCCTGTCCCTGCTCAACCTGGTTTCGCCCCAGATGATCGGACGCGATTGGCTCCCCGGCGCAAGCCCCTGGGACGGCGGGGGCATCCTCTGGAACTTCGGCCTGGCGCATCATCTGACGCCGTTCGGATACGACGTGGGAGGGGACATCCTGGTGCGGCGGGGAAAATGGTCCTGGGCCTTTTCCGCGCAGGGATTCGTGAACGGGGAAATGGCCTTGCCGGGATTGGGAGGGGAACTTTTCCGTTACCCCCTCCTGGCGGGACGCAGGCAACTGTACCTCACCTGCGGCGCCTCCGCCTGGTTGCAACCGGAAGACCAGCTCTACCGCACCACCTCCGTGCTTCCCGGCGGATCCGCGCGGGTGGAAGCGGCGCTTCCCTTGCGGTCATACTTCGAACTGTATGCGGAGGCGGATGCGAAGACCGCCGGCTGGGTGCCGGGAAACGTTTATCTGGGCGCGGCCGCCCAGGGACGGGCGGGATTCCAGATCAGGTTGTGACCTTTCAGTCCAAGAGCACGTTGTCGATTAGGCGCGTCTTGCCGTAGAAGACCGCTACCGCCAATACAGAAGGTTTGGACAGGGTCTCCGCCGGCGCCAAATCGGCCTGGGACACCGCTTCGATATAGTCGATGCGGGTGGGGGAGGAGGCTTCGATCTCCGACCGCATCATCGCCTTGAGGGTCTCCGCCGATTTCTCGCCCCGGGTCCAGGCTTCCTTCGCGCGGAACAATCCCCTGGACAGTGCCGTGGCGCGGGACTTTTCGTCCGGGGTAAGGTAGACGTTACGGGAGCTCAGGGCCAGGCCCGTCGCCTCGCGGACCGTTTCCACGATTTCCAATTCCAGATCCAGGGAGAAGTCGCGTACCAGCTTCCGGAGGATCAAGGCCTGCTGGATGTCCTTCTGGCCGAAATAGGCCCTGTCCGGATTCACGATGTTGAACAGCTTGAGCACTACGGTGCAAACGCCGCGGAAGTGTCCCGGCCGCGAGGCTCCGTCCAGGAACCTGTCCGGTCCCGGCACCTCGCAATAAGCGGAGAAATCCGGCGGATAGAAGGTCGGCGCTTCCGGAGCGAAAATGGCGGCGACACCCGCCTCGCGGCAGAGAAGGCTGTCCGCTTCGAAGGGACGGGGGTAACGGGAGAAATCCTCAGCCGGTCCGAATTGCAGGGGGTTGACGAAGATGGAAACCACCGTGATGTCGTTCGCCCTGCCGCTGGTCTCCACCAGTTTCATGTGGCCCGCATGCAAGGCGCCCATGGTCGGCACAAAGCCCACGGTCAGGTCCGGTCCCAGGTCCTTGCGCCAGACGCGGTAGTCCCCGACTGTCTTGATAATTTCCATCGCATACCCCGCGTAGCCGTTGCCCGCGCCGCCGCGGAAAGCCTGAAACTGCTTCTTCCCCATGAAAGTGGGCGAGAAGTATGAGGTTACTTATTTCTTACCCATGGAGGTGGGCGAAAAGTAAGTAACCCCCTCCGGCGCCTTCGCAATCGTCTCCATCAACAGGTTCAGATCCTCCGGATTGCGGACGAAATCGATGTTGTTGGTGTTGATGATCATCAGGGGCGAGCCGGAATAATAATGGAAGAAGTGGTTGTAGGCCCGGTTCAGGGCCTCGATGTAGGCTTCGTCCATGGTCCGCTCGTAGGGTCTGTCCCGCAGCTTGATGCGGTTCATCAGGGTCTTGGTATCCGCCTGAAGGTAGATGGCGTAATCCGGTTTGATCAGGTTCCGCTCGAGGATATCCGCGAACTTGTAGTACAGGTTCACTTCGTTCTCGTCCAGGTTGAGCGTGGCGAAAATCTTGTCCTTGGCGAACATGTAATCGCTGAGGATCTGCGGGCGGAACAGATCCTGCTGCGGAAAGACCTCCTGGATCTGCCGGTACCGGGACAGGAAGAAGAACACCTGGGTCTGGAAGGCGTAGCGGGATTTGTCCTTGTAGAAATCGGACAGGAACGGATTGTTCTCGAATTCCTCGAACAGGGGCATGCATCCCATGCGATCGCAGAGGGCCTTGACCAGGGTCGATTTGCCCACGCCGATGACGCCTTCCACGGCCACGTAACGGATGCGTTCCGGCAAGGACACTTGCGATGCGGGCATGGGCCGATACTCCTCCACGTCCTGGGGGCCCTGCACTTCGATGCAGCGCTGCAATTGCCTGCCCACCGTTTCCTTGAAACCCGGAAGGATGAAATCCGGATCCAGATCCGTCATGGGCACCAGCACGAATTGGCGATCGAGAATGGAAGGATGGGGGACGGCGAGGCCGTCCTCGTGGATGATTTCCCGGCCATAGGCGAGGATGTCCAGATCGATTTCCCGCGCGGCCCAGCGGCCCCGGGACTTGCGCCCGAGACGGGATTCGGTTTCCAGGCAGAAGTTGAGCAGGGCCCGCGCTTCCAGGCGCGTGGAAAAGCGGACCACCATGTTCAGGTACTTGCCTTGGGGACCCGGGCCCACCGGCGAAGTCTCGTAGACTTTGGATTTTTGGATGGGCGCGGTTGCGATTGTCCGGATGGCGTCCAGGGCTTTTTGGATATACCCCTCGCGATCATTCAGGTTGCTGCCAAGGGCCAGAAGAACGAGAGTTTCGGGGCGTGCCATGCGGTGCGGAAATATACAAATAAGGGTGTCCGGCTCCCGGAAAATGGGGATTTCCGCCGGATACCGGAGCCATTTCCCGGTAAAATTGTTATAATAATTAGGTAGCCCGTCGCCACGGGTACTTCCCTTTGGAAGCCTTTTTATATCTTTCCGGATGTTACACATCCCATCATTTCCACCAAACCCTTCCCTCCCCGGATTCACCGCATTTAAGGAGATCCATTTTGGCCACGAAACCGAAAGCCGCCATGAAAAAAACGTCGGATAAGTCCAAGGAGGAAGAATTCTCCGGTATGGAGAACGACACCCGGGACTCCGCCGTTGAAGGCCGTCGTAGGGATCAGGAAGAATACGACCAGGATTCCCAGGACGGCGGGGAGAACCAGGAAAGCAACAACGCGCGCACCCTGGCCGAAGCCAAGAACCGTTGGACGGAACTCAAGAAACTGGGAATGAAAGAGCTCATCAACATGGGGCTCGACCTGAACATCGCCGATCCCCGCAGCTTGCGCAAGCAGGCCCTGGTCTTCTCCATCCTGGAGAGGGAGAGCGGCGGCACCGCTTCCATCTATGCGGAAGGCGTGCTGGAAGTGATGGACGAGGGATACGGATTCCTGCGCTCTCCGGAGCATTCCTACGTAGCCGGTCCCGACGACGTATACGTTTCCTCCACCCAGATCAAGCGCTTCGGCCTGCAGACCGGCGATACCATCTCCGGCATGGTCCGCGCGCCCAAGGACAACGAACGCTACTTCGCCCTGCTGCGCATCCAGAAGGTGAACAGCGAGGATCCGGAAGTATGCAAGGATCGCGTCTCCTTCGACAACCTGACGCCGTTGCATCCGGACGTCGCCTTCAACGCCGAATACGACTCCAAGGAAATCAGCACCCGCATCATGAACCTGTTCACGCCCATCGGGCGCGGACAGCGCGGCCTGATCGTGGCCCCGCCCCGTGCGGGCAAGACCATCCTGCTCCAGAACATCGCCAACTCCATCGTCCGCAACCATCCCGAAGTGAAGCTGATGGTGCTCCTCATCGACGAACGTCCCGAGGAAGTCACGGACATGCGCCGCAACGTGCCGGCGGAAGTGTTCAGCTCCACTTTCGACGAGCCCCCGGAGCGCCATATCCAGGTGGCCAACATGGTCATCGAGAAGGCCCGCCGTCTGGTGGAGCACAATCAGCATGTCGTCATCCTGCTGGATTCCATCACCCGCCTGGCCCGCGCGCATAACGTGGTCATCCCGCATTCGGGCAAAATCCTTTCGGGCGGCGTGGACGCCATGGCCCTGCAGAAGCCCAAGCGCTTCTTCGGTTCGGCCCGTAACATCGAAGGCGGCGGCAGCCTTACCATCATCGCCACGGCCCTGATCGAAACCGGCAGCCGCATGGACGAGGTGATTTTCGAAGAGTTCAAGGGAACGGGCAACATGGAGTTGATCCTGGACCGGCGCATCTCCGAGAAGCGCATCTGGCCCGCCATCGACGTGTTCAAGTCCGGCACCCGCAAGGAAGAGCTGTTGATGACCCCGGACGACCTGCGCCGCGTGTGGATCCTGCGCCGCTACCTGCAGGATCTGTCCCCGGTGGAAATCATGGAGTTCCTGGTGGACAAGTTGAAGGGCGCCAAGACCAACAAAGAGTTCCTGGACTCGATGAATGGTTGATTTCCAGAACATCGGCGTCCTCGGATGCGGCAACATGGGCGCGGCCCTGGTGCGCGCCCTGGTTTCTTCGGGGACGGCGGCGGCGAAAGACGTCTACGTCTACGATACCCTGGCCCCGACCATGGAGGCCCTCAAGCGCGAGCTGGGGGTGCAGACCATGGTCCAGGCCCATGACCTTCCCGATCGATGCGATGTCCTGATCCTGGCCGTGAAGCCCCAGATTTTCCATCATATCGCCCCCGGGCTGAAGCCCCGGAGTGGTCCCAAGGAGCGCGTGGTCCTGAGCGTGATGGCGGGCGTCACCAGCGAGAACATCCGCTCGCATTTCCCCGAAGACTATCAGATTGTGCGCGTTATGCCCAACCTGCCCTTGTCGGTGGGGGAGGGCGCCACCGCCATCGAGACGGACGGAAACTCGGAAGCCACGCTGCTGCTGGCCGAGCATATCTTCAAGGCGGCGGGACGTACCGTACGCGTTACCAGCCATCAGATGGACGCCGTCACCGGGCTTTCCGGCAGCGGGCCGGCCTATGTTTTCGAATTCCTGGAAGGCCTGATCCTGGCGGGAGTCAAAGCCGGCCTGGCGCGGGATACCGCCACCTCGCTGGTCCTGCAAACCGCCAAGGGCGCCCTCAAGCTCCTGGAAAGCGGCAAAGAGTCGCCTTCCTCCTGGTCGGCGAAGGTGAGTTCGCCCGGCGGAACCACCATTCATGGTCTGCACGTCCTGGAGACTGCGGGCTTCAAAGGCATTCTCATCGCCGCGGTGGAAGCCGCGGTAGCGCGCTCCAAGGCCCTCTCGGGCCAATAGAAATACCCGCGTTTCTCTCCGAGAGAAACGCCGGTTTCCTCCGAGCCCGCCCGGTAGGGCTTCCACCGGCTCCCTTTACCAACCATTTTTTATGGTGCTTCCCGGACGGACCCGCTTCGGAATCGAAAGTATGTTTCGAAACTTCGGTGAATTTCGCCGATGCCGGAAGATTGATTACCTGTCCCGGGCCATCCTTTGGGATGGCTTTTTTTTGTTTATTATTGAAAATAAGTATCCATTAAAGTGCAATAATCGACTTTTTATGGATGCCAAGATTTATAGCCAGGGAAAAGGGGCCGAACGTGAAAGTCTCCCGGGAAAAAAAACAAGAACATCATCAACGCTTCATCGATGCATTCGTGAAGCTTGTACGCGCCAAAGGCTACTCCGAGGTGACACTCCGCGACGTGGCCCGCGCGGCGGGACTCAGCGACGGCGCCATTTACAAATACTTCGCGTCCAAGGAAAAGATCCTGCTGGCCTATTACGTCCAGAAGATGGAGCGCCTGCGCCGGGAAGGCGAAGGCCTGGCCAAAAAATCCTCCTATTCCCTGGTCGAAAAACTCCAGGCGCTGCTGGAATTCCAAATCGGCCAATATGAAGGCGAAAAGGATTTCCTGGAAAAGACTTTCCATCCCACCTTCGTGGCCGCCAGCTTGATGTGGTCGGAAGTGGCCGCCATGCGCAAAGCCTACCTGGAAACCGCGGGGTCCTTCCTGAAAGAGGCGCAGGCGAAGGGCGAGGTCCCGGAAATAAGCTGGGTGGGCATTGTCGAAGAAATCCTCTGGTGCCATTATATAGGGGTGATGATGTATTGGCTCAAGGACGATTCCGAGCATCACGAGGACACCAGCCAGTTCATCGATCGCACCCTCAATCTTTTCGCGGCGGTGGTGGGCGGTCCCTTGCTGCGGCAGGCGGATGAGTTGGTGGGGTTCCTGGTCAATCGCCATCTGATGCCCCTGCTCATGAATCTGGGCGGGATGGGAAAGGGAAACGCCGCAGGGTCCAAGCGGGCCAGCGCATCCGCTTCCCCCAAGGACAAAGTCCCCAAACGCGGGAAGGCCTGATGGATCGCGCCTCGAAGGATGCGGACCGCATGGCAAAACCCGGCAAGGAGCCGACAGTCAAGGCGATGCCTCTCTCCAAACTGGCGCGGGCCGGCGTGGCCGGGCGCTTGGCAGTCACTTCGGCGCTACGGTCGATGCGCCGGGGGAAAGGGACTCCCGAGGAGGTCTGGAAGGAGCGCGGGGAAGCATTCTTCGCCGCCTGCGCGCGCCTGAAAGGCCTTCCCCTCAAGCTCGCCCAGATGCTGAGCCAGGAAGAGGAACTGCTGCCGGAGGAATTCCGCAAAGAACTTTCAAAATCCTGCTATCAATCCCCTCCCATGAATCGCGCATTGGTGCGCCGGACCCTTATCGCCAACCTGGGCGCGCCGCCGGAAATGCTTTTCAGGGAATTTTCAGAGACGCCTTTCGCGGCCGCCAGCCTGGGGCAGGTGCACCTTGCCGTCACCCATGAAGACCGTAGGCTGGCGATCAAGATCCAATATCCGGGCATCGCCCGTACGGTCAAGAATGATTTGGCGATGGTAGCGGGATTCGCTTCTCATCTGCCCTGGCTCAAGGAAGTGCAGGGGGTCTGGTCCGAGGTCGCGGAACGCATGGTGGAAGAGCTTTCCTACGGGCACGAGGCGCGCTGGACGGATTGGTTCCGGGAAAGCCTGGGTATCCCGGAAGTGGCCGTACCCCGCGTGCACCGGTCCTTCAGCAGCGAGACCGTCCTCGCCACGGACTTCATGGATGGCGTGCATCTGCAGGAGTGGCTGGCCGGTTCGCCGGGACAGACGGAGCGGGACGCTTTGGCGGCCATTCTCTGGAGCGTTTATCTGAAATCCGTATATGAACTCCATGCTTTGAACGCCGATCCCAACCCTGGGAATTTCCTCATCCGGCCGGAATTTTTCCGGGCAGCCCGGTCGGACGGGATAGGGCCGGGCAAGGCGCGGGCGGACGGCGCCGTCGCTATGCTCGATTTCGGCTGCGTGAAATCCTTCCCTGCCGGCTTCAGTGGCAATCTCCGGCGGCTTTTCGCCATGCACGCCAAGGGATACCGGGGAACCGGGACGGCCAACTCCCTGGTGGAGGAGTACGATGCCTTGGGCATCCTGCGCATCACCGATCGCAGGGAGGACTTCGCGGATCTGGAAAAGCATTTGCGATCCATGGGGGAATGGGTGCTCCGCCCGTACCAGGTCGCGACATTCGATTTCGGCGCGGCGGGGGATTACTTCGAGGAGTGCCGGGCCCAGGCATGGCGCCTGTTCCGGACCGTGAAAGGAATAGAATTCTCCCCGGACTTCGTATTCCTGGATCGGGCGCGCTACGGTCTGTACCGGACTTTTCAGCGGCTGGGCGCGCGCGTAGCCATGGGGAATGCCTGGGAAGCGCATCCCTGATCGGGCTCCCGGCGCGGCGGAATCATGATTCGGGTTCGCTGGTTCGGACCCGGTCGAGGATTTCCCGCACCTTTTTCGCCAGATTATAGGGGGAAAACGGTTTTTGCAGGAAATCGTTTCCGTCGGCGAATGGGCCCAAGCTGGCCGCACCCCCATCGGCATAGCCCGAAATGAAAAGCATGGGAATGTCCCGGGATTCCTTGCGCAACCGTTCGGCCAATTCAGGCCCGCCCATGTGGGGCATCACCACATCGGACAGGATCAAATCCACCGGGCCGGCGTGGCCGGCGATGGCTTCGAGCGCTTTGACCCCATCGACGGCTTCCAGAACGGCGTACCCCTGGGCCTCCAGGATATGCCGGGTGAACCTGCGGACCACTTCTTCGTCTTCCACCAGAAGCACGGTTTCCTTTCCCCGGAATGCGCCTCCCTCGGGAAGCTTGCCGCCTTCAGGTTGCGAAGTCCCGGAGACGGGCGTCGTCGGCAGATAGATGCTGAAGGTAGTCCCCTTCCCGGGTTCGCTGGATACG
This sequence comes from Fibrobacterota bacterium, assembly GCA_028287505.1. Taxonomy (GTDB): domain Bacteria; phylum Fibrobacterota; class Fibrobacteria; order UBA11236; family UBA11236; genus Chersky-265. The sequence goes on along the minus strand of JAQBPN010000070.1, from coordinate 37,697 downwards.
GAAATGGATCCTCCGCTCTGTTGTACGATTCCATACACCACGGACAGCCCGAGCCCCGTGCCTTTGCCGGGTTCCTTGGTGGTGAAAAACGGTTCGAACAGATGCGACATGACCTGCCGGTTCATGCCGGAACCGGTATCGCTCACCTCGAGCTGGACGTATGGACCCGCGGCCACTTCAGGGTGGGTCGCGGCATAGGCCCCATCCAGGAACGCGTTTCCGGTTTTCACGATCAATTCCCCCCCTCCGGTCATCGCATCGCGGGCATTGAGCGCTAGGTTCAGGATGATCTGCTCCAACTGGCCGCGATCGACCTTTACCATCTTCAGATCCGGCGCCAGGCGGGTGGTCAGCCGGACATCCTCCCCGATGAGCCGTCGGAGCATTTTTTCGATGTCCATCACGATTTCATTGAGGTTCCAGATCCTGGGCTCGAGTATCTGCTTACGGCTGTAGGCCAACAGTTGGCGGGTAAGGCCGGCGGCCCGTTCGCCGGCCTTCAGGATCTCTTCCAGGAATCCATGGATGGAATTGGCGGCTTCCACGCTCTGCAAGGCCATCATGCTGTAACCGTTGATGGCCGTGAGGAGATTGTTGAAGTCATGGGAGATGCCGCCCGCCAAGCGGCCGATCGCCTCCATTTTCTGGCTTTGGCGGAGTTGTTCCTCATAATTCTTTATCTGGGTGATGTCCGTTGCGATACCGCAAACCGCATAGACCTTTCCGGCGGCGTCGCGCAAGGGATATTTGACCGTGATGTAGGTATGCCGGCCGTCGTCCTGCGGAATCTGTTCCTCCATCTCAACGGGTCTGCCGCCGGCCAGGGCGCGCAGATCGCCCGCCCGGTACGCTTCCGCGGATTCTTCGGGAAAAATATCGCGATCGGTTCTGCCCCGTACCGATTGGAGGGAAACGTGGAAAATGTCCTCGAACCGCCGGTTGATCAATATGTAGCGCCCCTCCGGATCCTTCACGAAGATAATCGACATGGAATTGTCGATGACGGATTGGAGCAATGCGCGGCTTTCGAGCAGCGAATGTTCCCGTTGTTCCAGGGCATCCAGCATCATGTTGAAGGCGGCCGTCATCGATCCCACTTCGTCCTTCCCTCCCGACTTGACTCGTTGCCCGTAGTCCTTGTCTTCCGCGACCGCTTTGGCGATACCGGCCAATGCGACGATGGGGGCGGTAACCGTGTGTTTGAGGACAAGGGCGAGCATTGCCGCCAGGGCCAGCAGGGAGAGGGCGATCACCGAAAGCATGATGCCGTATTGGGGCAGGCGTTCCAGAAAGGAGGGCAATTCCTCCCTGAGCGCCAGGTATCCGAGCAGATGGCCATGATCGGATACCGGGAGCAGATACATGAGTTCGTGCGGGCCGAAAGTCGGCCCCGTCGGCAGTGTCCGTACCCGATGCGGAAACGGGTCACCGGCCGTCCTGCTATAGGACGCGATAGCGTTCCTTCCGGTATCGCACAGGACCGCGCTGGATATATCGGGCGTATGCCTCAGGGTGCGGAGGTAGGCGGCGCAAGTGGCGGAGTCGTCGAATTCCATGGGAGGCACCAGGATTTCGGCCAGCATTTCGGCCCGGGATTCCGCTTTTTCCAGGGTGCGCGGCCGGAAAGAACGGGCTTCATAGATGAGCAAAGCGGACGAGGCCACCAGGATCGCGAATCCAAGGGTCAAAGCGATTGTGAAAAAAAGTTTCCGCTGGATGGGCAGGTTCCTGAACCGCCCCCATCCTTCTTCGGGATCTTCCATTATCGAGACCATCAAGGATTTCCCTCTTCTTTGCCGCCCTGCTTTCCGACATTCCGCGCGGACACCAGCACAGGCGATGCGATTTTCAGGCCGACACGGTGCGCGGCCATCAGGTTGACTTCGAACCGGACCCGGTTCCCTTCCTTGATGAAATTGATTATCGAACCGGCATCCGCACCTTCTTCGGTTTCGGTGACGGTAAGAATCGGCTTGTCCCGCAATGCCGCCAGCCATTCCGCGGTATGGCCGGATTCGAAATCGCTGATGAAGACCACATGGCATCCCATCGCGCCCGCAACATCGGAAACCCGGCGGATTTCCGTTTTCCGTCCTGTCATGCCGGCCGCATCCGCGAACGTTTCTTCCAGCACTTTTCCGAATGGATCCCTTCCCAAAACCCCGACGATGATGAAGGATTGCGGCGATGCGAACGTGGTGTCGGGCCATGTCACATAGCGGATGAAAAGCAACAGATACCCGGCCTTGACATTGTATTCCGGGGCCGAAATCGCCGACTCCGCGACCGCCGCGCCGCTGCCGGCGATCAGCATGGACATGGCGACCGCGGCTTTGGAGGCAAATGACAGCATGGGCCGGAATCCCTTCCTTAGAATTTCATATCCGCGGTGAATCGCATGTTCCGCGGAGCCTGCATGTATTGGATGGGAGACGTTCCCCGATGGTTGGGGTGGTAATAGGTTTCATCGAAAACATTCTCGATGAAGGTGGAAAAACCCAGCCTCGCTCCTCCCGGCTTTCCCAGATCGAAGTCACCCAGGCGCAGGTTGAGATTCGTGTTCACCCAACCGGGAATGGTCAGGACTTCGACGGAATTTCCATCCGGGGAATTGGCATCCGTTTTGACCTCTCCCGATGCGTCGATGAACACGCCGATGAGAATCCAGGGAAGCAATCGCGAATACAATCCGGCCTTTCCGCGGACGATGGGCACGTCAGCCACTATTTTCTCCCCGGCCACTTCCGTCCGGGATGGATCGATCCATCGGCCGCCCAGAAAACCGCCATGCTTTTCGCGCCAGGTAATGCGGAGCAGGTCTTCGACCCCATCCACCGTCTTGTCCTCGTCCAGGACCAACCGGAAGGTATCCTGGACGAGGACTTGCTGGAAATTTTCGTTTGCCACCATGTGGTATCCCGACATGCTGTTTACGAATCGCCAGTCGCCCCAACCGGATTCCTGGACCCAATTCACTTCGAAATCGTCGGTCTTGCGGGAGGGTACTTCCGATGCGGCAATCCCGGCGCTCCTTGCATTGTTGAGCTCGAACGGACCGGGAGCCCGGACACCGTGCCCATAGAGAAGTTTGACGGCCGCTCCCCGCCAAGCCTGGAGCACCATACCCAAGCGGGGAATCACCTGCGGATCCATGCCTTTCTGCTTTTCAACCCGCAGGCCCGCGTTGATTTTCAACCGCCCATCGAGGAGGAATATCGTATTCTCGGCGAAAACGGAATTCAGATAGGTACGGAAAATCCTGGAGGGAATGGAGGGATAGGTCAGCCCTCCCACCAGCGAGGTGTCCTCGTAGAACCCGGTCTCATGAATTATCCCGTCGTAACCGAACACAATGGTCTGGTTCGGGAAACGGTAGGTTCCCTGCGCTTTCAGCCGATGGCGTTCCGGCCGGAAGACCCGATTGGGCAACGGTATCACCGTCTGGTCCGCTCCGAGGAAATTGTCCCGTTCCCGGCTATACCGGTATTCGGCGAAGCCCTGGAGTGCTTCGCGCTCATATTTGGCGCCGGCGAATCCGTGGAAGGCCAGGCGGTAACCGGTGCGTTCCCCCAACCGGACGCGGACCATTTCCATACCTTCGGTATTCTCTTCGCGGAAATAGTTCGCTCCGGCATAGACGTGGGGGCTGGAAGCGAAGAAATCGAAGGTTTCGCTTTCGACCGGGAATACCACTTTATCGGATTCCTTGTCGCGGACGGAGTCCACGGAGGGACGGCGGGAGAAGCGGCCGTCATCGGCGATGAAATCACGCAGGGGACCCCAATTCTGCAGGCTGGTGAAATAGGACCCGCTCACGCCCAAGGACGTGTTTGCGCCGTTTTTCCTGCTGAAGGCGTAGGCTCCCCGGGAGTCCGTTTCCCCGGCAAGGAAGCTCACCTGGGAGGCGTCTTCTTGAAGCGGATCGGCCAGCTTGGTCACGATGTTGATCACGCCTTCGCTCGCGTTGCTTCCGTAAAGAGCCGAACCCGGCCCCTGCAGCACTTCGACGCGTTTGATCCGGTGCGCGGGAAAGTTCTGCATCATGGCCTCGTCGGCCAGCAGGTTCTGGACCTCCCTGCCGTCGATGAGAAGCAACGTGCCCGCGGAATTCCCCGTGAATCCCCTTTGTCCTCCGTTCGCCCAGTATAATTGCCATACCTGATCCATGTTCGGGATGGACCATAGGATCTCCCGCATGTCCCGCCAGCCGAACCTTTCGATATCCTCATCCGTGATGACGTAAACCGTACCGGGCGCTTCCAGGATGCTTTCCGGTTTTTTGGAGACCACGACGACGCGTTCCATTTGGGAGAAACTCGGCTTCCGGAAAATCGGACCTTGCGGATCCCCTTCGGTTCCGGCCCCGGCTTCCCGGTGGATGGCGCAGAATGCCAGCAGGGAAAGCGGCAGAGCCAATCTGGAACCGGGCGTTTTTGAACCGGCCATGGAAATTCTCCGGGGGACCGTTGCTCGCGGAACATTTCTGTGATATCCGGAACGGATAGAATCTATCTAATGGGGCCATGCCCCGAAACAATTTCATGGCGCGATCCGGCGCGCCGCATTCCGGGGCCATCGGGATCCGGATAACCTTACGACGGACTGTATCGCCGAATAACTCTCCGGTTGCGTTCCAGCCCTTGGGAAAGGGTATAATAACGGGGTGAATGCTTCCCCGGCCGGGCCGTCGTGTCCCGCAACGCGAAACCGTCGTTCCGCCTTGCGGAACGTTTGCCTCATCCTATCCGTCTTCCTGGGTTCCGCGTGGGGCAAGGTCGCCGTCAGCGTATTGGGCGCCTACGTGGAAGGCCGCGACTCCGCTTATAACGAAGGGCTTTCGCGCGATATGGGCCAGGCCTTGGCGGATGACACCGCCTTGCTGGTCTTCGATCTCCGCAAGAAGAACGGCAACGCCCTGGATTCGGCGCATGCCAAAGGCAAGATCGCCGACCCGGCCCTGCTCGCGCCCATGAACGGAAACCAGGTGAAGTGGGGCCTGATCGTCGAGTGCGCGGAATTGAAGGAAGAATACCGCTGCCGGCCGGAAGCGGTGGACATGTTCTCCGCGAAAAACCGCGTTCTCGATACATTGCATGTTTTGCTGGAAGCGGGGGAGAAGCGCAAGCTGTTCGCCCAGGCCGTGGCGCGCCCTTTCGAGGCCTCCTTCCTGGCCAAAAAAGCGGACCCTCCATCGCTGGGAGTCCTGAAGCTGAAGGTTCCGGCCAACCCCGCCATGCTCATCCGCGGACTCGCCATCATCCACAAGGGATCCATCTCGGAAGTGCCCTTGGGGACCACCCTGGTGATCGGGGACGCGCCGCGGCTCATCGTCATCAGCATGGAGAATATCCACTACGTTCTGTACCCGCATTCTTCCTACACCTATCTGCTCCCCAAGGTGGTGCAGCTCAACCAGGGGACCCTGGGGATCATCAAGGGCGTGGATTCCTCTTCGGTGGAGGGGCGCCTGAGACAGGCCACCACCTTGAACCAAAGCAATCTGATCTGGAAGACCCTGACCAAGGTGGCGGCCCTGGATACCAGCAACCTGCTCTGGAAGGGTCTCGGCAAGGTTACCTCGCTCGACAGCCAGAACCTCATCCTCAAAAACCTGCAGAAGGTCACGTCGATGGACTCGAACAATCTGCTGTTCAAGACCTTCGGCAAAGTGACGGCATTGGACAGCAGCAATCTGCTGTTGCGCACATTGACGCAGGTGGCCGCGCTGGACAGTTCCAACCTGGTCTGGAAAGGCCTGGGCCAGGTTTCTTCCCTGGACAGCAACAATCTCATCTGGCGCAAATTGGGGGAAATAGCCTCGCTGGACAGCAACAGCATCTGGCGCAAAATAGGCCTGCTCGCCTTCCAGGACAACAGCGTGGTGCTCACTCCCTCCTTTATCGCGCGCGGTCAGCCGCAAGCCGTGTTGTTCCGCCACGAAGGCAGCATTTCCACCATGGAGGTGGTCAAAGGAAGCATGTCCGCGCAACCGCTCTTGAGTTCCCAGGAAGCCGTGGCGGTCGGAGCCATGCGCACGGTGCGGACGCGCGGCTACTCGCTCAAGCAGGAAAGGCTCAATCCATTGCGTGGCGATCGCATCCTGCGTGAATTCGAAACCGTGGATCCCAACCGGGGCACGCGGCCCTTCGCCATGTTCCTTCCCGGCAAGTTTTTCGGAGCCGGCTCGGCGTTGCGCACGGCGGACAAATCCATGCAGTCTTTCATCGTCTCCGAATCCAGGGAAATGGACATGGAGATGGACGTGCTTTCTTCGGAGAAGGAGGGTTGGGGCGAGTTCGGCGGCACGTTCCGTTCCGGCGCCCAGGAATCCGGATGTTACCTCTGCAGCCCGGACCGTCTCGGCCCATGACGCTGCGTTTCCTGATCCCGGTCCTGCTGTCCGCCGTCTCCGCGCTGGCGCAAAAGACCGATACCGCCGAGATCAGCCAGGAACACGGGTTCCCGTGGATCGCCCACAGTTCCATCGACGTGTTCTATCTCAACTCGCCTGCCGTGACCGGCCAGCCTTATCCCTATCAGGCGAGCCTCTACCAGGGATTCACCATCCAATCGCTCACCTTCGCCTGGTTCCATATCGGGCTGCGTTCCCGGGAGACCCAGGCCCCCGGATTCTCCCAGCCCTATCGGGAGCCCTTGGCCCTGAAGCTGCAGGCCAGCGCCGAAGTGCTGCGGGATTATCTCTTCGTCTCCTTCGGCGGCAACATCCCCATCTTCGGCGACACCATCGCCTTGGCGGATTCCCTGGCGCTGTACCAGGCCATGAACGGGTACAGTCCCATGCCCTTTTCCTCCTTCCTGTCCCCGCGGGCTTTGCAAGCGGCGGTTTTCGGCCGTTACGCCTGGACCAATTGGACCTTGATAGGAGGATTCGGATATTCCCGTCCCGCGCTTTTCCGGCTGATCAAGGACAAAGCCTTCTTTCCGGCATCCTATTTCGATTTCTCCGGACGGGCCATATACCAGGCGCGGGCGGCGCGCCACCGCTGGGACGCCAAGGCCTCCATTTATGGCGATGAGGGCAATGATATCCGCATCCCCGCCCACAACGAAGGGGATCTTTATCAGTTTCGTTACGAATATCTCAAATCGCTCCGCCGGGTGGCCTGGCAAACGGGATTAGGCGCGGCGATAAAGTTGCCGGACGCCAACCGGCGCCTCAAGCTCAAATCCGATCTGGAGGCCCCGGACACGGACGACAACCTGCAAAGGGCCTACCTGGAAATGTCCGTGGCCTGGGCCCCTGATCCGGACATTCTCTGGCGCCTGCACGTGGCGCCCAGGGCGATTTTCAGCTGGAACGGAACCGCGGTGGGGCATGAAACGGAAGCGGGGCTGACTATGGGCCTCAGGATCTGGGAATACCATCGCATACGCGTGGCCGGGACGATGCTATACGGACAAGTCGACAACCAGACCTATACCGGCTTCGGGATCCGCGGCGAATTCGCTTTCCGCCACCTGGGCTTCCAGGACATCGACGATGGCGCGGAGGGAGAAGGCGAATGAGCACGGTCAATGGGCATGGAGAGTTATGGAAGATTTAAGGAAGTGGTATCGCGGGAGTCTCCCGGCCAGCATAGACGCGCTCAAGACCGCGAGGAAGGGTCTCGCGAAATCCCCGGACGGCACGGATTCCGTCCGGCGCATCGCGCACAGCCTGCGCGGTTCGGCCAACAGCTACGGATTCCATTCCTTGGGGGAATCCGCCCGCGCCGTGGAGCAGTCCCGTCCGGAAGAGCTGGCTTATTGCCTGGACCGCCTGCTCTCGGAATTGATCAAGGTCAGCGCGGCGCTGGGTCCGGGGGATCTTCCCGGCATCCTCATCATCGAACACGACGCGCAGATGTGCCGGTTGCTGGAGACAATCCTCTCCGGTTCCGATCGGGAGATTACGGCCCTGGGCAGCGCGGGCGAAGCCTTGGCGGTGCTGGAGGACAGGCAGTTCTCGCTCATCATCCTGGACCTTTCCCTGCCGGACACGGATGGCCGGAACTTCCTGATGCTCCTGCGCGAACGATCGGCCACGTCGGGGGTCCCGGTGATAGTGCTTTCCGGAATCGGCGGACCTCAGCCCAAGACGGAATGTTTCGCGCTTGGCGCCGATGCCTATTTCGAGAAACCCCTGGCCCCGGAAGTCCTCAAGGCCGCCGTCTCCGCGCGCCTGCACCGGTCCATCGAGCATCGCCGCGAGGCGCGGCAGGACGCGCTCACGGGATTGCCCAATCGCGCGGCCTTTTGCGAAGGCTTCCACCGCGCGGTGGCCCTGGCCGCGCGGAAAAAGGAACCCACCTCCCTGGCCTTGCTGGATTTCGACATGCTCAAGCGCATCAACGATCACCTGGGCCATGTGGCCGGCGATGCCGCTTTGCGCCATGCCGCCCGGGCTTTCGCGGACGCCCTGCGGCGTTCCGATTTCCTGGCCCGATGGGGAGGGGACGAATTCTCCCTGCTGCTTCCCAACACCAATCTGCCGGGCGCGCGCTTCGCCGTGGAAAAAATGTTCTCCACCCTGGCTTCCATCCCTTTCCGCACCCAGGACGGCCGCCCGGTTCCCCTGACATTTTCCGCGGGCCTGGTTTCCGTGCTCCATGATTCCACCGTGGAGAAGGCCATGGCCGAGGCGGATCGCTACCTCTACCTGGCCAAGACCGGCGGCCGCGCGCGTTTGGTTTCCGAAGCCGATCAGACCAAGGTGGAGACGCAGAAAATCCTTTTGGCCGAGGACGACGATCAGGTCGCCTCAATCGTTTCCAACAGTCTGGACCGGGAAGGTTTCGAGGTGGTGCATTGCCGCGATGGCGCTTCGGCCTTGCGTGCGGCCCTGGCCACGCCTTGCGCCCTTTGGATCCTGGACCTGAAACAGGAGGCGTCCCAGGGACGGAGCCTGCTCACGGATCTGCGCTCCAGCTGGCGGGGGAACCGGGTGCCCGTGCTGATGATTACGTCATTGGGTGCCGATCAGGCCTTGGCGCGGGGATTCCAGTTGGGCGCGGACGATTACCTGGTCACGCCTTTTTCTCCCTATGATCTTATGACCCGGGTCCACAATCTTTTGCGGAAATAGCGGTCGGGGAAGGTTTACGGGTTTTGGTCGCTGAAACCCGGATGCGGCGCCGCGGCATTTTCCGCCGCGATTGATTTCGCCGTCGGGGTCCTGGTATTCGCCCCCGGGGCCAATCCGGACTTCATACCTGCGATGCTCTTGCGGATGATGAGGGCGGTTTCGTGGGGACGGTTGAGAATATCTTCCGGTTCCTGCATCACGCCTTTGGAGCGCCAATACCAGAACAGGGTTTCCCGGAGCACGGCCAGGAAAAGAATCGCCAGGGTCACCCCGATGACGAGGAAGACCAAGATGAGCAGCATTGCGCTGATATTCCCCACGGAATCGCCTCCATCTCCCCCGGTACAGGCTTATAATAATTCCGGCCTGAACCTGTGGCTTGGGGATTCGTCTTGTTTTTTTCCGGCCAAACACCCCGATAAAGCCAAAATCGGGAAAAAAATCCAACGGCAGGAAATCGGAAATGCGTTAGGAAACCCCAACGCATCCGTCCCGCGCACGGAACCGCGGGACACCGGTTTCACCGCATTTCGCGGTGGTTACGGCGGTATTTCAGTCCCGTGCCCGAAACTTTTTCCGCACCGGCGGTTGTCCGCCCAATCGGAACGGCAATCAAAATCTATAAAGATTCCGCCTGGATCCGGCCTGTTGGAAGCCAACATAAATCGGGACAAAAATCACATTTCCGAATAGGTGCGGAGAGGCTACGCGTAGACGGGTTTATGCTTACGCATAAACGGGTCTACTCTACGCGTAGACCTTGTAATCGATTTCAGGGAAGATGTTGTCCGTCGACTCCAGGTTCTGGAGGAAGGGTTCGTAAATGGAGCCTGTGCGGATTTGGCGGTACAGTTCCAGGCAGTTGTGCACGTGGACCTTGGTCCGTTTGACGGCGTAATCGACCATGGTCCCGGTTTTCATGATGAAGGCCCAATCCGACGATTGCGCCAGCAGCAGTTCCCGGGCCATCTGATTGCGGGCCCGGCGGTCCTGATCTCCGCCGGCCGGGAGTCCCGCCACTTCGTGCATCAGGTCCCCGATCTTGTGGAGATGGGGGTAGATCCAATCATTGCTGCCGTTCAACCACACGTCGGCATAGCCGCCGGCTCCCCAGGAGGAAAAGGCCGGATCCGATCGGGGCGCATCCTTGTGCATCATCAGGTAATCGCGCGGGGTGGACAACTGCACGCGGTGGTTGTTTTCCGTGAGCACCTTGCGCATCACCTTGCCCAGGAACATGGGGCCTTCATACCACCAGTGGCCGAACAATTCGGCGTCATAGGGGCAAACGATGCAGGCCGGCGTATCAAGGCGGCCCGAAAGCCATTCGTCCTGCTTGTCGCGGTTGAAGATGAAATTTTCCGCATGCTCCCCGGTGGCCTGCTTGGCCCAATCCTCCACGTAGGGTTCCTTGTAGTTGCCCTTGCCGGTGATGCGGAAGTATTTGATTCCGGTGTTGATGCGCAGCCCCATGGGATGGATGTAGGGGCCGATGTATTTCATGTCCAGATCGAATCCGATATCCCGGTAGAATTCGCGGTAGCGGAAGTCCCCGGGATAGCCTTCCTCGGCGGACCAGACGGCTTTCGAGGATTCCTGATCGCGCGCGAACGCGAACGCGCCGTTGGGCGTTTCGATGGGGGCGTAGTTTCCCTTTGGCGAAGGAGGATCCCCTTGCAGGATGCCGTGGGTATCCACGAAGAAATACCGGAGACCGGACTCCTTGATGAGTTTGTCCAGGCCGCGATAGTACCCGCACTCGCCCAGCCAGATGCCCCAGGGCTCCTGGCCGAAATGCTTCCAATAATTGCCAACCGCCACGGCCAATTGCGCTTCCACCGTGCGGGGGGAAATCCTGAGATTGGGAAGGAATCCATGGGTCGCGCCGCAGGTGATGATTTCCAGGTTGCCCGATTTCTGGAATTTCCGGAAACCGTTCAGCAGGTTGCGATCATATCCGTTGAAGATCTTGTGGCACTTCTCGAAAAGATTGCGGTACATGGCCGCCAGGTAGCAGAAGGCGGGATCGTTCTTGGTGCGGGTGCATTCCTTCTCCGCCAATTCGCGCAACCGGTTGATGTGGTTGATGTAGCGCGTTTGCAGCAGCTCATCCGCGAGCATCTCGCACAAGGGCGGCGTGAGGCTCATGGTGATCTTGAAGGGAAGCCGATCCTTGGCCAGGGCCTCGAACTCCTGGAGGAGCGGGATGTAGGTTTCCGTTATGGCCTCGAAGAACCAATCTTCTTCGAGGAAGCGGGCGTGTTCGGGATGTCGGACGTAAGGCAGATGGGCGTGCAGAACGAAGTTCAGGTAACCCATCAGTTCAGAACCAACTCCTTGAGATCGTAGGTAAAGGAGCGGCTCGCGCCCGAACGGGACGTGAGCTCCAGGTTCAGGGTGTCCTTGTTATATGGGAATTCCGTCTTGAAATAGCCTTGGGCGTTGGTGGATACCGCATTGCCGCTGACGAAGACCTGGGTGCCGGGCAGGACCTTGCCGGAGACTTCCAGGCGGGCTTTCGGTGACGCCGGCCGAGGCTTGGAGGCCTTGGGAGCCGGGGCGGACTGTTGGGGAGAAGCCTGGGCTGTTTCCCCGGATACCCCGCGGGACCAGGAAGAGGAGCTCATGCTTTCCGAACTGAGGTTCCATTCCGGAACGAAGGAGCGGATGTCCTCGACCACCAAGTGCTCGGAGCTGCCCAGGGTCTTGGTATGGCTGGAAGAGTAGGCCAGCACTTCGCCCTGTTCGGCGAGGCGTTTTTGGGTGGCCGCCCAGCTTTCCGGCAATTCCGAGAGGTTGGACCGGATGATGGAAATGAAATGCCCGCTGTCCGAAAGCCATCCCAGTTCCACCTGATACCGCTGGCCCACCTGGGGAACGCCGAAATACCATTTACGGGCCCAGAAGAAAACGGGGATGAAGGTGAAGTTGGGTTCGAAAAGCGACTTGGATTCCCAATTGATCTTGAGGGTTTCCCGGTAGTTTCCGGTAGCCAGCTTCTCCCGTTCCTTTTCCTCTATCAAGGTTGGAGTCAATTCCCAGTAGCAGAACATGTATTCCGGATCCTTGGGCATCAGCACCAATTTGGGCTGGCTGTACTGGCCCGGCAACTCGGGAGCGACATCGGGAAAGCCGAACTCCCGTTGGGCGGGATGCTGTTGGAAGCTCTTGGTGCGCCAGATGCGTTCCTTGGTTTCCCCGGGTTTGATGAGGGAAATGGCGAACTCTTCCAGGCTCAATTCTTCGGCGGAATCGGCGGAGCCCGCCTTGCCCCGCGCGCGCGCGGTGGTCTTTCCGGCAGCGGGACGCTTGGAAACGGGGGCCGCTGTTTCCCGGTTGGCCTGGGACGGGGACTTGGCGGATTTGCCGCTTATGGACCCGCTCTCGGCCTTTCCGGCCTTGGCCGGCTGGGCAGGAGACTTGGATTCGGGCGAGGCCTTGGACGGCTTCGAATCCCCTATGGGTTTGGATTTTTTCGCTGAAGCGGGAGGTGGACTTTTAGGGACCGGTTTGGCCGGCTTGCCTTTCGACTTGGCATCCGAGGAGGAGGCTTCCTTGGATTTGCCGGAAGGGAGTTTTGAATTCTTGTCCAGTTTGTTTTTCATGGTCGAACCTCCAGGTAGTCGGACCGGTTAATGCCGTTTGCGGACTGGCTGTCCCCACACGCTTACACCGGTCAAGGTCACGGAAAGCTTCAGAAAATCTTCAGACCATAAATTATTTTCTCGGCTATCGCGATGTCCATACTTTAATGCAACATCGAGAAGGTTCCCTCTTCTGCCTAGGGGCAATCCGGTGCCTAAGGTCAGAAAGTAGAGATTGGTCTCATCCAAATATAACCTTTCCATCCCTAAGCCTCCGCGATACGCAACCTTGCGGAAATAGGGTTCGTATGGGTTCCCTACGCCCTGGTATTCATACCCGGCACCCGCATGGAAAGCCGGATTCAGCAATCCTGAAGCCACGTCCTCCCACGATTCATAACTGAAATCCACGGCCACGGACTGGTTCTGTTTGGGTTTGAAGGCCGCGCCAACCTGGACAGTCCAGGGCAAATCCCGGCTTTCCTTGCTTTTTTCGTCGGATGAAAGGTTGGTGACGGTCCGATTGAGGGTCCGGTCCAAGGTGGTGGCCATGGTTCCGGTGACGGCCAGGCTGAAGGTTTTCTGGCGGAAAGTCAGGGAGGCCGAAGGGTAATTGCCGTTGCTGCGGACGGAAACGGTATCCCCTTTCAAATCCTCCCCATTTCGCAACGTATCGTTGATGGGGTTTTGCGTGAAGCCGGCGCTTTCGATGGTCCGCTCCCGGCCTATCAGAAAATGATATCCCAAGGCCAGGGCCAGGAAGGGTTTGGGCGCATAGGCCACGGTGCTGGCCAGTTCGTAGATCCCCCCTTCCGTCGTAAAGGACTCAAGCACATTCTGATTCGCCTGGGCGGCGGGAGTGAAGCTGAAATTCCGATGGAAACGCTGCCGGTAATAGAGACCCACGTTCACGGGCCATCGGGTCTGAAAGTTCAAGGCGATGTCGGGAATGATGAAAGTAGTAGTGCGATTGGAGACATCGCTATCGCGAAGCCAATCCAGGTCGGTATCGAAGGTCGCCGAAAACGAGGTCTTCTCGTTGAACGCCGTTTTCGAAGGATTGGGAATGGAAGGTCCGACGCGGTTTATGGTCGCCAAACCGGCTTCGCCCATGCCCTTTTCCCGGGAATTGTAGCCGCTCACTTCCAGGCCGAAGCCGTCCTGCACAGCGCTCAAGGGCGAGGTTTCCGAATGGACGAAGGAAACCAAAAGATTCACGGCCGCGACTGCGGGCAAAAGACGCAAAGTTCGGAATGAAATAAAGCCCATGTCAGCGCGCCTTCAGAGGAAAGAGGTAAAGTTCCACGTCGACCTTCAGGCTTTTGCCCTCGAGCTTGGGAGCGACCACGGAGAGCACCGGGTAGTCCACTACTGCGGAAGTAGTGTCGCCTCCGACGATGAACGAGGTATCCACGGCGGAGAACACGGACGGTTGGAATTGGAAGTCTTGCAGCACGTTCGCATTGGAGCGCGTCCGGTTCAACAAACGCTGGAATCCGTGGATGGCCCGCAAGGACAATTCCGAATCCCCGGAATGGAGGAACTTTTGCATCCGCCTTTCCAAATCGGTTATCGTTTCCCCCGTGACCGAATCCCGGTACTCGTTGTTTTCCGCCTCCGGCCGGACCGTCAGGTAGCTGTGGACGGCCAAGACGAGGGAATCCGCATCCAGGGTCAGGGATAAAAAGCTTTTGCCGTAACCCTGCAAGGTCGTAGTCCGCTGCTTGGATTCGCCGACATGGATGTAGGAGGTATCGTTGAACACGGAATCCCGGGAAAATTTCAGGATGACTTTGCGGAGCCGGGCGTCGCCCGAATTCAGAACCGGGTCATAGGTGATGCTGACATCGTCCAGGATGGTTCCGGGATTTCCCGGATCATAGGTATGCCAAAGAATCCTCGGAACCCCTTGCTGAACCGTATCCACGCGGATGCCGCCGGAGATGGTATCGCCCAGAAGGCTGTCGATGCTGGTGACCATGTTGATTTGCAGAGGAAAACCCGATTCCAGCTTGGTCTTCGCCAGGTCCAGGGGCAGGGTCATTTTCGCGAAGGGGACGAAATAGGACAAGTCGAAATCACCGGAGGTCGTGCGCGGCTGAAGAGGGAGATTCTGCCGCTGCAAATCCGCATCGATGCTGTCCAGCAGGGTCTTGCGATCGAGAACAACATGCAGCCCGCGCACTTTGCCAGTCAGGATGTTTTCCTTGGGGCCGGAATACATCAGGGAGTAATTGACGCCTCGCCGGCCCCCAACGAACATGGTCTGCATGAAGTTCGAAGATGGTGTCCCGGCTATGGTCCCATATGGGCCGAAAATCAGGATGGGCTCGTAGACGTACTCGGGATCGTCGGGCAATTCCCCGCCCAGGTGCAACATGGCCGGGCCCGTGGATTTTCCGGGGATGCGCCTGATGCGGCATTCAATCAGGTTTTTATGTCCCCGAATCTTGACCAATCCGGCATGGAGGTTGGGAAGGGGCTGCGCCTGGATGGAACCGGTCGTGTACGCGGTCTTGAAGGCTATATGGATGGTGTCCCGGATTGGATGGAATCGTTCGAGCGCGGCAACGGTATCGTTCCGGATCAGAAAACGGTTGTTCCAGGTATTCAGCGTATCGGTCCACTGGGCATCGGTAAGTCCGCTGTCGGTGGTGCTCCACGACACGACCTCCAAATCCACGGTATCGGCGGAACTGGCTTTCGCTGCTGAATCCAATTCATCGCCTCCGATAGGGGGCACAGGGAAGCCCAGGGAGAGTTTCAGAGAGGTTGCATCCAGGCTGTCCAATCTGAAGAGGGAATTGATATCGTCCAACTGGAAGGCCAACCTGGCCTCGGCGCTGAAATCCGAATCGCTCCCAACCAGAAGGATGGTATCCGCCAGATGGCTGGGTTCCGCATCCGTGGTCCAGAAGCTGTCCACGGGGATCCCTTTGAGGGTGACGTGGTAGAGGGGATCTTGGAGGAGCACTCCATGTTGGGAGAGGTACTCCCCCCCGGTCCGGTTTGCACCATCGGAGATGCAGGAGGAAATCGCCAATGCGAAAGCGCCTGTCAGGCAGAGCCCGGCGGAACGGCGTGAAATCGGAAGGGAAATAAAAGGCTTGGCACCCATAGGGGGAATCAGGCTTTCTGCAAATCCAGGCTTTGCAAATGGAGGGGAAATTCACCCATCCAGTCGGTCCCTCCGTGAGGGAGAACCGCGTAAAAATATAAATAATCGGGGCCCGGGAAAAATCACCAGGGGGAAATTCCTACATTGGAGTAATGGCCTTCAACGCACACTTCAAGGGATACAACACCGGAAATACCTTCCCCCTGGACCAGGTCGTTTACCGGGACTCGGACGGCGGACTGCTCGAAGTAGAGCACGATATGGTGCAATTGCGCACGCGGTCGGCCAAAGAATGGAAAACCCTCTTCGAATCGCGCTGCGGCAGCCACAATTGGCCCTACGCTTCCGGCGTCTGGGGTAAAAAGGAATGGGTGCTCCCCGGCATCGCCGATGAGGACATCATTTCCCTGAACGAAGGCTGGACCAACCTTTTCTACGCGAAGCGCTTCGGCGAGCATCTGGGCCTGGACGATTTGTGGGTCAAGCTCTGCGGCAACAGCCATACGGGCTCTTTCAAGGACCTGGGAATGACCGTGCTGGTATCCCAGGTCAACCACATGAGGCGTATGGGCGTGCCCATCAAGGCCGTCGCCTGCGCCTCCACCGGGGACACGTCCGCAGCCTTGGCGGCCTATTGCGCCGCCGCCGGCATTCCCTCCGTGGTCTTCCTGCCCGGCAACAAAATCAGCGTGGCCCAGTTGATCCAGCCCATTTCGAACGGTTCCATCGTGCTTTCCCTGGACACGGACTTCGACGGCTGCATGAAAATCGTCCAGGAGGTCACGGAGGACAAGGGTCTGTACCTGGCCAACTCCATGAATTCCCTGCGCATCGAAGGCCAGAAAACCATCAGCGTGGAGCTATGCCAGCAATTCGGCTGGGAAGTGCCGGACGTGGTCATCATCCCCGGCGGCAATCTGGGCAACGTTTCCGCCCTGGGCCGCGGCTTCGACTTGATGCTGGAATTGGGCCTCATCGACCGCAAGCCCCGCTTGGTGGTGGCCCAGGCCGCCAATGCCAACCCGCTTTTCCGGGCCTACAAGACCGGCTACGCACAATTCGCGCCCATGCAGGCCAAAAAGACGGAAGCCTCCGCCATCCAGATCGGGAACCCCGTCAGCTACGACCGGGCAGTCCGGGTGCTGAAGAAGTATTCCGGCATGGTCTACGAGGTGACTGAAGAACAGTTGGCCAACGCCGCCCATTTGGCGGACCGCACCGGACTGTACTGCGATCCCCATACCGGGGTGGCCATCGGCGCGCTGCTCCAGATGGTGGAGGAAAAAACGGTGTCCCGGAAGGATCGCATCATCGTGGTGTCCACGGCCCATGGACTGAAGTTCTCCGAGTTCAAGACCAAGTACCACAAAGGCGAGTTGGCCGGGTTCGCGGCAAAGTACGCCAACCCCATATCGGAACTGCCTCCGAGCGTCGATAAGGTGAGGGCGGAGCTGGAGAAGAGATTCAAAGAGATAGTTTGAGGGAGCGGCTTCGCCGGACTGATGGGTGGGTTCGGGAAACGTTTCGTCGGGCGTAAAGAAAAAGCCGGGCCTGGGAAAAACGAGAAATCTTCCGTTTTTTTTCTTTACGCCCGACGCCCGGCACCCGACGAGAGACCACATGGAGCCGACCGCGAAGGTCTTGCGATCTTCATTTGTCTTTCTTCAGCAAGGACAGGATTTCGGGCACCATGTCTATGGCCTTCCCGAAAACGTCCTTCTCGCGCGTGAGGCTCATGAGGCGGGCATTGCCGTCGCTCACCACGATAAAGGCGATGGGTTCCACGCTCAAACCGCCGCCGGAGCCGGTCGATTCGGATTTCCCGGTGTTGGACCCCAACCCGAATCCCACGGAAACCTTGGAAACGGGAATCAGGGTGGTGTTGTCCACGACGATCGGCTTGCCGATCACGGTGTCCGTCTGGGCGATTCCGCGCAGCTTCTCGAGTATGACGGAAGCGAGGTTATCGATACTCATGCCCGAAATATATGTAATTCGAATCGCCCCGGGAACACTCATTCCGGCCGGAGCGTTTCCGGAATGAATGGACCGGGTTATTTGGCCTTGGGCGTAGCCATGGAAAAGAAGGTGGTCCCCTTCCGGTTCACCAGAAAAAGGATTTTCTTCCCCTTGCCCGCCTTGGCGACGATATCCCGGAGATCCTTGGCGGAGTCGACCTTTTTCCGGTTCGCCTCCACGATGATATCGCCTTCCTGAAGCCCGGCTTCGGCGGCGCTTCCGTCCGGATCCACCCGTGTCACCACCACTCCCGTTTTAATGTTCCCGCCTATCTGGAATTGGCGGCGCACCTCATCGGTAAGGTCGGTGGCCTCCATCCCCAGACTGGAAATGTCCCCGCCTTCGACCGCGCCGCCTCCGCCCCCGCCGCTTTCCTCCTGAGCCACTTTTTCTTCGTCCCGCTTGGCGATTTTGGCTTTGAGGTTCTGTTGCTTCCCGTCCCGGAACACCGTCAGATCGACGGTGGAGCCGGGCGGGATCAGGGCGATCCGGTTCATGAGGTCATTGGCATCGCGTACGTCCTGGCCCTGCAGCTTGAGGACCACGTCGCCGCGTTTCAGGCCGGCTTTGTCCGCCGGACCGCCCGCAACCACGTCCCCGACCAGGGCTCCGCGGCGATCCTTGAGGCCCAAGGCGTCGGCAATGTCCGGGGACACCGGCTGGATGGAGACGCCCAGCCAGCCGCGCGTCACCTTGCCGCTTTTGATCAGACTCTCCATGATGTTCTTGGCGAGGTTCACGGGAATGGCGAAGCCGATCCCTTGATAGCCGCCGCTCTGGGAATAGATGGCGGTATTGATGCCCACGGCTTCGCCGTTCAGGTTGACCAGGGGGCCGCCGGAATTGCCGGGATTGATGGCCGCATCCGTCTGCAGGAAGTTTCCATACGTGCTGATGCCCGTGTTCTGGCGGCCCTTGGCGGAGATGATGCCCGTGGTCACGGTTTCATACAGCCCGAAGGGCGCTCCCACGGCGATGACCCATTCGCCGATCTCCAGCTTGTCCGAATCCCCGAACTTGAGCGGAACGAGGCCGGCGGGAATCTTGCCCTTGATCCTGATGACCGCCAGATCGCTGGGCTTGTCGGTTCCGACCACTTCCGCGTCGAACTCGCGTTCGTCGGAAAGTTGCACCGTGATCTTCTGGGCGCCTTCCACCACGTGGTTGTTGGTGAGGATATATCCTTTCACATCGGTGATGAATCCCGATCCCAGGCCGCTCTCCTTCTGCTTCCTGCGGGGCGCGCGGCTTTGCGGCCTCCCGTCCTCGCCGGATCCGAACGGATCCGGACCGAAAAAGAATTCGAAGGGGTTCTGGGGCGCGGTCACGGTCCGCTCCATGGAGACGCTGACCACGGAGGGAACCACCTTTTTCGCGACGTCGGTGAAAACGGTCTGGAAGGCCCCGTACCTTGCCTGTGACCCCGTGGACTGCACGGGCTGGGATTGGGCGGGCGCTTCCGCGGTTGCCGGCTGGCCCGCCTGGGCGGCCTGTCCTTTGGTTTGCGATTTGCATTCGATCAGGCCGAAGCTGAAGAACAGGCAGAAGATCAGGGGCGCGAATCGGAAACCATGCATGGGAGGACTCCGGAAAAAGGAAAAGGATTCCGCTAATAAAAAATGTCCTTGCGTCCCGCACAATGGAAAACGTCGGGAAACGATCCCGCCCGGGATGGATTTCCACGAAAGAGCGGACCGCGGGCACTATCATTCCCTTCCCGAAAAATCTTCTTTCACGGTACGAGCGGTTCGCGATCAGGGAACCTGCCGGGACAGCGCACAAGGAGCGGAACATGCATGCGTTAAAAAAAGCGACGCTTTTATTCGGTATTGTCATTTGCGCTCTGGCCGTCCGCCGGGCCGAGGCCCTGTGGGGAGTGGGTCCGCTGGGGGGAGCCAATCTGGCCAATGCGGACGTGGATGGCCATGACAGCCATTCCATTACGGGATGGGCCTTCGGCGCCCGCCTGGAAATGGGCATGAATCCCATCCTGGGCCTGATGTTCGATCCCATGCTCGTCCAGAACGGGGCCGATTTCGATGCCAACGGGAACGCGGTCCCCGGGCGCGGCAAATTCGTGAACCTGGAACTCCCGGTGCTATTGAATGCGCGGCTGAATCTGGGGAGCCTGGGCGTATACGGCTTTCTGGGACCGGATTTGGTATTGAACACGGACGCCCACGGCAATGTTTCCAGCGAGAATGATTTGCGGCATACGGACATGTCGCCCATGGGACTGGCCGGACAGATAGGCGCCGGAGTCGCCATGGGGGTGGCTCCTTTCATCGACGTCACGGCCGATGCCAGGTATTCCCACGGATTCACCGACATGCTCGATGGGGCCAAGGGGGACGTCGAGAATTGGCGCAGCCGCGACGTGCGCCTCAACCTGGGCGTTCTGCTGCACACACCGCATTGGAGCTCTCTGGTAAGGTCGGGCAACGCCTTCCAGGCGCATTGAAACGGGGAAATCGGCCCTATTGTTGGAGTTGGAGCCCGGCCGAGGGACGTTTGGGGTGGTTCCTCGCCCCTTCCGCATCATAAAATTGGGCAGGCAGTCCAACCCGGGGGTACCCATGCTGGCCCGAAACGATCCCAATTCCGAACGCCGCAATAATATCTACCGGTTCCACACCCTTCTGGAATTGCTCGATCACTATTCCGAATTCCTTTCCGCCCAACAGATGGAAGCGGTAATCCGGGATTCGGCCCGCGTTTTCGTAGAGCGGGATTGGGCCAGCGAACAGGAAACCCGCCTGCAGTTCATCAAGAAGTGCGAATATATCATGGAGGCTTTGGTCGCCATGAAAGAGGCCACTTTGCGTCACACTATGGCCGAGATCTAGGCTCCTTGCTTTGGAGTTTGCCTGCGGCAAACTCCACGCTCGTCGCATTTTAAGGTTGCCGGCGCGTCGCCATTGAGTTTGCCTGGGGCAAACTCAATGCTCCTTGCAATTTCTGGACTTAGGCTGCTCTTTCCGGAGTTTGCCGAACGCAAACACAACACTCCGGCCATTTTAGAGTTCTAGTGGATCCTGCGGGATCCGTTTTCATCTGGACCCGTCCGGGTCCATTTCAAGTCGACTTAGGGGGGAGAAAAGTGCGAGTGCCTGGAGTCGAACCAGGAGTCTTCTGATTCGTAGTCAGATGCCTTATCCAGTTTGGCCACACCCGCATAAATTGGGGAAGGGGAAAGATATACAACCGGGGCCCGTTTGTCAGCCCTTCGGCGGCTTTTTTCGGCGCCGAAGCCCTATTCCCGCCTATTTTTTGCGTTTAATCAAGCGCATTCCCAAACGATAGAACCCTTCCGCATCCACCGGGATGCTGAGCCGGATGGCGTAGATTCCGGGCGCGGCAGGGGATCCGAGAGCATCGAAATGTTTCGCGAAATCGGCGTCGAACTTATATGCCACGATTCCTTTGGATTTGGTGGAATCGGAGTGGAATGACGTGGCGAAATTGTAGTGCAACAAGGCGGTATCGAGCCCGTTTTCAGCGAAAGGGCCGGCAATCTGGATTTTCATGTTCAATGATTTGGAGCAGGTCAGCGCCAGCAACAGGGTATCCGGAGGAACCAGTCTGATGACTTTGATATCCTGCCGATCCTCTTTGCCGAAATTGCTGTTGAAATCCAGCCGGCCTTCCGTGACCACGGTGTCCGTCATGGCGCTGCCGTCAACCCAAGTGGAATCGACCGTGAACAGGGAATCGAAGCCGGTAAAAGAAGAGTCCACGAAATCCCGATCCACCCAGGGATAGGGCTGAAAAGCCTCGGAAATCTCGCTCTGGCCATTGCCTGCATCGTCCTTGAGTCCCGCCAGGGTGAGGGAGAAGGGCGACTTGATGGTGAAATGGGAGGCTCCCGAAGTCTTATTGGTGCCGAAAATCAGGAGATGGGTTCTTCCCTGGAATTTCCGGCCCACGCCCTGGTCCGGGGCGATGGCGATGGCCAGGCTGGACGTATCGATGGGCTCGCTGAAGTCGATGGCGATGGTGTCGGTCACGCCGAACCGGTATTTCCCTTGCGACTTTTCCAGCTTTATTATAGGATCCGGTGGGGTGCTGTCGGACTCTTCCTGCGGACTGCAGCCCGACAGGGAAACTACCATTCCACCCAGCAGTAAGGCGGCGCCGATCCAAGCACTAGATTTCCATGAAAGCATTCGACCACTCCTTGCTTTGGCGCCCGGAGCTCCAGGCGTCGATGGACGCGCGGGCGCGGGAGGCCTGGCGGATACAAGCCAGCAAGATAAAAAAAACCGGGAGCAAAATTTTTACCTTATGCAAGCATGTTCAGTAAACTGATGCGGGGAATCCTGTCCCTTTTCTCCGATTGGTTCCGCCTGGTGCGCCGGGATATGGGGAAACCCGCCTATCGGCGCAGCGTTTTCCGCTGGTTCCTGGTTATGGGGTTCTTTCCCGTGGTGGGCACTTTGTTCATGGCGGCCGTGGTCCTTTTCTACTCCCGATCGCTGCCTTCCCTGGAAACGCTCGAGCGGATCGAACCCAATCTCATCACCAAGGTGTACGACAAGGACACCGCCCTGGTGCACGAGTTCTTCACCCAACGGCGCATCTGGACCCCCGCCGACCAGATCCCCAAGGCCCAGAAACTGGCGGTATTCGCCATCGAGGACCAGAAATTCTACGAGCATTGGGGCGTGGATCTGGCCGCCTATCCCTCCGCCCTGCTTCCGGCATTGATGGGCAAACGGGCGCGTGGCGCCTCCACCCTGACCCAGCAGCTGGCCAAGAATCTTTTCCTCACCCCCGAGCGCTCCATCATCCGCAAGCTGAAGGAAGTGCTGATGGCGGTGAAGATCGAGCAGACTTATACCAAGAACGAGATCCTGGAATTCTATTTCAACCAGGTTTACCTGGGTTCGGGCGCATACGGATTCGCGGCGGCGTCGCAACGCTACTTTTCCAAGCCCCTGGATTCCCTGGCCATCAACCAGTACGCCCTGCTGGCCGGCCTGTTGCAAAGGCCGGAGGCCTACCGCCCGGACGTGAATCCGGAGGCCGCTCGCGATCGCCGCAATACCGTGCTGGGAGCCATGAAATCGATGGGCTATATCACCCGCACGCAATTCAAGGAAACCCTGAAGTCCGGACTGGACGTGAAGATGTGGCAGCCGCCTACGGAGTTCGCGGGCTACTTCGTGGAAACGGTGCGCCAGTTCATGGAAAAGAAATGGAACGAGGATCTGGTCTACAACCAGGGCGTCACGGTATATACCACCTTGGACTCCAACCTCCAGAATTTCGCCGAGTCCACCCTGGTGGCCAACCTGCACAAGACGCGCGTGCGCCTGCGCTATCGCACGGCCCGGGCCTTCAACATGGCCGGCCTGATGAAACAGCCCATGGACACCATCGTGCACCATTGGGATGAAACCTACCCCAGGTTCGATTCGCTTTTCCTCCACGATCACGACACCACCCTCGCATACCAGAAGCGCTTTCCGGATTCCATGCGCTACGTGCATGCGCAGGCCGCGCTGCTGATCCTGGACAATGAGACGGGCGCGGTGCGGGCCATGGTGGGCGGCGAAAGCTTCGAGAAGTCCAAGTACAATCGATCCCTCCAGGCGGTCCGCTCGCCGGGTTCATCCTTCAAGCCGTTCGTGTACGCCACCGCGGTGGACAACGGGGCCAGCCCCGGGGACATCCTGAACGATCAGCCCATCACCATTCCCGACCCCATCGATTCCACCAAGTTCTGGCGCCCGCACAATTACGATCCCGGCTTCGACGGCAAGATCAGCATGCGCCGGGCGCTGTACAAGTCCAAGAATCTTCCCGCCATCGAAGTGGCCATGAAGTACGGCCTCAAGACGGTGGTTTCCTACGCGCGCAAGTTCGGCCTGACCCACAGCGTGCTGCCGGTTCCTTCCCTGGGCATCGGATCCTGCGAAGCCACTTTGATGGAGATGACCTCCGCCTACACGGCCTTTCCCGACGGGGGCGTGCGCCCGACCCCCTATCTCATCGACAGGATAGTGGACAAGAACGGCCAGACGATCTACCAGAACGTGCCCCAGACCAACGAGGTGCTCCGCAAGGAGGCCGCGTGGATCATGTGCACCATGTTGCGGGACGTGAACATTCACGGCACCGCCGCCGCCATCTGGGCCAGCGGTTTCAACCATCCGTCCGGCGGCAAGACCGGCACCACCAACGATTACAACGATGCCTGGTACATCGGCTTCACCAAGCGCCTGACCATGGGCATCTGGGTGGGCGCGGACGACCATGCCTCAATGGGTCCGGGCCATACCGGCGCCGACGATGCCGTGCCTACATGGATCACGGTGATGACCAAGGCCGAGAAGGGCAAGAAGGCGCTGCCTTTCCCGCAACCCGATGGCGTCGTGGAAGCCACCGTGTGCCAGATTTCCGGCCTGTTGGCGCAAAGCTTCTGCAAATTGACGACGACCGACTATTACATCGCCGGCCATCAGCCCACCGAGCCCTGCACCCAGGAAATGCACAACAAGAGCAACTCCGGCGAAGACATGTTCACCGCCAACCAGCACAAAGACCGCCGCGCCGTAGCCGTCACCGACGGCGACGCCAAAGTAAGCGACAAAGACAAAGAAAAAGCAAAAGAAAAAGAAAAAAAACCCGACACCCGCGTCCGCAAAACCTTCTAAAAAAGAAGGTTGCTCCGTCGCGCATGGACTGGAGAACTGGCAGAGAGCCGGTAACAGCGATGCGTCCCCGCCAACTAAACCGCCCGAGGAGCTGTACCGGGTTCGCCTTGGCGGACCCGCGTGTTCTGCGACGAGGGCAGCGAACATGCCCCAAAGGCATGTGAGCCGGGAGCGAGCAAGCTTGTGAGCGGTTGTGAACCACATGATGACGTTGGCGGGCAGTTATCCAGTCCATGCGCGGCGGAGCAAAAGCTCCAACCCATCGGCGGCTAAGGAGGGGTACACCGCCGATGGGATTGGAGGGAATTCCCGTCGGCGTGGGTGGTGGGGGAGAAATGCCGCCTCCGGGAGTCCTTCATGTCGGGGCCGCGGCGAGCCGGCCTGATCCGGCCCGCCGCGCCCCAAGTAACTCAACTGGAAATTCTTTGCGAGGAATCGCGCTCCTTCCTTATCCAAGATAAGGAGGAATCCCCCTTCGATGACGGGTTTCCGTTCTTATATTATCCCAGGTATATTCGAACATGATGGCGTGGGGGGAAGAGGACGCAATCATGGCCCAGATTAGAGGCGGCAAACGTTTGTTCGAGGCGTTGGCGGAAGGCTTGCGGGAACGCAAGGACTCCTTTCCAGACGGCCGTTTGGATTCCATCCAATCGCTGGCGCGGGACGCCGGCGTGTCCAAGGCGACGATGCAGAAGGCCCTGGATTCCCTCCGGGAAGCCGGCCTGATCGAAAGCTTCCGCGGCAAGGGCACTTTCTGGACGGGCGGAGGCGCAGACCGATCCCAACCTTCCCAAGGTAACTCCTTGGATACCTTAACCGCGAAGTTACGGGACCGCATCCTGGACGGAACCTACCGGGTGGGCCAGGCGCTTCCCAAGGTCGGATTCATTTCCTCCCAGGAAGGCGTTTCTCCGGATACGGTGTGCGCCTCCTTCAAGCTGCTGGAAGGCGAAACCCTGATCCGCAAACACGGCAAGAGCTGGCTGGCCGGCGGCGCCGAGGCTTCCAGGCACAACGCTCTCGGCCATTCCCACCGCACTCCCCGCAACGCTCCGGCCATCCTGTTGCTGGTGCCGGACTATCCGTTCTGGGAACAGGTCTATCATCAGGAGCATTCGGGGAAATTCGTCCAGAACTTCTATCTGGAAATCGAACGCATGGGCATGGAAACCCAGCTCGCCACCGTCACCCCTTCGGATTCCGGGTTCTTCGCCTCCGGCAGGCCGCGCATCCAGGCCCTGATCCAATCCCTGGGCGACAGGTATCAGGGCGCCATGTACATCGCCCGCGATGCGGAGCCCGGGTTGTTGTCCTGGTTGGGCCGCTTCAAGCGACCGGTGGTCTGGCTGGACCTGGAATGCCTGGTGAAGGATTTGGACATGCGCTCCATCCCCGGAGGATCCCGTCTGTTCCGCTGCCTCAAGGATGAGGACGCCGCGGTCACCATGGCCCTGGACACTTTGGCGGGCCTTGGGCACACCCGCATCGGCTTCCCGATTTTCCGCTCCCCGGAGTTCCCCTGGATCATGCATCGTTCCGCGGTTCTCAAGGAACGCGCGGCGGCGTACCAACCGGGGTTGACCATCGTGGAAAACGAGCATCATGAAGGGTTCTGGCATCCCAAACCCTGGCTGGGCCCCGAGGACTTTCCGGCCTGGCTGGAATTCTATCGCGGGAATCTCTCCGGCGGCCGGCGGAAATCCCTGCGGGAGATGATTCCGTCCCTGATGGATATGCTCGACAAGGAAAAGTCCGCGTCCCAGGGAGGACCCGTGACCGCCATCCTGGCGCCCAACGATTACTTCGCCCATCAATACTACCTGTGGTTCCGGGAGATGGGGCTGAAGGTGCCCGGCGACGTCACCCTGCTTTCCTTCGACAACAACCACTGGTCGCGCCCTTTCTCCATTTCTTCCATCGATTTCGGGTTCAGCGATCTCAGCTACCAGGTGGCCCACATTTTCCTGGGGGATATCCCGGTGAAACCGGATGCCCTGCACAACCTCAAAAGCCGCCCCGTTCTGATGGGAAGGGATACTTTGGGGGCCTTCAAGGGCGCCCGTTCGGCCTGAAACCGGCCCCACTTGGCTATGTTTAACCAGGACGATTTTTTTCCGGAAAGAAACGAGCTTGGGCATCACGGAATCCCGTATCCGCCTTCGGAAGGCATTGGCCGACCCTGAGTTCCGCCATTGGTTCCGCGTGCTCGGGTATTGCTTCGCAGGACCCGTTTTTCTTTTCGCGCTGATCCTGGTATGGTTCTGGTTTACGCTGCCCCCCCTGGAAGAATTGGAGCGCCTGGCTCCCAGTCTCATAACGCGCATGTACGCCAGGGACTCGACCCTGATCCGCGAGTTCTACACCGAGCGGCGCATCTGGACTCCGTTGGACAAGGTGCCGGAGCGCCAAATCAATGCCGTGCTCGCCATAGAGGATCAGGGTTTCTTCCGGCACAGCGGAGTGGACCTGATGGCCATTCCCGCCTCCCTGCTCCCCGCCATGACGGGAAAACGGGTGCGGGGAGGATCCACCCTGACCCAGCAATTGACCAAGCTGGTGTTCCTGGGTTCCGAGCGATCCATTTCGCGGAAGCTGCGCGAGATCCTCTTAGCGCTGCGGATTGAAGGAACCTATACGAAAAGGGAGATCCTCCAGTTCTACCTGAATGAAGTCTACCTGGGGGCCGGCGCCTACGGATTCGCGGCCGCGGCGGAACGGTATTTCTCGTGCCCTCTGGATTCCCTGTCCCTGCCCCAGCAGGCCTTGCTGGCGGGTATGCTGCAGCGGCCGGAACTCCTGCGTCCCGATCGACATCTGGATCTCGCCCTGCACAGGCGCAACATCGTCCTGCGATCGATGTTGAACATAGATGCCGTCACCGCGCCGCAAATGGAGGCCGCGCTCGCCGAGCCCATCTCGCTGCGCATGAAGGAGTTCCCGCAGCTATCCGGGGATGAGGCTGGATATTTCGTGGAGACCGTCCGCAAGGAACTGGAAGGCCGGTTCGGCAAGGGATTCCTGGACAGCGCGGGAACGCGGATCTACACCACCCTGGATCGGCGCGCCCAGGATCTGGCGGATTCCTGCCTGACGGCGCATCTGGCGGAAATCCAGGGCCGCATGAACGTGGCCACTATGCTGGATCTGGGCATGCCGGGCCGGCTCAGGAAACCGCAGGAGGAGATCCTGAAGCATTGGGACAAATATTATTCCCGCTTCGATTCCCTCTATCTGCGCAAGGACACCCTGCCGGAAGCGCGCAAGTTTCCGGAACACGCCCGTTACCATAAGGCCCAGGGGGCCGTGGTGGTCATCGAGAACGGAGGCGGGGCGGTGCGCGCCCTTTCCGGCGGCCTGGATTGGCGGGAGTCCAACTACAACCGGGCCACCATGGCGGCCCGCTCGCCGGGTTCCGCTTTCAAGCCCATCGTCTACGCCGTGGCCGTGGACCAAGGGATCAGCCCGGGTTCCATGGTCGCGGACAAACCCCTGTCCATTCCCGATCCGGACGACACCGCCAAACAATGGCAGCCCCACAATCTGGAATACGATTACGAAGGAACCATGACCTTGCGCCGGGCCTTCTACCGGTCCCGCAACATCCCGGCCGTCCGGGTGGCCTTGGACGCGGGCCTGGACTCCGTGGTCGCCTATGCCCGCCGTTTCGGCATCTCCCGGCCCTTGCGGCCGGTACCGGCCATGGCCCTCGGGGCTTGCGATGCCTCGCCCCTGGAGATGACGGCGGCATTCTCGGTTTTCCCCGACGGCGGCGAATGGGTGGGGCCGCGCTTTCTGGAAACCATCCTCGACCGCAAGGGGTCTTCCATTCCCCTGGGCCAGCCGGCGCGCCGGAGAGTGATGGGAGAGGCGGCCGCCTGGATCCTGTGCGGTATGCTGCGCGACGTAAACATCCGCGGGACGGCGGCGGACATCTGGGCCGGGGGCTTCTATCATCCGTCCGGCGGCAAGACCGGCACTACCAACGATTACCGGGATGCCTGGTACATAGGGTTCACCAAGAGATACACCGTGGGCATCTGGGTGGGCACGGACGACCATGCCTCCCTCGGTTCCGGCCACACGGGCACCGATGACGCGATGCCCATCTGGCTGGACGTCATGCGCGGTCTGCACAAGGGTATGAAGGTCAAAGAGTTCGAAACGGATTTCCCCAGGCCCCCAGGCGTGGCCGATGTGAGGATTTGCAAGCTGACGGGGAAGCTGGCCCAGGCTTTTTGCGATTCGGTGTCGCAGGACTTCAAGGTTGCCGGGATAGGCCCGCGCCTGCTTCCCTGCCGGGCGGAATTGCATTCCGGTCACATCGGGAACGGCGGAGCGGAAGCGCAAAACGGACCTTCCGCGAAAAGCCCCAGTCCCAAGGGCGGCGGGTTTCTGGATGGGTTGTGGAAGAAGTTCAAGAAGCCGTTTTGATCGGCTCGCGGATTTCCGGGCCCGGTTTCAGCCGAGCGGGATTTCCATCTTTTCACGGGCGAAGGACACGTCCAGCTTCGGGTTTTTCGCCCGGCACCGGTCTTTGACCTCGGCTTCATAGCCTTCCAGGAAAGTATCGGTGTGGTTGGGATCGTGGTGGAACACCACGTATTTCTTCACGCCCGCGTATTCGGCCAGCTCGAAGCCTTTTTCCCAGGTGGAGTGGCCCCAACCCTTGTACTTGGTCTCGTATTCTTCCGGCGTGTACATGCCGTCGTAAATCAGCAGGTCCGCGCCCTTGGCCAGATCGCCGATGTTGAGATCCAGGCGGTTGGCGTAGTGCTCGGTATCCGTGGCATAGACCAGGGCGGTGCCTTTGCGCAAATCGTCAAGACGATAGACCAGCACCCCGTTGGGATGGCATCCCTGGGCGCAGGTGACCTTGGCGATAACATCGCCCGAATCGCTTTTGATGGGGATGGATTGGCCTGGGGTGATGTCCGAATAGGTGAACTTGGCGCCGAGCTGATGGAGGGAAACGGGAAAGTTGGGGCCTTCCATCTGGCCGGCCAGGATTTCTCCCAAGGTATTGTCCGCCTTGCCCCGGCCATAAACGTCGATTTTATAGCCGTCCTTGTAGCCGGGTCCGAAAAAAGGGAATCCCTGGATATGGTCCCAATGCACATGGCTCAGGAACATGTCCAATTTCGGCTTATCCTTGCGCTCCATGATGGTATTGCCGAGATTGCGGATGCCGGTACCCGCATCGAAAATCACGATATTTCCGCCCAAATCGGCGGAAAGGCAGGACGTATTGCCGCCGAAACGAACGGTTTCCTCGGAGGGGGTGGGTATGCTTCCCCGTACGCCCCAGAACCTCAGCAGCATTCCTATTAAGCCTTTGTGCCTATCATTTGCACCATTTTACCGCATTTTTCCGGATCTCCACAATCAATTATTGCCTTTTTTTCCGGATCCGGGGGTGAGCCCGGTCACATCGAAAGGCGGAAAATCCACCCAAGACCCCTTATGGGCATAGGGAATTTCCTTATTCGAAGGAACAGATTCTGAGAACAGGGCCTGAGTCCACGTTCACAACGGGGCTCAGGCGATGCCGGAGAGCAAGCGCACCCGGACTAGGTGGAATAGAACTCTTGCAATCGTTTCCCAAGCTCGCCAACGGGCACCTTGGTGAAATCCTTGTCCTTGCGGGGTTTCCACTCGGCAAGGCCGCCCTGCGGCCCGCCCTCGGCCAGGCCTTTTTTGCCCACGGCGATCCGGATCGGGATGCCCCAGAGATCCGCGTCCTTGAATTTGACGCCGGGCCGTTCGTCCCTATCGTCGAAAAGCACTTCCAGTCCCAGGCCTTCCCATTCCGCCATCAGCTTGGCGCAGGTTTCCATGACTTCGGGCTCGCGGCCGATGTTCAGGAGGTGGACGTGGAATGGCGCGATTTCCTTGGGCCAGATGGGGCCGAACTCATCATGGGAATTCTCGATGGCGGCGGCCATCAAACGTCCCACGCCGATGCCGTAACAGCCCATGGTGGGGGTCTGCTGTTTGCCTTCTTCATCCAGATAGCTGCAGCCCATGGACTGGGTGAACTTGGTCCCGAGCTTGAAGATGTTGCCGATTTCGATGCCGCGCACGGCGCGCAGGATCGACTTGCCGTCCGGGGCCAGGTAACCTTCCTGGGCCTTGGCGAAGTCTCCGCAATGGGGCGATTGGAAATCCCGGCGGAAGTTGACGTGCTTGTAATGGAAGCCTTCCTCGTTCGCGCCGCCCACCAGATTGTTGCCTTCGCTCACGGAAAGATCCGTAAGCACCAGCAGATCCTTGCGCTCGGGGATGCCGATGGGGGAGGCGAAACCGGGAACGACGCCGAAGGAGCGGATGAATTCCTCGGAGGCGGGCAGAAGCCAGGGCACCTTCAGGTAGTTCCGCAGCTTGACTTCGCTGATGTCGAGATCGCCGCGGATGAGGCCGAGCACCAGGCATTTCTTCTTGTCCTGTTCGGTCTCGAACAGCACCGCTTTCATGGTCTCCGCGGCAGTAATGCCCATGAAGGCGGATACGTCCTCGATCGTTTTCTTGCCCGGAGTGGCCACCTTTTCCAGGGGCAGGGGAGCCGCCTTCGCATGTTCGCGGTGGAACTCGGCGATTTCCTGGTTGGCGGAATAGGATCCGTCCTGGGAGATGATGAGATAGTCTTCGCCATAGCCGGACTCGAGCATGAATTCGTGGGCGATTTTCCCGCCCATGATGCCCGTGTCCGATTTGACCACGATGGGTTTGATACCCGCGCGGGCGAAGATGTTTTCGTAGGCTTGGTAGGCGCGCTGGTAGTAGGCGTCCAGGTCCGCGTCGTCGCGGTGGAAGCTATAGGCGTCCTTCATGATGAACTCGCGGACGCGCACCAGGCCGCCGCGGGCGCGGGGCTCATCGCGGAATTTCAATTTGAACTGCCAGATCATGAAAGGCAATTGCTTGTAGGAGGAAAGCATGTAGCGGGCCAGATCCGTGATGGCTTCTTCGTGGGTCATGGCCAGAACCATGTGGTGCTCGCCGCGATCCTTGAATCGCAGCAGTTCCGCGCCGATGGCGCCGTAGCGTCCGGATTCCATCCACAGTTCCGCGGGCTGCACCAGGGGCAGGTCCACTTCCTGGCCGCTGATTTTGTCCATCTCGTTCCGGATCACGGCTTCGATCTTGTTCAGGACGCGCTTGCCCAGGGGCAGGATGGAATAGAGGCCGGAGGCCAATTGTTTTATGTAACCGCCGCGCAGCAGGAAGATGTGGCTGGGCAATTCCGCCCCGGAAGGCGATTCTCTGAGGGTTTTCACCAGATATTGGGATACGAGCATGGCCGAAAGATAGAAAAACCCCAAAAGGACAAGACTCAAAAGACCTTCGCGGTTTGCTCCCAGGGGTCCTTGGTCGGGAGTAGGGAGTCGGGGGTCGGGAGTTGAGAAAAAGAAGGAGGGCATGCAGGCCATGCTCAGTTGGTGACTCCGGGTTCCTTTTTTTCTTTTTCTTAACTCCCGACCCCCGACTCCGAAGGGCGAAGCATCGGCCTCAGGAGGGCAGCCTGTACTCCCGACGAGAGACATCGCGGTAAAGCCCGCAAGGACTCTTAGGGCCCGACGAAATGCCCACTTGATGCCCGCTATCGCCAGCCGCTACACTCTTTCCTGGTGCAGTCTTCCATGTTCTCGCAAATTGCGCAAGTCTTCTCCTCCCAGGGAGTGCTGCTTCCCGGCTCCGAGCGGATTCCCGTTTACGGAAAAAAAGGAAGCGAGGCTCCCTGCGACCACAAGAACGATTGTTCTTGCTTCGCCGCCAAGTTCGACCAGGCCTCGGCCAAGTTGGAACTGTCCAGGCAGGGGATGGAAAAATCGGCGGGAAAATCGGCGCAGAAGGATTCCGCCGGCGATCCCAAGAAGGCGGACGGCAAGCCTCTCGACGAAGATGAGCAAAAGCAGGTCCGGGAACTGGAGAAGCGGGACCGCGAGGTCAAGGCCCACGAAGCGGCCCACCTGGCCGGCGCGGGCGGATACGCCAAGGGCGGAGCCGGTTACGAATACAAAGCGGGACCGGACGGAAAGCAATACGCCGTGGGCGGCCACGTGGACATCGACGCGAGCCCCGTGAAAGGTAACCCACGCGCTACTCTCCAGAAGGCGGCGACCGTGCAGCGGGCCGCTTTGGCGCCCTCCAACCCTTCCGGCGCCGATCGCGCCGTGGCGGCGGCCGCCGCGCAGATGGCGGTCCAGGCCCAGAAGGAGATGGCGGAAAGTCCCGAAGGCAAGGACGGCGGCCCGGAATCGAATGCCGCGGGCGCCGGCGATCCGCGGCGGGCCTATTCGCGCCCCGCCGCCAGGCCGGGAACCGGCTTCAGCGCTTTCGCCTGAGGGCCATCCCGCCAAGGGACGGCTTCAAAGACCGCCCCTCAGGGGCCATTCCTTGCGTTTGCGTTCCTCATAGTCCGGCACCTGCCGCTTGTACTCGCCTTGCATGTACGGCGATGAGAAGAGGAAATCGGCCGAGGCCATATTGCTCACCACGGGAATGTTCCAGACCACGGCGATGCGCAAGAGGGCGCGCACGTCGGGGTCGTGCGGTTGCGCGGCGAGGGGGTCCCAGAAGAAAACCAGCACGTCGATATCGCCTCCCGAGATCGCCGCTCCGATTTCCAGGTCTCCGCCCAAGGGTCCGCTCCTGAGCTTTTCCACGGGAAGCCTGGTTTCCTTCTCGATCAGCGCGCCCGTGGTGCCCGTAGCCAGCAACTGATGCGTGGCCAAGGCGTCCCGATGGCGTTTGGCCCATTCCACCAGCTCCGTTTTCTTGTGATCGTGCGCCACGAGAGCGATCTTCTTTCTTTTGGACATGGGGATTTCCAGATATTCCAAATCATCCTCCTTGCACTGCGGTGTACCCGCCAGAGCCAAATAATGTACCTATTGGTACGCTATCGGGCTCTACCGGGAAAAATGACCCCAAAAAAAGCATTCAATCATGTTGCCTTCGGGGTTTTCTCCGGCGCCTCGCGCGGATAGTTTTTCTGCGAGATTAAAACGCGGCGGAACCCTGTGCCCGGCCGCGGTCATCATTCATCACACCCTCGGGGGAGCCTCCATGTTCAAAAGCATACGTTCGCTATTCCTTTCCGCAATCCTGCTTCCGGCCGTTGCGCTGCATGCGGCCAAGGTAACCGGCGTCATCACCAACCGGACTTTAGCCCTTCCCATCGAAGGCGTGCGGGTGATCATCGCCGGATTAGGCGGCGGAGCCGGTTCCGCCGACACCACCACCACGGATGCAAGCGGAGCCTATTCCTTCGACGGCGTTGCCACGGGATTCCATTCCCTGGCCGCATCCAGGACCGGCTATCAGGCCAACACGGCCAACGTTTCCGTGGTCCAGGCCAACGGAATCTATGCCGCCAACATCATCCTGACTCCCACCACCGGCGGCGGAACGGGGAGCGGCCACATCATCGGCAACGTGAAGGATGACGCCACCAAGGAAGTGCTCAAGGGCGCTACCGTCATACTTTCCCGGCCCAACGGACGAGGCGGCTCCACCATCGTGGATACCACCCTGACGGACGGCGGAGGGAGCTACGAGTTCGAGGGGCTGACGGCGGCCAATAACTACATGGTTGAGGCCATGGCGACCGGCTATAATTCCGGGAGTACCGATAGCGTCAAAGTGGCCAATCTGCAAACCGTCACGGTATTCCTCACCCTGGTGAAAACCCCCAAGCCCGTTGCTTTCATCGTGGGCCATGTCACGGACGCGGCCAGCAAGGAAGCCATTCCCGGCGCGACCATCATCCTGCGCAAGCGCACGACGAACGGCAACGCATGGCAGAACCTGGATACCATCCAGAGCGGCGGCGACGGTTCGTTCAAGTTCTCGGATTTGGCGCCTTCCACCCAGGCCATCCCTTATTCGCTGTTGGTCTCCAAGACCGACTATACCGATGCGGCCTCCGGCAATATCGTGGTGGCGAACACCCGCACGGATACCGTCGACGTGGCTCTCACCAAAGTGGCCAAGGGTTCCATGAGCATCTTTGTGGGACTTGATTCGACCGGTAATCGCGAAATCGTGGGCGCGACCGTTGCAGCCACCTCGACCGCGGCCAGCGGCGAAATCTACACCGGAATCACCGACGCAAAAGGCTGGGTGACCTTCGCAAGCGTGATCGCCGGCTCGTATTCGGTCGCGGCCAATCAAGACGGCTTCGTGAGCAAGGCGACGGCGCGGACCGTGACCGCCAATGAAAAGGACACCGGCTTTATCTACCTGGCGCGCGCCACCGCCCAGAATTCCAAATCCTTGTCCGGCCTGGTCCGCGATGCGGGCGGAAAAGCGGTTGTCGGGTCAAAGGTGCTCCTGGAGCTCAATGGCGCGAACGGAATCACCGTGGCCACGACCACGTCGGCTACGGGGGACTATTCCTTCAACGGCATTCCCGCCAATGCGGCCGGGGGAACGGTCACGGTCCAGAAGGATGGCTTCTCCGAGTTTTCCGCGCCGGTCACTTTGACGGGGGCGGCGACCTTTCTCAATGTCACGCTTAAAGTTCCCACATCCATCGCTCTCTTGGGCGGTAATCCGGGCCGGTTCGGGATTATCCGCAACGGAAGCGCCCTGGCCCTGGAGTTCCCGGCTTCCAAAGCCGCCGGCAGCCTGTCCCTGTACGATGCGAGAGGCGCTTTGCTGACCGCCGCCCGGATCCCCGCCGGAGCCGTGCGCGCCGATTTGGCCGCGCCTTCCCGTTCCGGGGCCGCCCGCTTTCTGGTCCTGAAGCAAGGGTCTTCCGTCCAGCGGATGTCCCTGCCTCCGGCTCCTTGAGCCATCCGGCTCCCTGAGCCGCTACACGCAACCGGATTCCGCAAGGCCGGCCCCATCAAGGGGCCGGCCTTTTCATTCGGCTCCCTGAATGGAAGACGGCAATCCGGGGGGGGGAACGCTCCGCCCTTGCAGTTTTCCGGGGAACCGTTAGATTATGGTCCCTGAAACGCTGAACCTGTGGGGGTTGTGTGAAGCGGATTGTAACGGCAATAGCATTGGCATTCTCGGTATTGGGAGCGGCGCGCATGGCATCAGCGGTCGAGGTTTCGGCTTTCCAGGCCCGCAGCTTCAGGATGGGCGGGAACAAAACCATCGTCTATCGTCTATTCGTCCCCAAGAACTACCAGCCATCCAAAAAATATCCGCTGATGCTGACCTTGCATGGGGCGGGGGAGCGGGGGAGCGACGATTCCGCCCAACTGCTCCACGACTTCAACAGGATGTGGGCCGCGGACTCGGTGCAGAACCTGCATCCCTGTTTCGTTCTGGCGCCGCAATGTCCCGTGGACAGCCAATGGGTGAATACGCCGTGGGCGAAAGGCTCCTACAACCTGGACGCGATCGCCATCAGCGATCCCATGAAATCCGTGGTAGGCATTCTCGATTCCCTGGAAAAAGAGTTCAGCCTGGACCTCGATAGGATTTACCTGTCCGGGATTTCCATGGGGGGTTATGGGACCTGGTATCTGGCCATGAAATTCCCCGGCCGGTTCGCGGCCGCGGTTCCGGTGTGCGGCGGGGCCGATCCGAAAAAAGCGGCCTCCATCGCAAAGCTGCCCATCTGGACCTTCCATGCCGAGGATGACGGCACCGTGCCGGTAGCCGGCACCCGGGAAATGGTGGCGGCCTTGAAGGCGGCGGGCAGCGCCGTAATCTATACGGAATACCCCAAGGCCTTGGGCTACAACCACCTGTCCTGGATTCCGGCGGGCAAAACCCCGGAGCTGGTTCCCTGGGTTTTCAAACAGGCCCGGGCCAGCGTGAGGCTGGTTCAGGGAGCGGGTGGGACAGTCGGGGATACCCCGGAACACGCTCCTGCCGGTGGAAAGCAACCCGGAAAGGTCGATGCATTGGGCAAGAGCCTTCCCGGCTCCGAACCTGCCGTGCCCTCTTTCCGCAACCCGGCTCCGTAACAGTCCGGTGAACGCCCGGACCATTTGATTTTGGCCCGGTTTCGGGGTGCACCCCTGTCTTCGCGGACGCGAAAAGCTATATTCCACCTCGGCTTTATGGATCAATCCGCCTTTCCGAGACACCCCCGCTTCCTCGCGCCGCAAGCCGCCCGGGTGACAATCGCCGTCCTCATGGCTCTGGCCATGCTGGCCGCGGCGGCACCGGCTGCGCCCCCGCCGCCCGAATCCCATAAGAAGGAAATCAAGTACCCGGACGGGAAGATCAAGGAGAAGTACAGCTACTATCTGGACGATAAAAAGCATGAAGTGCGGGATGGGCTCGACGAGGAGTTCTTCAACAACGGCACGAAAAAAGGCGAGATTCCCTGGCAGGACGGCAAGGAAAACGGACCGGTGGTGTACTACTATGCGGATGGCCGGAAATCCTACGAAGCCAACTACAAGGACGGCAAGAAGAACGGCTATGCCACGGTCTGGTATCAGACGGGCCAGAAACAGTGGCAGACCGTATTCCGGGACGGATTGACCCACGGAGTCTGGCGCGAATGGTACGCGGACGGGAAAAAGAAATTCGACGCCAATTACAGCGACGGAAAACTGGAGGGCCTGGCCACCTGGTGGCATGATACCGGCCGGCTCTGGCAAGAGCGCTCTTTCCAGGCCGGCATTCTGGTCAAGGGAACGGTACGCGAATGGGACAGGGCGGGGAGGCAGACCTTTCCTCCTCCGGATACCCAGGGGGTGGGTTCCGATGTGCCCATGGAACCGGGCAAACGCGATTCCCTGGCCGGCGGGACGGACCCGCAGACCGGGAACTGAAAGAAGGCGGAACGATGGCGAAAGCCGCTAAGAAAAACAAACCCGCGGGAAAGCCCGGCGCCCGACCCATGGTGGGCGTAATCATGGGCAGCATTTCCGATTGGGAAACCATGAAGGATGCGGCCAAGATCCTTACCGACTTTTCCATTCCCTTCGAGTCCAAGGTCGTATCCGCGCATAGGACCCCGGAACTGATGGTGGAGTACGCCCAGTCCGCCAAGGAACGCGGAGTGGAAGTGATTATCGCCGGCGCCGGCGGCGCCGCGCACCTGCCGGGCATGGTATCGAGCATGACCACCCTGCCCGTTCTCGGCGTGCCGGTGGAAAGCAAGTTTCTGCATGGGCTGGACAGTTTGCTGTCTATCGCGCAGATGCCGGGCGGCGTGCCGGTCGGCACATTGGCGGTGGGTAAAGCAGGTGCGAAGAATGCTGGCCTGCTGGCCGCTTCGATCCTGAGCGTTTCAGATGAGGCGATTGCCGCGC
>JAQBPN010000001.1 GCA_028287505.1 Fibrobacterota bacterium | reverse complement strand
TGGCGCCGGTGTTCCGGGTCGACTCGTTGGTGTAGGAAGCCGGATTCTTGGCGGCGTCCGTGCGGTTGGTCCAGAAGCTCGGGATGTACAGCTGGTTGTTGCCGATCAGGAAGGGCCAGCCGAAGTTGCCGGGCTTGGTCACCAGGTTGATCTCATCGTCGCCGAAGTCGGGATTGTCGCCGTTGGCTTCCCCGATGGCCACCCAGGGCTTGTCGGGATGCACCGAGATGGTGAAGGGGTTGCGATGGCCCATGGAATAGATCTCCGGGCGGACCTTGTCCTTCTCGGTGGTGTTCCAGACTTCCTTGAGATTTCCCGCAGGGATTTCGTAGGTGGAGCCGACGCCGATGGCCGGGGTCTCCGTATCGGGGAAGTTGATGGGCTTGATGCGCAGGATCTTGCCGCGCGTGTCGTTGGTGTTGGACGAGGTGTTGCGCGGATCCCCGTTGATGATGCTTTCGTCGAAAGCGCGGGCGATGCCGGTGCCGGTGTAATTGTAATTGATGTTGTCGCCCGTGCTCAGGTAGAGCAGGCCGTCCTTGGACATCTTCAAGTCCCCGCCGAAATGGCAGCACTGGGCGAAGATCTTGTGCTCGAAAATCGGTTTTTCGGAAGCCGCGTCCACTTCCGTGTTGTTGTTCTTCAAGGTAAACCGGGAAAGCCGGACGGTCGGGCCCAGGTTGCCCTTGGTGAAGGTGCCCTTGGCTGCGTACACGGTGTACCACATGTAGATCCAGTGGGTGGACGAGAAGTTGTTGTCGAAGGCCAGGCCTTCCAAACCGTTCTCCACGTCCGTGAAGCCGGCATAGTCCGTGTTCAGCGCTTGGAAATGCTTGATGACGGTCACGGCCTTGGTGACGGGATCCCAGACCTTGAAATCGCCCAGGCGTTCCACCCAGTAGACCTTCAGATCCTTATCCACCACGATGTCGTAGGGCCAACCCGGCGCGTCCGCGATTTTCTCCGCTTTGAAGTCCGCGGCGGCGGGCAAAGCATCGCATTGCGCGGAGAGGCGGGCGGGGGTGGCGGCGAAGGCCAGCAGGGCCGCGCCCAACAGGATTCCAGGTTTCATTCCCACTACATGCAAGGTCATGGGGTTTAAGATAGGCCTTGGCGATTTTCGGTGCGTCTGGGATTCTTTCATAAATTAAATATAGCGTCCAATCATGAAGTGAAAGGATGCTGTTTTTCGCAGGAGTAAAGATTTTTGCGGCCTAAGGTACCCGGCCCGGGCCCCATGGCATCGGGGCTTCCCGGCCCTGCGCGGTTATTTAGGCAACAGGTCCGCCGAATCCGGTTCGGGCGACGGGGGCGCGCTTTCAGCATCTGGGGACGCTTCCGGGAAGGGCGCGGAATTGTCCGGGTCGCTGGAAGGGGCGGTTGTCGGAGCGGGCAGTTCGGGCAGCGCCGGGGAATCCAACTGTCCGGATTCCGAATCGTTCGGGACCGCACTGTCAGGCTTCATGGAAGACGATCGCGTTCGGGTTGGGTAGGCGGATCCGCCGGCGGGCCTTGGTCCGCCCTGGGACAAACCATCCGGCAATGGCCCGAGCTGATCCATCTGCCGCAGGATCCAGGTCTGGCGGCGGCGCAGGTATCCGGTGGGATTCACCGGGGACCAGACGCGGGGATTGGGCAGCACGGCCGCCAACAGCGCCGCCTGGGGCCCGGTCAGGTCCGCGGCGTTAACCTGGAAGTAACGTCCCGCGGCGGCTTCCGCCCCGTACATCCCGTCTCCGGTCTCGATGATGTTCAGATAGACTTCCAGGATCCGGTGTTTGCTCCACAGCAATTCCAGCAGCAAGGTGAAATACGCCTCCAGCCCTTTGCGCGTCCAACTGCGGTCCGGCCACAGGAAGAGATTCTTGGCGGTTTGCTGGGTGATGGTGCTGGCCCCCAGTTTGCGCTTGCCCCGTCCGTTGACGGTGAAGGCGGAAGTGATGGCCTCCCAATCGAATCCGTTGTGATCGAAGAAACGCTGATCTTCGGACGCGATGACGGCTTCGGCCAGGCGCGGGGAGATTTTTTCCAGGCGGGTCCAATCCTTATGGAGGGCGGGAAGGTGTCCGCCGAAAGCCTGCTGCAGACAACGGATGGTCATCAAGGGCGTCAAAGGCGGCGGCACGAAGCGGAAGAAGAGCACCGCGGTGACGGAGGATGCGAAAAAAAACAGCACCAGGAACCGGATCCAGCGTAAGGGCTTAAATCGGGTTTTTTTGGACCTGGAACGGGACGATTTACCCGGGGATTTCGAGGGGGATTTGGTTTTGAAGAAACGGGACATGGTCAAAGGGCAAATGTAAGTTTATATTCCTCCCCGGTATGCGAGGCTTCCGTCATCTCAACATAAAGACCCGGCGTCTCCTGCTGGGGGCTTTCCTCCTGTACCTGTTCGGATTGCTCGGATATCTGGGCTCGTCCCACAAACACGAGAACGTCCGGTCCCATCCGGAATGCCAACTCTGCCAGATGTCGGCCCAGGCCTACGTGGCTCCGGAGCCCATGGTCCGCATCGAAATCCCCCTCGTTCCGGTCCAGGTGATCGAAGCGGTGTGGGAACCCATCCTCGCCTTCCGCTTCCAGCCCTTCTCCTCCCGGGCTCCGCCCACCGTCTGAACCGATCCCCGCTCGCCGGGTCCGTCGCCCATGCGCGTCCGCGTCTTCCGCGATCGCCGTGCACGCAATGATCCGGTAACGTCCCTTCCCAGGGGCGCATCCCTCCCTAATCACATTCGGTTCAAACCATTTCAGGAGGATTCATGCATTTCCATATGCCCACCCTGCGCGGTATCGCGCGCGTCCGGCTTTCCGGACCCGGCCGGGTCCCGGCCCTCGTTTCAAAAACACTCGCGGCTTTCCCGGCCCTCCCGGCCCTGCTTGCCGCGGCCCTGTTCCTGCTTCCAAACTCCCCGCAAGCCGGGGTGACCAACCCGGACATCTCGGCCCTGGGCCAGGTGATCGGCGGCTATACGGACGATGCAAACTCTTCCGCCAAGGACGAACCCACTCTGCGCAGCGGCGAGATGGAAATGGTCCTGGACGCGTATCTCAATCCCTACATCAAGGGATGGTTCACCATCTCGGGAAGCGAAGACGGCTTCGCCCTGGAAGAAG
The DNA here is from genome assembly GCA_028287505.1 of Fibrobacterota bacterium. Taxonomy (GTDB): domain Bacteria; phylum Fibrobacterota; class Fibrobacteria; order UBA11236; family UBA11236; genus Chersky-265. The sequence continues at coordinate 144,623 of JAQBPN010000001.1, read as the reverse complement.
GCTACGCTTCCGTGGTGAAAGGCCTGCCCTGGGGCCTGAACATGAAGGCGGGAAAATACCGTTTGGGGTTCGGCAAAATCAATCCCATGCATCCCCATGCCTATCCCTTCATCGATCCGCCGCGCAGCCTGGTTTCCCTGCTGCCCGGAGGCGAGGAAGGGTTCAATGAGACCGGCGTCCAGGTCTCGGAACTCCTGCCCACTCTCGGCGATTGGGCCTCCACTTTGAGCGCGGACCTCATCGAAGCCAAGCAATTCCATCCGGACCGGGATTTCACGCGGCTCGGTTGGCTGGGGCGTTGGGCCAACGATTTCCTCATCGGGGACATCGGGGCGGTGGAGACCGGCGTGTCCGCGGCCACCGGCAAGGTGATCGCTCCGGATTGGGATCCCGCCTACCTCTATGGCGCGGACGTGAAAGCCAAGTTCTACCTGCCCGGCGCTTCGCAACTCACCGTGCAGGCGGAGGGCGTGTATCGCCGCTTCCAGGAATCGCGGTCCGACTTTCCCGCGGCAGGGGACACCTCCATCGTCCAGGATCACCGCACCGGCTTCGTGACTTTCGCCGACTATCGCTATCACACCCAATGGAACGGCGGCCTGTTCTACGAGCAATGGGACCGGGACGGGGTGTCCAATGCCACCGACCGCGCCTTCCGCGTCTTCGCGGGCTATGCGGTTCTGGAAGAGAGCACGCTGCTCCGCCTGATGTATGAGCATTTCATTCCCGCCCTCTCGGGGGAGGATCCCGTGAACACCGTTTCCCTGCAGCTTTTGTTCAGCATGGGCCCGCACAAAGCCCACCAATTTTAAAGGATCATGAACATGAAAAAAACATCGATACTGAAATCCCTATCCGCTCTGTTTCTCGCCTCCTTGCTGGGGGCGGCGCCCGCTTCCGCCAAAATCAAGGTGGCCGCGTCCCTCACGGACCTTGCATCCATCGCCTCCTACGTGGGCGGCGATGAAGTGGAGGTCTTCTCCATCGCCAAGGCCAACTCCAATCCCCATTTCGTCGAGGTCCTGCCCTCCTACATGATCAAGGTCTCGCGCGTCGCCGTGTACCTGAAAGCGGGACTGGCCCTGGATCAATGGGCCGACGCCATTATCGAAGGCTCGCGCAACAACAAGTTGGACGTGGTGGACTGTTCCGTAGGCGTTGACGTGCTGGACAAGCCCAGCGGCAAGGTGGATGCGTCCATGGGGGACGTGCATCCCCAGGGCAATCCGCATTACTGGCTGGATCCGGCCAACGGTTCCATCGTCGCCGAGCACGTGCGCGACGCCTTGACCAAGGCCGATCCGTCCCATGCCGCCCTGTTCGACGCCAACGCGAAGAAGTTCAAGGCGGAAAGCGATAAGAAGATCGCCGATTGGAATGCCCGCATGGCGCCCCTCAAAGGCATCTCCATCATCACCTACCACTCCTCCTGGGTGTACTTCGCCAAAGCCTACGGTCTGCGTATCGTCGGCATGGTGGAACCCTTCCCGGGCATCCCGCCCACCGCCAAGCATCTTCAGGAGTTGGTGGATCGCATCAAGGCCGAGAAGGCCAAGATCCTGATCCAGGAACCGTATTACGGGGACGATGATCCCAAGTTCCTGGAACGGCAGACGGGTATCAAGGTCTATCGCTTCACGCCCTCTTGCGTGGGCACGGGCCCCGACGATTACTTCAAGCACTTCGACGCAATGACCGACGCGCTTTCCAAGGCGGGCGGTTGATCATGATGCTCCTGCAATATCCCTTCGCGCTTTCCGCCCTGGCCCTGTGCCTGCTTCTGACCGGTGTCCTCAGTTTTTTCGGCTACCACGTGGTGCGCAGGGGCGTCATCTTCGTCGATCTGGCTTTGGCGCAGGTGGCCTCCCTGGGCGCCTGCTTCGGCATCACCATGGGCCTGGGCGAAACCCATCCCGCGGAAAACTTCGCCCTGTCCCTGGCCTTCACCCTGCTGGGGGCCTTGCTGTTCTCCTGGTTCCGCGGCCGCAAAGCCCTGCCCATCGAGGCCCTGATCGGCGTCACCTATGCCGGGGCCATGGCCTTCTCCCTGATCGTGTTGGAGAAATCCGCCACGGGTTCGGAGGAGCTGAAGGAGATGCTGGTGGGTTCCATCCTGACCGTTTCGCCCCAGACCCTGGGTCTGGCGGCGGCCCTGTTCGTGTTCGTCACGGTCATCCTGTTCGCGTCCCGCAAGGCTTTGTTCCAGATCACGGAGCGTCCGGACGAGGCGCGCGCCCAAGGCCGCAGGATCTGGCTGTGGGATTTCCTCTTCTACACCACTTTCGGCGTCATCGTCACCTTCTCGGTGCGGGTGGCGGGCGTGCTGTTGGTGTTCGCCTTCCTGATCGTGCCGTCCCTGGCGTCCATCCTGTCCGTAAGCGGCACCTGGAGGCGCGTGGCTTTCGGGTGGGCCTTCGGGACGGTGGGATGTCTGGTGGGATTGGAAGCGTCCCTGCGTCTCGACTGGTCGGCGGGGCCGACCATCGTGGCCTCGTTCATCCTGCTGCTGGTGGCGGCGGGAGTGGTGAACAAGGTGCGCGGCCGCTAGCCGGCCGGATTCGGGAGCCGGATATCCATCGGGGCCGGAGGATCGGCCCCGCATTTTTCAATTGTCCCCGTTCTTCATTTCCAGTTGTTCCTTGTCGATGGCCTCGATGATCTCGGATTCGAAACTGCGGTCCAAGTCGAGAACGTCGATTCTATCCATGGGCAGGTTTTGGATCAGAGGAGAATGATTGAATTCCCCGCCTCCCGTGATCTTCTGGTCTCCGAAGGCCATCTTTTGTCCGGAGGCCGATTCCACCGCCAGCAGGTCTTCGTTCTTCATCCACCCCTTCAATCCGCCCGCCGTTTCCACCTGGGAGTGGGCCGCGCCGCGATGGATCAGCTTCAGGCTTTCGCCTTTGTCCAATATGGCCAGGGGCGGCGGGTCCAGGGTTTCCGAACGGAACAGCGCGGCCAAATCGGTTTTGGCGCTGTATTCGAGAGAGGCCCGGGTCAGGGAAGGCAGGGCGGCAACCAGGAATCCGGAAAGGCAAAGCTTGAGCGCGGCGGTTCGCATGAAGTCCTCCAGGAATGTGTGTTTGTGCAAATGCGGGTCGGCATTGCCCCGGTCAAGGGGTTACATCTAAGCTACCGCGGGAGAATCGGGAAGGCAATGGGATTTTTCCCCCGATCGGCTTTTGGGTAGATGTCATCATTTCCAAATATGATAACAAACGATAAGGTATGGGGATTTGAAACCTCCTTAGGCCTTGCGGCGAATCCCCGCTTTCCCATGGAAAGGCCGGAAATACCAAAGTGGATTGAGGGCAATTGGCGGGTCCGGGCAAAGAAATCTTTCCCCGGAGTCGGCGCTAAATTAAGAAAGCGGTGACGCTTCGCCCCAATGCTTTCATTGGACGAAGGGGACTTTTCCGGAGAACGACTTCCATGGCAAGACAACTATTCATCGGATTGGTGTTGGCGATTTTTTTCGGCGCGACGCAGGCCCAGACCAAAATGGCTTGCATCGGGGCCAGCATTTGCGCCGGCGCGAACTCGTCCGCGCGCTACTCAGATCTCCTGAACAAGCTGCTAGGGAACACCTATCAGGTGACCAATGAGGGTGTCTCCGGAACCTGCATGCTGAAAAAAGCGGACAGCCCGTATTGGAACACGACAAAACTCTCCGACATCTCCAAGTTAAAACCAGCCATCGTCACCATCGAATTGGGCGGCAACGATGCCAAGCCCGGGAACTGGGCGCATAAAGCCGATTTCGGTCCCGACCTGATCGACATGGTGAACACGCTGGAGCGGATCAGCCCCAAGCCTAAAGTCTATGTTTGCCTTACCATTCCGTCCTTCAAGGTGAACGGCGCCTGGGGCTACGGCATCGACGGGGACGTTATCACCAAGGAACAGATTCCTCTTATGAAGCATGTCATCGACTCGTTGGGATACCGGTTCATCGACTTGCACACGCCTTTGATGGGGCTGTCCAGCCATTTCGGCGACGGCGTGCATCCGGATGCGGTGGTCCACGACACCATCGCGCATGTCATTTTCCGCGCCTTGATGGCGCCCACGACGGGCTTGACCCTGGCGCCCCGGGAGGGTAACCGACATGCCAGCTTGGGGATGCCGGCGGAAGGAGGCGGGATTTTGCCCGCGGTCGGATGGGCGGATCTGCTGGGAAGGAGCTTGGCGCCGGCAGGGTCGGCCAGGCCGGGGAGGGTTGTACGCTTGGCGGCCGGGGCTTATATCTTTCTCAACCCCGAACCTTAGCGCTTCGGCCTCGGCTGATGTCGCCGAATCAAAACGAGTGAAACGGTCTTTTGGGCTACAGAAGGCTGGTTTGTGAAGCCGCTTCTCCGGCTACGGCTTTCATGGGTCGGGGAACCGTGTCCTGAACCGGATGTAAGGCTGTAGGTTCGGCAACGGGGGCTATCGCGTCCGGTGTCTCTTCAATCGGCGCCGTCGCACCCGTTTCCTCCACAATCGACTCCGATTCCCATTCCACCTCATACCCGCCGTACTTGCGCATGTTGATGACGCCGGAGCTCAGGATCAGATATTGGCCTTTGATGCCGAGCAGATCGCCCGTCACTTCCGGCTGCTTGTCCAGGTTCAGGGAGGTCAGCTTGGTGGGGTAGGTGAGGACGGGATATGAGAACGAGTACTCCTCTTCGAACAGCTTCTCGCCCGGAAGGTCCGCCGCCAGGGTCGCGAAAACCTCGTCCCGCTTCGCTTTCAGGTCCAGGACTTCCATTTTGCCCTGCAACATCAGGCGCCAATTGGTCTTGTCCGGCAGCACCTTGGCCAGGGCGATTTCCACTTTCCCCGAATCGAGCCGGTTCTTGACGCGGACGATGGGCAGGGCCTGCACGGCGCCCTGATCCATCCAGCGGGTGCGCATCTGATGGGATCGCGTGATGCCCACCTTGATCCCGGAGGAATTGGCCAGGTAGACGGTATGGTCGATCATGCAATGGGCGGTGCCCCATTCCGGCTCCCGGCAGGTGCCCAGATGATGGTGGCACAGTTCCGGCTTGAGGATGCACATATCGCATTGGGCCAGGGTCTGCATGCAGCGGAAGCAATAGCCTTGGGAGAAGCTGGTCTTGGTGGCCTTGCCGCAATGGATGCAGAAGATGCGGCCCGTGAATTTGAAGCGGACTGGTTTGCCCAGCAGAGGGTTGAGGGAAACCTTGGCTTCCCCGATAGGGAGGGCGTAGCGCACGACGTCGCCCGGCTGGGTATGCATTTTATTGATGGGTCCGGTGCGCTTTTCCATGGATCGATCCAAGATAGCAACTTGGCCCGCCCCCGTTTCCTTTCCGGGGCCGCCCGGCCCCCGCAAGTGTTCCCGCGCACGCCCTCGGCATGCGGCCCGCACACTGCTATTATTCATGCCGTCTACAGGAGGACCGATTCCATGCTGAAGTTCTACGGATACAAGAAATGCAATACCTGCCGCACCGCGGAAAAGGCCCTGGTCAAAATGGGCAAGCCCTACGAGTTCGTGGACATCACGGAAGCGCCGCCGTCCCAGGCCGCTTTGAAGAAGATGGTCGGGCAAAGCGGGGCGGAACTCAAAAAGTTCTTCAACACCAGCGGCGTCCAGTACAAAGAACTCAACATCAAGGACAAGGTGGGCGCCATGAGCGAAACCCAGATCCTGGCCATGCTGGCCGGCAACGGCCGCCTGCTCAAGCGCCCCCTGGTGACGGACGGGGCCAAGAGCACGGTGGGTTTCGATGAGGCCGCCTTCGGCAAGGCCTGGAAATAAGGCCCCGGGGCCTCCGCCCCCCGCCAGGAAGGGGCCGGGAAATCCTTTAGTACCTTTTCACCCATGACCCAGGACACCTTACCCGATGGCGGTTCCCTGACCGGGACCGGCGCCGAGACCGTCTCCAAGGCCTTCCAGGCCGTGGACGGGGAAACCCGCGGCCTTATGGCCCCGGAAGACCTGGCCTTGCTGTCGCGCCTGGAAAAGGAATTTGCATTCACGTTCCAGCAACTGCGCCTGTTCGCCCGCTGGAGCCTGGACTGCGCGGCCTGGGGCGAATCCGCATTCCGCGCGGAAGCGGAAGCCGGTATCGGCGCCGCGGCGTTCTCCATCGGAAACCCGCGCCAGAAAGGCGAGGCGATTTTCAAAGGCCTGCAAAGGGCCTACGATTCCCTGGCCGCCAAAGCCAAGGTCTATCCCGCGGAAAGCCCGAAGGAAAAATTGCCGGCGCACAAGTTCGTGGAGAAGGAACTCAAGGGCCGCATCTTCCGCCTTTGTCCCGCCGCCTCCGAGAAGGCCGTGTGCTGCAACCTGAAGGTGCTCAACATCGTGGACAATTGCGCCATGGCCTGCTCCTATTGCGTGCTGCAGAACCATTACGATGAGGCCGTCATCGCCGTGCCCGTCAACCTCAAGGCCAAGCTCGCGGAAATCCAGTTGACCCCGGAAAAGCGCTACCGCATCGGCACCGGGGAATATTCGGACTCATTGCTCTGGGGCAACAAGAACGACATCCTTCGCGACCTGTGCGATTTCGCGCTGGCTAATCCCAACGCCATCATCGAGCTCAAGACCAAATCCGCCAACGTCGCCTGGATCCTCGAGAACGATATCCCCGCCAACGTCTGTTGCACCTGGTCCCTGAACCCGCAACTCATCATCGCCAACGAAGAGCATAAGACCGCCTCCCTGGACCGGCGCCTGGAAGCGGCCCGGGCCGTGGCGGACAAGGGCGTGAAGGTGGGATTCCATTTCCATCCCATGTTCTACTTCGAAGGCTGGGAAGCCGAATACCAGGCCTTGATGGCCCGGGTGATATCCCTCTTCAGCCCCGAAGAGGTTCTTTGGGTATCCCTGGGCTGCATCACCCTGCTGAAGGGGTTCGCGCAGGATTTCCGGCTCAAGTTCCGGCATTCCAAGCTGCTGCAGATGGAGACGGAAACCACTCCGGACGGCAAGATCACCTATGCCTTCGCGGTGCGCGAGAAGCTGTATCGCAATGCCTTGCTGGCGCTGGAGCCCTGGCGGGGAAGCGTGTTCCAATACATGTGCATGGAACATAAGCCGATGTGGGACGCGGTGATGGGTTTCGCCTATCCCAACATGGCCGTTTTCGACGACGCGTTCAACGCTTCCGCGTTCGCCAAACTCCGTTAGCCGCCCGCCCCCGGCGTCTCCACAAGGGTGTCCGCGGCCATCCGGTACCGGTATTCCAGGACCACTCCCGTGCGCTTCGCAATGTCCGCCATCTCGTTTTCCAGCGCTTGCCGGCAATCCTTGAGGATTCCCGCCTTGATGGCCTCCAGCTTGGCATCGGCCTGCATGTCGCGCATGGCCATCTCCTTTTCGCTTTCGGAAATGCGGTTCCACCACCCGCTGCGATCGACGAGCACTTCGTAGCGGATCATTTCCAGGGACAATATCTTGGGGGCCGAGAGCTCCAGCCGCGCCTTCTTCAGGCCCGGATCGAGGATGGCATCCAGGCGCGCCGCGCGGAAGTCGAAGCCGGCCTTGACGTTGAAGACCGCGCGCAGCGTCAGCTCCGCCTTGCTATGGAGCAGCACGCTCTCGATGCGGCGCTCCACGTCGGTTTGCCGGGAAACGAGGGCGAACTCGGCGATGGGCTTCTTTTCCTCCACCACCACGTAATTGCGCAGGTAGATCGCCGGGCGCGCCCGCAGCTTGTCCTCCAAGGCGGCGGAGAGGGCCCGGCCGATGGCATGAGGCCGCATCACCTTGAACCAGACCCAGGTTCCGCCCATGGCCGTGAAGCCGCAGAGGATGCCGATCACGAGCCATTTGAAACGCAGCATGGTTCCCGGCAAGGTCACCCCTTCTTAAGCGGCCCGACCCTCGGGATTCACTTCGTTCAACCAGGCCAGGATGCCGCCGGTCACGTTCATGCAATTCTGATAGCCCTTGCTCTTCAGGAATTCGATGGCGGTGCGGGAGCGCCGGCCCGAGCGGCAATACACATATACGGGCCCGTCTTTCGGGATTTCGGCGAAGCGATCCTCTATTTCACTCATGGGGATCAGTTGGCCGGACAGGTTCACGTCATCGAACTCATCCTGTTCCCGGACGTCGATGAGGACCGTGGACGGGTCTTTTTCAAGGATTTCACTCAGTTCCTGGACCGAAATTTCGTCATTCATGGTTTTTCCTGGGAAAGCCCCTGATCGGGGATTTTGGCCGATTTTACTAAAAGAATATAGGATTTACCCCCCACAAGGCGTTAGCCGGCGCTCCAATGGTGCCTTGTTTTGGGGTTTCGGGAGGGGAGGCGCCCGCGGGGAGCCCGCCTATCTGTTGAAAAGAATGGGTCTTATAGCTAAATTGAATGTCCTTAAATTTTCGACGAATACGGATTTGACCTAGAAGGAATCAGGAATGCCGGCTGGACCCAAAGTAAAGATTTCTCGTGCCTTGAATTTGGCCATTACGCCCAAGGCCGCCCGGATCATGGAGCGCCGCTCGTTCACCCCCGGCCAGCATGGCCTGGCCCGTAAGAAGAGCCCCTCCACCTACAAGCTTCAGCTGCTCGAGAAACAACGGCTCAAGGCCGTCTATGACGTTTCCGAGAAGCAGATGCGCGGCTATTACGCCAAGGCCGCCCACTCCCACGAGTCGACCGGTACGGTGTTGCTCTCCTATCTGGAGACCCGCGCGGATGCCGCGATTTTCCGCATGGGCTTCGCCCGGACCATCTACGCCGCCCGCCAGTACGTGGCCCACGGCCATTTCATGATCAACGGCAAGCGCATCCTGACCCCGAGCCATCAGCTCAAGGTCGGCGATGTGATCACGATTACGGAAAAGTCCAAGACCCACCCCCAGATCGTAGAGGCGCTGACCCACTCCGGTGGCATCACGATTCCCGAGTACTACGAAATCAACAAGGTGAAGATGGAAGGCAAGCTGATTGCCAAGCCCATCCGCGAGCAGATTCCCATCAAGCTGGTCGAACAGCACATCGTGGAATACTACTCCAAGTAATCGGTTCCTTACGGATTCCGGAAAAGGCGCCCTGCAAGGGGCGCCTTTTCTTTTGGATCCCGGCCAGGCACAAGGCGGGGTTCAGGGGAGGGTGGCCGGATCCCGGCGCCCGCGCGCATCGATGCCGTATTCACCCGTCTTCACCGGGTATTTGTTTCCCCCCTGGATGCGCAACCGCGCGGTTCGCTTCGCGTGCGAAGCCTTGGCCCTATGCGGAATCAAGGCGGTGGGTGGTTCTCCATACAACTGCCGGCGCCACAGCCCGGCCGCATTGGCCAGGAAGAGCGCTGAGTCCGAGGCGGTGATCCGGATCGGGTAAGGATCCGATTGGGTGGCCCCGGTCGTTCCCGGAGCAGGGGGGATTGCGTACCAGGCCGACCTGGCAAAGTTGAAACCCCGGATACCCGCCTCCCCGCCGATGAGGATCGCGTCCGAATCGGCTACGGCGATCGCGAATACATTGAGGGTCCGATTGTCGGAGGGCTCTTGTTTCCAGGTCACGCCCCGATCGGAACTGAGAAGCATGACGCCATCCCCGACGCCTGCCCAGCGGTTTTTCCCCAGACTCATGCCATGGAGATGCATTCCGCCCCAAGATGGCCTCATCAAGGCGAAGGTGGATCCCCGATCCTCCGAACGGTAAAAGCCGTTGCCGGTGAAGAAGCCGTCCAGCATCACCACATCCCGCCCGTGCGCAGCCAGAATGGGTTCATGCATTCGAGAACCAGAGCCACGATTTCCCGTTGTCCAGCTCTGGTCCGTGAACCGGTAAACCGAAAATTGTCCCTCATAGGACAGCGCCACGGGGGCGAGGTAGAGCCGATCATCCCCGGCGGCGAGTTGCCGGTCGGGCACCCCGAGGTAATTCGTGCGGAGGAAAGTCCAATGGGCGCCGGCGTCTTCCGAACAGGAAATCCCGTACTGCGACTCCGCGCAAAGGGAGCGGCCGTTCGCCGCCAGGGCGAGGATGCGCGCGGATCGGGATCCGATGGGGAGGATGTTCCAACTGAGCCCGCGATCCCGGGACCTCATGAGCACGCCGAATTGCGTGGTCAGATACATCTCCCGATCCGAAATCGAGGCGGTGGCAATCTGGCCAAAGGAGGTATCGTATGGCGCGGTCCGCCAACTTGCGCCCCGGTCCAGGCTGAGGTAGAGATGACCGTAACTTATCCGGAACACACTATCCGCTCCCGCGGCAAAATCGATGGGCCCGGGATCGCCTTCCCATTGCCCCAGAGTGGTCCAGGTGAGCCCGCTATCCAGGGAGAGCAGGCGTTCGTGCGGCGGGAAAACGCTGCCTATCGCGAACAGGCTGTCGCCTCCAGTCTGGAATCCGATCACGCTGCTTGCCACCTGGGTTTGCGCGGTCGCTACCCAGGTCCTTCCCACATCCGAGGACCGGTAGATCCGGTTCCCCTGCACGGCCAACAGCCTGTTTCCCGCATCGTAAAGAAGCATCACCGATCCGGAGTCCAACCCTTCTCCGATGGGCAGCCAAGTCCCCCCTGCGTCGGGAGATTGGAGGAGCCCGGAATCCGTTCCCGCCAGCACCAGGCTGCCCCGGGCGAGCACGCAACGCACCGGCTCCGGCTGAGTGAAGGGAAGGCGTTGCCAGGTTGCGGCTTGAGGGGAGGAATGGGCTGCGCCGAGGCTAAGCAGAACGGCGATGACGGCGGAGATTAGGCCTGGGCGCACGGAGAACTCCTTTGTCGGGCGCCGCGGGTAAACAGGGGCCCAAGTCAAGGATAGGCGGATTCAGGGGTCACGGCCGGGGAAATACGGTTGTTGGATGGATTTTCCGTTTCCCGCCGGTAAAGGATTACTTCTCCGGATTCAGGTGGAATGGCTTTCCATTTCCGGTTGGTCGTCGTGGTGTTCCCATTTGTACAGATCCTTGCTTTCCTCGACTTCCAGCTTGAACGCCACTTCCGTAAGCGGTTTCCTTTCCGCCTCCATCCTTTCCAGCACCCGGATGGCCATGGGGTTGACCTCCAAAACGCCGCTGTAGATGTAAAGGATTCCCAGATTGACCAGGTTTTTCATCAGGTTGGGGTCCACTTCCAGGTTCTCGATGCCCCAGGCATCCTCGTAATGGAATTCCCGTTCCTCCACATCGAGGGAAATCCTGGAATTGGAATTGGCCCGGAAGGCGGATAAAAATTGTTCGATGGTGTCTATCATAGCCGTAGCCCTTCTTTACGTCCGGTTTTTGGCGGATCGATAGGCATGTAAATGCCCACTAATATCTAATGAAAAAAGATTAGGCTTTGACCGCCACCCCGGCCTTGAAACCGTTCTGACACATGGATTTGCCGCAGCGCTTACATATTCGCAAATAACGCCCCCGGCCGGGCTCTTTGTTATTTTGTTAGTTCCTGATCCCGACTACGGAAAGGCCGGCCCGCCATGGCATTCGAAATCCGCAATAACGCCGAGATGCATCGTTTTGAATTGGATGTCGAAGGGAAAAAGGCCTTTACCGTCTATAGTCTGTTCGACGGGGGGATAGACTTCCGGCATACGGAAGTACCGCCGGAGTTGGAGGGCAAGGGCATCGGTTCCGCGTTGGCCAAGCACGTCCTGGACTATGCCAAGGCCAACCACCTGGAAACCGTGGTGACATGCCCCTTTATCAAGAAGTGGAAGGAACGCCATCCGGATTGATCGCGATTGGGTTCGGGCCCCTTCTTCAATTCGCGATGGGGAAGGGCTGCACCCTCTTTTCCGTTGCACTCTCGACTTCAAGCAGATAAAGTCCGGGCGCGATTCCACGGATCGGCAATGCGACTTCGGTGCCAATCCCGATACGGGCCGCGCTCCCATGGAAAGCCGCCGCTTTGTTCCCGCTCAAGGTGTAAACAGACGCTGAAATGGAGCGGCCGCGCATGGAGGCGGGAAGCCTGACCCAAAGCAGCCCGGGGGCGAGACGATACCCCAGGCTTTCATGGGAAAGCATCCGGGAGCGGATTCCACCGGGCTGGGCGTCGACGGGAGAGGTGAGGATGGCCCCTTGGAAGCCCACGGCGATCAGTTGGTCGCCCGCGCAAGCAAGGGCTTTAAGGGACGCCGACGTTCCGGAGTTCATGGGCGTCCATTCGATGCCGTCAGGTGAGGCGAGGAGGGTACCGTTGGAACCCGCGGCCGCGAATCGATTCCCCGTCCACACCACCGAAGACAGGTCGGCGGACGTTCCGGAGTTCTCCGGCGTCCAGGTGATTCCATCCGAAGAGATCAGGATGGCGCCCGGATGACCCACGGCCGCCAATCGGCTTCCGTTCCAGGTCACGGAATGCAGGTTGGCATCGGTACCGGAATTCCTGGGAGTCCAGGTGATCCCATCGGGAGAGGTCAGGATGGCGCCAGGGAATCCGATGGCCACCAGTTGGCTTCCCGTCCACGTCACGCCGTGCAGGGCGGCATCCGTTCCCGAAAGGCGTGGGGTCCATGCAAGTCCATCGGCGGAAGTCAGGATCGTTCCGTTGGAACCCACCGCCACCGATTGTTTTCCCGTCCAAGCCACGGAAATGAGATCGTTCGCGGTTCCAGACACGGTCGGGCTCCAGGAAATGCCGTCGGTTGAAGCGAGGATGATTCCGGAGGATCCTACGGCCACCCATCGCCCGCCCGCCCGCGTTACCGAGGACAGATCGTTCGCCGTTCCTGAATGGACGGAATTCCAGGCGACTCCATGGGGCGAAGTGAGGATGGTGCCTGCGGCGCCGACCGCCACCCATTGTCCGTCCATCCGCGCTACCGAAGCGAGATCCACCCCTGAACCCGAGCCCGTTCGTGTCCATTCGGCGCCGTCGGGCGAGGTCAGGACCGCGCCGGGAGAACCCAGGGTAACCCATTGGTTACCTGTCCATGCCAAGGATGAGAGTTCCGCGGCCGTTCCCGATGTCCTTCGGATCCATCCGATGCCGTCGGGCGAGGTGAGGATGATGCCCGGAAAACCCGCCGCCTCGAGGTGGCCGTCCGCCCACTTCACGGAGAGCAGATTCCCGTCCGTTCCGGACTGCCTGGATGTCCAATTGATGCCATCCGGCGAAGTGAGGATGGCGCCGGGAGAACCCACTGCCACAAGCAAACTTCCCGTCCACGTCACCGCATTCAGATCCCCCGTGATTCCCGAGATCCTTTCCGTCCAGGCTATGCCGTCCGGCGAAGTGAGAATGGTGCCCGGGGAACCTACCGCCACCAGCAGGCTTCCCGTCCACGCGACGGAATAAAGCTCGACTTCCGATCCCGAGAGCCTTTGGGTCCAGGCCTTGCCATCGGGCGAGGTAAGTACCACCCCGGGGTAACCCACGGCGACCAGTTGGCTTCCCGTCCATGTTATGCCGAGCAGATAATTCCCGGTTCCGGAATTTTCCGGCGTCCAGGTGATGCCGTCCGGAGAAGTGAGCACCGTGCCTACGGCCCCGGTGGCCACCAGCAGGGCTCCCGTCCATGCCACGGAGAACAGGTCCGTTGTCGTCCCCGAAATCCTCGGGGTCCAGGAGACACCGTCCGTTGAGGTGAGAATACCTCCCCCGGAACCCACGGCCACCAGCAGGTTCCCCGTCCACGTTACCGTGTGGAGATAGCCGGAAAAGGGCAGGGGGGCCCGGATGGTCCAGACCGATTGGGCATGTGGAAAGGAATAAAGCCCGGCGAGGAGAATCATTGCTCTCAATGCCGTTCGGAGCATGCGGTCCCGCCCTTTGCTTTGCAAAAAGATGGCTTGGCCGCAACCCCGGAAATCAGCGGACTACGAGCAATTCGGGCTTGGTCCGGGACCCGGAAATCCGGACGACATAGAGACCGGGTTTGAAATCCTCCCTGAGGACCGGATTCCGGCCCGTAAGGGTGGCAGCGGAGGCTCCGTTCATATCCACCAGATGGACGGTGGCATTGCCCGTGAAATAGGCGGCAGGCAGGGCGGAGCCCCGGGCCGCTAAGCGGGTGCGGGCGAAATTCCTTTTGACGCCTTCCTCGAAAACGGAAACGGCGGAGGGGGTCAGGTCCGGGCTATCCAGTTGATAGACGGGTTTGGCATCGTCTTCGATGCCCACGAAAATGCGGCCCTCGAAATCGTGGTTCATGGTCGTCGGTTTGGCCGGAAGGGTTCCCACCCGGGTCGCGGTCGCCAATCCGGTTCCGTTCTTCTTCAGGGCCGTCACGAACCACGTGCTCTCGTCCGTCACGAACATGTTTCCATAAAACTTGGACAGCGGATTGCCGCGATAGATGGCGGCGCCGATCACGCAGTTGCCGCCGCTGCGGGTGTACGAGAAGACCGGCGGGATCATGCTGGCGTCCTTCGTTCCCTTGTATTCATTGGGGCCCTCCATGATGGGCCATCCATAGTTCGCGCCCTTGGCCACGATGTCCACCTCCTCGGTGGTGCCTTGGCCCACGTCCGCCACCCACAGGTCCCCGTTCAAGGGATCGAACGTCCAGCGCCAGGGATTGCGGAAACCCCAGGCCCATATCTCGCGCTTGACCGCCGTATCCGGATCGCTCACGAACGGGTTGTCCGTCGGGATGCCGTAGTTCTTTCCGTTGGCGGGATGGTCCACGTCCAAGCGCATCATCTTGGCGAACAGCGCGTGGCGATTCTGGCCGTTCCCGAATTGATTGTCCTGGCCGCCGCCGTCGCCGACGGCCGCATACAGGAATCCGTCCGGCCCGAAGCCAAGCGATCCGCCATTGTGGTTCGTCGCCGGGTCGTCCAGACTGATGAGGGGTTTGCCCACCTTGCCCGCGTCCTTGATCAGGGACGAGTCCGCTTCGCGCTCCTCGATCACGTCTTTCAAGGCTCCGGTCGGATTGTAATAGATGAAGTACCGGTGGTTGTTCTTGTAGTCCGGATGGAAGGCGATGCCGAGGATTCCCATCTCATTTTCCGTGCTCACGGTCCTCTGATACATGGTCTGCTTGGTCCAGACTCCCGCCTTCTGCTGGACGATGCTGATCATTCCCGCGTGCTGCTCCAACACCGCATAGGTCTTCACGGAAATGCCCGGCATCTCCGTGATGCTGACCGCCCTGTCGAACTTGAGTCCGGGAAACGCATCCTTGAACGTGACCTGCGCGTGGGATCCAATGCAGGCCGACAGGAGGATAAGACACCCGTTGATCTTCGCGTTCAAACTATTCATGACGGACTCCGATGGATTCACAAGTGTGAACAATTCACATGATGACTTTGGCATAAGTTATTCATTCTTCAGTCCCTAGGGTGACGGTTTTTCACGAATTGCCGCCCCCCCTGCCGCAAAGTCCTGTTTTTGGGACCTGAATGCCCGGATGTTTCCCGCCGAAAAGCGGTTTCTGGCCCCGGCCCGCTTGAGGCCCAGCCAGGGGCGTAAAACGCCGATGGAATTGTATACTTCCGCAATGGTCCGGCCGGCGTCACGCAGGGTCCCTTTGACCCCGCCCAACTCCAGGCAGGCCGCCCCGGAATCCCATTCTCCGCTATTGTATACCTGGCAAACGTGCCGGCAAGCACGGATTCACCGGTGATACCGGAAGGGGAAACATATGGGCTACGGAAGAACGATTGTCTTCGCTGGCGCGGTCATGGCCATTTCGGCGGCGCCGGCCTTGTCCGCTTTCTCTTATGCGGGCTGTCCCGACGTCACGGACGCGGACTTCAAGGTGACGACCCTGGTGTCGCACGCCACCAATCCCGAAACGTCCGAGCCGCTCAAGCTGGCATTCGACATGGACGCCGCGGGTAACGTGGACGTTTACTTCGTGCAGCGCTTCGGCCTTTTGCGGAAATACGACGCCGCCAAGAAGACCGTGGTCAATCTGGCCAAGTTCACGGTGCCCACCGGCGGCAGCGACGGACTGATCGGCATCGCCTTGGATCCGGCCTTCAAGACCAACAAGTGGATCTACCTCTATTACAGCACCAACACCGATTGGCGCCTGGGCCGCTTCACCCTCAACGGGGACCAGTTGGACATGGCCTCGGAGAAGGTACTGCTCACCATCGTCGAAAGCGCGGGCAGCGTGCACACCGGGGGCGCCATGCAGTTCGATTGGGAAGGCAATCTGTGGCTCACGGTGGGCGACAACGCCAAGGGCACTCCCGCGGCCAATACCAACGATCTGCGCGGCAAGATCCTGCGCATCCATCCCACCGCCGACGGCAAATACACCATCCCCGCGGGCAATCTCTTCCCCGAAGGCACGGCGAAAACGCGGCCGGAGATTTACATCATGGGGAACCGCAATCCCTACAGCATCTCCCTGGACCCGGTGCGCAAGGCCGTTACCTGGGGCGACGTGGGCCCGGACTTCGGCGGCATCAGCGAAGAGCACGACTTCACCACCAAGCCGGGATTTTTCGGATGGCCCTATTATGCGGGAAACAACCTGGTCCTGGGCGGAGGCGGCACCGCGGCGGCCCCCATCAACAACGACGGCGGCAATACCGGCCTGACCAACCTGCCTCCCGCCATCCCCGCCCTGGACTCCTATCGTCAATCCTGTTCCCTGACCGGCCCGGTGTATTACTACGACTGGAATTCGAAGTCTCCCGGACGGCTGCCGCCGCATTTCAACGGCATGTGGTTCGTCAGCGATTTCAGCAAAGGCAAGGTGGAAGCCCTGACCCTGGACGCGACGGGATCCAAGATCATCAGCCGCGCGCCCATCTTCGACAATATCAAGATCACCAGTCCCCTGGACTTCCAGGCGGGCCCGGACGGAAACATGTATATCGCGAACTACGCGGGATACCGGACCACGAGCGACGCCACCGGGCTGCTCAAGATCGAATACACCGGATCCTGCGCCCCCGTGGGCATCGCACCCCAAGGCCCGGTCGCCCAGGGGAATTCCAATCCGGGATCCGGCTTCGAAATGCAAGGGGCTTCACTTGCCATCACCGCGTCCGGCCGCCACACCTGGGAGGTCGCGGACCTGTCCGGACGCAGCGTATTGCGAAGGAACGGGAACGGTCCCGCAATTTACGATTTGGCCCGGGCCGGGAATGCGGGGGTCTATTTGTTGACGGTGGTTACGGAGCAGGGGAGCCTGACGCGCAAAATCGTCCGACCGTGAAAATGCCGGGGGGATAAAAAAAGGCGCCTCGCAAGGCGCCCTTCCACGTTTACCGGATCCCGACCGGAGCGGTTCCCGTCAAAGTTTGGATGCTTGCTTGCGGGAGCCCTTGGAGACCCCGAATACCTGGATCTTGTAGCGCTTGATTTTGAAGCCTTCCTTGCGGGCCAGATCGTTCAAGGCATCCTCGAGCTTCTGGCTGTAGACTTCCCGAACATCCCCGGAATCCGTGCAGATGAGATGCACGTGGGGCTTGTTGCCGATGGCGATTTCGTAGTGGGTATGGCCATGTCCGAAATCCGATTCGGACAGGATTCCCGCTTCCACCATCTGGCTCAGGGAGCGATACAGGGTGGCCCGGGATACCTTCACGTCCGCCTTCTGCATCTCGAACATGAGTTCATCGGCGCTGAAGTGCCCTTTTTGCTCGAAAATGAAATCGAGCAATTGCGTGCGTTCCTTGGTGAAGAACATCTTGTTCTTCTTCAGGAATTCGGAATAGATCCCGCGCGCTTCCGGCAGATGTTTTTCTTTGGGGTCAACCACGGGGGGAAAGATAGGAAACCCGCCCGGGGATCAAATGGGCGGGGGCAAAAACTCGAAAAAGAGGACCCCGGCGCATTTGCCTTTGCGGGATTCCAGGTACTCTTTGAAAGGCATATCCGCCACTTTGTGCTGGATCTGGCTGGCGTTGCGGAGCATGGGAGGGTTTTTCCCGTCCGCGACCAGGAATCCCGTGTGGGTCACGTCCAGCCCGGGAATGTCCGTGACGAAGGCGACGCCCAGGAATTTTTCCCCGAAGGTCCAGTTGGACATCATGGCCAGGGCCTTGGCATAGGGCATGAAGGGGATCTCGGCCACGGGATTGACCGCCGGGGCCGGCAGCTGCTTGGAGGAGAAGAATTTGATCTTGTCGATGGGCTTCTTGAGCAGGCTGTCGCCCGGGAACCGCACCACGCGCACCAGCGAAGCGTTGTTGCGGAGCCAGTCCTCCACGAAGTAATGGTTCCGCGTCACATAGTCCACCGTGTCCGACCCGTAGCGCAAGGCCAGGATGTTGGGCAGCACCTCCCGGGTTTTGTGCGACAAAGCCAGGGACATGGAGCTTTCGATATAGGTGACGCAGTCGAACCGATCCAGATCGATGAGCGGCGTGGCCTCGATGCGGCCGAAGCGGCCTTCCCCGGTGGGCCCAAGGAAATACGGCTTCTCTTGGAGAGCCTGGCTGAAAAACTTGAGGCGATCCGGATAGGACGCGGGCGCATCGGATCGGCCGAGCAGTTTGTGGGCCTCGATGAGGGCGGGCCGCTCCTTGTTGTAGAACAGGGCCACGTGGACCAGCAGGGAGTCCATCAGGCGCTGGGCGGACTCGGGGGAACCGCGGAAGTCGTTGATGAACAGGGCCGCGGCCAGGGTATCCCCGTCGATGCCGAAGGCGTAGCCGCACAATCCCTGCACCCCGCTGATGGAGCCGGTCTTGTAGCGGAGCAGGTTGGTCTGCATGTAGGGGCGCATGCGCTTGCCCGTGGCGCCGTCCAGTCCCGGCGAGGCCAGGGAGGAAATGTAATCCTTGCCGTAGCGGTGGCGGGTCATGCTCGCCAACAGGCCGGCCATGGCCCTGGGCTTGATGCGGTTGTTGGCGGAAAGCCCGCAGCCGTCGTGAAGCTGGAAGTCGTTGGTGTCCAACCCCTGGCGGTGGAGGAATTCCTTTTCGGCCCGGATGCCGGCCGCGGAGGAACCGTCTCCCTTTACGAACTTGCCCAGTTGCCGCAAGGTCATTTCCGCGTGCAGGTTCTGGCTGCGCTGGTTGATCTCCTCCACGATGTCCATGAGGGGGGCGGTGGTGAAGCGGAAGGAGTGGAACAGGGGCGATCCCGCTCCGGCCGTATCGGGCCGCATGACCAGTCCGTGGGCCGCCATGGATTTGAGGAAGGAGGCCCGGAAATACTGGGTGGGATTGCGCACCGGCAGGATCATCTGGAAGCCGGGCGCCTTGTTGCCGACGTAGCCGTTCAGGGTGATGACGGTGGAATCCGGATTCTGGGCGGGAACGATGCGGCGCTTCCGGCCCGCGACCGTCTTGGCCCTGTTCACGATGCGCACATAGCCCACGTCGGGCTTGACCACGGCGATGGCGGGCGATCCGGGCTTGGCGCCGGGAAGCACGTTCAGGGTGAAGGTATTGTCGTTGTAGGACAGGGCGGAAACCTCGGCTCCGTACCAGGTATTGAAATGATGCTGCTTCCAGGCTTCCGGGCGGTGCGGGCCCGTGAAGAACGTGTCGGTCACCTCCACCGAGCCCCGGATGGTATCGATGCCCAGCGCCTTAAGGCTGTCCATGAACGGCTCCAGGGGGCTCAAGGCGTCCGGGAAGAACCGATCGGAAACGTTGGGGTCGCCTTCCCCGGAGATGCGGATTTTTCCGGTCAGGGTCTTGTTCTGCACCGTGCCGAACACGTCCATCAAAGTGGGGGGGAAGAAGTTCACCGGAAAGGTGTCCAGGGCCGCGGCGGTGACCACGAGCTTGAGGCACGAGGCCGGGGTGAACCATTCGGTATCGTTGAGGGCCGCCTCGGTGCGGCCGTAACGCGTGGAATACACGCTGAAGGCCAGGCGTCCCTTGACCCGACTGCGCTTGTAGACCTCTTCGAGATCCTTTTTGAGAAAAGGCGACGGACGGGTCACGTAGGTCCGGCTCAAGGGAGCCGTCAGCAACATCTGGGAAGGCGCGTTGGGCGCCCCCAGGACCGCGGATTCCGACGGGGTGGGAGAGGCCGGCGCGGCCGTCTGGCCCCCAATGGGAGCGGCGGCGGGCGCTGGCGCTACAGGCGGCGCTTTGGCCTTGATTTCGGTCTTCGTCGAATCGCCGAGCACGAGCGCGGCCATGAACAGGATCCAGGTCGCGACCTTCACGGGGTGACCCCTTCTCCGGAAACGGTAATGGCCCGGAACGCATCGAAATAATCCGGGTAAGTCTTGCGCGTGCATCCGGGATCGTTGATGGCGATGGGCACCCCTCCCAGGGACACCAGGGAAAAGCACATGGCCACGCGATGATCCTGGTAGGTATCGATCACGGCGGTCCGCAGCTGCGCGGGCGGCTCCACCCTGATCCAATCGGGTCCTTCTTCCACGCGCGCTCCCACCTTGCGGAGTTCGGTCGCCATCGCCGCGATACGATCCGTTTCCTTGACCCGCCAATTGCCGATGTTCCGGATGGTCGTGGCTCCCTTGGCGAACAAGGCCGTCACCGCCAGGGTCATTCCCGTGTCCGACATCAAATCCATGTCCGCATCCACGCCGCGCAATTCCCCTCGGGTAACCTTGATGCCGTCCCGGGAGTACTCGACCTTGGCGCCCATGGAGGCTAACACTTCCGCGAAGCGCGCCTCGCCTTGCAAACTATCCCGCCCGATGCCCTGCACCTCCACGGTGCCTCCCGCAATCGCCCCGGCCGCCAGGAAATAGGAAGCCGATGATGCGTCGGGCTCGATGGCATATTCTCCCGGCGATTGATAGCCTTGGGGCTGCGCCAACGAGAATTTCAGGAAGCCATGATTCTCCACCCGCACCCCGAACGCCTCCATGATGCGCAAAGTCAACTCCACGTACGGCGCCGAAACCAGGGTCCCGTCCACCTCCACCTCCACCGCATCCCGGCATAAAGGCAGCGACAACAACAATCCCGTCAAGAACTGACTGGAAACGTTCCCCTTGATCCGGGTCCGGCCCCCCGCGAGCCCCTCCGCGAAAATCCGCAGGGGCGGAAACCCGGGATTCGCCCCATAGGTAATCCGCGTGTTACCCGCGATGGGGTTCAAGGCGTCGACCAGATCCCGTATGGGCCTCTCCCGCATGCGCGGCACCCCATCCACCGTGAACTCACCGCTCCCCCCGGCCAACAACGCCGAAAGGATGCGCGTGGACGTCCCCGAGTTCCCCAGAAACAAAGCCATAGGCTCCCGGGTCGCAAAAGGCCCGCCCAGCCCCCGCACCTCAAGCCCTGCATCCGTTTCCGTCATGCGCAGCCCCAATTGCCTCAGCGCGTCCCGCATCAACTCCACATCCTCGCCATCGGGCAGATTCCTCAACACCGTGATCCCGGCGGCCAAGGCGGCCAAAGGCAGCACCCTGTTGCTGATGCTCTTCGAGCCCGGCGGCCGCACCACGCCCTGAACCAATCGCACCGGAGGCAAAGTGAGCGAATCCATACCTTTGAAAACTATAAATTTCCCCCGCCCCCATCCGGCCTCCCCAAACACCCTCCCGCCACCCAAAACCACCTTGACACCCAACCCAAACAGTATCCACCCGGCAACCCCCAACCCCTCCGACCACCTCCAACCGCACCGCGCGTACTCCTCTTCGCAGCAGCATCGACCCAAACCCTTGTGACTTCCGCCCAGCACCGTGCTCACCCCCAACCGCGCGAATTCTCCCCGCGGTTGCATCGACCCAGCCCCTCAAGGCTTCCGCCCAGCAAAGTGCTCCCCCCCAACCGCGCGAATCCTCCCCGCGGTTGTATCGACCCAGCCCCCCGAGCCTTCCGCCCAACCTCAAGCCTCCCGCCCACCATCCCCGACCGACTCCTCCCGCGCCCACAAATCACCGACCAACCCTCTTCCCGCCCGCGCCCAAGGCTTTGCTCCGCCGTGGGGGAGGCGATGGACCCCGCGGACTAGCGCGCCCGTCCGGGGGCGTATCGGCGCAGGCGGCAAAACGAAGGGCCGGCGGCTAGGGGACGCGCTTCTTCGGAAGCATCGGTAGGTTCGATTGGAGTTGCGCGGCCCCGGGCAGCGGCCGCAGAGAAAAGAAGCTGGCCCGAGAAAGACCCACATAGCAGCAGGGTACAGCCCCGCCGAAGCCGTCCTAGCCCCCGGACGGGCGCGCTAGTCCGCGATCTTCACAGCCGTACCCACAGCCGAGCAAAGACAAACAATCGCGTCGAATTGGGAGAACTGCAAGGTGACCCCCACAACCCCATCGGCCTGCAACGCGCGCGCGCGTTCCGCAAGCTCCTCGAACGCCTTCACCTTCACCTTTTGCAGCTGGTCCTCGGCGGCCTTCATCCGGTGCAGTTCGCCGTACGCGGCGGGATTGTGGAAGAGGATATCCTTCGGGATCACGATCTCGACGGAGACCACCCCCAAGTAGTTCTGGATCTGATAACCATCGATTCCGGGCGTGGACGTGCAGAAGAAATCGGGCTTGCGGCTGTTCATGCTCTCGTTGAAATCCGTCATCGACAGGATCTGCGATTGGCGCGCGGCCGCGGGAGGCGCCAGCGGAGCGGGCGTGTAATCCGGCATCGGCGCGGGCACGGCGGGCCTGGGCGCGTACGTGTTCGCCATGGGAGCGGCGGGAGCGATCGGCGCGGGAGTATGCATGGGTTGGGCGGGAGCCATGGTTTGCATCGCCCCGGCCATGGGAGCTTCCCTGTTCATGAACGCGCCGCCGAAATCGCCTCCCATGAAAGGATTGGGCGCGGGCGCGGCTGGAGCACTATGGCGGTTACCGTTCTGCCCCGCGGGAGGCGCCAAATCCACCGCCGTGAACGGTTTGATTGTCGAAGCAGACGGAAGGGACGGCTGCTGATACGGCGTCTGGAACGGATTGTTATTATCGGCCGAGAACGGATTATCCATGGACCTGTCCTTTTTCTGTTTCCATTGTAGGGGCCGGATGGGGCGATTTGACCAGAAATTTATTCCGGAAAACGGAAGGACGGGAAAGGTCAGATGAAGTCGCGATTGACCAGGGAACCGCGATTCAGGAGGAGACGCCGGTAGGGAAGGCTGTTGATCAGGCCGTAATCATGGGTGGCCATCAGGACCGCGGTCCCGGAGGCATTGATGTTTTGGAAGATTTTGACGATTTCCTTGGAAGTTTGAGGATCCAGGTTTCCCGTCGGCTCATCGGCCAGTACGATGTAAGGTTCGTTGGCCATGGCCCTTGCGATGGACACGCGCTGTTGCTCTCCGCCCGACAGTTGGTGGGGCAGGTTCTTGGCCTTGTGGGAGATCCCCGTCAGGGTGAGTACTTCGTACACGCGGTGTTTGATGCGCTTGCTGGAGTATCCGGCGACCCGCAGGGCGAAGGCCACGTTCTCGAAGACGTTCCGGTCCGGCAGGAGCTTGAAGTCCTGGAACACGATGCCCAGCCGCCGCCGCAGCAACTGGATCTTGGAAAGCGAGGTCTCGGCGGAACGATATGCGAGATCCTTGTTGAAGGAAATCAGCACCTCGCCGATGTCGGGCCGCTCATCCATGTAAATCAATTTCAGGATCGTGGTCTTGCCGGCGCCGCTGGGTCCGGTGAGAAAGACGAACTCTCCGCGGTCCAGGCGGAAATGCACGTCCTGCAGGGCCTTCCAGTCTTTCTCGTACTTCTTGGAAACGTGGATGAAGGAAATCACGCCGGCTTCCTGAGGACGAAATGCACGCGCTCGGAGCCTTCCTTGCCGGGGCGGAAGGTGAATCCTTCGAACAGGCCTTCGACTTTGTATCCGGCCTTTTTCGCGAGGGCCTTGAGGCGGTCGATCTTGTAGATGCGCTGCTGGTGGCTTTCCTTGACCTTGCGCCAATTGCCTTCCCGGCCCTCCACGAAGAAAACGAAATCGTTGCCCTGCAGGCGCGCTTCGCGGTCGAAGTGGCTTTCCCGGAAATAGGTGCAGCCTTCCATCTCGCCGTAATCCACGGCGTGATGGAAATGTTTTTTCGAATTGGCTTCCGTGGTCACGTCGAAGATGAACAGCCCCCCCGGCGCAAGCACGCGCAGGGATTCCTTGAAGCACAGGGATACGTCCTCTTCCTGCATCAGGTAGTTGATGGCATCGTAGACCATCAGGCATAGGTCGAAGGGACCCTTGAAGGGAAGGGACAGGGCGTTGGCGGCCACGCGGCAGTCCGGAGTGAGGACGGGGGCTTGCGTGAGCATGAAGGGGGAGAGGTCGGAGTAGACCACCCTGGCCTTGGGCGGGAATACGTCCCGGCGCGCGAACGGGCAGGTCCCCGCGCCCAATTCCAGGATGCCGACGGGGTCCATGCCGTGCTTTTTCCAGAGGCGGGCCAGGTAGCGGCCCCAGGCATCATAGTCCACATGGGCCATGATGTAATCATAGTAGGGAGCGATTGTCCGGTAAGAGGTTTCGTCCCGCATCAGGCGCTCGCCGCTCAGTTCGGCGCGGGCTGGGGACCGGCTTCGCCGGAACCGCCTTCTTCGAAGCCCTCGGCCGTGGCGGGCAGGTTCTTGAACTGCGCCAGGCGGTTCTCGATATGGACGGTCTCGCGCCACTTCTTGATGAAGGTGGAAAGTTTCTGGCTCATGAAATAATTGCGGGCGATCTGGCTGATCTCGGTCCAATCCTCGTCCACGGTCATTTTCCGTTCCGGAGACTGGCCGTCCAGGCGGAAGATGTGGTAGCTGTCGCCGATGACGATGGGGGGGCTCACGCCGCCCACGCTGAGGCTGTCCACCGCCTGGAGATAGCGGGGATCCAGTTTGTCGCGCGTGAACCAGCCCAGGCTGCCGCCGTGATCGAGGGTTTTCTTGTCCTCCGAAAAGCGCGTGGCCAGGGCGGGGAAGTTCTTCTGCTTGAGGGAGACGGTCCGCAAGGAGTCCATGAACGCGATGGTGCGCGCGCTGTCGGAGGCTTCCGGAGTCAGGCGCACCAGGATGTGGGACGTGCGGATTTCATTGTCCTTTTTGCCGGTGACCTTGATGAGATGGTAACCGAAGCGGGACCGCACCGGGACTTTGGTGTAATCGCCCGCTTCCAGGGAAAAGGCCGCGCGCTCGTAATCCGGATCCAGGGTGCCGCGCTTGGTATAGCCGATGTCGCCGCCCTCTTTGCCGGAATAGTCGTCGGAATATTTCTTGGCCAGGTCCGCGAAGGCTTCGCCCTTGTCCAGCCGCTTGGTGAGCGAGTCGGCCTTCAGGAATGCGGCCTTCTCCAGGGCCGCGCCCGGCTTGATCTTGACCTGGATATGGGACAACCGCAGGCTGTTCTGCTGCAGGGGGAGGCTGTCCTTGTATCTCTCGTAGAACTCGCGGATCTGCTGATTGGACGGCTCGTGATCGCCGACGTATTTGAACTGCAGCTTCTGGCGGTAGGATTGATCCAGATATTGCTGGGACAGGCGGGCGCGGAATTGGGCCAGGTTCATTCCATTGGTCTGCTTCAGCAGGGTCTCGAACTTCTTCTCGCCGCCCTGTTGTTCCACGTAATGGGAGATGGCGTCCTCCACGCGGGGAGCGATGTCCTTTTCCGAGACCTTGATGGTGGTGTCCTGCTTGGCTTTGACCAATACCACCTTATCGTCGATGAGGCGGTTGAGGATTTCCTGGCGCTGCTGATCCGCGGGCATCCGGTTCATGCCCGGCTGCTGCTCCGCCGAGACCATGCGCAGCTCTTCGAGTTCCGAGAGCATGATGATCTGATCGTCCACGGAGGCGACGATGCCGTCATAGGGTTGACGCGAGGCGAAGGCGGGCGCGGCGAGAAGCGCGCCGAAGGCGATCCGCTTAAGGTGTTTCAACGGGAGTTTGCGCATTGCTGTTCTCTTCCGCATCGGGTTTCTGGCCCGATGGCTCTTGGGTCGTTTCCGCGGCCGGCTTGGGCGCCGCCGCGTGGGTGTCCGAGGAATCCGCCGGTCGTCTGATTCCCCGCTTGCGGGCGGGATACTTGGGCTTTGCAGACACGGCATCCTGTTTGTCCTGCCATGGCTCGCGGGGCAGACGGGGATCCGCGGGGGCTGTCTGGCCGGGGACGGTTTGCACGGGTGCGCCCGCGGAGGACGCGCCCATTGCCGGCGCGGTCGCGGCGGGCTGGGCCGTAACGGGGGCCACGGCGGCCGAGGGAGCGGCGGCGGGCGCGTAAACCTTGGGTTTTACGGGAGGACGCGCGGCCGGTGCGGCGGGCGCGGCGGGTGCGGGCTGGATGGCGACGGGATGGGCCGGTTCGGCGACTGCCGGTTCCGGAGCCGCCGGCGCCTCGGAACCTTTCGTGGATTCCGCCAGGCCGGGGATCTGGTCCAGGTTGTAGCTGAAGGACATGCCTTCCTTGTATTTGGCGATGCGGCCGTCCATCAGCTTGTCCTTGCGTTCCATCACCAGGATTCCGCTGATTTCCTCTTTGGCTTCCGGAAAGGGGATGAGGCTGCCGGCTTCCTGGCGCTCCAGGACCTTGACCAGGTAGAATCCGTCCGGGCAGGCCACCGGCAAGGTAACCGCGCCGATACCGGCGCCGGCGATGTCCTGGGACAGGCAGGGCGGGAACTCGGTCTGCTTCTTGAACGAGATGGAGGCGTAGGATTCCGGGACCGGGTCCAGGGAATTCGCCGCGGCCACCGTCAGGAAATCCCCGCGGTTGACCTTGTATCTCAGGTCAGCGGCCTGCTTGTTGGTCTGCACGCGGATTTGCGCGAACTTGACTTCCGGAACCTTGCGGCGGAACTCTTCTTTGTGCATTTCATAGTACTGGTTCATCGCCATTTCATCGGGTTCGAAAACCTCGGAGGCGTTTTCCCGGGACAGGAACTCTTCGATGAGCAGTTTGCGGCGGAGTTTTTCCAGCTTGCGGCCCACCACCGGATCGTTCTCCACTTTGGCTTTCAGGGCCTCCTGGTAGACCACTTCGTCGTCCATCCATCGTTTGATGAAATCCAGGTACTGTTCCCGGCGGATAAGCTGCTCGAACTCGGCGGGGAAGCTTTCGCGGAGGTCTTCCAGGGTCAGGGTGGAAGTGCCCACCTGGGCCAGGACGGTGGCTTTGACCGGTTCCTTCTTGCAGGCGACGAAGGCCAGAGAGAGGCAGAATGCCGTGATCGAAGCGGCCCAGGCCGGTCTGGCCGGCCGCCGCGTGGATGCCTGGGAATTGATCTTCATACCGAAAAGGGTTCCTGACCGTTGGAGCCGGGCCAGGGAGTATATATAGCAAAAAACACTCTTTTGACACATTTCCCGGGGGATTCCGGGATGATTGGCGCAATCCCCCTTTGACCCCATATGGGAGGTGGATCTCGGCTACAGCAGATCGCGCAGGATCTGCGCCGCCTGGGAGATGGCGGCATGGGTATCGCCCTTGCGGGGCGGATTCAATTCCACCAGCATCTGCAAGGGCTTGGCATACAGGATGCGCATCGGGCGCTTGAACTTCGACACCAGGACTCCGAGCTCCTCCTTTTCCGGCACCAGCATTTCCGCGTATTGCAGGTTGAGCAGATTGCCCTGGAGCAACACCTTCTGGAAGCCCAAGCGCTGGGCGGCCACCCGCGCGGTCATGCTGTCGAGCAGGACCTGCACGGAAGGCGGCAGTTGCCCGAACCGATCCAGCAGTTCCCGGCCCACTTCGTCGATTTGCCCGGTCTCCGTGCACCGCGCCAGTTTCTGGTACAGGGCCACGCGCTGCAGGCCGTCTTCGACGTACTCCTCCGGAATGAATGCATCCTCCGGGAACTCGATTTCCGGATTGAGATTGGGCAGCACCTTGGCCCCCTGCATCTCCTTGACCGTCTCGCGCAACATGCGATGGTAGGTCTCGAAGCCGACGGCGGCGATGTGCCCGCTTTGCTCCAGGCCCAGGATGTTGCCCGCTCCGCGGATTTCCAGATCCCGCATGGCGATCTGGAAACCCGAACCCAGGTCCGTGAACTTCTCCAGGGAATACAGGCGCTTCTTGGCTTCGTCGGAAAAGCGGTTGGCGTCCGGCGAGATCAGGAAGCAATAGGCTTTGGTGGCGGAGCGGCCCACGCGGCCGCGCAGCTGGTAGAGCTGGGACAGGCCGAACAGATCGGCGCGGTTGATGATGATGGTATTGGCGTTGGAGATGTCCAGGCCGGATTCGATGATGCCCGTGGCCACCAGGATGTCGTACTCGCGGTTCACGAAGGCCGCCATCACCTGCTCCAGGGCCACCTCGTCCATCTGGCCGTGGGCCATGCCCACGCGGGCATGCGGCACCAGGCCCTCGATGAAGGTAGTGACTTCGGGCAGATCCATGACCCGGTTGTGCACGTAGAACACCTGGCCGCCGCGCGCCAGTTCCATTTCGACGGCGTCGCGGATGATCTTCGGATCGTGGTAGATGACGCGCGTATCGATGGGCAGGCGGTTGCGGGGCGGGGTGGCGATGATGGACAGGTCGCGCGCGCCCACCAGGGACATGTTGAGCGTGCGGGGGATGGGCGTGGCCGACATGGAGAGCACGTCCACGTGGGTGCGCATCTCCTTGAGACGCTCCTTCTGCTTGACGCCGAATTTCTGCTCCTCGTCGATGATCATCAGGCCCAGATCCTTGAAGACCACGTCCTTGGATATGAGGCGATGGGTTCCGATGATCAGATCCACTTCGCCGCGGCCCAGGGCCTCGATGGTTTCCTTCTGCTCCTTGGGGCCCTTGAACCGGTTCAAATAGTCTATGCGCACGGGCCAATTGCCGAAGCGGTCCATGAAGCTGGCATAATGCTGGGCGGCCAGGATGGTGGTCGGGGCCAGGATGCAGACCTGTTTCTTGTCCAGCACGGCCTTGAAGGCGGCGCGCATGGCCACCTCCGTCTTGCCGAAGCCCACGTCGCCGCAGATTAGCCGGTCCATGGGCTTGGGCCTCTCCATGTCCGCCTTCTCGTCCGCCACCGCCTTGGCCTGATCGGGAGTGAGGTCGAATTCGAAGGCTTCTTCGAACTCCTTCTGCAGGGGCGTGTCCGCGCTGAAGGAATAGCCCACCATCACCGAACGCTTGGCGTACAGTTCGATGAGATCCTTCGCCAACTTGACAATGGACTTCTTGGCCTTTTCCTTCTGGTTCTCCCAGGTCTTGCCGCCCAGCTTGGACAGCACGGGCACATGCCCTTCCTCGGAGGAATACTTCTCCAGCTTGCTGAGATCGGTGACGGGCAATGCGAGCTTGTCGGATCCCTGGAAATCCAAAAGGATGCAGTCGACCTGGATTTCCGCGGGTATGGGAGCTTCAGGGCCGCCCGTCGCCGGGGGCCGGGTCTTGATGCGTTTCACGCCCACGAAGCGGCCGATGCCGTAATCCTCGTGGACCACATAGTCGCCGCGGGACAGGGCTTCGAAGTTCTGGATGGCGACGCCGCCGCCCTTTTGCTTCTTGCGCTTGATCTTGCGGCTGAAGCGGTTGAAGATCTGATGGTCCGTGAAGACGGCCACGCCATCGTCCCGGGAAATGAAGCCGCAGGCGAGATGGCCCACCGCGATGCCGGCGATGGGATATTCCGCGGTCAGCTTGCGGAGGCGTTCGGCCTGGCCTTCGTTGGGCGAGAGCAGGTAGACGCGCAGGCCTTCCAGATCCAGTTCCGCGAAAACGTGCTCCACCTGGGCCAGCCCGCCTCCGCCCCGGCCTTGTTCCTGCATGTCCAGGGTGCGGCAGCCCGCGCCTTCCCAACTCAGGCGCCCCATGCGCAAGCTGGGCCGATCCGACAGCATCCTGTCCAGATCGGGCTTGGAGAAGAACAGTTCATCCGGCCTGGCCACCCATTTTTCCGCGGTCAAGGCTTCGTTGTAGCCCTCTTGCGCCGCGCTCCAAAGCCGTTCCACTCCCGCCTTGAGATTGTCCTCGTCTCCCACTACCACGCGGGTGTCCGGGCCCAGGAAATCCAGCAGCGAGTAGTTCAGGTCCTTGAAAAAAGCCTTCTGCCAGTGGATGCCGTCCAGGTTGCGCTTCACCAACAGGCGATGGTGCTCGGCCTCGAAGGAGCCTTCCCCCACGAAGCGGTCGAGATGCTTTTCCATCCCCGCTTCCAGATCCTTGTGGCTGAAGCAGCATTCATCCAGGGGAAAGACGTCCACGGACGGGATGTCCTTCACCGAGCGCTGGGTGAAGATGTCGAACTCCTTGACCGATTCGATCTCATCCCCGAAGAGGACGATGCGGACGGGGTTTTCCAGCAGGTAGGGGTAGATGTCGATGATTTCGCCGCGCACGGAGAATTCGCCGATGTCCTGCACCACGGCTTCTTCCGTGAAACCCATGTGCAACACGGCGTCGCGGAAATCCTCCATGTTCAAGGTCTGGCCCTTGGCCAGGTTCAGGATCTCCAGGTGGAGGGAGTCCGGACTGGAAAGGCGCGTCAGGAAGGTGGGCAGGGCCGTGACCAGCACGGATCGTTTCTTCTTGTAAAGGGCCTCGAAGCAGCCCAGGCGCTGTTCCAGCACGTGGCCGAAAGGCTTGCGCCATTCGTAGGGCTTAAGGTCGAGGCCCGGGAAGAGGAGCACCTGTTCCTCGCCCAGCCAGGATTCCAGATCCTCGGCCACCAGTTCCGCCGTCTTGGCGTCCGGGGCAAGGTACAGCATATTGCCCTTCGAGTCCAGGAATTGCCGGGCCACCAGAGCGGACACCGCCGAGCCGGCCACGCCGGCCACATAGAGGGGATTCTCCTTCTGGAACCGCAAACCCGCCAACGCGGGAAACGCCTCTTCCTGGAAGAGTTGTTCAAGGGGAAAGGGGGCGTGGGTTTTGGAAGTCCGGGTGTTCAAGCCATATTAAGGTAAAAAAACCCGGGCTGAAGGTAATTGGAAACGCCAATCGTTCCACGTATGGAGAAAGGCGGTCCATGATTGGTTCACTTCTCCAAGGTGCCGACCCGTATCAATTCGATGAAGAATGTCTCTTTGTCCATTTCCGTCTTGGCTTCCGCGAAGTCCGCATAGTCCGGAGCTGTGCCGCTCAGTTTCCAACGTATTTCCCGGCCCATTTGTACGGAAGTGGGTTGGAAACCACTTACTTCCGTGAGATAGTCTTTATTGGGGCCGAGGCGCAGTATCCAGGTTTCGTCCGTTACGGGCCGTTTCCATTCCAGCAAGTAATATCCGGTGGTGATGATTTGGGTTTTGACAATCGGACCCGCGGAGGGATATTGGTTCGGCATTCCGGGTGCGTCGCAAAAAACCGTGTTATTGTGGAAAGTTGCGCCTTGGTAACAGGCCACGGTGTCGCTCCTCGTCTCCACGAATGGAAGATCGCCGAGAATACCCTGGAAATGATAGATGGACGAGGGTTCGGGATTTGACTCGGGTCCGAAAAGCCGGCAGCCTGGAACCAGGCAGACCACAGTCAAGGAAAGGCAGCGCAAAAAGAACTTCATATCAGACTCCTTGATTGACGGCTTGTGCGTCTTTCTTGAACCGCAATCCGCATGCCAGAATGGCTATAGAGAAATTAGCTCTGGTTTCCCAATCTGAGGTACCGGAAAGAAGTGTGGATCCGATGCTGAGGGATTCCGGCCGGTAACATTTTGACCGATTGCGATTCAGACCATGAAAAACGGTCCGTTTCCGGACCGTTGGGAGAAAAAGCCGGAAAAGGATTTTGCGGCTAGTGCTTGGCCACGCCTTCGAAGAGTTTGGCGTATTCGCCGTAGCCTTCTTTTGCCAGGTTCTCCTTGGGGATGAATTTCAGCGAGGCGGAGTTGATGCAATAGCGCAGGCCGGTGGGAGCGGGGCCATCGGTGAAGACGTGGCCCAGATGGGAATCCCCGATTTTGCTGCGGACCTCGTCGCGCTGCATGCCGTGGCTCTCGTCCGTCGCCTTCTTGACGTGGCCGGGATCGAGGGGCCGCGTGAAGCTGGGCCAGCCGGTGCCGCTGTTGAACTTGTCCTTGGAGCTGAAGAGCGGTTCCCCGGTCACCACGTCCACGTACAGGCCTTCCTTGTGATTGTCCCAGTAGGCATTGTCGAACGGCTTTTCCGTGCCGCATTGCTGGGTCACCTTGTATTGTTCCGAGGTCAGGGTGATTTTCAAATCGTTGTCCGCGGGTTTCACGTATTTCGGTTCCGGTGCCATGGCGGTCGCCTCCTCTACTCCGTCGTTGTCCCTGTTCACCGGAATGACGGGCGCTTCCGGAAGGTCGATGCCGTAGTTTTTCGCGATAAAGCCTTCGCGGCCGGATCCGGCGCGATAGGCGTGGTAACGGACGGGGTTCCGCTTGGCGTAATGCCGGTGCTCCTCCTCCGCCACGTAGAAAGCCTTGAAAGCCGTAATCTCCACCACGATGGGCTTAAGGTACTTCTTGCTCGCGGCCAGGCGGGCCTTGCTTTCCTCCGCCAGGCGTTTTTGCTCGGCGTTGCGGTAGAAGATGGCGGGGCGGTATTGCGTTCCCCGGTCCGCGAATTGCCCTCCCGCGTCGGTCGGGTCCAGCGACCGCCAATAGGCCTCCAGCAAGGTGGAGTAACTCGCCTTGGACGGATCATAAGTGATGTCGACGGACTCGGCATGCCCGGTGGTTCCGCTGCTCACGTCTTCATAGGAAGGATTGGCCGTTTCGCCGCCGCTGTATCCGGGCAACACGTCGATGACTCCGGCGATCTTGAAGAACGGGGACTCCATGCACCAGAAACAGCCGCCGGCGAAGGTGGCATGCCCCAGCCTGCCCGGGGCGATGGTTTTGGGCATGGCGGTGGCCGGCTTGATCTCTTCGGCCCGGGGAGAAGCGATGCCGAGGATGCCGGTCAGCGCCAGCACCGCGAATCCCGCGGCGGAGCCGGGCTTGGTCATAGCGGGAAACGTGAAAGGGAACATGGAAATCTCCGTTCTTCGGTGAAAGCGCCCCTCTTTCCGATGCGGAAGGAGGGACCGTTTTGATTCAATGCTTGGACGCGACCTGGAAGGACTTTTCGAATTCGCCGTAGCCCTCTTCCGCCAGTTTTTCCTTGGGAATGAAGCGGAGCGAGGCGGAATTGATGCAATAGCGCAGGCCGGTGGGGGCGGGCCCGTCATCGAACACATGGCCAAGGTGGGAATTCCCGATCTGGCTGCGCACCTCGTCCCGCTGCATTCCGAGGCTGTTGTCCGATTCCTTCTTCAGGCTGTTCTGATCGATGGGCCGCGTGAAGCTGGGCCAGCCGGTGCCGCTGTTGAACTTGTCCTTGGAGCTGAAAAGAGGCTCGCCCGTCACCACGTCCACGTAGATGCCGTCCTTGTGGTTGTCCCAATAGGCATTGGCGAAGGGACGCTCGGTGCCGCTTTTCTGGGTCACGCTGTATTGTTCGGGCGTCAGCTTCTGCTTCAGTTCCGCGTCGGCGGGTTTCACGTATTTATGGTTCGATCCCATGCTGGTAGCCTCCTCGACTCCGTCGTTGTCTTTGGTCACCGGAATGACGGGATACTCCGGATAGTCCTTGCCCCAGGTCTTTTCGAGGAAGCCCTGGCGGCCCGATCCCTGGCGGTACGCATGGTAATGCCCGGGATCCTTCTTGTAATAGTCCTGATGATACTCTTCCGCGGGATAGAACGCCTTGAAGGGAGTGATCTCCACAACGATGGGCTTGGAGAATTTTCCGCTCGCGGCCAGCTTGGCCTTGGACTCTTCCGCCAAGCGCTTCTGTTCCGCATTGCGCGTGAAAATGGCGGGACGATATTGCTTGCCGCGATCCGCGAATTGGCCGCCCGCGTCGGTGGGGTTCATGGAACGCCAATAGACTTCCAACAAGGTGGCATAGCTGACCTTGGCCGGATCGTAAAGGACTTCCACGGATTCGGCATGGCCGGTGCGGCCGCTTCCCACCTGCTCATAGGTCGGATTCACTTCATCACCGCCGCTGTATCCGGAAAGCACCGCGGACACGCCCTGGACCTTTTCGAAGGGCGGCTCCATACACCAGAAGCATCCGCCCGCGAAGGTGGCATGCGCGGCTTTGCCGGCCTCCGCCGTTTGCATAGCGGCCGTCTGTCCGGATCCCTCCGCGTGGGGGGCGCGCAACCACATGAGCCCGACAAAAGCCAGGCAGGCCGCGCCGAAGGTCAGACCGGGTTTTGAAAAACTGCGAAACATAAAAAGCCTCCAAGCTGATGATCAAAATACCAAGGTGATTGCCGTTCTATACGTATTGGTCCGGGGTGGCGGGGGGATGTTGCAGGCAACTCCCGGAAAAAACCCGATTGCTCAATCCCGGACCGCGCGGGCAGAATTTGATCGCTTCCCCGGGCCGAAATGGGCGTCCACGGGCCCAAATTCCCGGAAAAGGCCAAGCGCCTCCCGATCGGGGTCCGCGCAAATATCCGGTATCCGTTTTGCTTTTCATCCCTGCCGGATGCTGTTCCGGGACCCGCGCTCCGGAAGCATCACTGCCGCGGCCCGGATTGGGCCGCGGCGGTTTTTCCGATATCCGAATCCGATCGAGGCCTCCATGAGAGTCGCATCCGCACCGTCCGTCGAGTTCCAAATCCTGTCCCATGCGGGCCTGCTCGTCAAAGGGGCGGGGAAGAGCCTGATTTTCGATCCGTGGCTGGTGGGCAGCTCCTATTGGAGATCATGGTGGAACTTCCCTCCGGTCTCCCGGGAGCTGATCGAGTCGTTGCGGCCGGATTTTCTCTATCTCACCCATATCCATTGGGACCATTTCCATGGGCCTTCGCTGCGCAAGTTCCCCCTGGATACGCCCATCTTCATTCCGAAGTCCCCGGCCAGGCGGATGAAAAAAGATCTCCTGGCAATGGGTTTCGAAAACGTAACCGAGATACGCCATGGGCAAACCGTGGAGCTGGCGCCGGGCCTGCGGTTGAGTTCTTACCAATTCTACCCGTTCATGGACAGCGCCGCCGTGGTGGAGTGCGGCGGAGTGACCCTCTTCAATGCCAACGACGCCAAGTTCATGGGCGCCCCTCTGGATCAGATCCTGGCGCGCCATCCCCGCATCGACTTCGTGTTCCGCAGCCACAGTTCCGCCAATGAGCGCATGTGCTTCGATTTCATGGATGAGCCCGCGCGGCCGCGCGAGGATTCCCGGCGCTACCTCCGCGATTTCGCCGATTTCGTCCGCAAGGTCGGGGCCAGATACGCCATCCCGTTCGCCAGCAACCATTGCTATCTGCACCGGGAAACCTTCCACCTCAACGACACCATCACCACGCCCCCGCAAGTGGAGGCGTACTGCCGCTCCCGGGACATGACGCATCCGGAAGTGAAGGCCATGGTCTCCGGGGACGCATGGTCGTCGCAAACCGGCTTCGCCATCGCCAAAGGACCGCACTTCACCGATCGGGATCGCTGCCTGGAGGCCTACGCCGCGGGACAATCCCAGGTCTTGGAAAAATTCTACGCCCTGGAAGCCAGGACCGATACCAGCCTGGCCCAGGTCGAAGGTTATTTCCGCAGGTTCATTGCGGTCCTGCCCTGGGTGGTCCGGCGCGCCTTCAAGGACAGGCAGGTAACCTGCGTGTTATCCGGCAAGCGCACCAGCCGGTTCTGGATCGACATCCACCGCGGCGTGATCCGGGAGGTGGCCGGGGTGGATGACGAAGCCAACCCCCTCCAGATTTACACCTCCGCCTACGTATTCCGGAGGTGCATGGCCCAGGACATGTTCATCCATCTGGGCATCAGCAAGCGGGTGCTGTTCCGATCCAGCAAGGCGGACGCGAAATACTTCCGGCTTCTGATAACGCTCTTCAACCTGTATGAATGCGAGATGCTGCCGGCATGGAAACTGCTTTCCCCGCGGTTCCTGGCCGCGTGGCTTCCCCGCTGGCGGGAAGTCGGCCTCTATATGGTCATCCTGTGCCGGCAAGCCCTGGGACGTCCTTTTTCGATGGGGGACTACCTCAAAGGCGACCCGGCCGGCCAAGAGGGAGAAAAACGTCCCAGGGAGGTTCGTTGGCCGGTGCTGATTACCCAAAAACGGCTTTAATCGCCCATTGGGGGGGTTCACAACTGTGAAAATTCATTTCCCGGAAGGGAAAATCCCGGTGCCCAATGCCCCCCTCCCGTATAATATACGGTCAGCCCATCGGGACCTCGAATCAGGCCGAGGTCCGGGAACGGGGCCATTAGGAATATGCTCATCCAAAACAACCCAAAAAGCAGTCGCAAGCGCCTCCGGTTCGTTCCGGCTGCATTCGCCTTGGTCTTGGTCGTCACCGGCCTGGCGATGGGAAGCAGTCCGCCGAAACCGGTTTGGATGAAGCTGTTCGACGGCAAGGACCTTTCCGGATGGGGTTATCAAGCGGACTATTGGCACGTGGACAGCGGGATGCTGCAAGGCCAGGGAAAAGCCACCTACAACACCTTCTGCCATACCAACCGCAAGTATT
Organism: Fibrobacterota bacterium; assembly: GCA_028287505.1. Taxonomy (GTDB): domain Bacteria; phylum Fibrobacterota; class Fibrobacteria; order UBA11236; family UBA11236; genus Chersky-265. The sequence continues at coordinate 108,528 of JAQBPN010000001.1, read as the reverse complement.
CGGATTTCGTCCTTTCCGTGAAGGCCAGGCTTTGGCAGACCCCGGCGGGATACACCAATAGCGGATTGCAGTACCGCTCCGATTTCCTCGATTCCACCGCCCATCGGATGAAGGGCTACCAGGTGGACATCGGGGACGGACTCGACGGTTCCATGTATCCCGAAGGGGCTTATCCCACGGACGCGAACATGGTATTGAATGATCCCTGCCGCAAGTTCATCAACGCCAACGGCTGGAACCAGTTCCTGGTCACGGCCAACGGCGGCAGAGTCCGCCACGAGTTGAACGGGAATTTCTGCGCGGAATACACCGCATCGGTTCTGAACGGATACATCGGCTTGCAATTGCACGCCACCGACCTGGTGATGAAGGTCGATTTCAAGGACGTGTTCATCCGGCCCCTGAACAACTCCTTCGCCATTCCCGATTCCGCCGCCGTCACCCTCGACGACTCCTATTCGGCCACTGCCGGCCTTGTCCCGCAAACCCTGGCCGCCAACGCCGCGATCGGCGTGACCGGAAATACGCTTTTCATCCCGGCCTCCTTTCTGGCCGGCGGCTCATCGGCCATCAAGGTATCCCTGCGCGATTTCCAGGGACGCACGGTTTTTTCCCGCCCGGTTCGGGCGGACGCAGGAGTTCCGATGGAGATATCGCTTCCGGCCTTGGGGGCCGGCAGTCATATCCTGAGCGTTACCGGGGATGGTAACGCCTTTTCCGGGATCGTGCCCCGGGCACGGTAATCTCAGTAAGATGGGCCGATAACGGAAGAAAGCACATGCTTTCTCCCTGGCCCAGAGTTTCGAGAGGGGCGGCCGGTTCGGCGCCGCAACTCTCGGTCGAACGACATCCTTGGCCACCCCCCACCGGGTCATGGATGCACCGCCCCGTCTGGGTCCGGATTGTCCGGGCCTGGGCGGTGGTTGGGTTTGGACGCCAGAGCGATGCGCTCCGGCGTCATTGGCCGGCGGCGAGGGGCCGTCGGAGCCGCGAAGGGACCCCAGGTGGGTTTCCCGGGCGGAAAGCCAGGAAAGGAAAGGGCACCGGATGTTTTGGACGGCGAACGCAATGCGGACCGGATTCCTGGGGCTTTTGCTCCTGGGCCCCGTCTGCGCGCAAACCATCGCCGCCAAATGGATGTCCCGGGCAGCCCTGCCCACCTCGCGCGGGGAAACCGGCGCGGCCCGCCTGGGCGACAAGATCTACGTAGCCTGCGGTTTCTTCAACGGCCTCAACCCCTCCAAGGAAGCCTACGCCTACACTCCCGGCGCGAACACCTGGCAGGCCATCGCGCCGGTACCTGTGAGCCTGCACCATACCGGCATGGCCTCCGCGGGCGGCAAACTCTACGTAATGGGCGGAGTCACCTATGGCTCCGGAGGCGGACCCAATCTGAACACCGGAGCCGAGTGGAGCGGCAGCACCAGCGCCTTTGAATACGATCCCGCAACCGACAAATGGCGCGCCATCAAGCCCCTACCGCATTCGACCGCGGCGGCGGGAGTCGTCTCCCTGGGTGAGAAGATCTACGTGATTGGCGGGGTCGATGGGACCGGCGTCGCTTTGGACCTGGTACAGGAATACAATCCGGCCACGGATACCTGGGCGACGCGGACGGCCATGCCCACCAAGCGCGAACACGTGGGCGCCGCCGTGCTGGACAGCCTCATCTACGTGTCTTCGGGCCGGCTGGCCACCACCAGCATGGGCAAACTGGAAGCCTATTCCCCCGCCAGCGACAAATGGTACTCCTTCAAGGACATGCTCACCGTCCGCAGCGACATCGGCTTCGCCCAAAGCCGCGGGAAATTCTATGCCATGGGCGGGGAAAAGCCGGGCATATTCGACGTCAACGAAGAATACGACCCCGCGACAAACGCCTGGAAAACCGTCCTCAAGATGACGGCGACCCGCAAAGCCATGTCGGTCGTCAATTTCCAGGATACCATTTTCGTTTTCGGAGGCTTTTCCGCCAACGGCCTGATCAATACCGTGGAGGCCTTCGTGCCCCCGGGCGGGACCACATCCCGTCTCGTGATTGGAAAGCGGACCGAGGGGATCCGCCTACAGTCCGGGGGACACGTCCTTTCCGCGCCTTTCATCGATGTAACCGGCCGACTGGGTCATTTCGCCCCCGGTAACCGCAAAGCCGCCCGGAACAGCATCAAGTTCATTCGCTAGACCGGAGTTAGATTATGCCAGGGGATTTCGTTTCCAATTCAGGAGAGTTCAATATGGGTAACACCAAGACGACGCAAACGCACCGACATCTTTCCGCCGCGGCGGGATTGAAATCCCTTTTGCTGGCGGGATGCGTCCTGGCGGCGGGGGCCGGGCGGGCGGCGGGGCAGGCGTGCAATGATTTCGCCACGACGGATTTCAAGAAGACGGTTCTGACAACGAAGGGGTTGGAGTCCCCGATGAAAATGGCCGTCGCGAAGGATGGTCGTATCTTCTTCACCGAGCGTACGGGTTCCGTGTTGGTATTGAAGCCAGGAGCGGCAGATCCGGTTGAGATATTGCCGATTACTGTGAATGACAATAGGAACAACGAAGATGGTGTACTCGGCATCGCCCTTGATCCCAAGTTTGAATCCAACTCTTTTGTTTACGTCTATCACACTTTAAAGACTCCTATGGGCTACCGGCTGTCACGGTATACTCTCGTAGGAGATGCTCTTACTGCGGAAAAGGTCGTCTTGAGCATTCCGCACCCTTTCAGCGCATATGGAGCCTTAATCATCCATGCAGCCGGAGCCATCGCCTTTGATCCCTCCGGGAACCTTTTGATCGCAGCGGGAGACTTGAAAATCACGGCTGGTGGATTTGCCGTACCGGTCAACGAGAATACGGACAACTTCGATGCCCAAGCGACTTCGGCAAACTCGAATAGCCTATTAGGAAAGATTCTCCGGATCACGCCAAAGGATGATGGAACCTATTCGATTCCCGCTGGAAATTTGTTTCCGGCCGGAACAGCCAATACCAAGCCTGAAATCTATGCCATGGGCGTTCGAAACCCGTTCACATTGACGATTGATCCGAAAACAGGTTGGGCCTATAGCGGCGAAGTGGGGCCGGATGGCTCGGATGGCCCCATACCCAGTCAGGACGAAGTAAATCAAATCAAGCAGGCATCGAACCTGGGCTGGCCATATCTGTCGGGAGACAACCAAGCATACTCGGACATGAGTGGGAAGAAGTACGATCCCGCGAACCTGGTCAACAATTCCAAGAACAACACCGGAATCAAGAACCTGCCTGCGGGTACCAAGTCCCTATTTTGGTTCTCAAATTCCACTTCATGGCCAATCGCGGGTATTAAGCCTCAGACTGGAAATCGCTGCATAAAGGTCGGCGGATTTTACAGATTTGATCCAATGGGGACGAACCCCAAACGCCTGCCGCCGGCAATGGATAATGGCTTTTTCATGGCAAATCACGAAGAAGATAATGCAACGTTCCGCTTTTTCAAATTGGCGGATGACGGCTCTTTGACATCCGTTAAGACCGTACTGACAGGCCTGGCGCGGCCCATGGATTTCAAGGTCGGAGCGGATGGCGCTCTTTATGTTATTGAGTGGGGTGGAGACAATGCACATTGGTTGAATGACCTCAAGGGAAAGATCTCCAGGATCGACTATACGGGTGCCTGCAGCACGACGGGAATCAAGTCCAATGCTTCAGGTAAATCGTCGTCCGCAAACAAACTTCTCACCGTGTTCCCGGGCGAAAGAATCGAATTCCCCGGGTTCGCAACCAAAGTTGATCTTTATTCTATGAATGGGGAAAAAGTTGCCTCACTTCAAAAAGGCGAGAGTCTGCCCGTCGATAATAATTTACTGACTGGCAAGCTCCGTAGTGGATTAGTGCTGGCAAAGTTTTCGAATTAATAAGAGCTGGTTGCTTTTCCTGTCATTGGTTTGACGAAAAAGCCGTAGGAACTCGATAATGTTCCGGCGGCTTTTTCTATCTCCGATTGTGTGCCGGGTCAATGTGCTACAGTAAGCGGTTTTCCGATTCTCCAGTATGCCTCGGTTTCCAATCGAGGCAAGCTCGCATTGAAATGGTATTCGTTTTCCAAATGGTTATTCCAAATTCTGCCGATTAATGAGACTTGAAAGTATTTAGATTAAAAGTCTCTCAATCGGGGTATGGACATTGTACTCTCCGCTTCGTTTGCTCAATCTGTAAGTAGATACCGCTAAGGAAATTGTATCGAATTAAATGCCCCCGCCGTGGGTGTGTTTTGTTGACTCCAAGTGGCACCGCCATCCACGGTCATGGTTATCAACCCATTATCACCTCCTGCATACCCAACGCTTGCATCAAGGAAAAAGAGCGAGCGGATATTTTCCGTGGTATTGCTATTGAGTACGGTCCATTTCGCTCCGGCATTTGTGGTTTTAAGGATCGCACCTACATATCCTGCCGCATATCCGTTATTGTTATCCGGAAAATGGACAGCTAATAGGTGGGAAATGTCGGAGTGGGGAAGGGTGTCCCATTTCGCTCCGGCATTCGTGGTTTTTACAATGGTTCCACCATCGAGTACTACGTAGCCGGTGCTTGCGTTGGTGAAATAGACAGCTCCGCCATAGGCATTTAGGCTGCCAACCCGATCCCAAGAATCGCCTCCGTTGCCGGTTTTGAAGATTCCGAAGTCACCGTCTCCCCCATAACCTGTGGTGTAGCCGGTAGAAGCATCCGTGAAATGGATAGACCCCAAACTTAATGGGGTACCACTGGTGGTCGAACTCCAGGTGTTTCCGGCATTGGTGGTTTTTACAACCAGACCAGTTGCGGAAGCCGCATATCCATTCCTCTTAGTCGGGAAAAACACACAAGAATAATGCAAATTGCTATCAAGTCCAGACTGAGGTAAAGACCAATTGTTTCCACCATCCGATGTTTTCAAGATCAGGCCAGAGCCACCAACCGCGTATCCCGTATCCCTATCCGTGAAATAAGCGGCACTGATATCATCGGTAATTGTTGGGAGCTTGACCCAAGTGACACCGCCATTGGTAGTTTTATAAACTCCGCCACCCGCTGCATAACCCGTCTGCCCATAAATAAATGTTGATGCCGATCCAGCCCCCGACCAATTTCCCGCCGAATCGCTTTCCTGCACATATAAAGTATGCGTGCCCTCGCTCTGATTGCTCGTCGGCGCGAAGCTTGACCCTGAGACGGTGGTTGAACCCGAAGTAAAATCCGAATTATCTAATTTAACCCGGTAGCCTCCGCCTCCGCTTCCAGCTGAAGTCCAACTCCACGTTGGTTTCAAGCTGATTGTCTTCAAGCCGGGGCTGGAAACCGTTGGAACTCCAGGGGGAGTCAAATCGATTCGAATAATCTTTGATCCCGGCGTCGACCAATTCCCCGCTGAATCTTGTTCTTCCACAAATAACGTCCTGTCCCCCTCGGCCAAAGCGCTCGCCGTGTAAGTGGTTCCGTTGCCCTGTGAGCCGCTGGATGCCCAGACCGTATCCCCAACCTTGTAGCGATAGATCCCCTTGCCACCACCCCCGCTGGTCCAATTCCAAGTCGGCATCGTGTTATTTGTTGGTGATGCCGTCGTCGAGGTCACAACCGGCGCATTGGGCGCGATAGTGTCAATACTGATGGTTGCGCTCCCCGATGCCGACCAATTCCCCGTCGAATCCTTCTCCTGCACATACAGCGTATGCGAACCATTCGCCAGGTTTGCCGCCGGGGTAAAAGTTGTATCTGTCGTAGCCGTGGCGCCCGTCGCCAAATTGCCGTTGTCCAATTTGTATTGGTAAGCTCCTATGCCACCATTCCCGCCCGTCGCCCAAATCCATTTCGGCTTCCGCACATTGGTTGGAGAAGCAGGCGTCACAGCCACCAAAGGCGTCCCCGGAACCGTCACATCGATCTTGATCGCGAGCTTGCCCGCCACCGACCAATTCCCCGCCAAATCACTCTCGGCCACGAACAAGGTATGCACCCCTTCCGTCAATTCCGTCGGAGGCGTATAGGTCGTATCCTTGATCTGCTTGCCCTTGGAGGAATCGTCCACATCCAACCAATATTTGTAGGTCCCCGCCCCGCCTCCGCCCCCGCTGGCCCAAGTCCAGGTCGGGGTCTTGGACGCGGTCGTCGCGGGCCCATGCACCAAGGGCTTGTTCGGCGGGGTGGTGTCCACAATCACCGTGATCGAAGCGGAGTAGAGGTTGCCCGACTCGTCTTTGGCCGAGCGCGTCACCGTGTTCACTCCGAGTTTCAGGGTCTGCTTCTTCAGGGAATCCTGTTCTTTGGCATTCACGCTCCAGGTGACATCGATGGTGAACAGCCGGGTATAGGTGCTGTCTTTGGGCGAAAGGATCTGCACCGCCGGTCCTGCCACGACCTTGATTTTTCTGGTCACCGTCGTATCGTTGCCTTCGGTGTCTTTGATGGAAAAGGCGGCCACGACTTCCTTGGCCTCCGCATAGGTGTAGGACACGGTTTTGATGGAGTCCGATGTTCCGTCCCAGGTCCCATCCCCGTTCAGGTCCCAACGGAATTGGACCACGGACCCATATTCCTGGGTGACCTGGGGCCGGAAGGAAAGGCTCGTGCCGAGGGGAATGACCGTGTCCCGTCCCACCGATACCTGGGGCATGTCGCGTTTCACCAGGACAATGGCGGTATCCTGCCGGGTGCTGTCCACGCGGGAGAAGGCGATAACCAGCGTCTTGCCCGGGCTTACCGGCGATACTTTTCCCGCGCCATCGACGGTGGCCACGGCGGGATTCTGCGAACGCCAGAGCAGGGAAGGGTTCGACGTCAAGGGATAGACTTTGGGGGTTAGGGTCGCGCCGGGAGCGCCGGTAAACAGTTTGAGGGTGTCCAAGGACAGGCGCACGCTGTCGATTTTCTGGGTGGGGAAGATCACCACCTTGAGGGTGTCCGCGGCGGCGGGGTTTTCCGTGGAGCGGGCGATGACGCCGGTGGTGCCCTCGGCGAGACCCTGGACGCGGCTGCCGATCAAGCTGACGAGGGCGGGATTCATCACCTCAAAGGCCACTTTGGGATTGGCCAAAGCCGGAAGGACGTTCACGGACAGGCTTTCCGCGGCGCCTCCGACGAACAGATCCAGGGAATCACTCTGGAACTTGACCTCTTTGACGGCAACGGGTGAGGAGACAAGAATGATGGAGGAATCCAGCAAGGCGGGCCTCCGCTTCGAAATGGCGAAGGCCACGGTCGCGCCCTGTTTCACCCCTTCGATTATTCCCGGGCCCGTGATGCGGGCGATGGTGGAGTCTTTGAGGCTCCAGGTCACGGCCGTGTCCGCGGAGGCAGGGCTCACCTTTACGGCGAGCGAGCCTGCGGAGCCGCCGGCAGCCAGGCGTAGAGTGTCCGGGGTGAGGAAAAGGCTGTCCGGGGTCAATGGATTGGGGAGGATGGTGACGTTGAAGACCAGGGATTTGCCGGGGTTCGATTTGAGCGTAGCGGTCAGTTTGGCCGTGCCGCGTTGCAGCGCCCGCAGATAGGTGGGCCCGACTTGGAGCAGTTGGGGAGCCGAAGAGGCGAAGGAGAGGGATTTGTCCGACAACTCGACGGGCGTGACCGTGATTTTGGGGAACGAGACCGAATCGCCTTCGGTCATCTGCAGTTCCAGGCCGTCGATGGAAAGGGTGGTGCCGGGCAGGATAAGGCGGAGGGTGTCGAGGACCTGGTCGTTGGCTCCGTTGAATCTTTTTTCCACCTTGTAGACGATTTCCCCGCCTTGGTATCCGATGATGGAAATGACGGCGATACCGCCCTTCCAGTGGATGGCTTTAAGCTGTTCGATTTCCCGGACGGTGTCGACCTTGCCGCGGTACAGGTTGTCCAGGGTATGGCCGGAGGTGTCCTTGAGGACGATTTGGACCGAATCGAACTGCGCCAGTTCATCGTAGGATTTGGTGAAGGAAAAAGTCTGATCGGTGTTTTCGTTGCCGGCGAGGCCGCAAGCAAGGACGATCAAGGCCAAGGCGGCGAAAAGGAATCCGATGGCTCGCGCTCGGAGGGGGGATTTCATGGACATGCGGCACCTTGAACAAAAGGTTTGGAATGGAATGCTCGATAACATCGGCGGGCCCGTGCCCGCGCCTGGGAAAGATACATTGCCCGGGCGAATAGGCCGTGATGGGCGTTACAAAACCCACACCCGGAAGAGGCCTCAAAAGTTGTGGTTTTGGGCTCCCGAACTCGACAACGCGAGGACCAGGAAATACCCCCCGACCCCGGCCGCGACCACGGCGGCGCCAATCCATAGGGCCAAGTGGCCATGCGATCCGCTACCGGCGCTTTTCGGATGGGTTCCGGTCCCTGTTTCCTCATTGTCCTTCGTCAGGACCGGCACGGTGGTGTCGCCTTGGCCGAATCTTCTGCGATTGGTCTCGAATTCATCCTGGATGTTCTTGAAGATCATGTAAATCATGTCGCTGGCGTACATGTCCATGATCTTGGCCGTCGGCTCCGTCATCAAGAGCTGATGCATGTACATCTTGCCGCGCTCCCGGGTCTCATAGCGGGCGGCGAACATGACGCCAAGGTGCTTGAAGATGAACACGCTGTCGCCATGATCGAAAGGCACATTCGCCTTGAGATCGGATTCCAGGATCGCGATGGCCCGTTCAAACTCTCCATCCAGGTAAAGCTTCCGGACCAGGGCCGTATCCACTTTCAAGGTACGGGAAGCTGAACCGGCGTAGTCCTCTTTGGACAGGTACCGGGCGCCCGTTTGGGCGCACGGGAATGAGGGCAAAAGCAGGCAAACCATTGCAAAGAGGGTTTGCCTTCCCCATACGGGCATTGCAAATATTGAATCGAGTCGCATAGTCGGTGGCTGAAAAGTAATCACTGGCTCGGTCGAGGGTAATGATTGCGGTCACAAAAGCCCTCCAGCGCCCCGCTTTTGAGGTTAAAAGCGGTTTCGGAAGAATCCTCCTTTGCCTGCCGGGCTACGGTGTTATTTTCAGAAAGGTGGGACAAGAACAGTCGTGGATGGATTCGCGCCTCGGTAAACAGGTTTTCCTGGCTTTCGTCCTTACCGGCTGCCTTTTCGATTCGCGCTCACCCTCAGGTCCGCCGGAAGACCCTTACTTTTCCCAGAGCGTGGAGGGCCTGGAAGAGGCCACGGTCACGGAGACCCGGGAACTGCATAACCATGACAGTCTCGATCTCACCGTTTCCCCCGTGAAGAAAGTCATCCTGGGCAAGGAAGTCCGCATGGCGGCCTTCAATGGATCCATCCCGGGCCCCATCATCCGGGTCACCCAGGGCGATACCATCACCCTGAACCTGCGCAACCGTTCCGGCTCACCCATCACCCTGCATCCCCATGGCATACGCCTGGATTCCCGCTTCGATGGAGCCCCCGGCTACACCCAGTATCCCGTGGAAGACGGCAAGGACTTCGCCTACACCATCGTCTTCCCGGATCCGGGGGTGTACTGGTACCACAGCCATCTGCGCGAGGACGTGTACCAGCAGCTCGGCCTCTATGGTAACTTCCTTGTTACGCCCAGGGATTCCGGTTATTGGAACCCCGTGGATCGGGAGGTGCCGCTCGTCATCAGCGAAGTGAAGATGGACAGCAACGGTCTGGTTCCCATCCGCAAAGACATGGCGGATTACGTGATGATGGGCCGATTCGGGAACGTGTTCCTGGTGAACGGGGACACCGACTACACCCTCAACATCAAGCGCAACGAATACGTGCGGTTCTATGCGACCAACGCCTGCAACTCGCGGGTGATCAACCTGGTGACGAACCAGCATTGGATGAAGGTAGTGGGATCCGACAACGGCAAATACGAACGCTCCCAGCACATGGGCAGCGAGTTCATCGCTCCCGGGGAACGCCTGGTGTACGAGGTGATGTTCAAGGACACGGGTACGGTCCTTCTCTACCACGAGATGCCGGACCGGTATCTGAAACTCGGCACCGTCCACGTGTCGGAGGACTCCGTGGACACGCATTTCGGCGGCGCGTATTCGGATACGGATACCAACGTCTCCGTCATCAAGGACATCGACGGGTTCCGGGCCTCCTTCGACAAGCCCAAACCCGACAAGGAACTGTTTTTCACCGGCAGCATGGGCCCGCACATGCACATGGCCGCTATGACCGCGGCGGAGGGCGTTCCCGGGCCGGCGGCCAAAATCGCGGCCACGGAACACGGGCCGGACGGTTCCCTGGGGATTGAATGGGTGGATACCATGGGGGTCATGAACTCAAGCTCCACGCCGGCGAACATGTCATGGGTGATCCGGGACCTCCAAACGGGACTCGAAAACCACCAGATCCTCTGGGAGTTCAAACGCGGGGACCAAGTGCTCATCCGCATCAAGAACGATTCCAATGCGGTGCATGCCATGCCCCACCCCATCCACTTCCACGGCCAGCGGTTCCTGGTGGTCCGGGTCAACGGCAAGACCAATCCCGACCTGGCCTGGAAGGACACCTACCTGGTCCCGTCGGGAGCCACCGCCGATCTCCTGCTGGACGCGTCCAATCCGGGCGCCTGGATGGCCCATTGCCACATCGCCGAACATATGGAGGCGGGGATGATGTTCCATTTCCGCGTTAGCGAATAGGCCTCGGCGCGGGTTCCTCCGCAAGCGTGTCCAACGGCCGTAATCAGGCGTTCCGATTGGGTTTTGTTGCTTCCGCGAAATATATTGGACTGGAAGTTCACAACTGTGAATAAATATTCCGGCCCCGGCCGCGAACCCACGGCGGGCCATGCCGGTGCGCTATATTCTCTCCAGTACGGGAGGGGACCCGGCATACCCAGCCGATGGGGTTATTCAGTAAGGAGCTCAAGATGATCCGTAAGTACGCCCTATTACCCCTCCTGGCCTTGGTCGTGTCGGCCCTGCTGGTCACCGACCTGTCCGCCCTGCCAACGGGATTCACCCAAAAGGATTTGATCACCGGCCTGGATGCCGTATCGTCCGCGGTGCTGCCCGACGGGCGCATCCTTGCCATCGAGAAATACGGCAAGGTCACTCTGATCAAAAACGGCGTGAAGGTCGCCACTCCGTTCATGGACTGGAGCTCGAAGACCAACAGCCGCTTCGAGAAAGGGATGATGTGCATCCTGGCCGATCCCAATTTCGCGACCAACAATTACATCTACGTCTGGTACACCAAGGCCAGCGGCAACAACGGCATCGACCAGGTCAGCCGCTTCACGGTGACGGGCGACGTGGTGGACGGGAACTCCGAGAAATTGATGATCAGCCTGGGCGATTCGGGCCCCCAATATCACCACGGCGGCGGCCTGGCCATCGGCGAGGACGGCAAGCTCTACGTAGCCTCGGGATGTCGCGGCGCCATCAATGACGGGGAACCCGGGCCCACCAATGCCCAGACCAAGAACCGCGTCGAGGGGAAAATCCTCCGCATCAACATCCCCGAAGGGGACATCCCCTCCGACAACCCCTTCTACACCACCAACACCGGCGATGCGCGGGCGGTATACTTCTGGGGTCTGCGCCAGCCCTTCACCCTGTCCTACAACTCCAACACCAAGGCCTTCTGGTTCAGCGAAGTGCGCGGCAACTCCGGCGACGACCGGGTGAACGAATTCGGCCCCCCCGGCACCAACTACGGCTTCGGCGGAACGGGAACCAAGAACCCGCTGTGGACCGCCAACAGCGCCGGCATCAGCGGCCGGGCCATGATCGGATCGCTCTGGTATACGGGCACCAACTTTCCCGCGGAGTACCGCGATAAATACTTCTTCGGCGGCATCGACGTGACCCAGCTCAAGATGCAGGACGCGGCCCACAGCGGCGCGAAGAACTTCTCGGCCTTCCAATGCCCTATCGACGTGAAGCAGGACGCCGTGGGAGCGATATACGTGACCACGCGCTGCCAGACGGAAGATACGCGTTACGGGGACGGCAGGGTGACCAAGGTCTGGTATGGGACGGAACCCACCACCGACATCACTCCTGAGAAGCAATCCAGCATCGCGGCGGCGAGCCGCATGAACTGGTCGGTATTGCCCGGCCGCATCCTGATCGACCTGGAACAGGCGGGATTGCAGACCGTCGAGTTGCGCAGCCTGGACGGCAAGGTCCTGGCGGTGAAAAATTTCAATGCCAAGGGGCCTGGGGAACTGACATTTGCTTCCGCCCGGGGAACCCATTTGCTGGTCTGGAAGAGCGGCACATCCCAAGCCGTGACCAAGGTGGTCCTTTAAGCCTATCGGTTCGGGCTCCGACCCGAATCCGGTTTTATTGCAAAGCCGTCCCGCCCGGGGCGGCTTTTTCTTTGGACCGTCCGCCACCCTCGCCTCCAGGCCATGGATGCCTGCGTGGCTTTTTGTCCTGTGTATTTCCAGGATTGTCCGTGTGCCTGCCAAAACCAGGCATTGTATGCCGTCCATTTGATCCTGTATACCAGGATATCGGGCTACCCGCCGGGAAGGTTGATCGTCAATCTGATGGGAGACACTTTTTCATGTGCGGCGCGGTACGCGAATCTCTTCAACCCCATGGCCTTGGGGAGGAACGGTAACGCCGATCGCAAAGGCCCGTCAGGCCGCAACGCCTGCGGATGCCTGATCAACGGAAGGAAAACAGGAAGCTCTCAACGCTCGATGACGATACGGCCCGAATAGGACTGGTCCGCGCCATCGACGGTCACTCCGTAGACGCCGTTCTCCAATCCCTCCGCGGGCATCGAAAAGGACTTTCCTTCCGCGCGCAAACTGCGAACGGCCTTGCCGCGGAGGTTCCGCAGGGTCACGCGCCAGGTACCTGCCTGGGGAAGCGAGATTGCCAGCGCGCGGCCGGAAAGCCTCAGGGCGAGGCCTTGCTCTTTACCCCGCCCGGCAACCGAGGTAGGGGTGAGGGTAGGGCGCACCACCGGACGCAGCAGCGCCGCTTTCTTCACCGCATCGCCCACCATGGCGTTGCGCGTGAAGTAGGTGGGGGTGTCCCAATGGCCCCACTTCTGGAGGATCTGGTCGTAGGTGTCCGTGTTCACATTGGGAGTATTGGGTCCGGGATTCTTGGCCGTGTACAGGCCCCAGCTCGAATTGGTCCCGGTCACCTTGTAGCTCCAGAAGGTCCAGTTCCAATTTTCCTTCACTATGGCGGTCATGCCGTAATCCCACACCTGGGGGTTGCCGAAGAGGGTGAACTCCCCCGCGAAGTGGGGCACCTGGTATTTCACCGACCAGGTCTTGGCGTCGCTGATCTTCCCGTCGAAAAAAGTCTTCATGGTGTTGAAATCGGAATTGTTGGTCCACTGATAGTAATGCAGGCTGTAGGATACGTTGGACCAGCCCTTGGTCTTGGGATCGGGGAGCAGGTTCCAGGCCCAGATGGCTTCCATGAAGACGATATGGTTGCTGTCCAGGGTGCGGATGGCCTTGTAGCTGCGGTCGTACAGGTCCACCACGTTCTGGCCCATGGCCCCGGGAAAAGTGGAGGAGGGCTCGTTCAGCAAATCATATCCGGCGATGGCGGGATTGTCTTTGAAATGGTCCGCCATGCCGGTCCAGAACTTGATCAGCATATCCTGGTAGCGCGGGGTGGTGTACAGGTTGGCGCCGGTAGTCTTGCCGGAATGCTGGTTGCCGTTCTGGGATCCGGGCGCTCCGTGCAGGTCGAGCACGGTAAAGACTCCGGCGGCGGTGGCCGCATTCACCAGCTTGTCGATGCGGGCGAAGTCGATGGCCTTCGTGACGCTGTCCATGCGCCAATTGCCGTTGTCGTCCATGAAATCCAGGAAGTAGACGGGCATGCGCACGCAGTTCATGCCGTCGGCGGCGATGTTCTTGAAGTCGACGGCGGTGGCCCAGGAATCCCAATAGGTGGCCAGCAGCTTTTGCGCGGCCGGTTTCCCGAAGCGGGTTTCCAGGGTGGTGCGCGAATCCCATTCCGTGGTGGGGCCGGCCAGGGGCGACATCCAGGGTTCATGGACGAACAGGCCGCCGAAGTTCACGCCGTAAAGCCAGACCGTATCCCCGGTCCCGTTGCCGTTGCGGATGTATATCCCGTCGGTTTTGAGGAAGGGGCGGGAAGCCTGGGCAAAGGCCGAAGGCGCGCACAAAGCGGAGAGGCCCATGCAGGCCAAGGATGCCGAAATGGCGAATGCGGTTGCGGATTTTTTCAAGCGAGTATCCCCGTGCTATCGATGTTCATCTTAACGCAAAACCGAAACGGCCGCGGTTTCCACCACGGTTCCGCCGGACTGCAGGATACAGAAATAGGCGCCGGGCGACGGCGATGCGAGGCTGACGCGGTGTCCGCCGGCGCGCTGCATGCCGCCGGTCTCGATCCGGGAAACCACCTTGCCAAGGCGGTCCACCAGGGTCAGCGTCACGGACATGTCTTTGGGCAGCGTATAGCCTACCGTCAGAGCATTGCCGATCACGGAACCTTGCAGTCCCAGGTTGCCGGTCTTTCCGGAAGGTGGCGTTGCGATCCCGACGGGAGTCTCGCCCGTCAGGACCAACAGGGAGACGCCTGGCTGGGCTTGCGGATAGTCCTTGGAAAAGGTGGTGCCGGTGAGGGGCACGGTAGTGGCGCTATCCAGCAGTTTCAAGGCGCCGTCGGCGGCCAACTGGTCCCACTGCGCTTCGCTCGGCTTGGCCGGGCGGCCCTGGGCCACCCAGGTGGTGAAGGAGTTGCTGTGGTTCTTGTCCACGCCGTAGCGCTCGACCTTGATTCTGCCGGGAGGGAACGGCAGGTTCTTGATCTGCAGGTGCACGGAATCGTTGACGGTCGCGAAGGTGGGATTTGCGCCCGACCCGTAGGTATGATCGTAGATCAGGACCTGGATTTTGGTCTTGTCCTTGCTGATGGTGGCCAATCCGTTGAGGCCTTTGTCGTTGGTGGTGCCGCCCGTGAGGGTCAGGCTGGAATCGCCCAGCATGTGCAGCATCTTGAAGGCGTTGTAGGACGGCTTCTTGGCGTCCCGCTGGCGCAGGATCATGCCCATGGCGCCGGCGAAAGCGGAGGTGGAACTGAGATTGCCTTCCTCGAAGATGTCCGAGACCACCCAGAAGCTGAATACGTCGGGAGGCGGAGTGCCCTGGTTCATTTCCGGGAAAAGCGAATGCACGGATTTCACCACGAAGGATGCGTTGGCTTCGTCGTCGAAGTAGTTGTACCTGGCGCTGGCGTTCCACTCGGTCTGGAGATTTTCCAGTTTCAGGGTCGGATAGCGCTTCAGGAACTGCACGATGCCGCGATTGCGCGGGGCGAAGGCGGTGGGGTTCTGATCCCCTTCGTTCCAGGGGTATTGGTGCCAGGAGATGAAGTCGACCTTGGTGCTGTGCTTGGCGGGGTTGGCCAGGTTGGTCGTCATACAATGGTTCAGGAACCGCTTCAGCAGCCCCGCGGTGTCCGAGATGGCGGTGGCGGGCCCGCCGATTTTGACGTTGGAGTCGGCCGCGACGGCTCCTTCGGACGCATAGTCGTACATCTTGAAATAGTCGTCCTCGGATCCGGTGAAGAACTGCGGCTTGATATCGGGCTCATTCCAGACCTCCCAGCGCCAGGCCTGGACTTCCGCGGCTCCGAACCGGGCTTCACTGTGTTTGATGATCTCCGTGACCAGGTTCTTCCACTTGGTATAGTCCTTGGGCGGGGTCACGTTGCCGGGAACGCCATTGTACCAGCAGGTGGTGGTGGTTCCGGAAGCCAGGGCCTTGGGCATGAAGCTGAGCTCGATGATGGGCTTCCATCCCAGGGATACGATATAGTCGGCGATGGAATCGTAGTTCTTCCAGTTGTAGACCGGATTTCCCGAGCCGTCCTCTTTGTAGATGCCTACGTCGTCGTTCAGCATCCCGTGGGCGCGTACGGACTTGATTCCCAATTCCGTCTTGGCCAGGGCGTATGCGGATTTGGCGTTGCCGCCGTATCCGGTATGCAGCACCGTATAGAAATGGTCGGAGCCGATGCAGTTTTCCCAGAACCGATTGAGGGCCGAAGTCCCCTTGTTCGCATCCACCACGATGTTATAGGGCGTCGCCGCGGAAACCAGGCTCGTGCCAAAGGCGAGAATCAGATAAACGGCCGACAACGTGCGTCCCAAATGCGCCTCCCGGAAAAATGAAAATCGCTGAATCCCACCGATTGCAGCCCCACCCAAGAATGTCACCCGGGACCAAGTCTCCATCCAGGCTGACGGTCTGCGATCCAACCTCGCGACCCGCCCGGATTTGCCTCAATGCCTCGGGAATACGGCGTTTATAATAGTTTTCCGCCTATGCGCCAGGGACGAAATCCAAGGCACAGTCCTTTTCCCAGGGTATGGGTTTTCCCGGGTTTGGGGTCCTGGTTCACTTGAAAAAATCAAGGAAACCTTCCAAACCGCTTGGTTATCAGGGGATTCAGGCTTTTAAAAGCTCAAGTTTCGCCCAAAGCAGGGAATTCACAACTGTGAATAATTATTGCCCGGCCCTGGAAAGGGCCGTGGGCGGGGCGGTTTACTTGCCGATGATTACGGCCGTAGTCCCGGCCTTCTGGGTCTCGTAGCTCAACTTGACCCGGTCGTCGGAGCCCGCAGCCCGGCTCAGGCGGAACTCGTCGATGGCGTAGGAATCCGTTCCGGCGAAGCTCAGGACAAAGGACTGGATCAATCCGATGGAGGCGGTCTTGCCGGTGGCTATCTGCCAGACCTTGCCGTTCAGGTAGATCTTCATCTCTCCCTTGTCGGCGTCCTTGGTCAAAGACCAGAAGTTCCAGCGCGAGCGGTTTTCCGCATCCGCATCCGTTTTTTTCTCAACCCGGTCCGTTCCGCCCGCGGCCCAGTAAACCGTGGTATCGCCGAAAGGATCGTGCATGCGCAATACGACGGCTCCGGCGGCGTCCTGGCCCCCGAAAATGTCGCCCGGCTGGGCCTGGAGGGTATCGCCGCTTTTCTGCCAGAAGGAGATGGAGATCTTCCGGCTGATGCCCGCGAAGGCCTTGGCGGGAATGTCCACCCATGCGGACCCGCGGAAGCGGATGGCTTTCCCGATGATGCCGTCCACGCTTTCGGCCCCGTGGTTGATGGCGTCGTTGCCGCCCACCGCGTCCGCCAGATTGTCCGCGTTGTCGAAGTGCCAGAGTCCCGCGTATCCGGTGGCCGAAGGGAATACGTTCTTGACGTCCGAAGCGGCCGCGGAGTCCGCGTTGCCGGCCAGGATGTAGAAGGATTGCGTGCGGGTGGCTCCGTAGACCGTATCCAGCTTGACCCAGGCTTCGGCTTCACCGGAGGCGCTGTCGTAGCGGCTGATGTAGTAGGGCAGGAGGGCGCCGTTGGCCTTGGCGAAGCGGATGTCCGCGCCGTCTTTGCGCACTTTGGAGAAGTCGAAGCCGGGAGCGGTCAGGCGGACCAGCACAGGGAAGTCGTAGTTGTCGCCCGCCACATTCGCGCCGGTGGCCGAAGTGTTCAGGGTCACCTTGCGTACGATGGCCCAGCCCGTGTTGGGGATCATGATCAGGGTATCTTCCGGGAGCACGTCCAGCACGCGGGGTTCCAGCACTTCGATCCCGAAGGTATCCTCGGCGGCCTGGTACTGCACGGAGGTGTAATGACCCGCGGCCACGTAAGGCAGGGTCAGGGACCCGATGCGCTGGGCGGTGGTGTCGATGCGGCGATGGCGCGTGGTGCCCGGCATGAAAAAGTGCCCGCCCAGCTTGGCTCCGGAACGGCCGAAGACGATGGTGATGGCCCCGGGCTTGTAGAGCGCCGCCAGCGCGACGGTGTCTTCGGGACGATCCTTGGTGAGAACGAGGCCCCGGATGAATGCGGCCTGGTCTTCCTTCGCGATTTCCACGTTATACGTGCCCGGTTCGATCTTGGTGAACTGGTATTGGCCATTGGCGTCCGTGCGCACCACGGTGTATCCGGTTTCCGCGGCGTCGTTGGCGGGATTGTAATCCGGCTTGATCAGGCGCACTTCCGCATTCGCTACCAGGGTGCCCTTGTCGTCCACCACCGTACCGGCGATGGTGTTGCCGATGGTGGTGATGCCCGCGGTGCTGCCGTCATCCTGGCGGGTACAGCCCGCAAACAGCGACAAGCCCGCCGTCATCGCCAGGGCGCGGATGGAAAAGGACCGGAACGTCATCTCAGATTTTCTCGCCGTTGCTGTTCGAGAGGGGAAAGGCTTCCAGATTGAACTGGAATACGATATTGGCGGCCTGGCCCTGGTCGGACTCGGTCATTTCGGCGAGTTCCTTGTGGAACTCGCTCATTAACATGGACGCGCGATGGAAGTTCTCCATGCTCAACGCCACCGTCGAACAGGAAACATGCCGCTCCTGGGGGGATATGGTTTCCGATGCCTCTATGCCTTTCATCAGGAAGTCCCGGCGCGCCTTGCGGATCAGGAATTGGGGCAGGCCTTCCGCATCGATGGCCACCTCGGCCTGCGAATACCTGTCGTCATCCGTTTTCACCAACAAACCGATATCCAACAGCAGCTCCACCGCTTTTTTAGCCTTGTCGGACGTGATCGAGGGACGGACCAATTTACCCAAGCGCGTGTAGTCCGCTCCCCAATCGGCGAAGGCGGCGAGCTCCCGTATGACAGGATAATACCACTCCTCGAAATAGGCGTGTTGACGTTTCTTGAGGCTGTAATACTTGGTGGTCTTGCGCAGCTTGGTGATGACATTGGCGTACCGCTCTTTGTCCTCCAAGGTAACGCTCTGATTCATCAGGACCAGGGCCTCGAAGTACTCCGCCTTCTTGCCCTTCAGCTCCAAAGCCTGGATGAAGCGGGGGATGGTGCGATAGGAAAGGTTGCGCCGCCCGTCGATGATGTACATGCAGAAACTGGCCGAGTTGAGTCCGGCCTTTTTCGCGAAATACTTCAGGGTGAATGCGGCCTTCTTCTTTTTCATGAAGGCGTAGTAATCTTCCAGGAAGGTACGGTAGTTATCGTACTCGAAGAGCTTGTCTATGATGCTTTTCATGTGCCTCTGCGGTTGGTCCGTCGCAGAACTCAAGAATAATCCTGGTAGTTGCAATTAGCTTCCGGAAACACCTTGAAGGCCCCTTTTTAATTCACTCTTGTGAATTGTCCCAGTTGGTCATATCAAGGGTAACTCTTTAATTAGTAATGGCTTATGGAAGGTTTAAAAAATCGCTTGATAAAATCCTGACTATTTTTGTGAATTTGGGTTTCTTCAAAGATAGAGTGCGCGGCCATCCCGGCACGACAAAAAAAAGCCCCCGGGTCCTCCACCTTTTGGGCGGGGTCCCGGGGGCCGAAAATCTGAGCCAGGTAGGATTTGAACCTACGACCCACGCCTTAAAAGGGCGCTGCTCTACCAACTGAGCTACTAGCTCGGGCTCCCCTTGGGTTTTTACTCCCAAGGGAGTGGCAAAGATAGCTCCCCACCCCCTGGCTTGCAAGCTTTTGAGCGGTAATTACGAGCCCGCGTGATTGTTTTTCTTTCCTCATTATGTACCTTGTCCCCGTGATTTTAGCCCGGAAATCAAGCTTACAGCGCCGATTGCCGCAGCTCATCGCCCGCTTGGCCATCCTATCCACCCTTTGCGTATTCACTACGGTTTCCGCCCAGGATTATTCCGATCGGGCCGGCACCGCTGAGTTCCAATACTTGGAGACTTTGATCTTCGCCCGACCTGCCGGCTTGGCGGGGGCCTATACGAGCCTGGCCCAGGGACTGGACGCCGTGGGATACAACCCGGCCGGCGTTTCCAGGTCGGAACAGGTCCGCTCGGTGTCCGGCACCATGCGGTATCACTTTCTGGGGGTATCCTCCGGAAATGTAACGTACGGATATCCCGGAATGGGGGGGATTTCCTACGCCTTCTCCGCCGCCTATATCAATTACGGCCGCATCGAAGAATTGGACGAACAGGGAAACGCGTCCGGCAAGAAAGACATTCCGGTATCCTTCAACCCATCCTTCACCGCTTCCAGGAAAGCCAACGACAATCTACGCCTGGGAGCGACGCTGAAGGGGTTGTCGGAATATCTGGGAGACTATGAAGGGTCCCAGTTGGCCCTCGGCTGGGGCGTGGACTTGGGCCTGCAGTACCAACCGAATGTCCGCAACCTGGGGTTCGGCCTGGCGCTGCTGAACCTGGGCCGGAAAGAGGTGGCCCATACCGTTGACGGCCGCACGGGAGGGCTCCTGCCGGTTTCCCTCAAGGGGGGCATGTATTATTTCCCTTTGGATCTTCCCAAGGCCAAGCTGGCGGTGGACCTGGAATTGCCCTGGCATGACACGCCGCGCCTATCCGGCGGCATCGAGTATGCATATAATCCCAGTCTCACCCTGCGCGCGGGCAGCCGCCTCGATTGGGTGGAAACCCGCTACTACTTCCTCAAGGCCACCGACCAGCGGCCGGGCGAGCTTCAGGGCGGCAATGCGCTCAAGCTTGCGAGCGGATTCACGTTCCAGGCCGACGCAATCGGGTTGGATTATGCGGTGCAGTATTGGTATGGCCTCAGTTGGGTCCATGCCCTGACGATCCGGTATGCGCTCATCTAGCGGCGGGTACATGGACGCTCGGATCAAGGCGGCGATTTTTTTGCCGAACCTTGAAATCGGCGGGGCGGAAAACCTGGTGTTGAATCTGATCGAGGCGTTTTTGGAATCGGATGAATTCGCATTCCATCTGGTTTTGCTGGGCCGCGGCGGAAAGCTGACGGATCGGGCGATGGCCCTGCGCGGCCGGAACGATTTCCAGTTCACGGAATTGGGGCTGCCCTTGGCATATGGATGGTCGGCCGCCAAGGTTTTGAACCGGTTCCTGACCCTCCAGGGCATCACTTTGATCCATTCCCATCTTTACGAATGCGACAAGACCTGCGTATTGTTGAAACTGCTGAATCCGCGGGTAAAGATCATCTCGACCAAGCATTCCACCCTGCGGCACCCTTGGAAGACGGCCGCGATGAATTTCCTTTCCCAGTTCCTTTTCGCGAAAATCGTCTTCATCACTCCCTACCAAAGGGAGTTCTACCGCAGGAATTACCTGGTGTTCCGGAACACGGCCTTGGTTGAAAATGGAGCCGTGCTTCCGATTGCCGATCCCGGAGCGGCTCCGGTTTCCCCAGGTCAAGGGGAACGGGAAATCCGCCTGGCCTGTATCGGAAGTTTCCGGCGGGAGAAAGGGCAGGACATCCTGATCACGGCCTTGAACATCCTGGGCCGAAAGTCCGTCCGCTTCAGGTGCGATTTGTTCGGCGATGGCCCGGACCGGGATAAGCTTGAAAAAGCCATGGAGCCGGGAGCCAACGTCCACTTCAATGAGGCCCGGCCGGGAATTTCCGGGGAGTTGCATCGGTTCGACCTGATCATCATTCCTTCCCGCCGGGAAGGGTCCTGTCTGATCATGCTGGAAAGCTTTTTGGCGAAGGTCCCGGTGCTGGCCTCCGATTACCCTGTGCTTGCCGAAAAAGCCGGCGGGGGCAGGCGATCCGCTCTTTTCAAATCCGAAGACGCGGCGGACCTCGCGGGAAAAATCGAAGCCTTTCTTGAAAACCCCGCGGACCAGCGGCGCTTGGTGGAGCCGGCCTATCGCTATGCCCTGGATTTCTCGATCGGCAGGACCGCGGAAAACTACTTGCGGCTCTACCGGGAAGCCGCAGGCGGGGAAGAAACAAGCATGGCGGTTGCGGGGCCGACCCAAAGGAATATGGAATCACATGACACGTAGAATGAGGATGGCCGCGGACTGGAAAAAATGGCTTTGCCTGCTGCCTTTGGCGCCGTCAATCCTGGCGCAGGCGCAGACGCAGGGGATGAATCAAGGGGGCGACCACCAGGATTTGCATGGCATGTTCTCCCAGGACATTCCCGATGAATTCATGAGCGGTTCAACCCCCCCGAGCATTCCCTATGAATCGCCCCTGGACGAAAAGGAATATATCGTCGGACCGGGGGATGAATTCCTCATCTTCGCGGGCAAGAACTACAATCTGAAGGTTTCTCCGGAATCCTACCTCGCCTTTCCCGGGGTGGCGCCAATCAAGCTGGAGAATCTGACCCTCGCGGATGCCAAGGTGAAAATCAAGGATGCCCTGGGACACGAGTTCAAAAAAGACCTTGTCTACATCAGCATCCGGCAGATCAAGCTCATCAAGGTGGGAGTGGTCGGCGAGGTCAACTCGCCCGGCATTTTCAGCGTGTCCGGAAACGCCAGGGTCAGCGAAATCATCCTGAAAGCGGGCGGGTTTTCGAAGTCGGCCCAACTTCCCATGGTGCAAATCCTGAAAAGGGACGGGTCCAAGGTCGAGATCAATATCGGCGATTACTACCGTACCGGAAACGTCCTCTCCAACCCCGTTCTGCAAATGGGGGACCGCGTGATGGTTCCCCGTATCGATTTGTCGCAACCGAAAATCGAATTGTTGATGTCGAATGCCTCCTATTATTACCAGCTTCGCGGCTCCAAGCTGCGGCTCGGCGAGATTGCCACGGAAATAGCGGGATTCTCCAAGGCCTTCGATCTCCGGGCGGCCCGGCTCAATTCCGGCAAAGTCCTGGTGGGCACCGAGCTGCTGGAATATTCTCCCCAAGACGGGGATGTTATCGAGTTCTTCGGCAAGGATCTCAAGATCTACGTGGAAGGCGAGGTGGGCAAGCCGTATGCTTACAGCTATGTCCCCGGGCAGAGTATCCGCGATTACATGGCCGAGGCCGGCATCTCATCGAATTCGCAGTTCGTGGGAAAAGTGATGGTGGTGCGCGTGGATGGAAAAGCGGAAACAATCGATCTTTCCAGCAATCATCTCTACCCCGGCGACCATGTTTACGTGAAGCGGTCCGGATACGCCAACTTCAAGGAGATCCTTTTCGTGGTGAGTTCCATCGCGACGGTGGTAATCTCCACGGTATACCTGATTCAGCTATCCCAGCAACTTTAATACTCCTTATCCACTGGATTGCCAATGTCAACGCATGACCCATACAAGGAATCGCTCTTCGTGCGAATCCTCATCTCCCTCTCGTCCCACAAGGCCCTGCTGGGGAAAATCTTTCTGGCCGTGCTCGCGATCGCATTCGCGGTGGCCTGGCTGATGCCCGAGGCCTATTCCACAAGCGCAATCTTCCAGATCAAAACGAAGGAGAAGACATCCCTGCCCTCCCAGTTGACCAAGGGCCTGAAAATGCTGGACCCGCTTTCGTCGGACAATGCCGGTGTATCGACGGTGATGGCTATTTTCGACAGCCGGCAATTGGCAGTGGAAATGGTCGAGAAGTTCGGGCTGATGAACAAATACCACACCAAATGGATGCACCTGGCCGTCAAGAAGTTCCAAAGCAACCTCAGCGTCGTTCCGTTCGCGGAAGGCATCATCCAGATCGAGTTCACCTATCCTTCCCAGGACAGCGTGAAGATCATCGCCGACTCCATCCTGGCTTATGTCGACCTGAAGAACCGGCAATTGGCGATCAGCAAGGCCAAGATTGAATATGAATTCCTGAAAACGCAGGTGGACAATATCGACAGCAGCACGAACGCATATGCCGATTCCGTGGTTTTCCTGCTGAAGAAATACAATATGGCGGATTTCCGGAGCCAGATGGAAATGGGCCTGGAGCAACTTGCGAAAATCGATCAGGAACTGACGAGCCTGAATTCCGAAAAAAGGATGATGGAAACGGATAATTCCGGCACCCCGCTCAGGATCAAGCAGGTCCAAAGCATAATCGGATTTCTCAATGGGAAACAGAAGCAGTTGCTCCAGGGCAAGCCCGTCACCGTCGGGGATTCCAAATTCACGTTCACCGCCCCCTATGAGAGCATCCCCGAGCTTGCGAAAGAGTTCAAATTCATGGAAACCCAGATTAAGAAGAACGAAGGGTACCTGATGATGCTTTTGCCCAAACTCCAGGACACCAAGATTTCCATGGTGGAGAACACGCCCACTTTGACTTTCATCGATCCGACCTACCGCCCGGGATACAAGTCCAAGCCCAAAAGGTCGATGATCATCGCCTTGATCGTGGCGCCGACGATGTTCCTGGCCGTGATCCTGATCATATTGATGGATATCCTGAGGAATCCCGAGTATGCTTCGGACCCCGGCAGGAAGCTCTTCCGCTACGTCCTGTCGAAATCCGTTTAGTTGGGCAGATGGACGCGCCCGTAGAAATCCCCAATCCGATCGACAGGTTTTTTCTCCAGGCCGTACTTATCGTTCTTTGGGGGACGTTGTCCTTTACGCGGATGGAAATCCTCCTGTATGCCCAGGGGATCCCGCCCACCACCTACCAGGTGCTGCTCCGGCGGGATGTGCCGATGGTAATCATCATTGCTTTCATATTCCTGATCGCCATGATGAAGCTGGGGCGGCAAGTGAGGATCCGGAATTTCTGGGTTTTCATTTCCCTGCCCCTCTTCATCTTCTGGATAATCATGGCCGGGGCGGCAAAGGCGGAAGCGCCTTTATTCTTCGCCTTCGCATGCCTGCACTGGGTGCTGGCCTATCTCGCATTCCTGATCATCCCCCCCTTGATCAAGCCATTCGACCTGATAGATTTCGCATTGGACGCATTTCTCGGCTGTGCTATCGTAGTTGGGGTCATCCATATGCTGGACATGGCCATGAATCCGGATCAATTGTTGGCGGGAGTGCCGGGGATGTTCGGTGGCAATCGCGCCCATGTGGGGCTTTATTTCCTGATTTCCATGGCCACGGCTTTCTATGCCTGGTCGGAGCGCCCTCGCCGTTTGCATGTGGCCGCCATCGTGGTTTCGCTGATCTGCCTGCTGATTTCGGGTTCCCGGGCGGCCCAGATTGCCGCCGCGATTTTCATGTGCCTCCTGATCCTGGCCCGGGGAACCTTCAAAACGTACCTGCTCGGGGTGCCGACCATCGCCGGGTTCGTGGCCTTTTTCAAGCTCATCCTCGCCGACCGCGCCTCCAACGCGTTTTCCGTCGGCAACGGCGTCACCATCGATGCGTCCGCGGGCAATCGCCTAATCATCTGGCTCAAGAGCTGGGAGATCATCACCCAGAGCAAGGAGCATTTCTTCATCGGGATCGGCTTCTGCAATTTCCGCTTTCTCTACAACAAGCTGGTCACCACGCCTTTCTACGCCAACGCAGCCCATAACCTCTACCTCCACTATTGGGTGGAAACGGGATTGATCGGCCTCATTCTCCTGCTCGCCATCTGCGCTACTCTGTTCTTCTACTGCTGGTCGGTCGGGAAAAGGCATAGGAATCTCAGGTACATGGCTTTCCTCACCCTGGGAATCATCTTCACGGGATTCACCCAGGAAACCCTGGTGCCGGACGCATCTTTCGGAAACGTATTGACCCTTTATTTCCTCATCATGGGTTTGACCATCTACAAGGCCGCGGCGGCCGACGGAGCCATCCGTGCTCAAGCCTGAAAGCATAAAGCGGGGCGTTTCCTACTCCATCGCCCTGAGCCTGCTGGCCCGGGCCCTGGGCTTCGTCCTGCAATTCTGCATCACATATTATTTCGGGGCCAAGGGCAGCACGGACGCTTTTTTCTGGTGCATGACCCTGGTCATTTCCTTTTCCGCCCTCATCACGAGCATCGATTCCGCCGTCGTCATCCCCCACGGGATCCATTTGCTGAACGCCGAAGGCAAGGAACCCATGCGCCTGTTCCTGGTGACGGTCATGAAGGGGTACCTGGGGGTGAGCCTGGCCGCGACCTTGCTGCTGGTATGCTTCCCGGGAACGATGGCGGGATGGCTTTCCAGGTTCGACGCCCAGATCATCGGGGAAAACCTGAGGATCATCCGGCTGACCTGGCTGGTCCTTCCGGTGCTGACGGCCTCCGCGCTGTTGTCGGATACGTTCGGCATCTACAAGATGTTTTCGGTCACCATCGCCATCGAAGCGCTGAAGAGCCTGATGAGCCTGCTCGTATTCCTCGCTTTGCGCCCTTGGCTGGGAGGCGAGGCCATGGCTTGGGGGTTCCTGGCCGGATGCATTCTCCAACTCCTGCTGCTGATCGCCGTCATGAAAAACCGGATGGGCTGGCTGTTCGGGCTGGCCGGAGGGATAGTACCACGCGCGGTACGCGCCAATATCGGGATCACGCTGCTCGGGCAATTGTCCGCCTTCCTGTTTTCGCTTTCCATTTCCTACCTCCTGTCGGGGTTCGCGACCGGCATCTATTCCTCCATGAATTACGGCAGCTCCCTGGTAAACCTGATCCAATTGGTCTTCACGGCGAAAATATCCTATGTCGTCGGTATTTTCTTCATGGACCTCTATTCCCAGAAAAAAACCGGAGAGCTGAACTTCTTGTTCCTCCGTTACCTCAGGCCCGCGCTGCTTGCCCTGCTTTTTGCCATTCCGTTGCTCATTCATTTCAGCGATGATTTGGTGTCCTTGGCTTTCGAGCGGGGAAGCTTCGGGCACGATGATGTCCTGGTGACGAGCCGTTTCTTCCGCCTGCTGTTGCTGAGCCTGCCGTTCATCCTGATCGACGGTTTCGTGACCCAGCTCATTTTCGCCGCCAAGAAGGTCGGATCCGGTTTCTATCTGCAATTGGGATATAACTTCGCCAACATCCTGGTGATTTGGTTCTTGGTTGGCCGCATGGGCTACGTGGGATATCCCATCGGGCTTTTGATCGTGCGGATCCTTTATCTCCTGGCCCTCTGGATATACATCCGGAGCACTTTCGCCTTCCTGGATTTCGGAGCGGTGATGCGGTTCCTTTTGAAAAACGGCGCGACCTTGGCCCTATCGGTCGCTGTCATCTGGCCGTTGCGGGAATCCCATCTCCCGGTTTTCGGCTGGCTGCTCCCCTTGGCGCTGTCCGCCTCCATCGCCGTCTGGAGCGAGAACCGGGCGACCTTGGTCCAGGCCATGGCGATGGTAAAGGCGAGGTTGGCCCATGGCTGAGGATATTCCCGTGGAGGCTTGTCCCGACTGCGGCCGGGCGGATTCCCGGGATCTCTATCGCGACAGCAAATACTCCTTCCGGGAATGCGCGGGATGCCTATCGATCTACTGCTCGCCCAGGACGGTGCTGGAATTCGACGATGCCTATAGCGAAGGGTACTACCGGGCGAGTTACCTGCCGCGGGAACAGGAGACCATTTCCTACTATGGCCGGGAAATCATGCCCCTGGTCCGCAAGCACCTGCAACCGGGAGGCCGCATCCTGGACATCGGATGCGGCACCGGTTTCTTCCTCAAGGCGGCGATGGATTCGGGGTACCGGGTGGTCGGGGTGGAGCCTTCGGCGTTCGCATCGGAGTATTGCAGGAGCCATTGGGGAATGGAATGCCATTCCGGTTTCTTCGAGGATTTGTCCCTGGGCGGTTTCGACCTGATCGTCCTGATGAACGTCTTTACGCAATTGACAACGGACAAGAAAATCCTTTTGGGGAAAATCCGCGAATCCCTGAATCCGGGCGGCAAAATCCTCATCAAGACAATCTGCTGGAACCGGGCCTATCCCATCGTCTGCGGCATGCTCCCGAACGAAGCGCTGCAACGGCTTTGCCTGCATATCCCCCTGCAGCATTACATTTACCATGACCGGAATATCGGGCCGTGCCTGGAAGGCAGCGGTTTCACCGTGAGCGCCATCGAGAAATGCGCCGGCGAGTGGTCCCTGCTCAGGGGCATGGCTTTCGGCCGGATCAGGCTTTCGGCCGCGATTGCGATCAAGTGGCTTTTGCTGAAATCGTTGTGCGGTCCCGTGAAAACCGATATGCTTGTGGTAGCGGCCAAGGATCGGACAGCTCCCGAATCGGGCTAGGACTGGATCAAATGGAAACATATCTCTGCATCACCATAGATACCGAATGCGACCACACCACCAATTGGTCGGTTTCGAATCCGGTAACCTACCATTCCGTTCTGCGGGGCGTTCCGGATCTGCTCCATCCCATTTTCATGGAAAACGCCGCGGTGCCCACCTATCTGCTCACCAATGAGGTTCTCCGGCACGAAGGGTGCGTTCAAACCCTGTCCCGCTTGCCGGGGCGGTTCGAACTCGGGACCCATCTGCATGCCGATTACGTGGAACCGCAGTCCCGCATAACCGAGTATCCCGGCGCCTATCCGGATGATTTCCAGATCGATTATCCGCCCGAAGTGGAATACGGGAAATTGGCGACCCTGACCGGGAATTTTGAAAAGGCTTTCGGACGCTCCCCCAAGGTGTTCCGCGCGGGCCGGTTCGCCGCCAACGGGCACACCATCCAATCCCTGGAGCGCTTGGGGTATGTGGTCGATACCAGCGTTTCCCCCCACATGCAGTGGCCGAACCGGGAGGGGAAACAGGTGGACTACCGCGCCGCGCCCACCCAGCCTTACCGGGTCGCCCCCGGGGAAATCCTGAGAAAGGGTTCCGGCAAGATTCTGGAAGTGCCGATCACGGTCCGCCGGATTTTTTCCTTGCGTTCATCCGTCCGTCGCTTGCGGCCCAGCCGTCCCATCCGCTGGCTCAGGCCCTTCTGGTCGAGCACGGAAATGATGAAGAAAATCGTCGATAACCCGGCCCCGGAGGACGGGCGATCCGGGCCGAGGATCCTGAACATGATGTTCCACTCCATGGAAGTGATCCCGGATGCCAACCCCTACACTCATTCTCCCGAAGATGTCCGCAGGTTCCTGGATTCCCTGGGTGAAATCCTGAGACATTGCCGGGACCGGGGCGTGAAGTTCACGAGTCTGGAAGGCGTCGCCGGACTCTATGCCTAAGATCCTCCAGGTCGTCGGATACGCCACTTTGGGTGGAGCAGAAAAGAACACGGGCCTATTGACCAAGGCCTTCGCGAGGCGCGGGCATACCTGCCATCTGATTTCCCCCCCCGGGGATATCCTGCCGCATTACCAGGCGCTCCGGGAGTTCGGAGTGGTCCATCATACCCTGGACTTCCGGAACCGTCCTTGGGAATCCCTCGCCAGGATACGGGCCTTGGTCCGGGAGCAGCGGTTCGATTTGATCCATTCGCATCTTTTCCTCGCGGATATCATGGTCTACTTCGCCACCCTGGGCCTGTCCGGTCCGAGAAGGATATCCACCATCCATTCTTCCATCCTTGCGCAGGCGCAATTGACGGGGCAAAGCCGCTTGCGGCAACGGCTGCTTTCCTCCCTCGCCTTCAGGAGCTTCAATAGGATCTTCACGGTTTCCGAAAGCCTGCGCGGGGAATCGCTGGATTATTTCCGCTTGCCCCCGGAGAAGGTGGTCACCACCCTCAACAGCCTGGATTTTACGGGCATGACGGTGGATGCGGACAAACGAACCGAACTCGCGGCGCGTTACGGCCTTGCCGCTCCCGGCTTCAAGATCGGTTGCGTGGGCCATTTCTTCCCGTACAAATCCCAGGTCACCT
Organism: Fibrobacterota bacterium; assembly: GCA_028287505.1. Taxonomy (GTDB): domain Bacteria; phylum Fibrobacterota; class Fibrobacteria; order UBA11236; family UBA11236; genus Chersky-265. Next base: position 79,232 of record JAQBPN010000001.1, on the reverse strand, counting down.
TGATCCGGGCCGTAGGCCTCCATTTGCGGGACCTGAAGGATATCCGGATCTTCCTCATCGGCGACGGGGACGAGCGGGAGCATTTGCAGGCGGAGGCGGAAAAGCATGGGTTGGCGGATCGCGTCTGCTTCACGGGCCTGCAGGAGGATATGAACGAGTGGTATTCCCTCCTGGACATGTTCGTCCACACCTCGTTCGCTGAAGCCCTCTCCCGTTCGATTTTGGAAGCGATGTTTTTCGGGCTTCCCATCGTGGCTTCCGACATCCCGTCTTCCAGGGAAATCATCGCTTCCGGGGAAACAGGACTCTTTTTCCCCTCGGGAGATGACTTGAAGCTGGCTGAATCCATCCGCTCCATCCATGGGGATCGTTCCAAGGCCGCGGCCATGGGGGCCCGGGCGAAGCGGTTCGTCCTGGAAAACTGCAGCATGGAAGCCACCATCGACACCTTGCTGGCCCACTCGCTGCCCCAGCGAAACTGAGGCGGGCGGATGGGGAAAAAAACCGGCTGGCTTTTACTCCTCCTATCCATGGGCTGCGCGTGCGCCGGTGAAATCCGCCTGGCGTCCAATGTGAGGCTTTGGGGCTGGATGGCGGATTCGAGCGCGGACCCGGCCATGGAGAAAATCATCCGAGCCAAGCGCGGCGCCCTGGATTACTACCGGGGACTCGGCTTCACCCATATTCTCTATTTCATCGACTCCCCTTACGCGCCCCTATTCCGGAAAACCGCCGCAGGCTGGATCTATAACGGCGGCGCGTACGCCGCGGGGGACCATTCGCTTTCCCTCGCCCGGATGAAAAAGGAAACGGAGGCGCGGGGCATGGTCCTCGTCCCCGCCATGACCTCGCTTTCCCACATGGATGCGTATATCGCGATGGATTCAAGCATCTCGGAGTTCGATCGCAAGAATCCCCGGCCACACCCGCCCTGGACCTGGCCCGCCGCGGGCAAGCAGGCTTATGCCAAATACGACGGGATCGCGGCAGCCGGTCCCCTGGGACGGAATCCCGGCGCCGATCAATTTTTCCGGGAATACCTCCGGATCATCAAAGCCGTGTGGACGGCGGATGGAAATGCGGACGGCCATCCGCCTTTCATCCTCATCGGGCACGATGAGCTGGGGTACAATGAGATATGCCTGATCAAGGCGGGAAAAAGCCGCCACCGTCCGGAGACCAAGGCTGCGCTCGTCGCGGAGGAGATCCACGCCCGGGCCGTCCAAGTGGCGGAGATCGTCGACTCCTCCACATCCCTGCTTCTCTTCGGGGATTCGTTCGTCCCCGGAGACTATGGGGAGACCTATGGATTGGCCGGAGACGCGAAAACCGGAGCGGCGGGTACGCTGAGGATCCTGCGGGACCGGTTCCGGCTGAAGGATAAGCTGGTGGTGATCCCATGGATATACAGTTCCCTGGAATCCGACGGGAAGGACAGGTACCGGAACGTGGTTCTCAGCAAAGCGAAACAGCTGGGTTACCTCGACCGCTTGGGTTACTCCTATCTGATAGGCGCGGGGGAGGACGGCCAAGAGCCGTTCTCCCCGCCCGTGGACCGGACGTTACAATCGCTGTTCGAATGGGTCCGGGAATCCCGGCATTATCAGGCGCATCGCCGCGGCTATGCGCATATGTCCTTCAACAACTTCGAAACATGCCAGCCGCAAAGCGACTCGTTGCTTCCCCTCTGTTCGGGTTACAGCGCGCCCCTCCTGGCCTACCTCGCCTGGTCGCAAGCCGGCGGGCTTCCGGATGGATCGTTTCCCAAGGAATATTCTCCCGAAGTTTTCCGGGGCGTGGATTTCCGGAAAAGCCGGTGGGAGGAAAAGTGGCAGGCAGGTCGGCATTATCCGGCCCCGCCCAAAGATTCCGGATCCATCCGGAGATGAGCGGATTCGGGAAGAGATGGGAATGCTGAAGTATGGCCGGACCCCGGTTCAACCCGTCCGTTTGCGCGCGATCAGGAGCCGCATGTCCGTGCAGCGGTCTTTGTAGGCGTCGTAGATATCCCGGGCGTATTCGCGCCGGTAGATGAGGTAATCCTCCCGCAGTACGATTTCGAATCCGCGCGCTCCAAGCAAGGTTTCGATCTTTCCCCATTCGATATGGTCGTCCTGGAAAACATGGATATCGCCTTCGTCGCGGAATTTCGGATTCAGCCTGGATCGGATCTTCAGGTAATAGGTGTTGGGATCGAAGAAGCGGGTCCAGCCCGGGTTGGGCCGTACCTTGCCCAGGAATTCCCGGTAGGCTTCCGATCGGTTCCAGTAGCCCTCATTGACTTCGTGATCGAGGTAGAGGATGCCGCCCGGCTTCACCACCCTGGCCATCTCGGCCACGGCGCCCAGGTAGTCCGGGACATGATGCAGCACGGAATAGGTGGCGGCCAGATCGAATGAGTCGTCCGGAATCCCGGCGAGGTCGGAACCGTTCAGGTGGAACGTATCCAAGGATCCCCTATCGGAAAAATCCTTGCGGACCAGCTCGAGGAACCTGGGTGACACGTCGGAAGCGGTGACGCCGAACCCCAATTCCAACAGGTGGCGGGTCAGGTTGCCCGCGCCGCAACCGAAGTCCAGGGCGGTTTTCCGGGGAGCATCCGTCCGCAGGCTGGACCGCGCGATACCCAGTTTTTCATGCAAGCGGGCCTGCTCCAATGGATTGTAAATCTCTCCGTGCAGCTTTTCATATTTGGCGGCCACTTTATCGTGGGCCTTGATGTTAAGCCGGATCTGGTCGTTGGCCTGCCCCTGGGTCACGCCTGCCTCGAGCGCATCTTCAATTTCGCATCCAATGGAATCATCATCCGGAAGAGGCTATGCCGGCCGCACAAACCGGAAACACCCGGTGCACGGCAAAAGTTGCTGGAGGAACGGGATCTTCCGCATCGCGAAATAATACAGGAATTCGAAAGGAAGCCGCTTGTTGAGGGTCGGGGTGAAAATGAATTCGACTTCGAGTCCCGCTTCCTTCGCGATGGCGACAAGCTTCGGGAAAACGATGACGTCCTCCGGAACCGTATCCCGGGTCCGGTTGACCCGCCGATGGGCCGCTTTGTAAATCCACCGCCGGCAACAAGGCTCATGCAGATAGAGGCATTGCCCTCCCGGTTTGAGCACGCGCTTGATTTCCGCGAGGGTCTTGCGGTGGGCTCCGAAATGATGCGCAGAGGCGAATGCGAAAATGACGTCGAAGGCGGCGTCCCCGGAAGGGATTTCATAGCTCTTGCAGGCGAAGGTCTTTTCCGCCTTCACCTGGAAGATATGCTCCCACTTGTGGATGGAGGCCACCGCGTACTCGCTGATATCGGAAACGGTGAACCGCGCCTTGGGATGCATTCTTTTGAGCAGGCAGGACGCCCAACCCTGGCCGGCGCCCAATTCCAGGACCTCGGCCCCTTCGGGAAAGACGTTTCCGAACCGGGCCAGGCACTCCAGCAGGTTCGGCGCGTCCGTAATCTTGTTGAGTAGCGTCCCTACATCCTCGGATTCCGGGGACTCACTGGGCATGGTTCTCCAGTAGTCGATTTCCCTGGCTTCCTTCGACTCAAGACGATTCGCTTCCATGTCGATTCCTTCGGCGGCGTGCTTGGACGCCGTTGTGGATGAGAGGGGAGAATTTATAAAGAAAAAACCCGGGCTAAAAGCCAACAGGGCGCGGGGAGCCGGCCATTGCGGCTTTCCAAGTCCGCAAGGTCCTTGCGGGCGTGGGTGATTTGGAAATTGCCGGGCAAACCTGACGCACGCGGTCGCTTCCTGACCGGCCCAGGTTTGGAATTGAAGGCATATGCGGGTTGTTCCTTGGCCTGTTTCTTGCTTTTCGGTGTATATTCGATGGATTAAGGAGGCTGGAATGGGCCGCTACATAAGCGTGTTTGGGTTTCTCTCGGCGGTCTTGTGCACGGCCTGCATGCAGAATGAGGAAGAGCCAAAGGCAGAAGAGCCGAAAACCGACTTCACCATCTTCGCTTCCGAAACCGTTGGGGACCACTGGGTCTACGAGTCCCTTTCCTACCAAGTCGCCGCCGGCATGGACAAGCGTTTTTCCGGTTCCAAGTCCGTGACCTTGACCCATGTCGAAAAGCAATTGGACGGCACTGTATATGATTTCCTTGTGCGCGATAGCCTCAAGGAGGTAAGGAAGGGCGCGTGGGGACATGTCAGCGGAATCAAAGAGCATCCGTTACGGGTCACCAGAAAGGGGGAATCCGTCATCGGGGCAGGCGCCGATTTCCCATTTTGGTCCATGCATGCCAAATGCCAGGAAACTCCGGGCCGGGCAGAATGGGACGGCCAAATCGTGCGGCTTTCGGTGTGCACCCCGGACCGGGAAATTCCTCGGGAGGATTGGTCCTTCGCCGTCGCCGTGGCGGAAGGCATCGGAAAGATCTATGAAGATGGCCATGATGGCGGTGGCGGAGGCGATTCCTCAGGATACCGCTTGGTCCTCCAGTCTTTCAATGGAAACGCCGTGCCCACAGGCGCGCTGGTGCAAGTCGGAACCCGAGGCTTTGAAGCGGCGCGCTACTCCAGCCAGGACCCGGATCCCGCCGTCTTCGCTCCTTTTAAGACGGGAGACAAATGGGCCTACGCCTATCAACACGGCGGCGGCCTGGAGCCAAGCCTTTCCGGGATGAAATTCATGACCGCGGAGGTCGTCAACGTTTCCGTGGACAGTTCGTTTTTCGCTTTTTCGATACATGATAGCCTTGAATCCCGAATCGAAGGATTGTCGCCGAACATATCTCTCATCGACACCACCTACCCGATGGACCTCAAGAAAGACAGCAGCGGGACGGCCCATGTCGGACCGGGGAAATATTCCGAGACCCCGCTCTATTGGGGGAGCGAGACAAATACGATCTTTCCCGATTTGAAGAAGCGGAAGGTGGGGGAGGACAGCCTTTGGGTTTTGATCATCAGGCCTTCGCCTGCAGCCGGCTTTTCCTTCCCGGTCGGGACCATCTATGTTCAATCGATCGGAATCGTATATTCCGGGGATTGCCACTGTATCGGCACCATGCACCCCAACCAAACGATCATGTCCTTGGTATCCTTCAACTCGAAGCCGCTCAACGGCGACAGCCTTGCGCTGGCATGGCTGGGGAAATAGGGATACGCCCCATAGGTCCATTTCCCGAAGCCCCCCTGGGCCGCGAGCGGCGGTGGATGGATTTGGAAATGACTTGCTCCACCGATAAACTCAACCACAGACTGGAAAGTTCGTTAGGGTTTATTCCCCGGCAGCTCTCAGTAGGGAGGATGCCGCCTCATCCCAAGAATAGCCATGATTCAAAGCGATCGCGTTATCCGTCCCCTTTTTCCATACGGCAAGTTTCGCAGCCATATCTTCGGGATCGACAGGATTGAAATATGAAGCATAGTTTCCCATCACTTCCCTGAACACGGGTATGTCCGAGCAGAACACCGGGCATTTTTCCCGGTATGCGTCCATCAGGGGCAGACCGAAACCTTCGTCCTTGGATGGATATACCAAGCCCGCCGTGTTCTGGTAGAGATATCGGAGTTCTTCTTGGGACACAAAGCCGAGATTCAGGGTTTTTTCGCGCGGATAGGGCGCGCCGGCGGTTTCGATCCAGGTTTTATTCCCGGTGAGCACCAAGGAAAATTCCGGGCGGTTTTTCCGAAACAGGCTAAAACCTTGCAAGAGCAGCGGCAGGTTTTTCCTGGGGTTGGTAAGGCCTACGCTGAGAAGATATGGCCGAGGCAGGTCCGGGATTTCCATCGGTACAACCCTGGCAAGGCCGCTGTCCGCATTCTGGAGAACCAGAATCTTGCCCGCCGGAAGCCTGAGTTTTTTCGCCAACTCCCGCCCCGTCGTATGGGACACGGCAATGATGCGGCTTGCGAATAAGCGGCTCATGGCCAGGGAGAAAATCAGAAAGGAGCTGTACTTCAGACTATGCGTGCCCCGCAAATTCAAATAGGAGAGATCGTGGATATAGGAAAAGGTCCGGATCCCGAAATGGAAGGCGGGGACGCGGCCCTCGAAGGAAACGAAGCTATCGAAACCATGGCGATAGCAAAGGTAAGGGATCATGAGCTGCTCATACAATTCCGTGACGGGATGCTGCGCCAAGTCGACCTTGGTGCGGATGATGGTGAATCCGGTCGCCAATTCCGGCGGCACCGGCCCTTCGTTCAATATCACCCCGGCATGGATACCTTGCTTGGCCACAGCCGCCAGCATATTGAAAGCCACGATGCCCACGCCCGTCATCCCCGGCCGCACCCAGCGTCCATCGAACAGGATCCCGCTCATGCCCGCAAACCCGCTTGCCGGTATATGGCGAAGGTTTCGTCCGCGGTTTTGTCCCACGTGAATTTCCGGGCATGGTCCGCGCCGGTGCGGACGGTTCTTCCGATCAGATCTTCGTCGCTGCAGATCTCTTCCATCCGCCGGGCCAGTTCTCCATGATCGAAGGTGCTGAAAAAGAGCGAGGAATCGCCGCCGGCCTCGGGCAGGCTGGAGTTGCGGGCCAGGATTGTCGGGCAGCCGCAGGCCATGGCTTCAATCGCCGGCAGGCCGAATCCTTCGTAGGACGAAGCGAGAATCAGTGCGCGGGAAGACGCGTAGATTTCCCTGAGCCGGTCATCGGTGATGTACCCCATGAAATCCACGTCGCCCCTGATTCCCAGGGAGTCTACCAATTCGGGAAGGGCGCCCTGGTTCCATCCCATGGCTCCCACGATCAGGAGTTTCTCCGCCCGGCCTTTCCGGAAGAGCGCGAAGGCGCGCAGCACGGTCGCCAGGTTCTTGCCGGGCTCGAGCGTGCCCACGAACAGGAAATGCCTGCGCGCGCGGCCCTCCGCGGGGTCCGCCACCGGGTATTTGTTTCCCAGATACACGACGGTCGTTTTGGGAGCCATGTGCGGGTAGAAGCGCGCGATGTCCTTGGCGGTGTTCGCCGAATCGGTGATCACCCGCGCCGCGCGGCGTCCGGAAAGGGAAATCAGCCAGCCCATGAAGCACCGTTTGAGCCAAGAGAACCGTTCCGGAGAGACTTTCTCGTAAGTGTCATGGAGGGTGATGACCTGGGTGATGGGACTGAGGACCATGCCGATGTTGCCGATGGAATGGATAAGACGGAACCTCCCCACGGCGAAAGGGAGGATAAATTGGTGGTAGAGCTGGCGTAAGGCCGTGCTCCGGATCCCCACCCGCCAAAGCTCGAGATCCTCCCCCAGGCCCGTGAAATTGGGCGCCGCCTTTTCCGGAATCAACAATGTGAAACGGTGATCCGGATGCCTCCGCATCAGGACCCTCAGCAATTCATGGCAGTAGTTCCCGATGCCGCCGAGATGGGCCTGCAGGAACAGGGCGTTGATCAGGATCCGGGGTTCCGTCCTGTTCATTGGGACAGGGTTGCCAGCACTTCTTTGGCCTTTTTCACGTTCCCGGAATTGTAGTATACGGCGGCCACGTTTTCGATACCGCTCCGTCCCTGGATGCTTCCCAGGTCATAAGCCGCCTTGAACTCCTCCAATGCCCTATCATACCTTTTCTGCCCGAAGAACAACGTCCCCCGCTTGAGCCGGATCTCCGGCTTCTTGATCCCGGCCTTCACCGCCTGTTCCAAGGTGAGCAGGGACAGGAAATCGTCGCCGTTCCGCTCGTGGATGGCGGAGATACGCATATAGTACTCCGTGCGTTTGGGATCGATAAGCAAGCCCTCCTCGTAGGAGCGCACCGCTTTGCGATCGTTCTCGCCCAGTTCGTAAAGCTGGCCCAGGTAGAAATACATGTCGGCGGGAGGCAAAGGGATGCTGAGCAGCGCCTCCTCCATCACCTTCTCCGCGGTGGGATAATCGCGGATGCGGGCGTTGGCTTCCGCCATGGCCAGGTAGATGTCCGGCTGGTTGGGCTCCAGCTTCAGGGCCGCCTCGAAGTTCTGCAGGGCCTCGGCGATGTCGCCCGCCTTGAGGGAGAGCTCTCCGAGCATCTGGTAGGCGCGCACGTTGGGGCCGTCGATCTCCAAGGCCCGCCGGAAACAGGGGAACGCATCCCCGACCGCGCCCAGGGAGGTATAGACCTCGCCGAGCATCATCCAGGTGCGGGTGAAGGTGGGCGCCTCTTCCAGGCTGCGGCGATAGGCCACGATGGCCTTGTTGTACGCCTTGGTCTGCACATGGCAATTCCCCAGGTTGAACCAAGCGAAGGCGCGGTTGATCTGGAACTTGTCCGTGCGCGCGGACAGGCGGTATTGGTCGGCGGCTCCGGCATAGTCGCCTTTCTCGTAAAGCTTGTTGCCGTTGACGAGGGGATTCTTGGCCGCAGCCTGGGAGGTAGCGTCTCCGTTACCGGGTGCGCCCGCGGCGCCTTCCTGGGCTTGCGCCGTAACCAGCATCGAAAGCGCGACGGCGTATGATACCAGGAATCTCATGGGGCCATTCATGCGCTTACTCCCCCATCTCGAAGCTATAGCGCTTTTTGACTCTCTGCCTTACCGAAAGCTTCTGGAAGACCGCGGGCTTGAACCGGATCTTTTTCGCGCTCGCAATCGCGCTGTTCGCGAAGCCATACCCGGTGGGTTCCTCCTTGAGCACGGAAATCTGCTCAATGAGACCGGCTTCATTGACGATGAAAACTAGGTCGACGTACCCGCCAACTCCCTCCCTGCTCGCCCTGCTGGGAATATCCAGCGGGGGATCGTTCATAGGAGTCGCGTCTATGTCGGTTTGGCCCACCTCATAGGTCATGGCGGACATGCCATCGCCCTTGCCCCCGCCAGTCCCCGCTCCGATCCCGCCCGTCCTGTCTCCGCCGGATTGCAGCGCCAGTCCCTCGCCGCCCGCCGGGCTCAAGTCGATCTTGAGGCCGCCTCCGGGAGTGGTTGGCCGCGTGGGCGTGGGTTGGGGAGGATTGACGGACGCGGTTTTGATTTCCTTGATCTCCCGCTTCACCAATTTGTCCGCGGTGGGAGGTGTGAATTCCAGCACCGTGGTCACCAGCTTTTCGTGTTTGGGGGGGACGGCGTTCTTCGCGATCAACACCTGGATATATGGAACCAGCAAGTATAGTCCCAGGTTGACGGCCACGGCGGCCGCGAACAGGACGGACTTTTCGATCACGTTGCCGATGCGCATGGGTTTCCCGGCCGGTGCCCGCTCACTCCTTGAGCGAGGAGATGGACACCTTTTTGACGTTGGCCAGGTTGCATTCGTCCAGTACGTCCACGGCCTTGGCGATGGACGCGTCCCGGTCGGCCACGATGACCACGGCGCGATCGGGGTCCTGGGACATGTAATGCTTGAGCACGGTTCCGAGCGCCTTGAGGCTCACGGGGCTTTCGTTCACGTTGATGGCGCCGTCCTTGGTCACGCCTATCAGCAGGGGCTGGCGCGGCAGGGATTTGGAGCTGCTGGCCTTGGGCTTGTTGATATCGATACCGGTCTCGCGCGTGAAACTGCTGGTCAAGACGAAAAAGACCAGCAGGAAGAAGAGCATATCGATCATGTTGATGAGGTTGATCTCCGCCACGCGGCGGGGCCTCCGCTTCAATCCGAAATCGTCGCCGCCGATGGCGCTCATACGGGTGCCCCTTCATTCGCTATGCTCATGGTTGTCGACTCCCCGCATACAGGCGGATAAGCCGGGTGGCGCCGGCCACGCATTGGTCTTCGATGGCGTCGGCGCGTTTCTGCAGGTGATCATGGCAGAGCAGGATGGGGAAGGCCACCACCAGGCCCGCTTCGGTGACCACCAGGGCCTGGGCGATGCCGCCCGCCATCATGGAAGGGTTGCCCGCTCCGTACAGGGTGATGACGCGGAAGGTTTCCATGATGCCGAGCACGGTGCCGGTCAGGCCCAACAAGGGCGCCACGCCGGCCAGGATGGCGAGCGTGCCCAGGTGGCGGGACAGTTCGGGTACATGTTGGTGGAGGATTTCGCGGGCCCTCATGACCATGGCTTCCTGTCCCTGGGATCGCGCCTCGGCGATGGAGCGGGCCACCTGGCCGAAAAGCCCTTTGGCGCTTCGGGCCGCTTCCAGGGCGGCCTGGGTGTCCGCCGCTTGCGGTTCCGATTTTCCGAGGGCCGAATGGGATTTGCCGTGGGACCTGCTATCCATTTTGCGGAAATGCCAAAAGCGTTCCAGGATCAAAAACCAGCCTACCTGTCCGGCGATGAAAATCGCGCCCATGACCCAACCTCCCTGGGAAATGATTCTCCAGAGATCGAATATGGTTTGCCGGAGCGCATCATTCATGCTTGTTCATCCAAACCGCGGCGTTGCGGATCAGCCTTTGGGCCAGAGGATGTTCAGGGACTTCAAGGCGTAGAATTCCATGTCGGCCACCAGGCGGTCCACCCGGTTGGCCAGGAAATTGTGGCCCAATAGGGTGGGGATGGCAATCAACAATCCGGTCTCGGTGGCGATCAACGCTTCGCCGATGCCGCCCGCCAAAAGCTTGGGGTCGTTCACGCCGTGCTGGGTGATGACCTGGAACATGGCGATGAGGCCGGATACGGTTCCCAGCAGGCCCAGCAGGGGAGCCGCCGCCGCCAGCACGGAAAGGGTGGTCAAGTGGCGCTCCAGGCGCGGGACCTCGTGGAGAAGCACTTCCTTCACGTCCTTCTCGGCCAGTTCCCGGTCCTTGTTCCGGTTGGCCGCCACGGCTCCGATAATCCTGAGGACGGGGCTGGAGGGCTGGCTTCCGGCCAGCTTGAGCGCTTCCTCGGGCTTGGTGGAAAGGCTTTCCACGGCCTGGCCGTAAAGGCCCCGGCCTCCGGCCCTGCTCCGGAACACGGCGAAGAGCTTGGCGAAGAAGAGCACGAGCACGACTATGGGGATGATCAGCAACGGCCACATGAATACGCCGCCGGTCCTGACCGTATGGAACAGGCTTTTCCAGAAGCTTTTTTCTTCCTTCTGGATGTACGCCTTGCCCTGGGTCTGGTTGGGCAGAATGTCGATGGGGATGGACACGGCTCCGGCCTCGCCCTTCTCCATCTTCTCCAGGCTTTTCGCCAAAGCCGCGTTGGCGTCCGCGGGGAGGTTCTCCCGCCATTCGTAAGGGTTCAACGCCCCGGAGCCTCCGTCCTTGATCAAAAGTCCCACCGCGCCGGTTTTGTCGTCCCGATAGGCGGAAGCGGCCATACCCAAGCGCAGGAGCGCGCCCTCGCCCGGAGTCTTGTCGGCGCGGGTGAAACCGCGCTTTTCCAGGGAGATCTCGCGGGTAAGCGCCAACTCGGAGGCGTAGAATCCGGCCAGGTCGGTGAGGATTTCCGCGGGGGCTTCCCGCTTGGAATCGGCGGATTTCAGGATCTGGTTGAAGAGCTGGATGCGTTCCGGCACCTTGGCCGGGAAGGACTTTCCAACCTGGGAGGACATCTCCGAGATACGGTCGCGCAGGAGCGACGCCAGGGACAGGTATTGCACCTTGGCGTTTTCGGCGTTGGCCTCGGCTTCTTCCGCGTCCTTGACCAGGGATTGGATTTCCTCGTGGAGCCGATCGGATTCCGAGTTCCGGGTTTCCAACTGGGTCTTCAGATCATCGTAAGCGGCGTTGAACTTTTCCCGGGCATCCATGTCCCCGCGCTTGTCTTCCCAGCGCTTGGCGATCACCTTGTCACGCAATTGGCGGGCCTTCTCGAGTTCCTCTTTCAAGGCTTCCAGTTTCTCGGCGTTTTCATTGACGGAGACCTGCGCCTTGAGCGGGCCGGCGGCAACCAGCAACGCGGCCAGAAAGGCGAAACCGAGAGTGGAAAAGCTTTTGCCATGGGAACGATTAATCATGTGCATTATTTACCTGCCACAACGGGCTTGGGCGCCTGGAAGGGGATGTTCACCAACTGCGGGGCGACTTTGCCCTGGGCCACTTTGACCGCGGTAAGGATGTCCTGGCGGGTTTCCGGCGTCAGGTCGGCCTCGCGCCAGACGTAGCCGGTATCGACCTTGGCGAGATAGGCGGCGGTCTTCGCGTCTTCGCCGGCGAAGGCGAGGAGGGCCGCGCCCAGCCGGACATAGCTGCCTTCGTGATCGGATCCGTCGGCGCCGTGGTAGGTGCCGCGGTACACTTCGGTGTCGTATGCGAAATCCAAGGACGCCTGGGTCAGGGAGAAGAAGCGGTTCAGGCCGTCCTCGACGCCCACCACCCCGTTATCGATCGCGGTCGCCAGTTCTTCCAAATCGGAGACGCGTTTGTCGCGATCGTAGGGGAAATCCTTTTTCAGGGAGGCGGACATGTCGCGCACCTGCTTGGAAAAAGCCTTTACGAATTCCTTCTGGCGGGACTGGAACTGGGCGGCCTGGTTCTTGAAGCCCGCCTTCTGTTGCTTGGCCCGGTTCAACTGGCTTTTCAGGCTGTCGATTTTCCCGCCGGTCAGGCGCAATTGCTCTTGCAAGGCCTTGAGCTTTGCGGCCTTCTCGTTTTCGAAATCGCCCGCGCGTTTGCGTTCGGTTTTGTGCAGGTCCTTTTCGCGCTCGATTTCCTTGTCCACGCGATCCAACTCCCGTTGCACCGAGGACAGGGTTTCTTGCGCCGATGCGCGTGTCAGCATCAGTCCGGCGGTCAGGCATGTCAGGATCAAGGCTCTTATCGGCAAGGATCGCTCCTTTGTTCCAGCCGGCTCCGAAAAGGGCCGGGGGAAAGTTTTGATGCGTGGTAAATTACCAAACCGCGGGGGTTCCACCCGCCCCTAAGGTAAAAAAATAGGGACTAAACCGCCTTTTTCGGGCGAATCAGGGGAGTGACGGAGGTTTCGGACTCGCTGCGGTAGAAGCGGAGCATATCTTCCAGGTCCGGGCGGCAGCCGCCGCATCCGGTGCAAACGCGCAGGCAAGCGCTCAAATCCTCCACGCTCGCGCAGCCCGCTTCGATGGCGGCCACGATCGGCGGCTTTTCCACCCGCAGGCAATAGCAAATCAGATCAGGCATCGGCCCGCCTATTATAACAAACTGGCGGGGATTAAGCTTCGATGGCGGGGAAACGGCAAACCGGCCGGGTAAACCCGGCCGCTACCTGGGGAGGCGTCTGTTCAGGCGCCGGAGAGCTTGGCCTTGACCACTTCGCTTACCAGCTTGCCGTCGGCCTTGCCCTGGGTCTGAGGCCTGACGATGGCCATGACCGCGCCCATGTCCTTGGGGGTGGTGGCGCCCGCCTGGGCGATGGCCTTGGCCACCAGGACTTCTATCTCGGCCTTGTCCATCTGGGTGGGCAGGTACTTCTCCACGATGGCGATCTTGGTTCGCTCCAGGGCGGCGATATCTTCCCGGACCACCCCTGCGGCGTTCTTGCCCATGGCATTGTCCAGGGTTTCCCGGAACTGTTTGACGGCCTTGGAAATCATGAGCGATAGGTCCGTGTCCTCGGGTTGCTTGCGGTTGTTCACTTCGAAGCTTTTCACCTCGGCCAGGAGCGTTCGCAGGGTGAGCACCTTCAATTGGTTCTCCTCCTTGCGGGCGGGCTCCCGGTCTTTCATGGCGGCGGTGAGGTCGGCTTTGATCTGATCGAGAATCATGGCATTCCTTTGTAACCGGACGGCAATCACTCCCGCGAGGGCGGGCCCCGAACCGACCGGTGCGGTAAATCTAGGAAATCGGAAGGAGGGCGGTGCGCGGGGCGTTTGTTCAGAGAATGGTCGGATTGCGGTGCACCAGGCGGCGCACGATGGCGAATTCGGCCTTCTGGATTTTCTGAAGGTCGGTCTCGGCCTCGGAGCAATCCTTGCGCGGACGGAAGTTCGTCACCGATTGATCGACCAGATCCTTGATCTCCGTTTCCGGGATCCATTTGGAAAAGAAAACGGTCATCGAATCCACGGATTCGAATCCGTAGCGTTCACTGCGCCTATCGACTGGAGACGAGACCATGCGGTTCCCTTCAAGCCGATGCATGACAACGATTTGCGTCGCGATGGATCGGATCGGATGTATTGTATTTGCAAAGGCGGTCGGAAGCAAGCTGTCCCTTTTCCCGTTTTCCTATTTATTCCATAATAACGCAAATTACTGCAATAGCTGAGACTATTGAAGCTCGAGTTCCTAAAAGGGTATCCTTGTGCCAGTCGATGAGTCGTTGTTTTCAAGGAAGTCAGAGGGAAGATGCAAGAAGAAGCCGGTAACAATGATCGCAGGACCACGGTTTTCGTCTTTTCCAACCTGCATGGCCTGGCCAGGTATTTCGGCAGGGTGCTGCCCAGGGAAACCATCCAGGAAGAGGTGATCATCGCGACCCGGGTCTTCCGTCATCGCGCCAGCTCCTCCGCCAGCGAGACCCAGCTTGAATTCGTGAAACTCTGCGAGGCCCGCCTGGTCCGCAAAGCGCGTTCTCTCGAAATATCCCTTTAATCCGGCCTCCGGGCCCCCGCTTTTTGTCGTTCCCGCTCCTCCTTCCTTTGTAAATTGGCCCATATGTTACCCAGCGTCCTGCAACCTTGGCCGTGGTATGTTTCCGGGCCTTTGATCGGGTTGACCATACCCTTGCTATTGCTGATCGGCGGCAAGAATCTCGGCATCAGCTCCAGCTTCCGCCATATTTGCGCGGCCCTGCTCCCAAAATCCGGGCCCGCCTATCTGAAGGGTTATGACTGGCGCAAGGAGTCCTGGAACCTGTTCTTCGCGGCGGGCTTGGTCGTGGGAGGTTTCGTGGCCACCCGGTTCCTTACCGCGAATCCGACCCCGTTGTTGCCCCCGGAAATCCATACTCTCCCCGGGGCCCTGAGGCTGATTGCCGGCGGCTTCCTGATCGGCTTCGGCACCCGTTACGCCGCAGGGTGCACTTCCGGCCACAGCATCATGGGGCTGTCCAACCTCCAAAAGGCCAGCCTGGCGGCCACCCTCGCCTTCTTTGCGGGCGGATTGACCGCGGCCGGATTGCACACTCTCCTGGGTCTGGGAGGGCGGTGAGATGGGCAAGCTGAAATTCCTGTTGCTCGGAACCTATTTCGGAATCGTGCTCACCAAAGCCCAGGTGATTTCCTGGTACAAGATCCGCAACATGTTCTTTTTCCGGGAGCCGGATCTCTATCTCATCATCGGCTCGGCCGTCCTGGTGGGGGCGATCTCCGTCTTCCTGGTCAAGCGATTCCATCCGAGCACATTGGCCGGCGAACCGCTGACCATTCCCGGCAAGGCGTTGACCCGGGGAACCGTGATTGGCGGATTCATTTTCGGTTTGGGATGGTTCATCACGGGCACCTGCCCGGGTCCCATCTATGCCCAGATTGGTTCTGGAGAGATCTGGGCCCTATTCACTTTGGCCGGCGCGTTGGCGGGAGCATTCGCTTATGCTTGGGTAAGGCCGAAAATCGGTTCGTGAAGCGGCCCGGCCTTTTCTCACGATTTCTAGAACTGCAAAGCGATCAACATCCCGACGACTACGAGCTGGGAATTGGTCAGGGGAATGTTCGCCCTGGTGAGCCGTTGGCGAAGGGCCGTAAGAAACAAGAAGCGTACAGTTTGTGCGTGTTCGCGCATCCCGAATTTTTTCTCATAGTTTAGCAGATCCTGATAGTCGGAATTTGTCAGGGGCACGGTGATCCGGCGCTTCATTTTGTCCTCCTCAGGTTTAGGGGGCCGGCCTACACTCTTCTTCTTCATGTGTAAAAAATTACTTATTTGCTTATATTTTACGGTAACGCTGGTTTTCGCTTGACTTTCAACTCCAAGATGGTGCGTTCCCCCGGTCTATATTTTTTCGATGAATTTTTATCTCATAATATGAAATAAAATCATTTAATAATTCATTGCCTCAAAACTTCGCCATACCCTAGGATTCAAATCGATCGCCGTATTGAGACGGCGGACGCGACTCGAACAGGCCAGGTTGAAAAATGAAAAATGGATTTCCCGCCCGGATGAACAGACTGATGCGAGCCCGGGATTTTTCCCGGAGGGGAAAATCGATCATGACGGAGTTCGCGACAAATCAAGACGAAAAATCCGGAGCAGCGGCCAAGGCGGGAAAATATCTGACCTTCACCTTGGACGGCGAAGAGTACGGAATAGAGATCCTGAAAGTCCGGGAGGTTCTCGGCATGGCGCCCGTAACCCGGGTTGCCGAGGCGCCGGAATTCGTCCGCGGCGTCATGGATTTCCGGGGAGATATCGTTTCCGTCATCGATCTTCGCTTGAAGTTCGGGCTTTCACGCAAAGATGACACGGAGCGCACCCGCATTATCGTGGCGGAGGTGGTATTGGATGAAGGTCCGGTTACGCTTGGACTTGTCGTGGACGGAGCATCGGAAGTGCGGGACGTGTCGGCGGAGGAGATCGAAATCCGATCTCCCGATGACCGAAGAAAATGACAATGGAATAGGCTTGAGTCCCCGGAGGGACATGGAGAGCGGCCGGCACGACCCGGACTGATTTTGCGTCACATCTGAAATCAATTGAAAAGGGAATGGAAATGCTAAAAGGAACCAGTCTAAGCGCCAAGTTGTATATGGGATTCGGAACGGTCCTGCTGATCGTCGCGGCATTGGGGTTGTTCGCCTACGTGCAGCTGGCGGGAATCAAGCAAGACGCGAAAAACATGACCGGCGAGGCCATTCCGGGCATCCTGTATTCCCAAGGATTGCAGATGTTGGTCCAGGAAAACGTATCCCTGGTCTTGAGGCATGTCGTGGCTCCGGACGTGAAGGAAAAAACCCAGATCGAAGCCGAGATGGCGGACATGGGAAAGAAAATCGACAAGATGATGGAGGATTACAAAGAGACCATCAGCGATCCCAAGGAGCAGGAGTTGTTCGCCGCCATCGGGCCGGCCCGGGAAAAATTCATAGCCGCGCGCAACGAGGCGGTGCTTCCGCCCAGCCGGTCGGGAAAACTGAACGAAGCCATGGCGGCTTTCACCGGGCGCCTGGTTCCCGCATACCAGACCTATATAGATGCGGCCGAAAAGTGCGTGGACTTCAACAAAGAGGATGGTGACCGCTTCGGGAAGGAGATTTCCACCTCCGTCAGCCTGGCCACCACCGGGATCATCATCGGCCTGCTTTTGGCCCTGGCCGTCGGCTCCGCAATCGGCATCTTCCTGAGCCGCTCCATCTCCTCCGCCCTCCAGAAGGTCATCGCTTCCCTTTCCGAAGGCAGCGAACAGGTTTCGTCCGCTTCCGGGCAGGTCAGCCAGAGCAGTCAGCAGATGGCTGAAGGCGCAAGCGAACAGGCTTCATCCCTTGAAGAGACTTCCGCCTCCCTGGAAGAGATGTCCTCGATGACCAAGCAGAACAGCGATAACGCCAAACAAGCGAATGTGATGGCCAACGATACGCGCCAAGCTGTGGAGAAAAGCCGCACCGCCATGACCCGCATGAGCGAAGCCATCGGCCAGATCAAGAATTCCTCAGATCAGACCGCGAAAATCGTAAAGACCATCGACGAGATCGCCTTCCAGACCAATCTGCTCGCCTTGAATGCCGCCGTGGAAGCGGCACGTGCTGGCGATGCGGGAAAGGGTTTCGCCGTGGTCGCGGAAGAAGTGCGCAACCTGGCACAGCGCAGCGCCGAAGCGGCCAAGAATACGTCTTCGCTGATCGAACAGTCCCAGAAGAATGCCGACAATGGCGTGGCGGTTTCGCAGGAAGTCGCGACCATCCTGACCCAGATCGTGGAAAGCGTGCAAAAGCTGAGCCAACTCATCGGCGAGGTTTCCAGCGCGAGCATGGAGCAGGCCAAAGGCATCGAACAGATCGGTACGGCCGTCACCCAGATGGACAAGCTGACCCAGTCGAATGCCGCGAATGCGGAGGAGTCCGCCTCCGCTTCCGAAGAGCTATCGGCCCAGGCCAATGAACTCAACGACATGGTCAACGTCCTGGTCGGCATCGTCACCGGTTCCACCGAAGGCGGCGCCAGGCCCGCCCGCTCACCGGCGGTTTCCGGGAAGAAGCCCGGCCGCGCAGAGTCCCACAAGGCGCCCGAGCACAAACAAAAGCCGGCGGCCAAGTCCTCCGCGCCCAAGGCCCAGGCAAAGCACGATTGGGCCGCGGTTCCGAATGGACGCGCCAAGAACGGGTTTTCCAATAACGGCCGCGCAACCGTGCTGGCCGGTGGAGGCCATCCGGAAGAAGTCATTCCGCTCGGGGATGATGAGCTCAAGGATTTCTGAAGGTTACGACCCCGGGGCCTGGGCGGACCAGTTCCGCAAGCCTTCGTCCGCTAGAGTAGGAGGCGGTCCAAAACGCGAAAAGGCCCGGCATTTCCGCGAGGAAAGCCGGGCCTTTTTAATTGGTCGGGATGGCGGGATTCGAACCCACGGCACCGCCCCTTTCCAAAGTTGGAACTCCTGGGAAGAAGTTGGGAAAAGCCGGAATCCTTCCGTTTAGGGGTTCACCCCCCAAAGTTGGAAGTCCTGGGAAGACGCCGGTAGAAACCGGGAAAGAGATTTTGGCACTGGTTTGGCACCGTTTGGGAGACCCGGCTTGGGCGGGTGTTCTCAAGCGGTTGTTGGCCCTGCCGGCCGAGGATCTCGCCTGGCTTCTCACGGCACTTGAGAGGCGGGAGAGGCGTTCCGGGGATTCAGCTTGATACTTTCCTGGTCCGCGGGTGTTTCATGGCTGTAAAGCCTTCCATGGGGCAAAAGCTTGGCAACGCCTTTCCGCCTCCTGCCTTTAACCAGTACCTTCTCTTTTCCCCGTTCTTTTCCCGTTGCCATATATACTACATTGTCGTATATTGGAGGCATGGAGTTCACCTGGAACCTCGGTAAGAACAGCAAGCTTAAAGAAGAGCGCGGTGTTTCTTTCGAGCAGGTGGTCCGGTGCATCCTTGCCGGGAACTTCAAAATCTTGGATAACGCGAGCGTGAACCATCCCGGCCAGGATGTTTTTGTGGTTTCAATCAACCGCACAGTTTGGCTGGTTCCTTTTCGCAAGACCAAGCGCGGGTATTTCCTTCACACCATTATGAAGCAGGGATAAAAATGAAACTGAGCAGAATGGAAAAGAAGCTCCAGAAGAGCTTGGCAGGAGCCAAGCCCCGGAATCCGACCAAGGCCGAAAAAGAAGAGTTCCAGGGCGCGGCCGTGAATACCTTGCGCCAGATCAAGCGCGTGGACGCATTCAAAAGCATCCGGAATGAACTGCACCTCTCCCAAGCCGGGATGGCGGAGGCCCTCCAGGTCAGCAAACGCACGGTGGAGAGCTGGGAGGGCCGCAAGCGGGAAATCCCGGAACCCATGTTGGTACTGGCCGAACTTCTGCGGGACGTGCCAGCGGTCCGGAAGCGCCTTCTGGCGGCATAGCCCAGAGACCCCCTTCAAAGTCCCTCCGGATTTTCAAGAACATGAGCACCAAGAAACCCCCGGGCCTTGCCGAGCAGGTCCGCCAGGGCGCCGCCGCTCACGCCTAATCGCTCAACGCCTGGCCCAAAATGGACCTGACGGAGGAGACGTTACGTATGTTTGAGTTCGGTCGGCCAGAGGTCGTGTTCTTCATCAAGGAAGACCACGTAAAACACATCTCCAATCATGTGGCCACCCAGGCATTGCTGCCCCTGGATATGCATTGATGCCCACTGGGCATCTTCGATAACATGACGAGGAGGCTTGAACTTCGAATGGCCTGGCCAAGAATCGTAAATTTTGAATTTTTTCCCGTAGCACTGGGGGACCGTTTGACTGGAGTAGCCCTTCATTCTTTCGCAGGCCTTCGCTAGCCAGCCCCTAGCTTCCCAATCGAGAAAGGTTTTGCTTTGGCTAGGGTCCAAGTCCTTGAAGTTAAAGCTGAGGTGTCGCGCGCGTGACGGAGTGGCCACGTCGGCCATACCTTCAAAGCGATTTTTCGCCGCGCCGCCGTAGCGATTTTTTTGGCCCATCAGGCGGCGAAATATTTGCGCTGGTAGAAGCTTTTCATGGTTCGTTTGGACAGCAGGGTCTTCGACTTCTCGTTCGGAGGTGTGCCGCGACGAGCTTCGATCCAAGGTTGCTCCTCGTGCGTCAGAGCCTCCAATTCAAACGAGGTCTTCTTGCCGAAGGCAGAGAGAAGATCATCAATCAGCTTCAACTGTTCTTTGGATACCTCGTCCTTGATCTTCTTGATGAGGGCCGGCTTCTGATCGGCCTTCACGGTAAGAAAGTCGTGGACGTTGGCTTTGTCTTTCAAGGCAACCCACACCTTAACCGAAACAGGCCCATGGACCCAAGCCTGGAACTCATCCTTGATGATGGACTTTTCGAAAAAGGCCAAGTGGTAGGCTTCGCAATAGTACAGCAGCTTCTGGAGCTTCAGATGTGACATGGCGCCCAGCTTGGCCACGATGTACGCCGCAAGATCCAATGAATCCACCACGGCCAGCTTGGAAGCCCCTGATTTATCCGGGATAAAAGCGTCTACGGTCATGCGCCTTCCCTTCCTTTTTGCCTTTTTCCGTGCTTTAACGCCATTTGTAGTGCCCATAAGTCTAGTTAAAATCCGTTCCCATGGGACTGGGGGTTAGCGTTTTCATTGTAAAGCATTCCGACGGGTGTTGCCGCAAGAATTTGCCGAAAATTCAGATTGTGTAGAGGTAACACGCAAAGCACCTTTAACTCCTTTGGTTGTAGGGCCTTGCCTAAGTTATCCGACTTTCCTCGGCCTGTCCGTGACCCCACGCACGATTCCAGACTGGCCAAAGTCTTTGCTTACCCTCCCAGATATGGGAAGGTACAACGCGAACGGGGACGGAACATGACCCCGGCGAACCTTGCTCTGCCGTAAAGGTTCCCGACACCTCGCGTACGCTTTGTGCGTACCTTCCCATTTCCGGCTTTACTGTTATCGCCATCACAGGTGAAAGAAATACCACCTTTGAGATCCCTCGTCGTGCCATTTCGAAATCACTAAGGAGATTCCATGCGTCTATTCGTCGCTCTCTGCCTTTTGGCTTCCGCTGCTATGGCTGATACGTGGGTAAATGGCTATACCAAAAAAGACGGGACCTATGTGGCTGGCTATTGGCGCACCGATGCCAACAGCACCAAGGACGACAACTACAGCACAAAGGGGAATACCAACCCTTACACAGGTACTTCTGGAACGAAGGATGGGGATTACGGCTGCGTTTCCCATTGGGTGGACGGCTATACCGATAGCAACGGTATCTACCATTCCGGGCATATGACGAGCTGCAACTAACCTGTGCGCGGTCGCGCATGACCGCCACCAACATTCCACTAATTCGTAGGGTGTCCGAAACCCTAGGAGGAAAATTTGGCTTTGATTCAATGTCCCGAATGCCAGAGAGAAGTATCAAGTGCTGCGAGCGCCTGCCCATCTTGTGGCCATCCCATCATGGCGCCCACCTCGGCCCCTACCCAAGTGCAAGCTATTGCGATTAATCAACCCTGGAATCCCGGTATCGCGTTTCTGCTCAGTTTGATCTTCCCCGGCGCGGGCCAGATGTACAAGGGTAAGGTCGGGGCCGGATTCGCCTGGTTCGTTGGAACCGTTGTTGGATATTGCTTCTTCGTTTTTCCCGGAGCAATTCTTCATCTGATTTGTGTGATTGATGCGGCAGCATCCGCAGTCAAGACGTCAGATTAAAACCACCCGACCTGGGAGTTTTGCCACTCAGATGGTCGCGTCTGGGCGCCTTCGCTTCGCCAAGAATCGCATCAATGCCATTGCCGAACGCCAGGCGCAAAACTCTCAAAACCCTAGACTCCCGCCGCCATGTGGCTGATGTAGGCATTAACCAATTCGCCCCCCCATTTCGAAAGGGAGTATAGGCTTTGCGCCAACTATCAAATTCTTCGACAGGTTACCAACGTTATCCGTGTTGCTACTCTTTAGCAAGCAAGGAGTTGACATGATTCGGATAATCCTTTTGTGTGCAGCAACCGGATATTGCGCCCCCTTCTGCGTGGTGACTGGATCGGGAAAGAATTGTTGGTATTATGACGCGAACGATTGCCGCAGGGACGCTGCCCGAGCGCACGGGGCATGTATCTATTCTGAGGAAAAGCCAAATGCTGAAAGCCAACCTTCCCGGCCAGCCACAGTTTATGTTCCTGTTCCCACCCCGCAGTTCGCACCCATCGTGGGATTTGGCGTCACAGCAGAAGGGATTAATAGCGCCGTTGCGGCTGGTAAACCTTTCGCCGACGCCGCACGCCAACAGCAGGAGAACGCAAGGAAGCAGAAGGAGAGTGATTCGGAAATCCCCAAGATTGAGTCGGAGTCGCGCCTTATGGATGAAGAGACTAAATACAACAAGCCGAAGCACCAAGAAAAGCCTGAGCCATCAAATTCCAAGGATGGACTAAAAACTCCCATTGAATGGGCTGAGGGAATTATTGCTGATTCTGCGAGCGATATTCACACGCTGGAAAGTGCCTGTGAGATTTATCACCGCGAAGCCTATTCCAAAAAGAAGAACGGGGAGTTCGATCCGAACGAATGGCTATGCTTGAAAAGGGTGAAAGGCATCACCAAGTAGCTTCCTTAGCGCCTTGACCTGAATAAAGTCCGGGAGCGGCCCTGGCAATGGAGAGAATTTCCAAACCCTACGGCTTCATTTTCTTTTCCAAGGCATCCAGCCTCGCGCGCATTTCCGCCAATTCCTTGGACCCTTCGTAGGGGGTGCCGCGGAAAAGATGATTCAGATCCATATCCTTGCATTTTTGAATGACCAACTCGAAATCCAGACGGTTTCGATCATGCTTCCAATTGTTCAGCCTTTGTTTACCGACTCCAAAAAAAGCAGCTAGGGCTGTATCGCTATCTAGTCCATACTGAAGTTTAACCCGCTCCAATATTGGCGCAGCTACGATTTTCTTCACCAAAATACGCTCCCTTTCCACTTGCACAAAGTACAGAATTACTGTACCTTAGTACATAAGGATAGAATGAATCTACCCTTCAACTGGAGGAAATGCAAATGGGAATCCCTTCCAACATGACCATAGAACAGGCCGATGCCATTGAAAATGGGATAGCTGTACTTCATACCTGTGTCCGCGCCGCTGTCTCTGTCCTCGAAGAGAATGAGGAGGGCCAGATAGCTTTTGGCCTTCAAAATGCATGTCGCGATTTCGAGAAGGCCCTGAAAACGGTTTGGGGCGAGGACAAGCCCTGCAGGCCCACCTTGTTTGTGAGGGGGCGAGCATGAGCAAGGTAGACTGCCAGGCCAAGGAGAAGCAAGCTATTCTCTTGGCCTACATTAATGCCCCAGCCGGCCAAGCCGGCGAATCAATAGCAGCAGCCCTGAACAACCTTTGCCCTAGGCCCTCCCCACGGATGGCGGTGGACCTTACTGCGCGATTCCCGGCCCTGATTCAATCCCAGGCTTTGGCCCATTTTTCCCATTTCCAAGGGGCAGCGAAAAAGATCCGGGCAGCCGAGCCTGCAGAAACGTGGGAAACGGTTGAGTCGGCCATAGCAGCTGATTGGACAAATCCGACGGTGCCAGCAGAACATGATGAGGGATTTTTTCCCACTCATCCAGGAGAATCGCGGGTTGATGTCTCGATCGAAAGAGCGCGTGCACTCCAAGCCGAAGCGAATGCAAACTCTGCCAGGGAAGATGAGGCGGGAGCTGCAAGAACGCGGGAACTATTGGCCCTGCAAGGCAGCCCGGCCTCGGAAATTCGGGAATTCATCGAGCGGACCTTTTTCCCAAAGGACGGTCCGCGGTCAACGGACCTTACGCTTTTGGGATTGGCTAAAATATTCCTTAGGAACACCGGAGAGGACAATGCAAAGGCTGAGAATGGCGGTGTCGCTTGAAAACTATCTCTCCAAATACCGGATCAAAGGAACGCATCGGAAGTCATCCACAACTGGACCCAATCCAAGCCGGAAACCCTTGACCTTGATCGGGCGCGCATGAGCCAACTGAAATCTATGGAATAGATAATCTGCCCAGAAAAGGAAAAGGCCAGCGTTGTTGCGCTAGCCCTTTCCCCGTCTTTCGATGTAACCACCAATCCAACCCGTTAAGAAAGGACCAGTGATATGACCAAGAAAATAGGAAAAGAAACAGAGGCGCCGGCCATCTCCAAAAATGGAATTTCCCTGAACCGCCCCAAAGGAAGGACGGAAGCCGAAGCCAAAACAACCAGGAGGAAACCAATGATTATCAGCCACCACACTAACGGAGCAACCATCCCCGCACCTAAGGCAAAGGACGGTGATTGGAGTGTAGTAAAGGGACCAAAGGAGTTGGCGTCCCCTACGAAAGCCAAGGAAAAGACTGCCAAGGGTTCACGCAAGGCCACCCTTTCACCCCTTGCCCGCGCCATCCGCAACGCCTATAAGAACTCGAAGGCGGGGAAGCAGGTTTCTGACATTCTCGATCGTATCATTGCCCATCAGGCCGGAGATCCCAATAGAAATGCCGTTCGCCGCGCCTTAGCTGCTTCCGGCATCCCTGCCCGGCAAGCCAGCCTTGTTGCTGAGGCATGGAAAGCTCGATCTGTGGCCATGCAGTCAGTCGCGAACGTCCTCAAAGACGGACCCGGGGAAGATCGCCACATTTCCGCGCTCAATCTGGTCTTGGAAATGTCTCCGATTCCGACTCCCGAGGAACTCAGCGACTCGGTAAAGGGTACACCTCTTGAATTTCAAATAAAGTTTATTTGGCATTACATGGGCGCATTCGATAACAAGAACAAGGACTTAACTGAAAGCGCTCGCAAAGCCAGTGCGCGGCGATACATCGCGGACTTGGCGCAGCGGGTCCCGGCAGAGTACGCCGAGGCCGGCAGGGCTGCTCTCGCAAAGGAGAGTTTGCCGAAGATTTCGGATGACTGCCCCGCCTATCTCCGCGAGGTATTCGACCAAGCCAAGCCGGAAACCATCGCAAAGGAAGCCGGTGTGGCCTTAGATCGGATCTTGCCGACCTGGGGTAAAAGTCTTGGGAAGGCGGGGGGCTTTGGTTTATTGAGTGCTTCGGGAATCCCCGAGGCGTGGCACGCCCGAATCCATACAGAAGCGAATAAAATCAAAGATGCAAGAGAAGAGCGGGAGCGGAACGACGATCAAGACCGTAGGAGATCCCAGGAGCAACCAACGCCCAAAGCGCAAGCGCATGAGGCCGCCGAGAGCTTTTCAACGACAACCGAAGAGTGGTCGGATTACCTCAAGAAGGTATTTGACTCAGCGTCTGCGGACAAGATTGCCGCGGCAGTGGCGACCGCAATCGATAAGATAAACCCTGACGGTGACGCGCTGAACTCATTTACGGACCGTGGTCGGATTCTTCGCGATGCATACGAAGCGCTACCCAAGGCATGGCACCAACCAATTTTTAACGCCTATATGAACCTTGTAATTTCCAAGCGTGAATCGGAGCAAAAGGCTGAAATTGAGAGGCGGAAAATCCAAGATGTCGAAAGGAACCTAAAAGTATTGGATGCTCTTAAAAATGCTCCCATTGTTGGCGTTGGCGATGCCGTGATCGAAGCTACTGGTATTGGAGATGCCAAGCCTAAAAAGGGAACGCTTGGCGTAGCTCTCTTGGAAGACCAATTGGCCGCCATGGTGACAGCTTCGTTGGCGGCCGAGAATATGATTGGCGAGTCAAAATGTCCTTACCCCGTTGCAGTTGTCCGGGGCCTAAACAATGCGACAATCGCCATTCACACGTCTATTCGCGCCCTTCTTGACGGCAAAAAAGAGATCGCCTGAATCTATTTGGCATGTAAATTTCAGTAGGGGATAGGGACCGCCACGGGGCACCGTGGCGACACCTGAAAGGCCGGTATCTTCTGGCGCAATTAGTGCTTTGTATTTTCGCTTCCCGTCCTTATCTTATCCTGGCCGGGAAGCGTTTCGGACGTTCGAGGAGGGGCTACTTCGGTGGCAGCATTGCTCGTCCCGGTCTCCGCCTTTCTCTTGTACATCGTGTCGGCCGCCCAATCCTTGCCAGAGGGTAGAGCATACCGCGGCACCCCTTCCACGGGGATCGGGTCATCGGCGGCTCGTTCTTGGAGAAATGCGTCGGGATCAAAGTCCACTGGTATCCACCCCAGCTTTTTGGACCTCGGCAAGGATGTCGGCGCGTCGCGGATGGGTTTTGCTTTTCGGGTCTTTGAGCCATTCCAGGGCAGCATCGACGCTGTTCTGGGATTTCGCGGGCGCGGCCGGAGAGGGTGCGCGGGTCCCCGTTTCTCCGCCGGCCGTCGGTGCCTTATAAAGCTTGTAGCTGGCGCTTTTCTCTATACCCGGGCCCATGATTTCCTTGGACGCCTCAAGGCCAGCATCTGCTTCAACCTTGTTTAATTCCTTCCGAAGGTCATCCCATTTCGTGCGCAAGGCTCTGGGAATTTGCTGCCTAAAAGCGACCATATCCGGCTCGTCCTTACCTGGGATCAAGGGGATTTCTCCTCCAGATATCCGCAGTTCTTCGATCTGTTTCCAGAGAGCTGGGATCTTTCTGAGGGCGGTCATCCGCTTTTCGGCGCGCGCGCGATCGGCGGCGGACCCGCCTCGGCCTCCCGTGGGCGTTTTGTAATCGGAATCCGTTTCCTTTTTGAAGCGATACCAGTCCTCGGCTTCCTGGGCGTTGGTCGGTGCCCAAGGTTTTTCCGGCTTCTCCACCGCTGGCTTTGGCGCTTTCGCATCCTTCAGGACTTTGTACCTGTTATTCGCTCCGTCGTAGAAGTGGTGAGTGTACTCTTCGGCCTGGGCGGCGTCCAGATTCGGATCCTGGAGGAACGTGCCGTATTGGTCGGCCTCGGCGGAAAGCTGGTTCCCCAGTTCCGGGAACTCTTTCCCGATTTCTGCCGCGTATTGCTTCATCATGGGTGCGCCGGCATGGAGGAGCTTCCGATACGCGATGGCTTTCTGCTTGGTCTCCTCCTCTTCGCCCATCTGTTTCATGGTTGCTTCGCCCTGCACCACAGGCGCACCGGCATTGACGGCATCCTGAATCCCGGCGCCGCTGACGCCGAATCCTCGGATAGGCGTGGCGGCCGGCATCATCAGATCGGGCATTATCGGCCTCCCGCGAGGAACAGGGACTTGATATTCTCGTCCTGGTTCATGTTCTTATTCAGGATATCCATGGTGGCCTGCATGGCCTTCCACTGGGACGCGATAGCGGTCTGTTTCCGGTTGTACCGCGCCTGCTCCAGGGTATCGGAGCGCTTGAGCGCGGCTTGGGAGCGGTCGTAGGCCTGCTGCTCGGCGTTCTGCTTGTTGACCTGGGCAATGGCCTTTTCCTGGGCGCGCTTGTTGGCTCGGGCTTCCTTGAGGCCCATGTAGGACTGGATGCCGCCGGAGACGAGACCGACAAGGCCGCCAACTCCCGCGCCGATGGCGGTGCCGATGCCGGGAACGGCGGAGCCCAGGGCTGCGCCGGCCGTCGCACCTGCGATCCCGGAGCCCACGGTTTGCATTACAGCGCCACCGGCATTGGTGGTGGGCTGGGTCTGGCTGCCGGCGGAGAAACCCGCGGCGACGGGGGCGAGATATCCTGCGGCCTGGTCCATGCCGGATACCGGCGGGGTGGCTGCAGGCTTCACGGTTGGAGTCGGAGCCAGGTCGGAAGGCTTGTTCACCATCGGCATCTGGAGGCGCATGGAGTCCAGGCCCGTGTTCTGCTGCGACGGCTGCAATTGCGGCTGGAATGGGTTGATCGGGGGCGGGAGCGACAGGTCCGTCGATCCCGGATCGGTGGAAAGCGGATCGCTGGTGTCGAGGGTGACGGTGACTTTTTTCTTGCTCACTGTTTTGACTCCACCTTATTCAAATCCGCGGTGATCTTGTCGTATCCGGCGGTGTTGGGATCTTCGAGGCGCAAAGCGGCGGCGGCTCTGTCCTTGCCCACTAGCGTCGTGAAGGCGGCCTTGGCTTCGGTTTCGCTCATGCCGCTCTTGAGCAGTTTGGCATAGATGGTATAGGTGGCGAACTCGGGGGTGCCCAAATACTCGTAGTGACTTCCGCCCATATGGGTGAGGTTTGCCCAAGTGCCACCGTTTGCGATGGAGTCTTTGGAAACGAACGTGTCGAGCGTGCCCTGGGCGATACCTCTGGCTTTGAGCCTATCGATACCGATATCGAAATCGTCTCCCGCACCCGTTGTGAGCTTTGTCATTTTGCCCGAGGGGATATTCGCGTAGGCGTTGTTCATGGTATTTGCCCAGGACGTCACTTCTGCGGCGGCGTCCGGGGTAAGCCCCGCCGTGGCCGTGACATAATCGCTGAACTTCTTGGTGATATCGCCGGAGCTTCCCGGAGTTACCCCCGTATTCTTGGGGGTAAGGTCCATGCTAAGGTTTTCCCCCACCTTGGAGAAATCCTCACCGTTTTTCAGACCTGCCGGAATCTTCGTGGGATCGGGTTGTGCCTTTCCGCCCTGGGTGGCGTAGTACCACTGGTTCGGATCCAGCGTGCCCCCGCTGCTGCGGTAGGCGAAGTAATTGGAATCGAGTGCCTGGTCCTGGGGCGTGGAGAGGATGGGTTGACCATCCGGTCCAATCTCGCCGTAAACGTGGCCGCCGGGCGTGGAGATATCCTTTCCCGCGGCATCCTTCATCACGGCACCGTCGCTCCCGAACACGGCCGTGGGCCAGTTGTGGAAGATGGGCCACATTTCGGGACTGTTCAGGCTGAGGTTCAGCTTGTCCCAGTTCGGCACGATTTCCCTGGTCTGCGGGTCCTTCGTGAAGGCATCCGCCGACAGGCTGTAGGCCATCAGGAACTTGCTCAACGAGTCGTTTGCCCCGGGATACAGGGATTCGTCGGTGAAGTATTTGCCCATGGGGGAGTCGAGGATCTGGTTCCGCATCTGCTCCCAGGGCTTCGTGCTCGCGGCCCGCTGCTTGTCGTAGTAGTCCTTGCGGTAGGCGAGTTCGGTGTAGTCCTGATCGTCCAGGGGTACGCCATTCTCATCAACGAGATTCCCCTGGGAATCCTTGGCGAAGGCGGGCAGGCCCTCGGCGGCGCGGATGGCGTTCACGTCCGCTACGTCAAGCTTGCGCCCCTCCTTCACGGCATCGCGGCCCTGGAGGCGGAACAGTTCGGGGTACAGGTTCCCGGTCTCGTCGAAGGACTGACTCTTTCCATTGGCGCCGGGGAGCGCGAAGGCGTTGATCTGGGTGTTGAGCGTGTTCGCCTGGACGGTGTTCTCGCTGATCTGGCCCGTGGCCAAGGCGCTGGAAACCTGCTCGGCGGTCATGCCCTCGGGGAAATAACCGTCGTAGGTTGGGTCGCTCATCATTGTTCGGATGAGCGGGAGCGCGGCGCCCGGGTTCTTCCCGATCAAGTCCTTGATGAAGCTGAGCTTCTGCGTCATCTTCGTCAATTCCTGCGGGTCGCGGGACTTCAAGGATGCTCCGGTGATGTTCAGGTCCAGGCCCGGGAAAGCGTCCTTCATGTAGCTGTTCATCGCGGCGGCTGCGGCGTCGAACTGGCCGTTGCTGGTCAGTGTGTTGATGTCGCTCTTGGTGTTGTCCCGGAGGATTTTTGCGTCCTCGATCTGGTTGTCGCGTGCCAGTTGGGCGTTGTCCAGCGCGATCTTCGCGTCCTGCAGCTTCGCGTCACGCATGGCCGTGACGAGCCTGGTGCCGCCTTCGATCCCGTACTTCTGCATGGAGATGATGCGGTCCAGGGAATCGCCGGAGGCTTTGGCCAGGGCCTGGTCCAGGTTGAATCCATGGTCGCGGGCCAGAATTTGCATCATGGCGAGGCCGGCGCCTTGGCCGCGGAGGTTCGGGTCCTGGTTGATCTGCATCTGCAGAGCGTCGGTTTCCGCCGAGTTCATGAGCGCGCTGGAGGTGATGATCTGGTTCAGCGCGTTCTTGTACTGCTGATCGGGCATGCCTTCGGCCCACTTGTTCAGCGTGTCCATGTACTTGGTCAGGGTCTCGTTGAACGGCGAGGGCGGCGGGGGTGCGTTTGGATCGGTGACGGGTGCGGGCGCATTCTCCGTCGTCACGCCCGTTTTCGTCGAGTCGGTGGCCACGACCGGCGCATCCATCTTCACGACCGGGGCGGGCGGCTTAACCTCCGGCGTCACCCCCACGGGCGTGACGGGCGGTTTGTAGTCCATGGTGATGGGCGGCGCCTTCGGGGTCGTGTCGGTCATCCCCGTGGCTTTGGGACCGGTGTCCATGGTGATGGGCGGCGGCATGCTCACCATGCCTGTGGGCTTGGGCGCCGTGTCCATGGTCATCACGGGCGCGGGCAGAGAGGTCGGAACGAAACTCGGCACGGGGGCTGCGAGCGGCTTGATGGCGGCAATGGGCGGTGTCTGGCCCGGGGAAACGGAAACGCCGGGGATGGACGGGATGGAGCCGAATGGGTTCAGGATGCTGCTCTTGCTTGTGGGTGCCACGGGGGACAGGGGGTTGAACGGGTTGGAGCCCACTTTCGGGACGGTGACGGCCGGGGCGAATCCCTGGATATTGGCCGACGGCTTCGTGGCGGTGGGAGCCACAGGCGCGGGCTGGTTCACCGTTCCCGGCGCCGGATTCGCGGGTGGCAAGGAGAAGCTGATCGGAGGCAAATTGGTCGGGAGGCCCAATTTCGAGAGGTTCAGGTTGTTCGGGAGCCAGGATGCGGCCATGGCTTAAGAGGCCTTCACCGAATGGGTATTGTCGTCTCTGGTACCGGACTTCAAGTCATGTTTAAATGTGTCGGCGGGCAGTTGGGCGAGCTTCCCAGGTAGCCTTCTAGATTGGCCCCCCGGACCCCCATAGAAAGGGGTTTTCTGTTCATGTTTCATGGTGAAGAGAGTAGGCCGTCCGGACTATGTTCCAGACAGAGCCGCTATCACCCCACGCGAGGCTATCGATGCCAAGGTGAACGACATCCTGGTCTCAGCCGGGGGTAGGGGTGTTAAATCGCCCCCTTTCAGCCTCGTCCAATGGAGCCACTGCGTCCTTGGCTTCGTCGCTAAGGGCAATAAGGTGGAAGCGAGTGAAGTGGAAAAAGAAAAAGAAAGTGTGGTGAAGCCTGGTGAACTGAAATCGAACTTTTTAAAAATGGCGAAATATTAACGGAATCGGCACGGCATCGCAAAAGGGCACGGTATCTTTCCGTTACCTACTTGATAGACTTCCTTGACCATAATTTTCACGCGGGGTCATACCTCGAAAGCCATTTGCGTGCCCGCCGCTCCTATAAACATTGAGGCATCGGCGGTTTTCTGGAGGGTCGCATCCCTGGTTTCGGGTGAGGAATTGACCTCTGAATGTTTTTTCATGTCTTCGACATTCGCGTGTAGAAACGTGTAGATCCCGATTTGAACTTACCTGATTTTGATGAATCGGCTGGAATTTCGCCATTTCGAGATTTGATATAATCCCATCTTCTTCCAGACCGACCTGTCCAGGTTTCGGTCGCTCCCTCAGCTATACGGCAGAATCCAATCCCCGCCAGGAATTGATGTTTCGCGTGCGAAGCAGTTTGAATCGGTTGCTTGCCGTTATTGATAGCAGCACTTCTACTGTCTCTCAAAACGTCGCCATCGCCATGAGAGGAATTCGAATGCCGAACTACAAAATTCACGTCGACCTGAAGGAAAGAATGCGGGGGATAGGCCTTGTCGCGCGCGATATCGCCCAGGCGCTTGGCGAGCATCCCAAGACGACGAACGCTCGCCTCAACGGGTACATGGATTTGAATGAGGAAACCCGGGGCAAGATCATCGCCACCATCGAAAAGGCTGAAGCGGCAATGCGCGCCAGGCTGAAGGAGCGAGGATAATCGGCCATGGCTTGGATTGAGATTCACCAAAACCTGCCGGCTCATCCAAAGCTGATCCGCTTGGCAGCCGTATTGAAAGAACCTCCAGAGCAAGCGCTGGGGCGCCTGGTTAAGCTTTGGCTGTGGGCGCTCGATTACGCCGATAACGGTGACCTGAGCCGATTCGGCGCCGTGGAAATCTCCGCGGCGTGCGCTTGGTCCAAGGATTCGGAAATCCTATTAAAGGCGCTTCAAGACACCCATTGGCTCGATGGAATGGCTATACACGATTGGATGGACTACGCTGGTAGGTTGGTTGAAAAGCGAGTCGCCAATAGGGAGCGCATGAAAGATGCGCGTGCAAAGAACGTGCAAGGCACAACCGTCGCACGTACAGGGGCTACCGTACCCAACCGTACCCAACCAACCGAACCTTCTCCCCCTACCCCCTCCGGGGATTTGGAAAAGGATTTCGAGATAGCCCGGAAAGCATACCCCGGTATCCCTCGCGGCTTCGCGCCTGAATGGGAGGCCTTCAAGAAAAAATACGGAAAGCGGACTGCAGAAATCGTCCCACTGCTCTTGCCCGCCATCCTCCTCTACAAATCCCACGGTGAGAAAAAATCCCGTGCGGAGAATCGTCCGCCAATGTGGAAGCACTTCAAAACATGGCTTTATCAGGAGTGCTGGACCACGGAATACCCCGGAGAAGGCTCCAAGAAGGTTACTACCACCACGTTCAACCTGGACCGCGTCGCGGCCGAGGCAGAGGAACGCAGCCAGCGAGAGTGGGCTGCCCTGCCGCCAGATGAACGAGCCCGCCTCGAAGCCTTGATGCCGAAGGGGAAAATGATCAATCCCACCGACCGCCACGTCACGTTCTCCGGGGGCACACAGGCCAACAAGAATGTGGAAGAGCGATGAGACCCAGAAATTTCCGAAATCAAAAGCCGGCAACGCCTGCTCGGGAATTCGAAAGGCGCAAAGCCGCCCTTCCACCCATGCCCGACGATGAGCGGGCGGCAGTCATAAAACAGATCGGCAATGAGTTGGGGATTCCTGAGGAAGCCCAGGGGAGATCCTATGCTGGGTATTGAAAAACCGCAAACCGGAAGGTCGGACGCGATGAACGGGAACGTCCAAATGGAGCAGGCTCCGGGGCTTAGGGAGGAAATAACGAAGCCCATCAGGAAATCCAAGGACATGCGTTATCTTTTGGTCTATCGCATGCCGGACCTGGAGAAGGTGCTTGGCTACTGTAGGAAGACCATTCAGAACATGATCGACAACCACGAATTCCCCGAAGGCCGCCGCCGCAGGGATGGAGCCCAGCGGACCTGGAACCGCCGCATCGTGGACTACTGGGCCTTGAACGGCATGAAGGGCATCCCCGCCGAATGAAGTACAAAGGCTTTTCCATCTACCTCAAGACGCGACTGCGCGCGAAGGGTGGGGAATATCTGGAATACCGGGTAGTCCCGCCCAAGGGAGTAGAGTGGCCCACACACATCCCCAAGAGCGGGGAAGGCCTGCGGACGGAAAAGCTGACTCTGGCTCACGCTCAACGCATCGTGGACCGGGTAGAGGAGCGCCAATACAACTTGGACGTCGGCCGCGCGGTGAATACCGAACAGCCGATCAAATCCATCTTCCCCGGCTACATCTCCTGGGGCAGTACCTACGGCGGCAAGAAAGGCACCGGCTGGAGCAAGAAGACCATCAAGCAGGCCAACGTGGAGTTGGAACGCTGGACGGCCGCCCTGGGTCTGAAAGCGGTCACGGACATCAAGCTGCTGCCCTTTGAAAACCAAGTCGCCGCCATGCTCGCCGCAGGCTCCCGGCCGGCGACGGTGGAGAACAAGGCTCGGTTCCTCACGGGCTTTTGCAAATACGCCAAGTCCCGCAAGCTCATGGCCGAGGATCCCCTAGCCATCTGGCCCGGCCTGGACACCACGCCCAAGCAAATCCACGGCGACCTGGAGCCCGCCGAGATTCGTCGCCTCATGGACGCGGTGACCCCGAGGCGCAGAATTATCTACGGCCTGGCCTACTGGTGCCGCATCCGCCGCTCCGCCATCCGGGACCTGAAGGTAAAATCGATGGATTGGGTCCGCGGCGGCATCCTGGCCGACTACATGGAGATCAAGTCCCGCGACCCCAAGAAAGCCTTCGTGCCCGTTCCCCAACCGCTCCTCGGCTGGCTCTGGGAAGACACGTTTGGTCGGGATCCAGAAGAACCCTTAACCAGCATCTCCCGAAACAACGCGATCAAGTTCTTCCGCCGGGACCTGAAGCGGGCCCGCATCCCTCCGGAGAAGGATGGACTGAAACGCACCTTCCACGGCCTCGGCGCCAGCACGGCAACCCACCTGGAGCGCGGGGGCGTGAGCGAATTTGCGATTGCGGACCTGATGGGGCACTCCGAAGTGGACACCACTCGGCTTTATCTGCGGGAGCGCATCGCCCGAATTCAGTCCGCACAGCGGCCTCTGGTGCTCGGCATCTACCCGGAAATCGAGAAAACCCAGGAAAAGCCCATAATGGAAACTTGGCACCCAGTTGGCACGGGTGCACAGGAATCTTCGCAAGTCATTGATATACAAGGGGAAAAGTTGGTCGGGATGGCGGGATTCGAACCCACGACCCCTACGTCCCGAACGTAGTGCTCTACCAGACTGAGCCACATCCCGCCGACCAAGGGCCAACCAATTTAGTTTGCCGGGCCGAAAATGCCAACCATCCAGGCCCTATCTCTCCGGGTCCCTTGCGCAATTGCCTGGAATCGACCGGGAATAGCCTCGAAAAATCTCCAAGCCGGGGCGGTCCCGGGGTGCCGGAACGCCCGGAGGCATGGAAGCAAAAAAGGCGGACCCGGATGGGCCCGCCTTGCATTTGGGTTGGAGGCCCTTGCCTCCGGAACATTCGGCCGGGAGCCCAGGCCCCCGTGGAGGCTTCGCGGCTGAAACCGCCTTTGCCTCCTCAACGGCTTCCCGCCGTCTTCGCCGGGCCAATCCCGCTGGGATTGGCCTTGGAGAATCCCTTGCGGGATTCTCCACATTCGCTGAAGTCTAGTCCTCGGAGTAGTGGTAGCCGGCTTCGCCGTGGTCGGTGAAGTCAAGGCCCTGCAGTTCTTCGTCATGGCTGGGGCGGAGGCCCACGATGACTTTGACGATGAAGGCGAGCACTACGGTGCCGACGATGGCCAGAGCCATGGTTACGCCGATGGCTTTGATCTGTTCGATCCACAGGGTGTGGCCCACGACGTCCTTGAGGTTCGTGTTCAGGTTGCCGTTCACGTCGGCGGTGGCCAGGAATCCCGTGAGCAGCGCGCCCATGGTTCCGCCCACGCCGTGGACGCCGAAGGTATCCAGAGCGTCATCGTACTTGAACCAGTTCTTGAGCTGGGTCACGGCCAGGAAAGGGACCAGGCCGGCGAGCACGCCGATGATGACGGCGCCGGTGGCGTTCACGAAGCCGGTGGCGGGAGTGATGACGACCAGGCCGGCGACGGCGCCGGAGCAGAAGCCCAGCACGGTGGGCTTGCCGCGGAAAATCCATTCCAGCATGGGCCAGACGAAAGCGGCCACGGCGGTTGCCAAGGTGGTGGTCATGAAGGCGTTGGACGCGACACCGTCGGCGGCTACGGCGGAACCGGCGTTGAAGCCGTACCAGCCCACCCAGAGCATGCCCGTGCCGACCGCGGTCAGGACCAGGCTATGCGGGGCGAAATTCTTCTGGCCGAAACCGACGCGCTTGCCGAGGATGAGGCAGAGGACCAGAGCGGACCAGCCCGAGGACATGTGCACCACGGTGCCGCCGGCGAAGTCGATGGCTTTGATTTTGGCGGCGGCGTTCCACACGCCGTTCATCATGCCGTCGACGCCCCACACCATGTGGGCGAGGGGGAAGTAGACCACGAGCATCCATCCGAGGATGAACAACATGATGGCGCTGTACTTCATGCGTTCGGCGATGGCGCCGACGATCAGGGCCGGGGTGATGATGGCGAACATCAACTGGTACATGGAGAAGACGTTGGCGGAAACCCAGTACGAGTAGTTCGTATTGGGCGCGGACGTGACTCCCTTCAGGAAGGCGAAGTGCAGGCCTCCCAAGAACGGCGAACCCGCGTCGAAGGTGAAGCTGTACCCGAAGGCCCACCACATGATGGTGACGAGACCCGCGCAGCCGAAGCATTGCGCGATCACGGACAGCACATTCTTGGTGCGGACCAGGCCGCCGTAGAACAGGAACAGGCCGGGAAGGGTCATGAAAAGAACCAGGGCGGCGCAAATCATCATGAAGCCGTTATGGCCGGGACCGGGAACGCCGACCAGCTTGGTGGCGCCGGTATTGTTGATATAGGCTTCCAGATCCGCCAGGCGGATCAGGACGGACGAGTCGACTGCCGGCGCAGCAACAATGGCCGGAGTCGCCGCTGCCGCTTTCGCAGTATCGGCGACTGCGGTTTCGGCGAAACTGGCCGTGGCGCCGATCAGGCTGAGGGCTATCGCCCAACAGGCAAGTGGCTTGAGACGATTGACAATGGATTTCATCATTTTAGGGTTCCTCAATTTTGGAATGTGCTTCTCTTTCCGACCCGGCCCAGAGGAAACACGTTTCTGGCTTTTTCACCACGGACTAATAGCATTGACCATGCCAAAGGGTACAAATGGGCTCTTTCAGGATTAAAATGGAAAGCGAAGCTGGTTGTCACACCATCCATGTCAATAAGTGTCAACAAATACTGACAAAATTGAAATTGTTAAGCTAAAAACTGACAATTTTGGAAGGGGGGAAGCCACCCCCCAAGGGGGATGGCTCAAAGAGAAGGGTTTGGCCAATCAGGCGTAAGAGGATTCTTTTTTGGTCACGGCCGACCCGTGGGTCTCATCGTAATGGTATCCGGCCTCACCGTGATCGGAAAGGTCCAGACCCAGGATTTCGGATTCGGCCGAGGGGCGCAGGCCGATGGTCATCTTGATGAGGTAAGCCAGGACCAGGGTTCCCACCACGGCCAGGGCGATGGTCACGCCGATGGCCTTGAGTTGCTCGATCCACAGGGTGTGTCCGACTATTCCCTTGAGGTTCGTGTTCAGGTTGCCGTTCACGTCGGCCGTGGCCAGGATTCCCGTCATGAGCGCGCCCAAGGTGCCGCCCACGCCGTGGACGCCGAAGGTATCCAGGGCATCGTCGTATTTGAAAATGTTCTTGAGCCAGGTGCATGCCAGGAAGGGCACTACGCCGGCGAGCACGCCGATGATGACCGCTCCGGTGGAATTGACGAAGCCGGTGGCGGGAGTGATGACGACCAGGCCGGCGACGGCGCCGGAGCAGAAGCCCAGCACGGTGGGCTTGCCGCGGAACATCCATTCCAGCGCGGGCCATACGGAAGCCGCGGTAGCGGTGGCCAGGGTGGTGGTCATGAAAGCGTTGGCGGCGACGCCATCGGCGGCGACGGCGGAACCGGCGTTGAAGCCGTACCAGCCCACCCAGAGCATACCGGTGCCGACCATGGTCATGACCAGGCTATGCGGGGCGAAAGTGCGCTGGCCGAAGCCGACGCGCTTGCCCAGGATGATGCAGAGAACGAGCGCCGACCAGCCCGAGGACATGTGCACCACGGTGCCGCCGGCGAAGTCGATGGCTTTGATTTTGGCGGCGGCGTTCCACACGCCGTTCATCATGCCGTCCACGCCCCAGACCATGTGGGCCAGAGGGAAGTAGACGACGAGCATCCAACCAAGGGCGAAGAGCATGATGGCGCTGTATTTCATGCGTTCCGCGATGGCGCCGACGATCAGGGCCGGGGTGATGATGGCGAACATCAACTGGTACATGGAGAAGACGTTGGCGGACACCCAATAGGCATAGTTGGTGTTGGGCGCCGAGGTGACGTCCTTGAGGAAGGAAAAGTGGAGGCCGCCCAGGAACGGCGAACCCGCGTCGAATGCGAAGCTGTACCCGAAGGCCCACCACAGCAGGGTCACCATGCCGGTGATGCCCAGGCACTGGGCCAGAACGGACAGCGCGTTTTTGGTGCGGACCAATCCCCCGTAGAACAAGGCCAGGCCGGGAAGGGTCATGAAAAGGACCAGGGCCGCGCAAATCATCATGAAGGCGTTGTGTCCCGGGCCGGGAATGCCGGTCATTTTGACGGGAGCGGTATTGTTCATGTAGGCCTCGAAATCCGCATTCGCGGACGGGGCGGCGGGAGCCTCCGCGGGAGCCGCAGTGGCGGCAGGCGCGGCGGTGACCGCAGCGGCGGGAGCGGCGGTCGTAGGCGTATCGCCCAAGGCGGCGGTCGCGGCGAAGAGCCCGGCGGCCAGCGCCCAACAGGCGATGAGTCTGGTGTTCATGGTCTTGGTTCTTGTCATGTCTGCATCCCTCATTTCTAACGATGGAAAAGATCCGCTCGGGCCCGGATTATCCTCGGCCCTTGCGCACTAAGCATCGACCATGCCAAAAGCGGGAAGGAATTGAAAGCCGGGAACCGCGTTTAAAATGGAGGAATGGGGAAAGCGATCGACAAAAAAGGACATTTTCTGCCCAAGGGATTGCTTTGTATGATTTGTGGCAATTGTTATGGGAATGTCAAAAGGCCAGATGCTTTTTGACGCTTTCCTCGGTCAATTCCGAGGTTTTGCCGCCCTGGACCATGGTACCGCGTTCCATGATGTAATAGCGGTCGCCCAATCGGCGGGCGAAGTCCAGATACTGTTCCACCAGCAATACGGCGATATCCCCTTTGGCCTTGAGGCCGAACAGGACCTTTTCGATATCGTCGATGATGGAAGGCTGAATGCCTTCCGTGGGCTCGTCCAACAGGAGGACCTTGGGCTTGCCCAGCAGGGCCCGGGCGATGGCGAGCTGTTGTTGCTGTCCACCGGAAAGGTTGCCGCCCAGGCGCTTGCGCATGCCGGCCAGGAACGGAAACAATCCGAAGACTTCCTCTTCCGGGATTTTCTTCAGCCGGTCCGGCCTGGCCTCCAGGCCAAGCAGCAGATTCTCTTCGATGGTGAGTTTGGGAAAGATTTCCCGGCCTTGGGGCACATAGGCGATACCGGCGCGGGCGCGTTTCTCCGGGGGCAGGCCGTTGAGCGATTTGCCTTGGAAGGCCACTTCTCCCTTGCGGGCGGGAAGCAGGCCCATGATGGCTTTCAAAAGGGTGGTCTTGCCCACGCCGTTGCGGCCCATCAGAGCCGTGATGGTGCCCGGATGCAGTTCCAGGTTCACGTCGCGGAGCACCTGGCTTTCGCCGTAATTGATATCCAGCCCTTTGACCCGCAACAAGGGCGCGGAAGAAGCGTGGGCGGGCGCCAGGGACGCTGGAGCCTCCAGGGAAGGCGCCGGGGGCTGGGCGCCGGCGATGAGCGTGGTGTCAGCCACGGGACGCTCCTTGCCCGGTTGTAGCGGCCACGGCCTTCTCCGCGCGGGTTCCGTGGGAGCGTCCAAGATACCGTTCGATCACTTGCGGATCCTCCTGGACTTTTTCGATGGATCCTTCGGTCAGGATTTTGCCTTCGCAGAGTACCGTTACCTTGCGGGCCAATTGCTTTACGAATTCCATGTCGTGCTCGATGACGATGATGGAATGTTTGTTGGCGAGTTCCAGCAATAACCTGCCCGTCTTGGCGGTCTCTTCGTCGGTCATGCCCGCGGCGGGTTCATCGATCAGAAGCAGCTTGGGATCCTGTAGGATGAGCATGCCGATTTCCAGCCATTGTTTCTGACCATGGGAGAGGAATGCGGCCTGCATTGAAAGCGTATCCCTGAGCCCGACGGTTTCCGCGACCTCTTCGATGCGGGCTTTCGCCTGCGGCGAGAGCCTGTAGAACAGCGAGCGCCACACCTTGCGGTCGGTCTTGAAGGCCAGCAACAGATTGTCGAAGACGGAAAGACTCCCGAACACGGAAGGCGTCTGGAACTTGCGGCCCACGCCCAGCTCCACGATCTGCTGCTCGTTCATCTTCACCAGATCCTTGCCGTCCATCAGGGCGCTCCCCTCCTGGGGCTTGGTCTTGCCGCAAAGCACGTCCATGAAGGTGGTCTTGCCCGCGCCGTTGGGACCGATGATCACGCGCAGTTCCTTTTCCTCCAGTTCGAAATAGGTGATGTCCAGGGCCTTGAAGCCGTCGAACGACACCATCAGATCTTCCACCGCCAATATGCGCTTGCTCATGCGGCCACCTCTGCCGCCACTTTCGCGGGCTCAGCCGCGGGATCAGCGGGGTCCTTGCCGGGCCGGGTCCGTTTGCGAAGCTTCAACCTGGAAAGCGAGCCCACCGCGCCTTGCGGAAAGAAGAGCACCACGGTGATGAAGAGGATGCCCAGGAAGTAAAGCCAGGAACCCGGGAACCTTCCCGTCAGGTAGCTGTAGGCCAGGCTGACGCCAATGGCGCCCACGATGGGGCCGCCCAAGGTGCCGCGGCCTCCCACGGCCACCCATACGATCATTTCCAGGGAGCTCTTCACGTCCATGCGCCCGGGCGTGATGATGCCGGTCTGGGGGACGTAGAGTATGCCGCCGACGGCGGCCAGGAACGCGGCCATGCAAAAGGCGAAAAGCTTGTACCGGGTCACCGGGAAGCCCGTGAAACGCAGGCGGTGTTCGCTGTCGCGGATGGCCACCAGCACTTTGCCCAGCTTGGAACCCACCATGTAGCGGGCCGCGAAATACGCGCCCACCAGCACCAGCGCGGTCACCAGGTACAGACCCCTTTTGACGCCGGGATGGGCGAGCTCGAAGCCGAGCAGGGTCTTGAAATCGGTGAGGCCGTTGGTGCCGCCCAACATGGTCTCGTTGCGCAGGAAAATGAGCCACATCGCCAGGGCCAAGGCCTGGGTGATGATGGAGAAATAGACGCCTTTGATGCGGCTGCGGAAAGCGAAGAAACCGAAGACCAGGGCGAAGAGTACCGGGACCGCCAAGGCCAGGACCAGGGCGACGGGGAAGAGGCGGAACGGTTCCCAGAAAAGCGGCAGTTGCTTGACCTGGTTCCAGACCATGAAATCCGGGAGCGCGCTTCCGTAGACGCTCGCCGTTCCCGTCTTGAGCAGCATGTGCATGCCGATGCAATAGCCGCCCAGGCAGAAGAAGACCGCCTGGCAAAGCGACATGATGCCGGTATAACCCCAGATGAGATCGATGCCCAGCGCCGCCAGGGCGAAACAGAAGTAACGGCCCAGCAGGTTCAGGTTGAGATCGGATACGAGGCCCACGGAATTGAGTATGGGCAAAACCACCACGGCCAGAACGGAGAGAACGATGGCCGTCCGCTCCTGGCGCGGGAACAGGTCAAGTATCTTCATTTCTGCCTTTCGCCGGGAACAGGCCGGAAGGCTTGTTCTGCAGGAAGAAGATCACCAGGCCCAACAGAACCACCTTGGCGTATACGCTTTGCAGGAACGGTTCCAGGAATTTGTTGAGGGAGCCGATGCCCATGCCGGCGATCACGGTGCCCGCGAGCTTGCCCACGCCGCCGGTCACCACCACCATGAATGAATCCACGATGTAATTCTGTCCCATGCCCGGATCCACGTTGCCCACCTGCGTCAGGGCGCACCCGGCCACTCCGGCGATGCCCGTCCCCAAAGCGAACGTAAGGGCGTCCACGCGCCGGGTGGCTATCCCCAGGCAGGAACTCATGGCGCGGTTCTGGGTGACGGCGCGGATCTTGGTGCCCAGGCTGGTGCGATAGAAGGCCCAGCTCACGGCGGCCACGATCAAGGCCGTCAGGAAGATGATGAAGATGCGGTTATAGGGCAGCACCACTTGCGGAAAGATTTCCCATCCCTGGCTGAGAAGCCGCGGAGAAGACACGGCGGTCAGATCGCCGAACAGGCTGCGGGCGGTCTGGATGAAAAGCAGGCTAAGGCCCCAGGTGGCCAGGAGCGTTTCCAGGGGGCGTCCGTACAGGCGCTTGATAATCAGGCTTTCCACCACGATTCCCACCCCGCCGGCGGCCAGGAAGGAGAGCGGCAGGGACACCGGCAGGAACCAATCGAAATAGGCCGCCGGAAGGAATTTCTGGAACCCGTTCTGGATGAGATAGGTGGCGTAGGCGCCTATCATCATGAATTCGCCGTGCGCCATGTTGATGACGCCCATCAGGCCGAAGATGATGGCCAGGCCGAGGGCCATCAGGATGAGGATGGATCCCAGGCTCAGGCCCGTGAACAGATTCTGGACCGCGCCCGTGAAGCTCTGGAAGGATTCGATATTGCGGATGGCCTTGGCCACGGAAATCCGGACGGTGGCGTCCGCTTCGTCCGGGACGGCCTTGTCCTTGGTCGAGACCATGGCCTTCAGCTCGGGCAATACATTGACGGAATGGATGGCGCCCAAACGCTCGGCTGCTGCGGCGCGGACGGCGGGATCGGCCGATTTAAGATCGATGCGGGCCACGGCTTCGTCCAGCAGCTGGATGACGCCGGGGTCCTTTTCGACCGTTCGCGTGGACATGAGGAGCGGGATTTGCGCGGCGTCGCCGCTTTCACCCAGGGCCAGCACGGCGGATTTCCGTTTGTCGCGGTCGCGGCTCTTGAGATCCATGGCCGTGAGCACGGGCTGGATAAGGACGCGCACTTCGCGATCGGTTTCCACCTCCACCAGATCCACCAGCTTGGCCAGGACGGGGGCGCCGGAAGGCGTTTTGAGGGGCCCGGCGGGATATACGTTCAGCAAAGGGACCCAGGTTTCGTTGTCATGCTGTTCTTCCGGCCCGCCGATGACGAGCATGGTCTTGGCCGCGCCCGCATCTCCGGCGCCGGCTTCCGGCACCGTGTATTCGTACACGTTACCCTTGAAGAGATTCTGGTACAGGGTTTGCAGACCTTCGTCACCGGAGGCCAACAGGGCTTTGACCGTTTCCGTGCGGGTGTCCGCGTTTTTAAGCAGGGTATCCAGCAGAGCCGGGATCGAGGCCTTGGCGGTGGGTCCCGGGGTTGTGGAGGCGGCTTCCGGAGCGGGAGCCGCTTGCGTAGCGGCCTCCGTTCCGGCGGTCGCCTTGGCAGGTTCCTCAGCCCCAGCGCGGAGCGGGGAGAGTGTCAATAATGCCGCTCCGATTGCGGAGAGGATGGAAAGGCGAAGCATTCAATTCCCTTGCAGGTCATCCACCTTCCCCCGGAATGAGGGCGGCGGATGACCGCGGTTTAGACCGTTCGACTACTTTGCGGGCTTGATATCGGCCTTGGTGTAAGTGCCTTCGTGGTCCACATGATCGCAGCCTTTGTCGGGGCTGGTGTAGATGGACCAGGGTTCCGGAGCGACCAGGCCTTTGGACTTCCAGACCACCTTGAACTGTCCATCCTTCTTGATCTCGCCGATGAGGACGGGCTTGTGCAAGTGGTGGTTGCGCTCATCCATCTTGACCATGCCGCCGGGGGCTTGGAAGGTCATGCCATAGGCGGCTTTGCGGACCTTGTCCACGTCGAAGGAGCCGGCCTTGGCGGCGGCCAGGGCCCAGATGTTGACGCTGATGTAAGCGGCTTCCATCGGGTCATCAGTCACGCGCTTGTCGCCGCCGGGAAGGCTGTTCTTCTTGGCGAAGGCCTTGAAGGCCTTGACGAAGGTCTGGTTGGAGGGGACCTTCACGGACTGGTAGTAGTTCCAGGCGGCCAAATGACCGACAAGGTATTTCGTGTCCATGGCGCGCAGTTCATCTTCGGCGACGGAGAAGGCCATGATCGGGCACATCGCCGAGGTCAGGCCCTGGTTCGCGAACTCCTTGTAGAAAGGAACGTTCGAGTCGCCATTGATGGTCGACAGGACGGCCGCCTTGCCGCCGGCGGAGAACTTCTTGATCTTGCCGACGATGGTCTGGTAATCCTGGTGATGGAAGGGA
The DNA here is from genome assembly GCA_028287505.1 of Fibrobacterota bacterium. GTDB lineage: Bacteria > Fibrobacterota > Fibrobacteria > UBA11236 > UBA11236 > Chersky-265. The sequence goes on along the minus strand of JAQBPN010000001.1, from coordinate 35,813 downwards.
GTGTATTCCTCTTCGATGTTGGCCGCGGGCACGCCCTTGGCCAGCAGGAAGGCGCGCAGGATTTTGTTCGCCGTGCGCGGGAACACGTAGTCGGTGCCCAACAGGTAGAACTTCTTGTACTCTCCGCCGTCCTTGCTCATCAGGTATTCCGCGGCCGGAATCAACTGCTGGTTCGGGGTGGCGCCGGTGTAGAACACGCTTTTCGAGCATTCTTCACCTTCGTACTGCACGGGATAGAACAAGAGGGCGTCGGCGCCTTCGAAGACCGGCAGCACGGATTTGCGGGACACGGAGGTCCAGCAACCGAACGTCACCGCGACCTTGTCCACGCCCACGAGTTGCTTGGCCTTTTCGGCGAAGAGATCCCAATCGGAAGCGGGATCGACCACTACGGTTTCGATCTTCTTGCCGTTCACGCCGCCTTTGGCGTTGATTTCCTCGACGGCCATGGTCACGACGTCCTTCAGGGACACTTCGGAAATGGCCATGGTTCCGCTCAAGGAATGCAGAATGCCTACCTTGACGATCTCCTGCGCCTTAACGGGTGTATCGGCGGCGGGCGCGTAGGAATACGCGGCAAAGCCAAGGGCCAGGGCTCCCATTCCCGCACGGGCGGCATGGAAAATGTTCTTCGAATGCTTCATTGTCGACTCTCCTCTTCGAGGTTTCGGTTGGTTGGACTCAAGAGGGGAAAGCAATTCAAGTGCCACGCCTCCACCCCCCGCAATGCTTGCCAGAACGCGATTTGGGATCTAGGGTTGGACAATGGATGACAAAACCGCGCTATAGGGTCGACAGTTTGTAACAAAAATCCCAAGTGGGAAGCAAATGTCCATATTCGGAGTGGATGGAAAATTGCTTCGTTAGTGAAAAGGGAAAACAGGGATGCAGGGTTGGAATTCAATTGTCGTGGATCGGCATGGGGACACGTCCCATTTGACCCGGTGTCTGGGCTATCCCCCCATTAAATTCATCAACCCGCGTCCGCAGCATGGATGCTGCCAGGTCTACGTTTCCAACTACGGCGGCGGCCTGGTGGATGGGGATACCGTGCGCATGCAGGTCGACTGCCTGCCGGGATCCCGTTTGTACCTGGGTACCCAATCGAGCACCAAGGTATATAAGAGCCAAGGCAAGGGCGGGTGTCTGCAGGAAACGATTGGCACGGTTCATGCAAACGCATTGGCCGTGGTTTGTCCGGATCCCGTGGTGCCCTTCGCCGGCAGCCGGTACCGGCAGACGCAAAGCTGGGAAGTGCATCCCGAAGCGGATTTGATCCTTTTCGATTGGCTGCAGCCCGGCCGCGTCGCCCGGGGAGAAGTCTTCGCTTTCAGCCGGTTGCGCACGGAGCTGCGGGTCACGCGGCCCGGAGGCGCGCCGGTGGTGGCCGAACGTTTCGGAATGGATCCGGATTCCCAGGATCCTTTCCGGTGCGGCCATTTCGGGGCCTTCCGCTCCTTTCTGTGCGTGTATCTGATAGGACCCCGGGCCCTCCGGCTCGCGGATTCCCTGGAAGCCCGGGTACTCGGATTGAACGGACCCGGCCGCACGGAGCGGACCGCCGAGGGCGAAGATGGAAGTTCGGCTACCGCCATCTGGGCGGGAATGGGAAAACGGGAAGGCGAAGGCAGCATGATCCGGGCCATGGGCGGCGATAGACGGGACTTGCAGCCTTTGCACGATATGCTGTTCGCGGCCTTGGCGGACGCGGCCTGGTTGGGCTTCAACCCTTGGCACAGGAGGTGGTGATTGCGGCTCTCGCCTAAGGACATCGAAAAGCTGGCGCTGCACGGCGCCGGAACCCTGGCGCAGAAGCGTCTGTGGCGGGGCATCCGCCTCAATTATCCGGAGGCCGTGGCCCTCATCGCGTCCCAGCTCCTCGAATTCATACGCGAAGGCGAAAGCGTCGCGGTGCTGATGGATAAGGGCAAAAGCATCCTCGGTCGCAGCCAGGTGCTGCCGGCCGTGGCGGAGATGGTGGACGAAGTGCAGGTGGAAGGGACGTTTCCGGACGGCACCAAGCTGGTGACCGTGCATCGTCCCATCTGCACGGACAAAGGCGAATGGGCCTTATACGGCTCCGGCCTGGAAGGCTTGGAACCACCGAAGAAAAGGTTCGCCGATCCGGCCCTTTCGGATCCCTCGCCGGGGGAATACATTCTCCGTTCCGACCCCATCCATCTCAACGCGGACAGGACCGCGGTGGAAATGGAAGTGGCCAATCTTGGCGATAGGCCCATCCAAGTGGGCTCGCATTATCCCTTCTTCGAAACCAACGCCTCCTTGAGCTTCGATAGGACAAAAGCGATCGATCTCCGCCTGGACATTCCCAGCGGTACCGCCGTGCGTTTCGAACCCGGTGAAACCAAATCGGTGCGCCTGGTACCGTTGGCCGGGGAGCGCATCGTGTTCGGCGGCAACGGGCTGATATCGGGTCCCCTGGACGGCAAGAACCGCGAAACGGCCCTATCCCGCGCCCGCGATCAGGGATTCGCCTCGAATCCCGGAATCGTCCCCAATCCCGGCCATTCGGCGAAAGGAATGCCATGAGTCTTTCCATCGACAGGCGCGCGTATTCGGACATGTACGGACCCACCGTCGGCGACCGCGTCCGTTTGGGCGATACCGCCTTGGTCATCGAGGTGGAAAAGGACTTCACCGTTTACGGCGAGGAATGCAAGTTCGGCGGCGGCAAGGTGCTGCGCGACGGCCAGGGCCAGAGTTCGGGCGCCCATCAATCGGAGGCCCTGGATCTCCTCATCACCAACGCCTTGGTATTGGACTATACGGGAATCTACAAGGCCGACCTGGGAATCAAGGACGGCCGCATCCGCGGCATCGGCAAGGCGGGCAATCCCCACGTCATGCCCGGAGTGGATCCCGACATGATCGTAGGGCCCACCACGGAAGTGATCGCGGGCGAAGGCCTGATCGTGACCGCGGGCGGCATCGATTCGCACATCCACTTCATCTGCCCCCAGCAGATAGGGGAGGCGCTGGCCTCCGGCATCACCACCATGCTGGGAGGGGGTACCGGGCCTGCTACGGGTACCAACGCCACCACCTGCACTCCCGGTGCGGGGCATCTGGAAATGATGTTGCGCGCCACGGATTCCTATCCGCTCAACTTCGGCTTCCTGGGCAAGGGCAACTCCTCGCAACCGGGCGGCCTGACGGAGCAGATCGAAGGCGGGGCCATCGGCCTCAAGCTGCATGAAGATTGGGGCACCACTCCCGCCGCCATCGACGCCTGTCTCACCATCGCTGACGAGCACGACGTGCAGGTGGCCATCCATACCGATACCCTCAATGAGTCGGGGTTCGTGGAAGCGACCATCGCCGCCTTCAAGGGGCGCGTCATCCACAGTTTCCATACCGAGGGCGCGGGCGGCGGGCATGCGCCGGACATCATCAGGGTCTGCAGCCTTCCCAATGTGCTGCCTTCCTCCACCAACCCCACCCGTCCCTTCACCACCAATACCCTGGCCGAGCATCTGGACATGCTCATGGTCTGCCATCACCTCGACAAGAACATTCCCGAAGACGTGGCCTTCGCCGAAAGCCGCATCCGCGGTGAGACCATCGCGGCCGAAGACATCCTCCATGATCTGGGCGCCATCTCCATGATGTCCTCGGATTCCCAGGCCATGGGCCGCGTGGGCGAGGTCATCACGCGCACCTGGCAGACCGCCCACAAGATGAAGGTCCAGCGCGGCCACCTTCCGGAAGAATCCGGGCTGCTCGCGGACAATTTCCGCGCGCGCCGTTACATCGCCAAGTACACCATCAATCCCGCCGTGGCCCACGGCATGTCCAAGGAAATCGGCAGCATCGAGATCGGCAAGTTGGCGGATCTGGTCCTGTGGAAGCCCGCTTTTTTCGGGAGCAGGCCGGAGATGATCCTCAAGGGCGGCTATATAGTGCAGGCGCAAATGGGGGATCCCAACGCCTCCATTCCCACTCCGCAGCCTTATTACTCGCGGCCCATGTTCGGCGCCATGGGCGGCGCGGTGGGGCTCACTTCCCTGGCCTTCGTGTCCAAGGCTTCGCTCCGGCGCGTGCGGGATCAATACGGCCTGTCCAAGACGGTGGTGGCGGTGGAGGGATGCCGCAACATTTCCAAGGCGGACATGCGCCTCAACTCCGCGACTCCGGATATCCAGGTCGATCCGGAAACCTATGTGGTCAAGGCGGATGGGGAAGTCCTTTCCTGCGAGCCCGCAACGTCCCTGCCTTTGGCGCAACTGTACTCATTGTTCTGAACGGATCCCGGCACCGGCCGGCAAGGAAGAAATCGTGACTCTGGAAACCATGGAACTGTTGCAATTGGCGGACGCCTGCTTCCCTTCGGGCGGCTTCGCTTTTTCCAACGGACTGGAAAGCCTGGCCAAGCTCGGGTATGTCAAGCGCATGGAGGATTTCCAGCAATATCTGGATTGCCATCTCGATCAGATCACTTCCGCGGAACTGCCGTTCCTGAATTCGGCCTTTGCGCAATCGGAATGGATGCGGACGGAGGATCCCTCCCGGGCATCGGCCCCCGGCCTCCGGAACGTTGTCCTGGAATGGGATGCCTGGTTGTTCATGCCCTCCCAACGCCGCGGGAGCCTGTCCCAAGGCCAAGCCTGGTCGCGGGCCATGGAAGAAGCTTTCGACCTGCCCGGCATCCGGGCCGTGCGATCCTGGTTCCTGAAGGAGAAGCTCCCTTTGCATTTCCTGATGGTTTTCGCGGCCACATTGCGGGCCGGAGGCGTGAGCCTGGTGGACGCGCAAAGCCTGCTTCTGCACATGGCCCTGCGCGATCAACTGGGCGCGGCCGTGCGCTTGGGTCTTCTCGGCTCCCTGCAAGCCCAGAAAATGCACCGTCGCTACATCGGCGTGGGGGAAAGATACCGCGCTCTGCGCGGCGAGTGGATCCACACCGCGGCCATGCGGGCCGCGCCCATGATCGACATGGCCCAGGCGAGCCATCCTCACCTGTATTCCAGGCTGTTCCAAAGTTGAATCCCCAGGAGAAGAGATGAAAATCCTACGTGTGCACAACGGCGAAGAAAAGGAGCATGGTCATTCCCATGGTCCGCACGGCCATACCCATGAGATCATGGATTCCCCGGGCGAATACCGTTTGCGGGAACTGGCGCTGCCCGATCGGGATTACTCCAAAAGGGCTTTCACAATCGGCATCGGCGGTCCGGTGGGTTCCGGCAAGACGGCATTGACCTTGGCTCTGTGCCGGTTCCTGCGCGATCAATACAGTCTGGGCGTGGTGACCAACGACATTTTCACCCGGGAAGACGGGGAATTCCTGATCCGGAACGAAGCCCTTACTTCGGATCGGATCCTGGCGGTGGAAACCGGCGGGTGCCCGCATGCCGCCATCCGCGAGGATGTTTCCCTTAACGTGGCCGCCTTGGAACAGCTGATGGAACGGTTCCAGGGAGGCATCGATCTCCTGTTCGTCGAAAGCGGAGGCGACAATCTGGCCGCGCATTTCGGCCGGGAACTGGCGGACTACACCGTCTACGTCATCGACGTGTCCGGGGGCGACAAGATTCCGCGCAAGGGCGGCCCCGGCATCACCCAAAGCGATTTGCTCGTCATCAACAAAACCGATCTGGCCCCGTTGGTGGGCGCGGACCTGGAGGTGATGCGCCGCGACTCCCTGAAGATGCGCGGCGACGGCCCATTCCTGTTCGCCCAGGTCAAATCCGGAATGGGGGTTCCCGAAATCGCGGCGCATATCCTGCGCGCCTGGAAGGCCTCCGCACCGCCGCCTGAACGGATTTCCGTTTCCACCTCTTCTTTCCCGAAAGGAAATTGACATGAAGACTTCGCTCGCCCTGCTGTCCATCCTTTGCCCTCTGGCCCTTGCCGCCCCCGCGATGGCCCATCCCAATCACCCATCCTCGACCCAAGGCTATCTGGTATTCTGGAACGGCATTCCGCCCAAGTCCGGAACCTCGCTGGGGGCAATCGCGGCCGCTCCGGGTTTCTGGCGCATGGCATTCGTATCCAAGTACCCCATCCTGGGCGCGCAGCTCCCGACCTTGCTGCCCTAACTCCACTCCGGTTCGACGCCGATCGCGGTCCCTCCGCGATCGCGCGATTTCCCATCCCGTCACATCCCCATCGGTATCGCCTCGCCAAATGCCTTGATAGCTGCGTTTCCAATCGGGTGGTTGCTTTCATCAAACACGGCGCTCGTGACAATTCAACCCGCATGCGGCTGGAAATGTCAGCAATTGCCACGGTTTTTTTTGCTTTGGAAAAGGTTGTAATGACAATCTGCATTGCAATCATATTGGAAGCGCTTTTTCAGAGTGTAGAGGGCTATTTGAAGCGCTTGTCCCAATCTGGCATGGAGATTGATGTATGGTCCGTGCATGTAAACCTTGCCGGTCCGGGAAGGAAAAATGAGGAGTAAGAATGAAGAAATCGAATACGTTACCGTTGGCGCTCGCGATCTTGGGTCTAGGCGCAGCATCGTCCTTCGCGGAGATCAAGATTAATGATAATCTGTCCACGTCGGGTTTTCTCGACATGTCCTTGAACGGTTATTCCCCGGATTCCGGCGATGCGACCCTGAATGCATCGTTCGATCAATTCGAACTCGATTTCATGTACAAGTTCGGCAACATTTCCGCCCGGGCCGATGTGAACGCCACTCCGTCCTTCAGTTCTCCCGGAGCGCCCCAGCCCGCCCCAGGGACCGCTACTTCTTCGACGGTTTATCTGGAGCAAGGGTTCGTTTCGTACGCCAACGCTGGCGGCTTCGGGATTTCCGCCGGTAGATTTCTCAGCTCTTCGGGCTTCGAAGCCGCTGAACCCACCGGCATGTTCCAATATTCCTACTCCAAAACGCTGGTCTACGGCTATTACCAGAACGGATTGAACCTGAGCTATACCACTCCCATGTTCGGCCTGTATGGCGCCGTGGTCTCGGATTTGTGGAACCCCCAGGAATTCGACGTGATGAAGTCTCCGGGCTTCGAGGGGCAGGTCACCCTGACTCCGGTTGCCGGCGTCACCGCAAAAGCGGCCTACCTCTTTCAGATGTATGACACCACCGGCACCGGCGGCGACGATGAGTCGCAGTCCCTCCTCAATGTCTGGGCCCAATACGCGGCCGGCCCCATCACGGCGGCAGGCGAATTCAACCTTCTCATGAACTGGGGCCCCGGCGACTTCGACGGAATCGGCTTCCTGGTTATGGGCAACTACAAGTTCACGGATAAAGTCGCCGCCACCTTGCGCTATAGCGCCATCAGTATCGATGACAAGAACTCCGCTACGGATGATTACGACAGCGAAATCACCGTGAGCCCGAGCTATGCGATCAGCCCCAACTGGTTGGTCCTTGCCGAAGGCAAGTATGAGCTTCTGCCTAAGAAGTTCGACTATGCGGTTGAGAGCACCTTCTCGTTCTAATCTCCTTGGGAAAGCCGAATCGGGATTATCTCTGGTTTCCGGCCGGTACCAAAATGATTGTCAGTATTGAAGAGAGAGTAACGGGCCCTGGGAAGGGAGAGATTCTTTCCCCACCCTTGGGCCTCTTACAAAAAAAGACCTGAACCTGGAAATTTTCCGGAATTAGTCTAGTAATGTCATGTGTTGTCAGATTTAAGACTGTTATGTTCTGATTTGTTAAGCCTTAATCCGGCAGAGTTACAAAAAAACCGACTTTTTAACGATTATCAAACAAGGAGGCTCTCTTTTAATTAACTGGCATGGGGATTGATGTACTTGGCAACGGGAAGTGAATAATTGCCGAAACCTGGTCATCAAAACATTCCAAATTCAGGAAAATGCCATGGAATGTGAATTTTTTAGTCCATTTAACAGCGGGTCATGGATTTTGGGGAGTGACAGTTCCGAATCGGAATGCCTCCCGAAAACCCGGGCCAGACTAAAAAATCCCCATCTTTAAAAGGAGTACGACAGGATGATGATCAAAGGGCTTCCCAAATATAATGCTGCAGCGCGCGGATTGAAGGTCGCGGGAATCACTCTGGCGTTGGCCGGAATGACCGCCATCGCAGCGCATGCCGCCCCCGTCATTTCCGGTTCCGTCGAGGCCAGCGCCAATCGCAATTGGGCGACTCCGGACGAAAATACTACAAACGTGTTTCATAGCTATGACGCTCAAGCCAATACCTTCAATCTGAACAACGCGCACCTGGCGATCGCCGGCGCGGACAGCGCGACCGGATTAGGCTATACCGTGGAAACGGATTTCGGTTCCGATGGCGCGTTGGATGCCTCGCTTGCCGGCTCGGGCCCGCTCACCGCGGCCGGATATGCAATCGATCTGCAAGAGGCGTACATAACCTGGGCATTCGGCGCAGGCCGCATGTGGGGCATTAAGGCCGGTAAATATGCCACCTATCAGGGCATCGAAGTGGTCGAAGGCGGAGCCAATCCGACCATCACCCGCGGCTTCCTGTTCGGCCTTGCCGAACCGGTGACGCACACAGGCGCGGAAATCAACATGGCCAATGGCCCCGTGGATGTGCACGTAGGCGTCATCAACGGATGGGATCAGGCTGCGGATCAGAATGCCGTTCCCTCCTACCTGGCCAAGATCGGATACAATATGGGAGCGCCCCTTGCGGTCGCCGTTTCCGCCATCGTCGGTCCGGAAAAAGCCGGCAATACGGATGATTTGCGCATGAGCTTCGATCTCACCGCGGTGACCAAGGCTATTCCCATGACGGACCTGTGGCTGCAGGCCAACTACGGCATGGAAGAAAAGGCCGGCGTAGGCGGCGATGATGCCTCCTGGCTGGGATTGGGCGTGCAGCCCCTGGTGCATTTCAACGACTGGTTCGGATTGGGTTTGCGCTATGAGTATTTCATGGATGACAAGCTGTCCCGCGTAGGGGCGGCCGGTTCCGTGGGCACCAACACCGACATCACCCTTCAGAATATCACCGTCGCGCCGACGATTTGGCTGACCAAGACCGCCATGATCCGCGCGGAGTTCCGCGTGGATATGGCCAGCGAAGACGTCTTTGCGGACGCGGACAAAAAAGCAACCGGAACCCAATTGGGATCCGCCGTGGACATGGTCCTCGGGTTTTAGGAAATCTGGTCCCGGTCGTCGGCGGTCTCGAACCCGCCTACGCCCTTGGGCCGCAAGGTCGCCGGGATCGTATTTCGGCTCCCATCCCCCGGTCGTTTCGACCGGCCCGGTCCGTGAGGACCGGAACAAGTCCATGGACTTGTCGGGGAACGGGATATTAGTTTAGTGGAAGTCAATCGGAGGCAAAGGAGACCGCACATGAAGATGATCGTCGCTTACATCAAACCTTTCAAGCTGGACGAAGTGAAGGCTGCAGTCCAGGAAATGGGCGTCACGGGCATGACCGTGACCGAAGTGAAAGGATTCGGCCGCCAAAAGGGCCATACCGAACTCTATCGCGGGAGCGAGTACCATACCGATTTCATCCCCAAGGTGAAACTGGAAATAGTCGTGACCGATGAGTTGGTGGAAAGGGCGATTGCCGCCATTTCCGAAAAGGGCCGCACCGGCAAAATCGGCGACGGCAAGATCTTCGTGCTTGCGGTGGAAAGCGCCCTGCGCATCCGCACCGGCGAAACCGGCAACGAAGTACTATAGGCTTGTCGCTTAGAGTTTGCGAAGGCAAACTCTAAGCTCCTCGCTTGAGTATGATTTCCAGTCCCCGGTTTTCGGGGTCAATGTTCAAGGGAGCATAAGGCTCCCGCCTCCAAATCTTTCCCCCGGTCCCACCGGGGGGAACCGGCCTCCGGTCCCGGTGGACGAAGCGTCCAGGTCCGAAACGTTCGGTCCCGACGCAACTAATCCTGAGGCCCTTGGCTTTCAGCCCCATCCGCCGCTTCGTTCGAACCCGAAAAACCTTTCCGGCGCGAGTAAGGCAATCCTTGGTGATGCATCTGATAGGCCAGTTTGGACCGGGCCGCCATGAAATAATCGCGGTATTCGGCGCTGCGATAGTCCCGATATGTCCACTCGAAGGGGTGGAAAAGGCCATCCTGGAAGTACAAAGTGGGCTCGACGAAAATGCCGTCACGGACGTATACGCGATGGCGTTGGTCCTTGGTGGTGGCCAGAAAGAACTGTCCCAGGGTAAGGTAGCCCGGGTCGACGTTTACCCGGCGCAATCCGCCCCGGGCCAGGTCCAGCTCCAATCCGTTCGTGTATCGCTTGATGTCGACCAGGTCTTCCCGGGAGATGAGGTTCTCATAGCTCAGGAAGGTCCGCCAGGGTGAAACCCCCACCTCATCGGCGTAATACTGGGTCCAAATGAAGGGGATGGGGGGCATGACCTCCTCCTCCGGACCGAATTTTTCGAGGAGAACGGTCCTGGCCTGTTTGAGGATTTCCAGGTCCGCGCCCAGCAATCCGACCACCAATTTGACCTTTGCGGGGGTTTTATAGGCGCCCAAGGGCCGGACTCCGTTTCCTTTGGAAAGGCTTGGGAAAATTGGCCCAATTATGGTAAATTTGCATTTCCTTTTCAGAATACTTATTCTGAGGACCCGGCATGCGGGAGCGGCAGGCCATGGGAATAAAGGTATTAAAGCTAAGGCAGTAGCCTCGGGTACTTTATAAATGCCAAAAAACGTTTTCTCCTGTAGGAACTACACGAAGAAGGGGCATGCGGTGGTGGAAATCACCGGCGACCTGACCTTCGAGACCGTGGACGTCATGCGTCAGGAGTTTTCGAATCTGCGCATGCTGAAACCCGAAAAGGTGATCCTGGATTGCACCGGGGTGACCATGCTGTCCAGCGTTGGATTGGGAGAATTTTCCAAACTGATCAAATGGGGTTTGGATAGCCATTGCCAGTTTAAAATCGTCTGCCAGGCGGGCCATGTGGTCGAAGTCCTGGAGATTGCAGGCATAACCGATATGATTCCGCTCCTTCCGACCATCGACATCGCGCTGAATCGCTGAGCCCTCGGGCACGGCTGACCTGGGGTTCTCCATTTCGGGAAACCCTGGCCGGCCATGTCCCGAAAAGGGAGGCGGTCCGGTCGACGGGGGCTGTCGAGACGGGTGGGAGGATTCATGTCTTTTTCAATAAGTCTGGAAGGGGATTGTGATCGACACTAAAGACATCATCAGGGCGGCCGATGCCATCGCGGCACGCAAAGCAGTCATGCGCACCAAGAAGTTCCTCGTGGGCTTCGATGGTTTCGTCGACGAAATCATCCATGCCGTAGCCACGCGCAAGAACAACCATGAATACCAGCGCATAGAGACCATCACCGAGTTCGCCGGCCGTATCGCCTCCGCGGCGGGCAAGTCCGCGAACATCGAGTTGGTTCCCGTCCTGGAAAAGCTGGGCGGCAACGGCCCCTTGATGGCCATGGCCGCTGCCGGCATGGGCGCCCAGGTGACTTGCATCGGCATGCTCGGTTACCCGGAGCTTCATCCCGTCTTCAAGCCGCTCAAGAGCATCTGCAAAGTGGTTTCAGTCGGCATTCCCGGGCATACGGACGCCCTGGAATTCCATGACGGCAAACTGATGCTCGGCAAGCTCAATACCATCAAGGATATGTGCTGGCAGCGCCTGCTGGAAGTGGTCGGCGAGCCGGTCATGCGGGAACTGTTCTTCCTGTCCGATATGGTGGCCTGCACCAACTGGACCATGCTTACGGAGATGGAAGAGATCATCGAGAACATGATCCGGATGGTGCCGGAAGGCTGCAAGGTGAAGTTCTTCTTCGACCTGGCCGATCCGGAAAAGCGATCCCGTTCCGATCTGGCCAGGGTGCTGGATCAGATCCAGGCCCTCAACAGGAAAACCGAAGTCATCCTGGGACTCAACCTGCGCGAAGCCGAACAGGTCAGCGAGGTGCTCGGCATCAAGGAAAAGCCAGAGGAATCGGTCAAGGGCGTGGAGGCCACGGCTATCAGGATGCGCGAGAATCTGGGTATCAGCGGCGTGGTGGTGCATGCCATCAAGTACGCGGGAGCCTGCATCGGCAAGGATTCCGCCGGCATCGAAGGTCCCTACTGCCCCAGTCCCAAGCTGTCCACCGGCGCGGGCGATCATTTCAACGGCGGATTCTGCGGCGGCATCATGGCGGACCTGTCCGTGCTCGACGCCCTCTACTCCGGCGTGGGCGCATCCGGCTGGTACGTCCGCAATGGACGCAGTCCCACCTCGGAAGACATCGTGGGATTGCTGCGCGGTTGGGGAGCGGGAACCTTGAAGGATTAAGATCGGATGGGTGCGGACGGAGGATCCTGACGCAGTGAGCGCTTAAGGATCATCTCGTCGGGCGTCGGGCGACCGGCGCGTGAGATCCCAACCCTTAAAAGACATTTGCTTGGCGCCTCGGCGTCGGGCGTAAAGAGAAGAAAAGAAACCAGGGAGAGATTCCTGGTTTTTTCTTTCTTCTCTTTTTTCTTTGGCTTTTTCTTAACGCCCGACGCCCGACGAAATGCGGTTAGCAGCGTGAGGGCGTCAATTTTCTGCACTGTTTTTCAGTCCGCTGATTCCAGTTGCTCTGCGGCCGCTTTCAATCTCCTCGTCACTTCCTTGCGCAGTCCCTCCGGTTTCACCGGAATCATATCCGGCGCCAGCGACATCACCCAGTTCACGAAGTCCGGTTTGACGACCATTTTGACTTCGAAGTGGACGTCCTTCCCCTTCTTGAGGATGCGTCCGGGCGGATGGAAGTGGCTTTCCGAAAGGTATTTCTCCAGCCAGGGCGCCCGCAGATTCAGCAGCACGGTTTCCGGGTTTTCATCCAATTGCCTGGGCCATTGGCCGAAGGTGTATTTGTAATACTCCGCCGGGTCGAAGGCGTCGCGGGTGAATGCGTCCCGGGTGGCGATGCCGCGCTTGATGCGTTTGACCGAAAGGCTTTTGAACGGCCCCCGGTTCTCCCCTTGCCGGCCGATGAGATACAAGGTGCCCACGCGCAGGCACAGGGAATAGGGGAAGAAAAGGAACTCGCCGGTATCGGAGGAATATCCCGAATAGGAAAGCTTCACGGCCATACGAGCGGCGATGGAGGCCTCCAGGATTTTCAGGATCCCGGGGGATGGATCGGCTTCCGCGAAGGGACCGTGATCGATGAAATAGGCTTCCGCGTTGGCCGGGGTCTCTTCGGCGGAATCGCCGCGCTGGGCGGATTCGCGATCCTCCAGGAAGCGCATCAGCTGGTTGATCAGGGCCGTGTATTTGGGATTGCCCCCCGCGTGCAGTTCGGTGCGGATTTTCTTCAGGGCCGGCAGGAAGTGGCCGGGAGGAGATCCCGTGATCCGGATGCGGTACAGGGATTTTCGCCCCGATCCCTTGCGATCCTGGACCAGGTCGAACTTGAGCCGGCGCAGGTCGGAGAGATACCGCTTTACCGTGCGTTCATCCACGCCCAGCATGTCCGAAATGTGCCGGATGCCCAGCCCCTCGGAATGATCCTGCAGGAGGCGGACCAGGCGATGGATCTTGGCGGTCTTGTTGTTCAGGGGCGGAAGGCGGGCATCCGGGGCGGTATCGCCGCCGCGGGCCATGCGGATTTGCATGGCCGCGATGGGGCCCTTGGAAACGCTTTTGGGGGATTTCGGGAAGGATGCATTCGGCGACATCGTTTCCTCTTCCCGTCCGTCACACCGTGACGGCCGTCCTTACCTGTCCGTTGCGCACGGCTTCCGCGGCGACGCGCAGGCGGCGGAGCACCGTGTCCTTGCCCAAAGCCACCATGAGTTCGAAAAGCCCGGGTCCGAAAGGAATGCCGGAGATGGCGAGACGGGTGGGATGGATGAGTTCCCCGCCCTTGATGGCGAGCTTTTCGGCCGTTTCCTTGTACAGGGCTTCCAGACCGGCGGTCTGGAAATCGGGGAGGGCGGAAACCGAATCGTGCAGGTTCTGCAGGAGGGTATCCGATCCCGGGCCGAAATATTTCTTGGCGGCCTTTTCATCGTAGGTGTCCGGCTCGCGGAAGAAGTACATGCCGTAGGTGACGAAGTCCGGCAGGCGCTTGGAGCGGTCCTTGAGGAGCGCGATGGCGGTGCGGAAATAGCTTTCCGGAAAGGCGTTTCCGTCCACGCCGGCGGCCACCCACAAGGGTTTCACCAGGGGAAGGAAAAAGTCCACGTCCCGGCGCAGGAAGTACTGGCCGTTCAGCCACTCCAGTTTCTTCTCGTCGAAGACGGCGCTCTTGGGATTGATCTTCTCGAGGGTGAAGACTTCCACCAGCCTGTCCCGCTCCATGTATTCCTCATCGCCGCCGGGATTCCAGCCGAGCAGGGAGAGGAAGTTGATCAGGGTTTCCGGCAGATAGCCGAGGGTGCGGTAATCGCCCACCGAGGCTGCGCCCTTGCGCTTGCTGAGCTTGCCGCCGTCCGGCCCCAGGATCACGGGGAGATGCACGAAGGTGGGGGGCTCCCAGCCGAAGGCCTGATACAACAGGACATGGCGGGGCGTGCTGGGAATCCACTCGTCCCCGCGCAGCACATGGGTGATTTCCATGAAATGATCGTCCACCACGTTGGCCAGATGGTAAGTGGGGAAAAGATCGGTCTTGAGCAGGACCAGATCGTCCAGGATGCGGTTCTGATAGGTGATGGTTCCGCGCAGATAGTCCTTGAACACGGTGTCGCCGTGAAAGGGGACCTTCAGCCGGATGGTGTGCTTTTCGCCGGCGGCCACGCGCTGCCGGGCGTTTTCCGCGGGGATGTTGCGGCAGAGGCGATCGTAGCTGGTGGGCAGGTTGTTGCGCTTCTGGGTTTCCCGGAGTTCGTCCAGGCGCTCGGTGGTGCAGAAGCAGGGATAGGCATGGCCGCCTTCCACCAGCTTGCGCGCGTGCTCCTGGTATAGGGGCAGGCGCTGGGACTGGAAATAAGGGGCATGGGGGCCGCCCACCTCCGGGCCCTCCACCCAGTTGAGGCCCAGCCACTTGAGGTCCGCGATCAATTCGACCAGGGCCTTTTCATCGTAGCGGGTCTGATCCGTGTCCTCGATGCGCAGCAGGAAATCGCCGCCGATATGCTTGGCGAACAGCCAATTGAACAGGGCGGTGCGTGCGCCGCCCACGTGGAGATAGCCCGTGGGACTGGGAGCGAAACGGACGCGAGGACGGCTGGATGGGGACATAATGGATTTCACCCGGAAAGAACTTGATTTATCGCCGAATTCCTCCCCTATGGGGCGGAAGGAACGGAAATCTAACAATCGGAAACGATTCTGCCCACCTGGGCACGTAAGCGGCCGTGCGACGGGATTTCTTGGGAAAGCGGTCGCGGCTATCAAGGAGGCCGGGATTTCCCAACGGATCAATCGCGCTCCAAGCCCGTTCCGGGAATCGTTCAGGTATGGACGCTTTCGCCGATATGGATCGGTCCGCGCGGATCCGCGGTAGTAACATACATGTTTCTGTAACCCGAAAGGTACTGAATGAATGTTTTTTTCCGGGAGGCTGGCGACCTCCAGGCTTAGGAAAACGGGACCTCCAGGTTCACCGCTCCGGAGCCCGCTTCCGCGCTGGGCTGCGCGTCCGGGTGGAATCATGGGATTGCTACGGACGTCACGAAAAAATTACCCTTTTTTGTCCCCAACCCATGGTAATCGGATCGCGAAGATGGAGTATAATGACTCTGAGAAATCGATATCCCTCCCAATTCCGGCGCCAGGTTGAAGGCGCCGGCCCCATCAAATCGAGCCGATTGCCGCAGGGAAACCGCGGGATCATATGGATGGGAAAAAACGGACCTGGGCGGGATCATCCGGAGAAGAAGGCAAACCACAAGCACCCCTAGCGTGCCGCGTTCCGGGATTTTCCCTTGAAGTCCAAGGGGGGATTCCGGACCCGAGATCAATCGGGAATCGGGCTCCGCGTTCCAGTGCTTGCGACGGATTGCGTTCCCGACCGCCAGGGACGGAATTCCTGGCATCACTTCCCGTGTTGGCGGGAGAAGGAAGTACGATGAAGTTCTTAAGACTCGTTTCGTTGGCAATGGTCGCGGCCTCCGCCCAGAGCATGCCCTATCTCGATTTCACCACAGCCAAGAAGTCCAATGACGGGCTGCCCTACCCAAGCCAGTACACGGGGGAAGGCGGGCAGGCGGGCTACTCGCTGGTGAGCGGGGACAGGATCACCGGGAGCGCCCTGCAGATGAACATGACGTCCGGGCATCTGTACACCCAATTCAATCCGTACAATCTCAACGGGACCCGGGGATTCGCGCGGCAATACGTGTCGGCTCCCGCCAGCTGGCAGTTCAACACCTACAATCGCATGGAGTTCTGGTTCAAAGTCCCCGCCAATGGAACCCCGGCCCCGACGGACGGAAACCAGACCTATCAACTGGGAACGTACGTCAAGCGGGTCGCCAACGCGGACATGTATTCGGATGAAACCGGAGGGACGCACTACTACCATCACTTCAACGCGCCGAACAACAACCATTGGACCAAGGTCGTCATGAACAACCACCCGAACCATCAACGGGGCGGAAGCGGAAGCACGGAATGGGGAGTGCTGAACCATCCCACCGGGGAGGCCAACTACAACTATTTCGACGCCTTGACCCGATGGTACATCAATGATCCGTATGGCCGGACCGCCAGCTTCCCCATGGCCTACAAGCTGGACGATGTCCGCTTCTACCGGGAAACCCGCAATGAAAACGATTCCCTGTATACCATCAGCGCGTCCTACGAGCCGGCGACCCACAAGACCTTCATCTCCGTGAATATGTGGAAGAGGAACGTGTTCCCGATCCACGAGTTCCGTTTCTCGCGGAACGACATTCTGACCAACGGTTGGGCGAGCGCCACGCAATGCCCCAATGGAAGGATCACTCCCCCCGGGGACGGCGGCTACAACACCGTGGTCTACCAGTCTTCGGGTATGACGTTCAACGTGGGCGAAACCATCTACTTCGCCGTCAAGCCGGACAATTCCAGCCGGATGATCCAGATCAGCCTGCCCATCATGGATGCCCAGGGTGGGTTGACCACCCCGCCGGTGGTGACTCCCCCAGTCGATCCCTGTGGCGGCTGAAAGGCCCGGACTAGCCGGGGAAATGCCCTGCCCCACCGGGGGTGGGGCATTTTTTTAGATGGGATTTTCCGGAAGGGAATGCTACGCGGAAGCGGATTTTACCCAAGTACGGCGGAGAAGGGGGGATTCGAACCCCCGGTACCTGTAACAGTACAACGATTTAGCAAACCGTCGCCTTAAGCCACTCGGCCACCTCTCCATCGGTCCCGGAGCATCCCCGTGAAGGGAGCGGCGGAAACCAACCTCGGCCGTACTTGGAAGCCGGAAATAATAGTTAATCGGAAGACAGGCTTAAAGCGGCGGCGGACCCCCGGCCCTGGGGAATCCCCGGCATAGCCCGTGGGATGCGGATTTGCTATAAACTACTATTCTAGGGCAATCGCATGAGCTTCTCGACCAAATTGAAATGGGTGTTCCTGGGGGTGGTCCTCACCGGGTCCGTTTTCGCCATGGGAGGGTTGGGCATTTTCGCCTATGCCATCCATCAGAATCCGAACAATGCCTTCACGCGCGACGGCATCATGCAAATCCTCTCCAAAGAGACAACGGTGTATTTCTCCGACGGCAAGACCAAGGTGGGGACCTTTTTCGAAGGCCAACACCGGGATTACGTCCCCTATGATTCCATCCCCAAGGCCATCATCGAGGCGCTGGTGGCCGCGGAGGATCACAACTACTTCCAGCATGGCGGAGTGGATCCCAAGGCCATGGCCTACGCCATGCTCGACAACGTCAAATCCCTGAGCCTCCGGCGCGGGGGAAGCACCTTGACCCAGCAGACGGCCAAAAACCTCTTCAAGCGTCCCCGTACCATCACCGGCAAGTTCAAGGAACTCATCAACGCCTTCCGCCTGGAGAAGCATTTCACCAAGCAGGAGATCCTGGAGTTCTACCTCAACCAGTTCTACGTCTCCGGCAACGGCCACGGCGTGCGCATCGCCGCGCGCTATTTCTTCAACAAGGATCTGGCCAACCTGAACCTGCTGGAGTGCGCCTTCATAGCGGGATCGGTCAAAGGGCCCAACCAATACAATCCTTTCATCCAGGAAACCCCCGAAAAGAAGGACCTGGCCCTGCGCCGGGCCCAATACCGGGTGGCCTACGTGCTCAAGCAATTGTACCGGGACGGCAAGATCAGCAAGGAGAAATACGCGGAGGCGTCGCACCAGAAACTGGAATTCCGCCGCGGGGCATTCCGCTTTTCCCTCTCCACCAATATGGTCAAGGCCAAGCGTCTGCTGGAATCCCCCGCCATGCAGGCGGTGTTGGAGAAGAACGATGTCACCGATTTCATGACCGACGGCCTGCAGATCTACACCACCCTGGACGCCAACATGCAGCGGGCCTCCGAGTACGCCACCTACGCCAACCTTTCGCGCCTGGATCTGATCCTGCGCGGGTATCACGCCCCCAAGGATTCCCAGGAGAGCCTGGTGAGCGTGTTCGTTCCGGGCGGTTTCTATACGGGCAAAATCACTTCATCCCCCGCGCCCAAGAAAGAGGGGGCCCTGCAACCCATCGAGGTGAACTTCGGTTCCGCGCGGGCGGCCATCCCCGCGGACGCGGTCGCCCGATTCCTGCGCACCTGGAACATGCATGAGACGGGATCCGCCGAGTTACCCAGCGCGGCCGTCCGCGCCGCGGTCCTGCGCGAGCATTTCCAGCCCGGCCAGTCCGTCCTGTGCTCGATACCGTACAAGTTCCATCCGGAAGGCAAGGTCTTCGCGGAAGGCCCCCCGGAACTGGAAATCGCCCAGCGTCCGGAAATCCAGGGCGGCGCCCAGATCCTGCGGGACGGCAAGGTATTGGCCAACGTGGGCGGGTTCGAGAACACGGGATACGACAGGGTGAACCAGGCGCGCCGCCAGTTCGGCTCCGGCTTCAAGCCCCTGGTGTACGCCGCGGCCCTGGAGCTGGGATGGAAGCCCTTGGACGCCCTCCCCAATTTCCGCCAGCTCTTCCGAATGGGCAACGTATTCTATTTCCCCAAGCCGGACCACGCTCCCGAGGACACTGTCAGCATCGCCTGGGCGGGCCGCCGTTCCGAGAACATCGCCAGCATCTATCTGCTCTTCCATCTGTTCGACAAGACCCCCTTCGCGCGTTTCTGGGAAATAGGCAGGGAAGCCGGTTTCGCCCCCGAGAATTACAACATGCAGGGCGAGTTCGAAATCTTCGTCCGGGACAGCCTTGGCCTGGTGCTCAACCAGGATCGGACCCGCGAGCTTCTTTACCAGAAGGAAGCCGGGGACCTGGCCATCGATCTGACCTTCGAAGGCAAAGTGGGGGAGGCCGAGGCCATCAAGTCGATGCCCTACGGAATCGGCTATGGCAAAGAGCAGCAGAAATACGCCGGTTCCGGGGACAAGGAAGACATGTTGCGCTACCGAATCCTGAGCCGGAATTTCCTGGCCTACAGCCTGGAAGCCCGCGCCTGGGAGAACCGGGCTAACGGGCCGCAGCATTTTACCGTGGCGCGGCACAACACCGGAGGCATGGTGGGCGTATTCGCCGGGCATCCGGACAGCAATTGGACGCCGGTCGCGGAGCCGGATTCGTGGTTGGACGGGGACTCGCTGCTGGTGGAAGGCGAAGTGGGCATCGGCACCATCAAACGCCTGGGCGCCAAGCTGGACGCGCGCGGCGACGAAGCGCCTCCCGGATACAGCAAGGAGAACCTCTACGCATCCCAGGATTTCCGGGCCCTGGCGGCCTTGCGCTACATCGTCAAGTTCAGCCGCAAGCTCGGCATCACCTCGCCTTTGGATCCCGTCATCTCCTTCCCCCTGGGGGTCAATGTGATCACGCTGGGGGAGGCGGTCAACGCCTACCAGGCTCTCAAGGACGGCTATGTCTATAAGACCAAGTTCGGAGAACCGCAGCTCTTCATCGAAAAAATCTGCCTGCACGACGGCACCGTCATTTTCGAGGACTATCTGGATCGGGAGCGCGTGATCACGGAACGGACCCGCTTCGGCATCGAGTCCATCCTTTCTTCCGTGGTCAAGGGCGGCACGGGCCAGCAGATCGGCCGGGAATTGAAAATCCCGCCGGGGGAAAAGGGCGGACCCGAACTCCCATTGCCCGCATACGGCAAGACCGGCACGACCAATGACTACCGCAATGGAGCCTTCCTGGGATTCATCTCGGCGCCCAAGGGCCAGAACAAGGGCTTCGACACCCAGAGCGGGTTCGCCATCGGCGATTACGTCGGCTTCGACGACAATGTGTCCATGCAGCGCAAGGGATTCAAAGGCACGGGAAGCGCCGTGGCCATTCCCGCCTGGATACTGCAGGCCAGGGCCGTGGCGGAAGTGGACGCCTTCGCGGATCGCATCGATCTCCTGGATCTGGACATCCAGGCTACGGGACAGGCGCCCATTTTCAACCAGGACAAATACGCAAAGTTCGTGGTCTCCAAGCGCACCGGGTTGCCTATCCAGGGGGCCGATGAGCAGGCTTTGCAGGCCCTGGGCGGCTATACCGAGGATTTGTCGGACGAACTGCCTGGCGGAGCGGGTACCGTGGACATGTCGGCCTATACCACCGTGTTCATCCGGGAAGAGTGATGGTATCGCCCGCGTCCGGAAAAAAGGGGATAATCAGGACCTGGGAAACCCGGGGAGGCGGAATGCGAGCGAGGAAATCCACTGTGGGTAGCAGATTCGTTACCTTGGCCGGATGGGCGGCGTTGGCGTTCCTGGCCGCCGGCCTTGCGGGATGCGGTGCGCTCGGGGGCAAGCAGACCGCGCCCCCTGCCGGACAACAGACGGGGAACCAATCGGTGACCGTAGCCGAGGGAGGGGATCTTTCCGACCTCTCCCGGGCCGTCAAGACCCAGGACGATCAGCTCATCCTGGATTTGCTGCTGGGCTATCGCATGCTCCTGCTCCGCAATCCGGATCCCAAGTCCCTGGACAAGGAAACCCTCAAGAAAAGCCGCGATGCCTATGATCGCCTGGAATCGATTCTCCGCCACGGCGGGGTCAAGACCCTGGACGCCGGCGAGCGGGTTTTCACCATCACCAACGAGGAGCGGCTTTCGCTCCAGGAAGTGATCCGATCGGCGGAACAATCCGCGGACAAGGCCGCCCGGGAAGGCGATTGGGAAAAGGCCAAGGAACGTTGGAAGGAAATCACCCAGAGCAAGACCGCCGTGGCCTTCACCATGGAAGAGGCGCAATGGGGTCTGACGCTTTCCGACGCGCTGCAATCGGCCATGCCCGATTCCCTCAAGCGCAAGCTCAAGGAAGTGAACGAGAGCTATCTGTCCGATACCGGGCATGAGGAGATAGGCGCGCAGGTCAAGGTGCTGCTGGAAATCGCACCCGACGTGAAGCTGCAACGGGAACTGAAGAAGCTGGCGAACCGCGCCTGGGAAAGGGACAAGAAGGCCGGGCGCATCAGCGCTCAGGCCCAGCAAGCCCAGGCCGCCCAAGCCGCCGCGGGGACGGTGCCGCCGGGCGCTTCGCCGGACAGCGCGAAAAACCCGCCGGGTCCGGCCACCGGGACGGAAGCCCAGAATGGCGGGAACGCGCCGCAGGCGGGCACGGAAGCCGGCCAACTCTCCGCGGAAGCAGACTCTCTGGCCGGCAAGGGCAAATACGTGGCGGCCCTCAAGACATTGGAACGCGCCGGGCCTGAGCAATCCTGGGTGAAGGAGAAGAAGGCGCAGATAGGCGATCGTTTCTGCGAGGACAAGCGCCGCTCGGCGGCCAACAGCTTCAAGGATTTCAAGAAGGCCTCGGCGGATGCCGACAAGCGCGTGTTGCTTAAGCGCACGGCCGCGGACCTGGACAGCTGCCTGTTCTACTTTCCGGACCTCAATGTGAGCCAAAAGGTCCGCAAAAACCGCGAGATGGTGGAAGGGGAGCTGAAAAAGCTTAAACCCTGATGCGAAGATTGCATGAATAAGTATCAGGAGACTCGACGCAGCGGAGATTTGTGGGAGCATTTCGTCGGGCGTACGGCATCTCCGGGATCGGCTGCTGCGCGCCTAGGCGTCGGGCGTCGGGCGTTAAGAAAAAGAAAAGATTACCGGGTTATACTGGGCGTAAAATCCAATTCCAAGGGTTCTTGGATTTTACGCCCGACGCCTGACGCCCGACGCCCGACGAAATCTTCCCATGAGCACAAATCTTTCAAATCCCTTCCTTAATCGCCCGAACGTCTCTGACTCATGCTCCACCGACCCCGCAAAAGCCGCCACTTCTCCCGCTATCTCATGGGCGGCGTGTTCCTGCTGTGCGGATTGCTCTTGGCCACCCAGAACCTGCTGGCAGGCGGGATATTCCTGCCGCTTGCGGCCATCGTCTTCTATTATGCCCCGCGCTGGAATCTCCGCATCGAAGTCACGCCGCAGGCCATCCACTTTTCCGAAAACGTTCTGGAAACATACGCCCTGGAACTGGCGCTTTCCGACATCGCGGAAATCCGCAGGGTGGAGGAGAAGACGGATCGAAAGGGATTCCTGACCACCTATCCGGAGTTCTTTCCTTTCGTCGAGTTCCAGACCAAGGACGGCAAGACTTACCGTATGCATGACATCTTCGACGCGGAGTTCGACGAAGACATCATGCGCGTGGGATCCCTGGCGGGCATCAACCTGGGCGGATTCCCGCATCCCGATGAAGAAGAACCCGTTCCAGAAGACTGAATGGACGCTATCCGGCCGGCCGGGTCCGGCGGACGGGGTCCGTTCCGCTTTTGGATGGTTGGGAACTTAATTTTACCTTAAGTCCGAATGTCCCACCCAATCTCCACTCCCTTGCCGGCCTTTCCTTCAGAGGCCTTCGATCGCCTTTTGCCCTGGGCCTTTTCCGAAGACGAGGGCCATGGAGACGTGACCTCTCTCGCCACCGTGGCCGAAGGAGCGGTGGGCCGCGCGCGTTTGCTGTGCAAACAAGCCGGCGTGGTCGCAGGGCTTCCCCTGGTCGAACGCGTATTCCGCCATCGCGGATTCCATCCCAACATCGTCCTGCAGTGCCGGGAAGGCGAGGCCGTGGCGGCCGGGCGGGTGCTGATGGACATCCAGGGTTCCCTGCGCGCCCTGCTGGTGTGCGAACGCATCCTGCTGAACTTCCTGCAAAGGCTTTCCGGGATCGCCACCGTCTCCCGCGAGTATGCGGACGCCTTGGGAAGTTCCACCACCCGCTTGCTGGACACGCGCAAGACCATGCCCGGATACCGGGCCTTGGACAAGTACGCGGTGGCCATGGGCGGGGGCACCAACCATCGCATGGGCCTGTACGATATGGTGTTGGTGAAGGACAATCACGCCGAGGCCTGCGGATCCGTGCGCGCCGCCGTCGACAAGGTCCACGCCGATTATGCCGGCAAATACACGGTCGAGGCGGAAGTGCGCTCCCTGGCCGAATTGGAATCCCTGCTGGACGCGCCCGTCGACATCATCCTATTGGATAATATGGACGACAGGACGCTCAAGGAAGCGGTGGCGATGGCCCGGGCCCGCGCTCCGCGCCTGAAACTGGAGGCCAGCGGGAACATGGATCTGGAACGCGTGCGCCGCATCCGGGATTTCGGCCTGGACTACATCTCCGTAGGCGCCTTGACCCACAGCGTCAAGGCGCTGGACATCTCCATGGACATCGTCGGGGAGCATTCCAAGTGAAGAACCTCCGGCTGGCGGTGGACATCGGCAATACCAATACCGTCATCGGTCTCTTCGACGGCCGGGCCATCAAGCACCGCTGGCGGCTGGCCACCCGCAAGGATACCACCGTGGACGAAATCGCCATTTCCCTGCACGGGTTGATGCGGTCGGACAAAGAGCGGGAAGGAATCTCCGCCACGGCCATGGCCTCCGTGGTTCCGGCCCTGGACCACAGCTGGGTGCGCGCCCTGGAAGAGGTTTTCGGCATGGCCCCGCAGGTATTGGATTATTCCAACTGCCTGGGCCTGCGGCTCGAATATGAACTCCCGCGCCAAATCGGAGCGGATCGCCTGGCCAACGTGCTCGGCGCCCACGCGCTGGGGCACAAGCAGGGCGTGGTCATCGATTTGGGCACGGCCACGACCTATGATGTTTTCGGCGAGAACGCGTATTTCGGCGGCATCATCTGCCCCGGCATCCAAAGCTCCATGCGCAGCCTGGCGCAGACCGCGGCCAAGCTTTCCGAAGTGGAATTGCGCTGGATCGACAAAGCCATCGGCAAGACCACGGATGACGCGTTGCGGATAGGCATGCTGCAGGGGACCTTGGGCCAGCTGGAATACCTTCTGAAGGCGATCTTCCTGGAAAAGAACATGCGCAATCCGTCCGTGATCGCCACAGGCGGGCTCGCGCCCTTGCTGGGCGGGCGCTCCAAGGCCATCCATTCCGTCGAACCTGACCTGACGCTGATCGGCATCAACCATCTGATGGACGGCAAGGGCAAAAAGGGAAAGAAGTCAAAATGAAGAGGATACTGGTCACCGGCGGCGCGGGTTTTCTGGGTTCCCATCTTTGCGAGCGCCTGGTGGAGCAGGGTCATGACGTGGTCTGCCTGGACAATTATTTCACCGGCAACAAACGCAACGTCGAGCAACTGCGCGGCCGCGGCAATTTCGAACTCATCCGCCACGACGTCACCATGCCGCTTTTCCTGGAAGTGGACCAGATCTACAACCTCGCCTGTCCGGCCTCTCCCATCCATTACCAGTACAACCCGGTCAAGACCATCAAGACCAGCGTCATGGGCGCCATCAACATGCTGGGCCTGGCGAAACGCGTCAAGGCCCGGGTCCTGCAGGCGTCCACCAGCGAAGTCTACGGCGACCCGGAGATCCATCCCCAGAAGGAGGACTACTGGGGGCACGTGAATCCCATCGGCATCCGTTCCTGCTACGACGAAGGCAAGCGGGTGGCGGAAACCCTGTTCTTCGACTACAAGCGCCAGAACAAGGTGGACATCCGCATCATCCGCATCTTCAATACCTACGGGCCCAAGATGCATCCCTACGACGGCCGCGTGGTTTCCAACTTCATCGTGCAGGCCCTGCAAGGCAAGGATATCACCATCTACGGCGACGGTTCCCAGACCCGCTCCTTCTGTTACGTGTCCGATCTGGTGGACGGCATGATGCGCCTGATGGAGCATCCCACCCTGGTGGGCCCGGTCAACGTGGGCAATCCGAACGAGTTCACCATCCGCGAGTTGGCGGAGCAGGTGATCGCGCAAACCGGAAGCAAAAGCAAAATCGTAGCCAAACCCCTGCCCAGCGATGATCCTAAGCAGCGCCAGCCGGACATCACCTTGGCCAAAAAGGAACTGGGCTGGGTCCCCAAGGTGGAATTGAAACAGGGCCTGGAAAAGACCATCGCCTATTTCGACACCCTGCTTTCCTCCAAGGAGAGCATGGAAGATTACGTGCGGCAGCCCCAGGGCTGAGTCATGGAGTCTTGCGCAGCCATGCGTACCATGGCTTCCACGTGGCCTTGACGCCGCCCGCGCAGGCGTAACGTTCCTGATACGTATCCAGGAGAAGCCGGAGGCGCGCGCGCGTGAGCGGCCTTTCTTCCTCTGGCCTGCGCGCCGAGCCCAGGCCCCGGATGGAATCCAGGAAAGCCCGCGGGGAAGGCTGGACCGTCCCGTATGCTTCCTCCCGGTACGCCTCCACCGTGAATCCCGCCGCCTCAGCGGCCGAGGCGATTTCCGCCTTCGCATGCCCCGGATAGTCCGGATATTCGAAAGGCGGCTCTTCCAGGATGGCATTCAATTCCGGAAAATTGTCCCGGGAAAATCCGGAAACCAGGTAGCCGCCGGACGGGATCAGCAGGGATCCAATCAGGGAGAAATGCGGGCGCAGGTCCGGAAACCATTGCACCAAAGCGTTGCTGGCGGCCAGTCCAAAGGGCCCGGAGGCGACTGGCGGCGCTTCACCCGAGGCGTCGAAAAGGGACCAATGGATACCGGGAAGATCCCGGAGGTTCTCTTGCGCGGCCGCGAGCATGCGGGGCGCGGCATCGGTGGCGGAGAGAACCGCACGGGGAAAGCGGGCCCTGAGACGCCTGGAAAAGTTTCCCGTTCCGCAGCCCAGTTCCAGGATCGCGTCCGGATCCGCCGTGGCCGCGATGGATGCCGAAGGCAGATCCGTTCCGGAGGATGGAAGCATGCCGATCAAGGCGTCCGCCATCCGCTCCTGGACTTGCGAATGCGCGCCATAAGTCGCCGCGGCCCTATCGAACCTCAGGGAGTGGAAGGTCATGGAACCCCGGTCGCCGCGGGGCGGGCGCCGTCCAGCCAAGGGGTCAGAAGGTCCGGATGGTCCAGGAAGGGAAGATGTCCCCGGGCGTAGGCGACCCATTCCCGTCCCGGAAAGACGCCGCGCGGCGTGGGCGCCAGGGGATCCTGGGGGCTGGCCAGGAAAAGATGCCGGGCATTGGCCGGCAAGGCCGCGCGATCGATTACGGTGTTCCCCAGGAATTCCAGGCCTTGGAGCAAAGCGGGCAAGGCGTAGTTCCGGGATTGGGCGACCCAGGCGGACTCCTGGCCCTGGGTAACCGGGGAGGTACCCTTGGAGAGGCTCCAGAATTCGGCCAGCACCGTTTCCCGCTCGCGGGGGAGCCGCCGGGCCATGCGCATCAGCGCGGCCTTGGGCCAGGGACCGCCTTCCCGGCAGAAATCGAAGATGGGGGAGGCGGATACCAGGCGGCATTCGGGAGCCAGGGTTCCCTCCGCCAGGGCCTTATGCAGGATCAGGCTTCCCATGGACCAGGCCACCAGGGTTCCCTTTTTGGGCAGGCCTTTGGCCGCCAGGGCCAGCAGCCCCGGCTCTTCCAGGACCGCATGGGAATCCAGGAAGGTATGTTCCCGCCGGGGATAAAGCGCTTCCAGGGTCCCGCGCCAACATGCGAGTCCGGAAGCCCATCCTCCCAGCCATACCACGGGGTCACCCATCGCCGGCCTCGTTGGCGCTTTCATCCAGGGCGCTGGACAGCTCGTCGGCCAGGGCGGAGATTTCCGAGGATGTGATTTCACAGGTCAGGTTGATGCGTAGGCGGGCCCGGCCTTCCGGAACGGTGGGGTGCCGCACCGGCGGGGCATGGTAACCCGCGTGGAACATGGCCGTGGAAAGCCGCACCGCCGCGCGGTTGGACCCGGCCAGCACGGGTACGATATGGCTCTCGCTGGCGCCGATATCGAATCCGCGCTTGCGGAACAGGGCGCGGGCGAAGCCGGCGGTCTCCGCGAGCTTTTCCCTGCGCCAGGGTTCGGCGTCCGCCACCCGCAACGCGGAGAGGGCCGAGGCGGCCACGGCGGGCGGCAGGGCTGTGCTGAAGATAAAGCTGCGCGCTGTGTTGACCAGGTAGTCGATGGCCTGGGCGGGACCGGCCACATAGGCGCCGAAACCTCCGAAGGCTTTGCCGAAGGTCCCCATGATCAGGATGCGTCCCCGCTCCGCTCCCGCGGCCAAGGCCTGGGAAACGGCTTCCGGATAGCAGCCGGTGGAATGGGCTTCGTCCAGGTAGAGATAGAAGCCGAATCGGGCCTGCAGGGCGAGCAGGTCCCGCAGCGGGGCGAAATCCCCGTCCATGCTGAACAGGGTTTCGCTGCAAACCAGTCCTGGCAGGGCGGCAGCGCCTTCCGGAGCCCCACCGGATCCTGTTTCCGGGCCCAGGTGTTGGACCAGCAGGGATTCCAGATGGGCCATGTCCCGGTGGCGGAAGCGATGGAAGGCGCGCGGGGAGGCGCGCAGGGCCTCCGCCACGCTGGCATGGTTGAGTTTATCGCTGAACACCGGTCCCAACACGGGGGCCAAGGCCTGGAGCACGCCCAGGTTGGCCATGAAGCCGGTGTTGAACAGCAGGGCCTTGCCCAGCGGACGCATTTCCGCGACCGCATTTTCCAGTTCCAGATGCAAGGGCAATCCGCCTCCCAACAACCGCGATCCCCCGGCTCCCGCGCCATACCGCAGGACCGCATCCGCGCCGGCCTGCTTCACCAAAGGGTGATCGGCGAGTCCCAGGTAATTGTTGGAGCTGAGATTGAGGCATACGCGGCCTTCCCGGGCCACGTATTTCCCGGGCAGGCCTTCCAAGGCGCTAAGGGTTCGCAATCGATCCTGTTCTTCCAGTTCAAGCAGGGGCTGTGCGAACGGATTCATCCGTGTTCTCCCTTCCACCATGCGTCCAAAGCCGGGAGCAGCGGATGGATCCAGGTCTCCGCTTCCGCCGGGGACAGGCTTTGGCCCAGGGACAGCTTTTCATGATAGGCCAGCTCGCCGAAAAAGGGGAGGCCGGTCAGGGTCCGCAGGGTTTCGATATTGTCCCGGACCAGGTCCGTCGCCGGAGCCTCGCGATGGCAGAATGCGAAGCCGGCCGTCTCCGCGCCCGCGGATTTCAGATAGGCCAAGGTACTCAAGGTATGATGCAAGGTTCCCAGTCCCGGAGCGCAGGCGATGAGGCAGGGAAGGGACAGTTCCGCCGCCAGGCCGGCCAGGGTGGCGCCATTGCGATCCAGGGGAACGGCGGGACCGCCGGCCCCTTCCAATACCAACAAATCGTTCCCGTCCATCAGGGTCGCCGCTGCTTCCCGGATCCTGCCCGGTTCGATGGTCACGCCTTCCCGCTCGGCCGCAAGATGCGGGGATGCCGCCATGCGTAACCGATAGGTGACATGGGTGCTTATCATTCCCCCGGTTCCCCCGGTCTGGGCGCGGATCCATTCCGCGTCCCCTCCGACAGCGGCCGGATCCCCGAAAGCGAACGTGCCGCATTGGACGGGCTTGAAGTACGCGGCGCGCAATCCCCGTTTCCCGGCCCAGAGCAGGACGGCCAGGCTGAGGGCGGTTTTGCCCACGTCCGTACCCGTACCGGTGATGAATAACGCGCTGCCCATATGGATTGCCCGGCCCGGAAAGAAGCGCTCCACCGGAGCGCCGCAAAAACCTAGGCCGGGGAGGATGGAAATCTATAAAACCGGGACCCCGGCGACCCACGATTGACAGAAGGGGGCCCCGGATTTAATTTTCCCTGCCCCGACCTGGTCGGGGACCCGGACTTGTCATCCGGGATTCGTGAAATCTGGACGATTAGCTCAGCTGGTTAGAGTATTACCTTGACATGGTAGGGGTCACTGGTTCGAGTCCAGTATCGTCCAGGTTCTCTTCTCCTAGATTCCCACTCCCAATCCTTCGCAACCACCCCGCAACGCCCGCCGGCAAACGGCCGAAGCCGGGGCTGTCGGGGCACTAGAGGGATTTGAAGACGGTGACGGAAACCGTATCGGACAGCAGCAAGTCGTCGCTTCGGGCGGCGCGATAGATGAAGAAGAGTACCGTGTCCACGTTGGGAGCCTTCACCCACAGATAGGGTTGCACGCCGTCCGGAATGGTATCGTTCTCCGCGACCCATCCCTGCCGCATCGTCGAGCCCTGAGAGGCTATCACCCTCCCTTGCAGCAGGAAGCTTGTCCCTCCGGCCACGGAGGTATCCATTCCCGCGTCCGCGATTCCCGGATCAGCGAGCACCTCGACGAAAAGGGAATCGGTCGCCGTTTGATCCGAATCGTCCAGGACAACCAAGGTTACCAGGTAATTTCCCGGTTTGGAAAAGCCGTGTGAACCCGTGAAAATCAGGCCTGGAGAGGCATTCCCGCCTTGGTCCGCGATGCCGTTCCGATCGAAATCCCAATAGTAGCGGAGACCGGTGCCCACCTTGATGGAGGCGCTGGCGGAGAAGGTGATGGTTTCGCCCACGCCGGCGGTTTCCGGCCGGGCCACCATGCTCAAAATGCGCGGAGGCCCGGCAAGCACCACCGTGGTGTCCCAGCACCCATTGTTGATTCGGATGCGCATTCCGTCCTCGAAGATTTCCACGAAGCAAGCTCCTGGCGAACCGGCGTAGGCGTGCACGACCACCAGGAATTTTTCCCCCTCGCCTCCCACGTGCACGGGCAGTTTTGTCCCGGCGTCGATGCGACCCCTCCAGACCTCGATTATGCGGGTGGAATCATATTTGTCGACCAGGGTGATTTCCACCGAGTCGAGATGCTTCAGGGTGGTATCCGCGGCCAGAATGATATTGGGATCGGTGATGTTCGCCGGGCCCACCAGGGGGTGATCTTCCAGGCAGGAGGCCAGCAGCATTGCCGCGGCCACGACGGCGGCGGAAGCGAAGAACCGGATCCGGGCCTTAAGCGGAATGGCTTTCATAGGCCGTACCGGAGCGCAAGGCTCATTGGAAAGGCGGCGTCGCGCCGCATGGATTTCCTGATATCGTAACTCCAGAACATGCCGGGTTCCAACGCCAGAGATACCGATAAGGCCCCTGCCAAGGTTTTCTCCATGCCCACTACCGCGAAGGTTCCCAGGAGCCGGCCGCCGCCGAGATCCTTCCCATTGTAGACCTGTTCCAGAGACCAGACCTCCACGCGCGGTCCGGCGAAAAAGCTTCCCAGGCCGCGGTCATGCCAATAATAACGCGCCTCCGCGGCGATTCCCAAACCGCTCTGTTCGAACCGGGCCGAATCCGATCCCGTCGCAGCGCCGGGGAGATAGTCGAATGCCGCCGATGCGGCCCAGGGTCCCCGGTTGCCCTGCGCGGACAATTCGGCTGCCACGGCCGGGTGCGCGCGGCTCGGAAAGCTCAGGTAAAGGCGGGAGGCCATCTCCAATTGCATACTTGAAGGCAAGCCCCAGGCCGGGTTCGCCGGAGTGCTCCAACCCGCCTGCTCGCGCCTCTCCAGGCCTTTTGCCGTCAGGGCGCCGCTCTGTACCGAGTTGAAATCTCCCGCGCCCAGCACCACGGATCTCGCCTTGCGCAAGTCCGCATAGCCGGCCAGCCGGGTCCGGCCCTCCGCGCGGTAGACCACATAGGAGGCCCTGGGAAGGGCCAGGACGGTGCCTTCCGGATCGGATATGTCCACCTCGGCGATTTGCAGCGCGTTCACCCCGTCCAGAATCTGGTAGCGCCCGTCCGGCACGCCTTTCAGAGCCAGGAAAGCCTGTCCCAGGTTCACGCGTGTCAATACCACGTTGTCGGAACCGTGCAGGTCCATGTCGAATTCGGGATTCTGCGTGACGTTCTTGACCGATGCCAATTTGCGCCGCAATCCCGCCTGGGTGTAGTTGTAGGCCTCCCAGAGGGAGACGCAGCCGTCGCGATCGGCGTCGCCGGCGCCCCGGATGGCGGTGAGGAAATAATGGGTGAAGAGGGATCCTTGCAATTCCTTGGACTCCTGGGAGAACTCTCCGGCGGAACTCGAAGTGAGGATGGCCGAGCCGTTCACCTTCAATTCATCCTGGTACTTGACCGGCACGGGATCGAGGAGCTTGGCCCCCTTGGCCTGGATGAGCGAACCGCTGAAGCATGCGTCCGCGATGAGGATCTTGAGATCCGCCTGCATATCGTGGAAGAATTCCCGGATGCTGGAAAGGGCCAGCTTTTCCCCGTTCATGTGCAAGGCGTCCTCGCTGCCGTGCCCGGAATAGTAGATGAGCAATTGCACCTTCTGGCCTTCGCCGCGAAGGGTCACGATTTTCTTGCGCGCGTCCTCGAAGACGGACATCACCTTGGAGACATCCGGATCGAGCAGGAGGTAGTCGCGACCCTTGTCGATGCCTCCCAATTGCATCAGGGCCGAATGCACCTGCTCCGCGTCCCGGGTGGCGAATTGCAGGGGCTTGTCGTCGTCCAGGCCGGTATTGTTGCCGAAGACCACGGCCATCCGCACCATGGCATGGACCGGCGGGCTGCAGACCAGGCCTGCGAAGAGCAAAAGGGCCAGGGCCGCCTTCATGGTTTGGACGCCAGGAGAAGATAGGTTTGCAGGTGGAGAGGCTTCGCGGAAGACGTCACCGCCGCCTTGGCCTCATCGAGCGTGAACGGCTGCGGTGACCAGAGGCAATAAAGTTCTTCCCGCCGCCAACCTTGATCCAGGATAAGGCTGTTGGGAAGGTTCTGACCGGATGGGCTGCCCAGGGGGGCGAGCTTGCCGTCGTTCGCGCCCAGATAGACTTGGATTCCGCCGCCATCGTCCCGGTACAAAAGCGCGTAATGGACGGGCGCGGGGCTGGTAATGCCCAGTTGCAGGGTGTCCGATGGCTTGCATTCCAGGGTGTCCCGGTGGATTTGCCTGCCGTTGTGGAACAGGTAGAAGACGGCTTCGCCCTTCGCGGTATATTCGGATTCGGTTTCCGCGGCGGCCTCGTCCGGATCCGCGATCTCGGTCCCGACAGGTTCGCCGGACTGTTTCGATGCGGCCGCCGGGTTGGTGCCATGGTTGCGTACGGTGATCCCGACGGCCAAGAGGGCCAGGCCCGCAAGCATCGGACGCCATCCGAAGACGCTATCGAATACGCCCCGCAGGGACTCCTTCCATCCCCGGAGCGTATCCGCTCGGGTCCCGGGCCGGCGGGCATCCCGACGACCGGGCCGCAAGGCCCGCGTAGCCGACAAGGATTCCAGGGTAGGGTGTTTGTCCGCGAAATAGGCCATTTGCGCGCGCGCTTCTTCCAAGGCCGCCGCGCAATGCGGGCAGCTTTGCAAGTGCGTCTCGACCTCGAGTTTGAAGCCCTCATCCAGGGACCCCGACAGATAGCCCGCAAAGCGGTGCCGGGACGGGTGTCCTTCTTGTCCCGGACGGGAATCCGGTTTCGCCTTCACCATTGGAAACGCTCCATTTTGGATTTGAAAGCCGTAATCTTCCGATTCAAGGTGGTCCTGGAAATCTTGAGCATCTCCGCGGCCTCCTCCTGCTTCATACCCTCCAGGTAGAGCAGGAACAGGATTTCCACGGTTTGCGGATCGCTTCCGGCCAGAATTTTTTCCAGCACCAGCCTGGCATCCATGGCCTTTTCCGGAAAGACGGGAATGGCCTCTTCCAGGGCAGGCAGGGATGCCGCATCGACTTCGTATTTGCGCTTCCGGAACATCTGAATGCATTCGTTGACCGCGATGCGGTACAGCCAGGTGTAAATGCCGCTCTGGTTCCGGAACCCGGATAGATTCTTCTGCACTTTCAGAAACACCTGGTGGACCATGTCCTCCGCATCCTCATCGTTGCGGGTGTATCGTTTGCAGACCCAAAAAAGGGTTTGGGCATATTTCCGGTAGAGGCTCCCGGTGGTTTCGGCCCGTTCGTCAGCGGTGCGGGAGGCAATGCCATACCCTCTAGTCACGGGAGACCCTCCCGCCTCAGGGGCCGGGTCGGCCACGGCCAGGCAGGCCAAATCGCTCCCTTTGCGGGAAAGCGCCGGCGCATGGGACAATGTCGTAAAGACCGCCTCTCGGGAACGGAGCGGAACCTCTCCCAATCCCAGGATGAACTTCATCGCCGTCCTGCAAAGACGGCCGAAAGCGACTGCTTCAAACATTTGGATGCCGGACGGACCTTTTCTGTACCAGGTATTTTGACGCGCTACCAGCAAATAATAGTTCCGCTTCCGGGGATCCGTGCTTTGCATTCCCACCCGCGTTTTCCTAAATTCATGGGTTTTTCGGGGAGTTCCAATTGCCAACCGTGAAAGTCACCCTGCCGAACAACTCGGTTCTGGAGATGGAACCCGGCAGCACCATTCTTGACTGCGTCAAGAAAATCGGCCCCGGTCTTGCCAAAAGCGCTTTGGCCGCCATCTACAACGGCAAGGAATTGGATCTGTCCCGCACCCTGACCGAGGACGGCAGTCTGCGCGTGCTCACCCACCAGAATCCGGAGTCCCTGGAACTGGTGCGGCATTCCACGGCCCATCTCATGGCCATGGCCGTATCCGAACTTTTTCCCGGCACCCTGTTGACCATCGGCCCCGTGATCGAAAACGGATTCTACTACGATTTCGATTCGACCCACAAGTTCAGCCCCGAGGACTTTCCCGCCATCGAAGAGAAGATGAAGGAACTGGCCAAGAAGGACTTTCCCGTCGAGCGCTCGGAAATGGCCCGCGGGGACGCCATCGCCTATTACAAGGATCCCTCCCATCGCGAGCCCTACAAGGTCGAGATGATGGAAGAGTGGACCGACGAAAAGGTGAGCTTCTACAAACAGGGACCGTTCTCGGATCTATGCCGCGGCCCGCACGTGCCCGCCACCGGCAAGCTCCAGCATTTCAAATTGCTCTCCGTGGCCGGCGCCTACTGGCGCGGGGACGAGAAGCGTCCGATGCTCCAGCGCATCTACGCCACGGCCTTCCTCAACAAAGAGGATCTGGAGAAGCATCTTTTCCAGCTGGAAGAGGCCAAGAAGCGCGATCACCGGAAAGTGGGCAAGGAGCTCGATTACTTCCATCTGGAAGAAGGTTCCCCGGGAATGGTGTTCTGGCATGCGCGCGGATGGCGCCTGTATACCAAGCTGATGGAATATATCCGCGTCAAGCTGGCGCGCCGCGGCTATCAGGAAGTCCGCACTCCGGAAGTGGTGGAAAAGAATCTGTTCGTCAAGTCCGGCCATGTCGCCAACTATGCGGACCTGATGTTCTTCACGGAAAGCGAGAACCGCGAGTTCGTCATCAAGCCGATGAACTGCCCGTGCCACGTTGAGATTTTCAAGCAGGGCATCAAATCCTTCCGCGATCTTCCCATACGCCTGGCCGAGTTCGGCAAATGCCATCGCAACGAGCTGGCGGGAGTGATGCACGGCCTGATGCGCGTGCGCGGCTTCACCCAGGACGACGCCCATATCTTCTGCACCGTGGATCAGATCGCGGACGAAGTGGCGGACTTCTGCCGCCTGCTCCAGGAAGTCTACGCGGATTTCGGATTCAACGAGATCATCGTGAAGCTGGCCGATCGGCCGCCCAAGCGCGTGGGCGGCGACGAGGTCTGGACCACGGCCGAAGCCGCCTTGAAGGAAGCCTGCCAGCGCGCCGGCATGAGTTATGAACTGAATCCTGGGGAAGGCGCCTTTTACGGCCCCAAGCTGGAGTTCACCCTGAAGGACTCCCTGGGACGCCACTGGCAATGCGGGACCATCCAGGTCGATTTCAATACCGCCGGTCGTCTCAGTGCCGAATATGTGGCCTCGGATGGGTCGAAAATCGCCCCCGTGATGCTGCATCGGGCCGTCTTCGGGTCCTTGGAGCGCTTTATTGGTATTCTGATTGAGAACTTCGCCGGGGACTTGCCCCTGTGGATCAACCCTCAGCAAATCCGCATTTTGCCCGTATCCGAGAAGTTCCTGGATGCGGCCGCGGAGTTGAACCAAAAACTCCTGGACGCGGGCTTTTTCTCCGAAGTTGATGTCAGAAATGACAAAATCGGCTTCAAAATCCGCGAAGGGGAACGGGAAAAGGTCCCTTACCTGGTCATTTTGGGCGATAAAGAGTTACAATCGGGCAAAATATCGCTCCGGAAGCGCAAAACCGGGGACTTGGGCGCTTTTTCCTTAGACGAAGCCATGGAAAAATTTAAATTGGAGATTTCCTCCCGAGGCGCATAACGCCTGGCAGGACAATGTCCTCCGGATTGCTATATCCCCGGCAGCATTGGATTTATTAATTCATCGAAAGGTAGAGATTGCAGAGAAGACCGTTTTTTAGCGCCCCCAAAGAAACCATCCGCATCAACGAACATATCCGCACGTATGAAGTGCGTGTCATCGACGCCGATGGAAAACAGTTGGGTGTGCTCACGGTACCCGTCGCCCTGGAAAAGGCGAAAGAACGGGGTTTGGACCTGGTAGAGGTTTCTCCCACGGCCCAGCCTCCCGTTTGCCGAATCATGGATTTCGGCAAGTACAAATACGAAATCTCCAAAAAAGCCAAGGCCTCCAAGGCCAAGCAGCATATCATCAAGGTCAAGGAGATCAAGTTCCATCCCAAAACGGGAGAAAATGACTATAATTACCGCCTCGTTCAGGCGAAGGAATTCCTGGAAA
>JAQBPN010000099.1 GCA_028287505.1 Fibrobacterota bacterium | reverse complement strand
TTTCCGAAACGAACGCCAATCTGGATGCCTTGGATCGCATGGCCGCCGCACCGTTGCGGGACAAGGTGGGTTTCGGCAGCCTGGTGGAGACGACCCTGGGATGGTATCTGGTGGGCGTCAG
Source organism: Fibrobacterota bacterium (assembly GCA_028287505.1). Taxonomy (GTDB): domain Bacteria; phylum Fibrobacterota; class Fibrobacteria; order UBA11236; family UBA11236; genus Chersky-265. Next base: position 60,218 of record JAQBPN010000099.1, on the reverse strand, counting down.
CCTGGGCGAATTGGAAAGCCATGGAGTGCCGGTCCGATTGATTTCCCTGATGAGCCCGTTCGGCATCGCCATCAAAGGCAAGGGAGAGGGCGACAGCATTGCCTGGAGGGGTACCTCTCCGGGGATTCTCCAACTGCCCCGCTAGGCCTTCAGACCAGCTTGGACATATTCTTCTCCAGGACTTCACGCACGGCTTTGGCCAACCGCGCCGGGGAAAACGGCTTTTGGATAAAGCGGTCTCCCTCCTCAATCATTCCCTGCTGGGCGATGATATCGTCGGTATATCCCGACATGAACAAGACACTGCCTTCCGGCCGTAAACGAATGAAGCTTTGGGCCAGCTCCCTTCCGTTCATGCTGGGCATCATCAGATCCGTCAAAAGTACGTCTATAGGGCCTTCGTGTGTTTGGCAAAGAGTCAGGGCGACGGACCCGTTCTCCGCCTCCAGAACCGTATAGCCGAACATTTCCAGGGCTTTGCGGATGACCGTACTGACCATGGCTTCATCTTCGGCGAGAAGCACCGTCTCCGATCCTTTGCCGCCAATGTTATCCACCGCCGGGGCTATTATAGGGCGCTCTTCTTCCTTTTCCGTGCGCGGCAGGTAAATCCGAAATGTGGAACCCTTGCCGGGACTGCTCTCCACTTCGATATGACCACCGCTTTGTTCCACGATGCCATGGACCGTGGCCAGCCCCATCCCGGTTCCTTTTCCGAACTCTTTGGTGGTAAAGAAGGGATCGAAAATCCGGGCCTTGACGTCCGCGTCCATGCCTATGCCCAAATCGCGCACGGAAAGCATGACAAAATCATTCAGGGTTGTTCCGGGATGCCGGGCCAGGTATTCCGCGTCCAAACCGGAGTTGCGCGTCATGATGGTGATGTCGCCGCCGTTGGGCATGGCATCGCGCGCATTGATCACCAGGTTCATGAGAATCTGCTGCATTTGCACCAGGTCGGCCTTCACGCGACCGAGGGCCGGGTCCAGGTCCTCCCGGAGATGCATGGTTTCCCCAATCAACCTTGCCAGCATGACATGCATTTCGGAAACGATGGAATTCAGTCCGAGGACTTTAGGGGCCAGGATCTGCTGCCTGCTGAAAGCCAGAAGTTGCTTGGTCAATGCCGTCGCCCGATCCCCGGCCTTCAGGATTTCAGTCAGGAAATCGTGGACGGTCCCCTCGGGTTCGACCATGGACAGCGCCATGCCGGCATAGCCGTTTACCGCCGTGAGCAAGTTGTTGAAGTCATGCGCGATGCCTCCGGAAAGCTTGCCCATGGCCTCCATTTTCTTCGATTGGCGCAACGCCTCCTCGCTGAGGTGGAGGGCTTTTTCCGCCTGTTTCCGCGGAGTGATGTCGCGGATATTGCATTGGATTACGCCTTTATCGCCCACGCGGTAGGTGTTGCTGACGAATTCCACTTCGCGGCTTAACCCCTGCTTTGTTTTCAAAGGCAGATCCTCGTAGCGGATAAACCCTTTTTCCTTCAGGGTCCGGAACGCTTTCCGGTTGGCTTCGATATCCTGGAAGAGCCCGATTTCCCAGAGCTCCTTTCCCAACAACTCATCCCGGGAATATCCCAGGAACTCCAGAAGAAAAGGGTTTACGTCTTCGATATGCCCGCCTTCGCCATCCAGAATCAGGATCCCGTCCTGAGCCGTCTCGAACAGCCGGCGGTAGCGCTCCTCGGATTGCCTCAGGTTCCTTTCCCGTGCCATCTTTTCCGACTGCTCCGGCTGGCTTTTCAAGGCTTCCGTTGTCGAACCGATTGTCATGTCGGAACCCATGTGGCCTCCTATGGAAGTAAGCGACGTTCAATTCGGATGCTTCCGGGAAAGCACTAGTCATGACACGTCCTCAAGCCGGAGGTTTGGCGATCCCCTTCAAAATGGCCTAGAGCGGTTGGACAGCGGCTTCCCAGTCCCCGGTGAAGGAGACAGAATCCTATTCTGGATCTAAATAAACCGGATCCTAATAAAAAGCAAATTCAGCGGCACCCATTATTCCACGGGTATTCGCCACACCAATCCGTTGATTGGACAAATACATTACAAACCGGGACGAACCCAGTAGACGCCATTGCCGAAATTCCCACCGGCAGGTAACTTGCTCGTCCCGTTCCAGATCAACCTGCCGTCCTGGGAATACACGGACAACCGCTTTCCGCCCCGCATGGCTTCCCGGATTCCCGCGGATCCTACCACCATCTTTCCTGGTCTCATCTTCGCCGCCGCGATTCCCGGCCTCACCCCGATGGGCAGCAACGGCCCCGATGAGGATGCCATGGAATGGGCCTGCACGGTCAGGACCCCGCCGTCGCTGAACTTCACGGTGCGGACGGCGGCATCCGGGTTGTAGGCCACGTAGGTGCGGATGGCGCCTTTGTCGAACACGCCGTAAGAAGGCGCGTCCGCAGCCACGCGGCTTTGCACCGTTCCCAGGGCGTTCAGGTTCATCACCAGGTGGTAGATGTGCGCCTTGCTCTCCCCGTCGAATGCCGCGTACGCGTTGAACCCGCCGAAGCGGGCCAGGGCCGCCGCCGGATCCGCGAAAGCCAGGGTCCCCCACATCACGTCGTCCCAGGTTCCCGTTTTCCCCTGGTAGGTGTACGGGTTGTTGTACATGTAGTTGATGTTGGCCTTGATGTTCTCCGGATACCAGCCCAGATAGGCGGATCCGGTGGTGAGCGGCAGGAAGTTGATCCCGTGGATGAAGTTCGCCGAAGCCCCGAAGAAGGTCCAATAGGACCCGCCCGCGCCCAGCACCTGTCCCACGCAGGGGTTGGGATAGAGCGAAGGGAAAACGGTATTGTCCACGTCGAACCAGTATTGCTGCACCGCCGACGATTCCGTTACGTACATGTAGATGGCCAGATCCCGCAGGGTCTTGTTCTTGGTGTGCAGGCCCCACAGGAACAGGCCGGTGTGGAAGTTCATCGCCTCCGATGAGGATTCCTGATTGTTGCCGCGCCCATAGTATTCGCTGCCATGCGCCCAGGAATGGCCGGCGTACGGATCGAAGTTGCGCAAGCGGGGAAAGCGCGTATCGGCGTCATCCCAATTGGCCGCGTCCTTGATGAGCATCTCCACCATGCCGCCCCAATTCTGCGCCTCCGCCCAGGCGGGGTCGAATTCGGCGATGGTGGCCGCGGCCATGATGTAATAGCCCCAATGGAAATGGTGATCGTTGACTTCGTTGTCCGAGTGGAACGATGCCGGATAGCCGAAGAGGATGTTCCACTTCTTGTCGTAGTAGAATACCGAGCTGGTCTTCCCCGCCTGGGCCGTGAACCAATCCTGCAACTGGGCCTTGAGCTTATCGATGAAGGCGGTGCGCATGGCGGCGTTTCCGATCTGGTCCGCCAGGGGAACCAGCATGGCCATGCGGCCCAGGCTCTTGCCCGCATTGTAGGTATCGCCGTTGGAAATGTTGTAGCCGCTTTCCAGGTTCAGGTAGTTCTGCAGGGTGGTCTTGTCGTACCCCTTGTCCGGGAAAGCGGGCAGGATACCGGTGAAGGGCAGCAAGGTGGTGACGGTGTTTCCCTCCATCAGCTTCATCGTGCCCCGCGGGGAGGCATAGGTATAGGCGGTCATGGCGTCCGGGGAATGCAGCCATTGATGCCGGTACAAGGCCTGCAAGGTGCGCGTCTCGGTTCCTTCCTTGACCTCGGTCCGGGTGGCCAGGGTGGTGGTCACCAGGGAGGTCTTTTCATCGTAGGCCCAGGTCGCGCGCGTTTGCGTCAGGAAAGCATAGGCATGCGCCCGGAAAAGCGCCATGGCCTGCTTCCTGGCGTCATCCGTGGCGAGATTGTCCGGGAGGAGGGCGACGGAGAGATAATCCTTGCCGTTCAGGGAAGAGACGCGATCCGTTCCGGTTCCCGTCCAAGTGGAACCGGAAGGCGGGAAGATCCCCCAATTGTGCCCGGCTACCGTGACACCCAGGATACCCCCCTCCTCGAACCATACGGTGGGCGCGGACGCGAAGGCCACTTTCGCGTTCCCGCCCGTCACCTTGAAGAAGACGTACGGGTTCCCGTGCGCCATGGTGGCCCGCAGGTTCCGGGTCCCCATGGTCCAATCCGCCGTCACGGCCCAGTCCGAATATCCGGCCGTCTTGGAAATGGGCACGTTCAAGCCCTCCACTCCCACCACCATATCCGCGATATGGGGATACTCATAGGTGCCGCCGGCGTAGATCCACTCCCAGTCCATGCCCTTGGTGGCGGTGGACGCGTAGCCCATTTCCAGACCCGTGGGCGCCCCGCGGATGGTCAGGGGGTGGGGATAGCTCTTGCCGGAGTTGCCGTGCTGGTTGGGCACGCGCTTGTACAGAAAGGAGGACCACCATTCATTGGTGATGACCGGCTGGTTGAAATCCGCCGTGACCTGGGGATCCACCTTCACGCCCAGGGAGTCCTCGGGTGTGGTGCGGCCGGCGGGGAGGGTGGTGGTGTAGCTGCCTTTGCCCACGGCTACGATTTGGGCCGAGGACAAAACCGGGGTCAGCGCCAGGATCCAGGCCATCCACCGGGCGGAAATGCAAAAACTCGGCCTTAGCGGCATTTGGAACCCCTCTCTTTGAACCCCTTCGGGCAACCTAAGGGGAAAGGTTTTTTTACTCCGAGGATAATTTCCCCGGGGTAGGGTCAAAATGAACCCAGGGCCGGGGGCCCCTTTGCTACAATGAAGGCGAAGCCTCATGGAACCCAATCGAAAATGAACCGACCTTTGATCCTGGGAATAATCGGCGCAGTCAGTCTGGTCTGGGGCGTTTACGATTTGCGGCGGAAAGACGCGGCGAAAACCCCTTCCGCCCGGGCCCAGTCGTGGGGGCAAATCATAGCCGGGATTGTCGCTTTGGGTTTTTGCCTGGTGAATCTGCTGCGGTAAGACCCGCCGGGCGGGCCCCCTACCGCCCCGGAGACTCCTGGACCGTATGCTCGAGAAGGTCCGTGACCTCCGAGTGCTCCCCGATGCTGACATTGAGCGTCTTCTCATGGAGAATGATTCCCCAGGTGTTGGTCCGCTCCAGGCGGCCCGCCAGTCGTTCCAGGAATTTCGGATCGATCGAGTAAATCGCGATGCTCTCCGCATGGAATACCTTGTTGGTCCGGATCTCCTTGAGCAGGGTCTCCGGATCCTTGTAGGTATACACCATCACCTTTTTCGCGGCTTTGGCGGCCTTGTGGAGCTTGCGCGCGCTGGGATTCCCGATTTCAATCCACAGGCGGATCTCGCCGTTGGGCGTGGCCGCGCTGATGCCGGCGGCGTCCGGATCCCCCAGGCCTTGCGCGGCGAATTCCAGGAACTCCTGTTCGTTCAGGACATAAGCGATCAGGCGGGTTACCAGGTAGGCGTTGGATTCGGAGGGGTGCATGGCCAATCTCAGATCCAGGGTCTTGTAGACGCCCTGATCGATGTCCGAGAGATTGATGTGGAAGCGATATAAAGTAGTGGATTGCCCCAATCGTTCCGCCTTCGGGAAAGGATAAAGTATAGCTTCCGTTCGGCCGGGTCGGATGTCCTCTTTTGATCCCTTGCAACCGTTATGTATTCAAGTATATTTCGACCCTTATAAACCCAGGTTTATAACGCTTCGCGCACTCGAACATCGCATAAGGACGGAACTCAATGAATACGAGCCTTCGAATTCTCCTGGCCGTGCCCATATTGATCGCGGGGATTTCCGCCGCCGGGCCGAAACTCTCTTTCGACGACGGGAAAAAGTCTTTGGAGATCATGCAAGCCTACCAGATTTGGGGCGTGGCCACCCTGGATCCCAAATCCGTACCGGTGCCGGATCCGCGGGCCGATCTGTATTTCCGCCGCGCCCGTTTGGGATTGAAAGGCCAGGCCTATCCGAAGCTGGATTATCTCGTCTGGTTCGCCTACGACAACCTGGGCAAGGATCCGAATACCGGTACCCTGGGTACTCCGCAGATCGTGCCCAACACCACCTTCCAGGTCTGGGATGCGTATATGACGTACCATCTCGATTCCACCTGGGCGAATGTGTCCTTGGGTTTGTTCCGCCCCCAAGTGGGCAGTGAATTCATTTCCTCTTTCACCGCCGTGCCGTCCCTGGAAAAAGCGCTGACCCATTATTACGTGCGGGACCACCTCCTGACCCGTCCCAGCGGCCGTGAAACCGGAATCAACGCCGGCGGCTTCCTGGCCGACTCCGTGAAAAAATGGGCCGTAGGATACAACTTCGGCATCTTCGATGCCAACCAGGAGAAGACCACCGCGGTTGCCGCCGGCTCTTTGAAGTGGTCGCCGCTGCTGACCGGCAGGGTGAGCGCCACCGTGGGCGATCCGGAGAACAAGGAATACAAGCTCTCCACGGACCTCAACTCCTTCGGAAAACGCACGGGCCTGACCTTGTCCGCTTACGCGACCTGGCAAGGCGAGTCGGATGAGAAATTGGACACCACCCAAGCCAATCCCTATATCGGGGGCTTCAAGCGGAACAGCGTCTACGGCTCCAGCCTGCTCCTGAATTGGCGTTATCTGGAATTGGACGGGGAATTCGATTTCCTGTACCGGGAATTTACGGACGCGTTTCCGGCCCTGTATGCGGCTACTAAGAAAAACGCCGCCTATGTTCCCTTTACGAGCTTCCAGGATAAAGTCTGGCATATCCGCGCGGGCTACAGCATCCCCATCCCCGCGGGCCAGTTCCTGGAACCGTCCCTGCTCTATAGCGCATTCATAGGGGACAAAAGCTCTCCGATCAATACGGACGGAACGGACAATGTTCTTGATGGAGGACTCAACTGGTACATCCAGAAAAACAGCCTTAAGGTTTCCCTGCATTACGTGGTGCAGGACGGCGAGGCGAAATCCCAATTCACCCAAGGCCCCGACAAAAAAGGCGCGCTCAAGCAGCGGAACGATTATCTCGCCCTCGGCGTGCTGATCGGGATATAAAGGACCCGGCATGAAGCGGACATACTTGATATTCGGTCTGACCCTTGCGATCTTCCTGGCCCAGGCGGCGGCGCAAATCACCGCGGCCGTGGCAGCCAACGTCCAATTCGCAATGGAGGAACTCAAGGCTGATTTCCGGAAGAGCTCCGGAGTCGAGGTGAAGACGATATACGGGGCGTCCGGAAAATTCGCTTCGCAAATCCGGAACGGCGCGCCCATCGACATATTCGTCTCCGCCGACATGAGTTTCCCCGACTCCCTGCAAAAGTGGGGTTACGCGATCGGGAAGCCCAAGCCGTACGCATACGGAAAGCTGGTGCTTTGGAGCCTCAAGGATTTCGACATGGACAAAGGCATGGCGATCCTGGCCGATTCGGCGGTCCAAAAAATCGCCATCGCCGATCCGGCCCGGGCACCCTATGGCCGGGAAGCGGTCAAAGCCATGCAACGATCCGGAGTGCTGGAAAAAGTTTCGCACAAATTGGTTTACGGGGACAATACTTCCCAAGTCGGCCAATATGTCCTGACGGGCAACGTGAGCATAGGCATCAGCGCCAAGTCCATGGTACTCGCGCCGGAGTTGGCGGGAAAAGGACGATGGAAAGAGGTGGACAGCACCTTGTATGATCCCATCGCCCAGGGGGCGGTGATTTGCAAATACGGAATGGAAAACAACCCCGGCCTTTCCGCGAAGTTCCTGACGTACTTATACTCCGAACCCGCGCGGCATATCTTCCTGAAATACGGGTACATATTGCCCTGACCGGTGATGGCGGCGCGGCGAGGCTCCAGTGACTAGATTTTCCTGCCATGGGAACATGCCGTTCCCGAATCAGGAAATCCCATGCCCCAAAAAAAACTCCTTGATGCCCTGGGTCAATTTTCCCTGAGCCGGGGCGGAGAAGGCTTCCTCAACGAATCCCGCTTCGCGCTCCTCGAAAAAATCGCCGAGACCGGATCCATCACGCATGCCGCCAAAGCCGTCGGTATCAGCTATCGCACCGCCTGGCTCACCGTCGATCACCTGAATGCCCTGGACGACGGGCCCCTGGTGTCCAGAACCACCGGAGGAAAGAGCGGGGGAGGCACCCGCTTGACCGATAAAGGCCTGGAGCTTTTGAAGATGTACCGCATCCTGCGGGAAGAGCACGGGAAATACCTGGAGAGACTGCGCACCGGGATCCACGATTTCGAGCGGTTCCTGAGCCTGACCCGGAAAATCTCCCTGAAGACCAGCGCCAGGAACCAACTTTTCGGAAAAGTGCTTTCCATCAAAAAAGACGCCTTAACCACCATGGTCGTCCTGGGCCTCAAAGGTAAGGAAAAGATTGTGTCGCGGATAACGACAGTGGGTCTGGAGAGCCTGGGGTTCAGCGTCGGGGACGAGGCCTATGCGCTGATCAAGGCCAATTGGATAGACGTAACGCCTTTCGAAGCGAAGAAAAAGGGGAAGCAGGACAATGACTTGAAAGGGGAAATCCTCGAGATCCGCGAAGGGGATGGAAACTTTGAGTATTCCCTGCAACTCGAAGGAGGAAGCGTCCTCGTGGCCGCCGCGCAGAAAAACGCCGGGCCATCCGGCCTTAAAACCGGAGATCGGGTCCATGCCGGATTCAACGCATCGAATATCATCATCGGCGTGCCGTGGTAAGCCTGCCTTATGGTCCCAGCCGCAGCTGCACCATCTTCATCATTCTCAGAAAATTGATGGTTTTGAATTGGGACAGGGTCTTCTCATCCAAGTCTTCCGGAAAGTCGACCCTGGAATAGAACGGGAACTCATCGATCACCTTGATCCTGTCGCTCCACCTGGAAATACCTTTCCCTGAATTCGCGGCCCATTGGAAGGGCGCGAGCAAATCCGTCGTCCCCTTCCGTTTGGCCACGGCGCGCCGCCTGATCCAGAACAGCAGTTTCGAATAAATCTCGAATATCATTTCGCTGCCGGGAAACTCCCGGACCAGGTCCAGGATCATGGCTTTCACCTCGTCCTCCTTCAGGTAGACGAGAACGCCGCCGGCGATGAAGATTGTCTTGGATCCCCGCACCTTGATGTCCTTGAACCAGGAGCGGTCGAAAAAGGACTTGGCGATATAGTTATTCCGTTCGCTTTCGGGAATCAGCTGCCGCCGCAAGGCCATGGAATCATCCAGGTCCAGATCGTACCAGGTGATTTTCCCGTTGTCTATCCTCTGGAAGCCCGTATCCAGGCCCGCCCCGATGTTGACGATGGTCGCGTCCGGATTGGTCCCGAGAATCTTCAACAGCATGGTATCGAAATGATGGGCCCGGATGGCGCAGTTGATGAGGAACTGGTCCGGCAATTGGCCCGACATCGCTCCGAAATCATAGTCCAGTTTGGACACGATTTCACGGGCGCGTTCGTCCACGATCAACGGCTTTTTCCTTTCAGATTCCCTGGCCCGGCCCCACAAAGGGATCAGCAGGGTCTTTTGGACTTCTCCAAGCTGGATTCGGATTTTTCCGTTCATGGCGCCTCCGGGGAAACCGTTCGGCGGGTCGACCCACGTACAAATTAGAAAGTCAGGAATCCGGGCCGATGGAGCCGGCTTGCCGATTTGGCAAAGCCGCCCCGATATAGCCCCGGCGTCTCCGTCCGGTCGGGGAAACCTTTTCATTGCACGCAGCCGTACCAAGGGTATTTTGATTTTAGAAAAGAGCACCCCTCTTCCCCGGCCGGCCCGCATGGACCTTTCCTTCCACCCCTTATTGGTTCAAGCGATGCGGCAACATGTCGGACGCGCCATCAAGGTGATGGAAAGCCGCGATGAACCCGAGAAAATCCACGTCCTCCGCACCGGAATCAAACGGATGCGCGCCTCGTGGCGGCTGTTGCGACCGGCGCTTCCGGATTCCGTATTCCGGAGGGAAAACCATGCGCTCAAAAGCGCCTCTCTGGGACTTGGGCCATTGCGGGAAATCCACGTGCTCGGGAAAACCCTCCGGAAACTGAGGGAAGGGAAAACCGGAAAGCGCGGCTCCCGGAAAAAGCCGGCTCCTATCGACGAAGCCTGGGAGCGCCTGGAAGCGACCATGCAATCGGAAAAGATCCATGTGCCGGATGGCGGGAAAAGCATCCTGGGAAAAACTTCGGCCGTTTTGAAGGCAAGCCTCCTGAGGTTCGGACGGCTGGACCCGGAAACGACCGCCTACCGGCGGCTGAAGCCATTATTGGGAAGGTCCTACCGGAACGCGAGAAAGGCGGGCGAACGGGCCCTCGAACAGGCTCTAAAGGCCAGCGATTCCGGTTTCCATGATTGGAGGAAGCGCGTCAAGGATCATTTCTACCAGTTGGAGGCCTTGAAGCCCCTGCTGACGGCCCGGGCCGACGGGATGCTGGAGGGCCTGGACAGGCTCCAGGATGCCTTGGGAGACGAACATGATCTGACCGTGCTGGACGCCTATTTCCGCGGACACGCGGGCCTGATCCCCGATCCGGAAACCGTCCGGAAGGCCGGGGAAACCATCGCTAAGGAACTGAAAAACGCGCGGAAGAAAAGCCGGCGCCTGGGAACGCCATTGTTCAAGGAGAAACCCGCACGTTACCTGGGACGGATGGTATCCGGAGGCCTTCCGAAAAAGAAAAAGGCCGGGCTCCGGCAGGCCGCATAAGCAAAGACGCGGCGCAAACCGCGCGCAAGGAGTCGATATGGAACCGAAAATGGCACTGAGAATGGACTTGCGGGATGCGCCCGTCGGGAGCAGGGTTCCCAGGCAGGTCGACGCCATCGTGGAAATCCCCAGGGAGAGCAGGGTCAAATACGAGTTCGATCCCCCCACGGGATTGTTCCGCGTGAGCCGGGTCCTGCCGGAAGACATGACCTACCCGGTCAATTACGGATTCATACCCAGCACCCTGGCCGATGACGGCGATTGCCTGGATATCATGGTCCTGGACAGCCCGCCTCTGCAGCCCGGAACCGTGATAACCCTGGAAGTGATGGGAGCCCTGCACCTGATGGACCGCGGCATCGAGGATTACAAAATCCTGGGCCGCCCCGCCTATCTCTCCCCATACGAAAGGGACTCCGCGGATCCGGACCCGGCCTTCCTGAAGATCGTCTGGCACTTCTTCCAACACTACAAGGAGTTGGAAAAGATTCCCGTCGAGGTCCTCAAATGGATTGGGCGGGAACAGGCCAAGGAAATCGTCCGGGACGCCCATGAACGGTTCCGGAAAAAGGAACCGGTGGAAGTCATGGGGGACGCCTTTCAGTAACCGGACCGGAAAATCCTTTGTGCGTTACCGCATCGGGGACTCCGGCTATGCCGGTGTTCCCGACAATCTGTTCCCAATCTCCGTGGCCCTCTTCCAGTTCGCCTGGTCGGCGACCATGCCCTTGAACGGTTTGTCTTCGCACGCGGCGAAATACTTGCCCGTGGCGTCCTTGACCTCCGGCGCGGAGGCCAGATAGACCATGGTTTTGGCGCCTTTTTCCGGCGACGCCCCGAATGCTTTCAGGAGCATCCGGAATATCCAAGGCGTCTCCTTCAATAGATCGGTTTTGACCAATCCCGGGTGCATGTAGTTCGAAGTGATCCCCTTGCCGGAGTACTCTTTGGCCATATCCAGCATGGCCATCACCAGCAGGCACTTGGATTGGGGCACGGCCTTCATGAAGGAATAGCCGGTCACCAACTGCAGATTGTCGAAGTCCACCTTGATGCGATCCAGCGGGGCCGCCACGGTGATGATACGCGCCTCGCCCGCCGCTTTGAGGTTGGGCAGCAGGAGCCGGGTCAACAGGAAGTGGCCCAGGAAACCCATGGCGAAGGACTTCTCGAATCCGCCTTCGCTCACTTCCCGTTTGGAGAGGAAAACCCCGGCGTTGAGCGCCAGCACGTCCAGCTTGGGATGCCGGACCTTATATGCTTCCACGGCTTTGGTCAGGGATTTGGGGGAGGAGAGGTCGAATACCAAGGTGTCGATATTGGAATTTCCGGTGGACGCGCGGATACCCGCGGCAACCTCTTCGCAACGCGCGGCGTTCCGTCCGTGGATTGTCACTCCCGCCCCCAGGCGGGCCAGCGCCGTGGCGGCGGCCTTGCCTATGCCGGCGGTGGAACCTGTAATCAAAACCTGTTTGCCCTTCATGGTGCCTCCGGAATCCTGGTGGATAATTCGCTCCCGTCGGATCGGCCTCCGGGAATCCTGAAATATAACCTGCTTGCCTACGCGTCCGCCGAGCGTTCGGTAAACTTGTACCGCGCCCAGCTGCGGATTCCGACGATGACCGGAATCAGCTTCGACGCCGGGCGGATATAGGATCTATCCTCTTCTTCTTCCCGCATGATCAGGGTCAGGCCGGATATCATGAAAAGAATGGTGGAAATGGCGACGCAGAGCATCCATTGCACCGTGGGCGGGACCCCCTCCCCCATATCCACCAGCATCACCTTGATGCAGGCGCCCACCACGCCCAGGGAAACGAGCAAGGGATAATGCAGATAGATGAGCCAGAGCATGTAGCCATAGCCCTCCTTGGTTTCCTGCTCGCCGGTCATGTCGAAGTACAGGCTCCAAAGCAGGAAGGATCAAAGGTTTTTGCTTTTGCCGGTCATGAGATTGCCGTCCGAACGCCTTTCATTGACGCCCTACTACAGCTTTTTTCCCGACTGATCCCACTCTTCAATCTTCAATTCGATTCCCAGCTTGTACTCGATCCTCTGGTTGAGATTCCCGTTTTCAAACCAGCTTCTATAGGTGCTGTCCAGCTTCGTCCCTTTATAAAAGCTTTCCGTCATGGGCTTCCCGTTTTCGAAATAGTGTCTGTGAAATACCCTGGTCCCAATACGTCCCTGCTCGACCGAGGGTTTTCCAGATTCGAACCACTCATTCACGAAATCGACTTTGCATGCGGCGCCGTTCTCGATCGCGCATTCATTTCTGCTTTTGATATTCCCGTTTTTATGGTAAGAAGTCCGGATGGTGGCGTCCGGCTTGTTGACGACCCGCAGGCTCAATTTTCCGGACTCCGGAAAATATTCGTCATGGATCAGGGTGTCATACAGATAGGGGGCTCCCTGTCCGGTGGCCGCATAATACCGGTTCAAAAAAGCGACGTAGAACTGGGAGAAATTGATGCAGACCTGACCGCCGAAATCATCGACGTGGACGACCCTGCCCGATGAGTCGGAATAAACGATGCTATCCAGATTCATATACTTGTAAATGTACTTCGCGGTCTCCGTTTCCTTTCCGCTCCCGAGCCTTTCGGTATATACGGACCTTTCCGAATCCGGGGAGATCTCCCAATTGGAAACGACTCCTCCGCTTTTGTCATATCTGAACCTTGTGCCGATCGATTCGGTTCCGACTTGGGAAATGCTTTTGCACCCGCCTTTGAAGTCGGCGGCGTAAACCTGGCTCCCCTCCATATCGAATACGGTGGCGGTCACCACCGCTCCCTTGGCTTCGAAGTACGCCATGCGCTTACCGTTTACATAGACGGGGAATTTCGATCGGTTCGCCGCGCAATGGAAAAGACAGATGGAGGCTAAAAACAACCAAGCGGCCCTCCACGGCGCCGGGCGCGCGATCCGCGCCGTAGTATCGGATTGAAGCGGGGAGCTGGAAGGCATTTCCGTTCAATCCTTGCAGCAGGCGTTGAGGTTGGCGGCGACCTGGTTGCCGAGGGTATCGCTCACCGAATTGTAACGGACCACGTCCCCGCTATCGTTGACGACCAGGAAAACCGGCACCGAGCCGGTTCCGTACTTGTTCGCGAAATTCCGATCCGCATCCTTGAAACAATAACCGGTCAGCTTTTCATCCCTGATGAAGTTCGTATAGTCTTCATCGGTGCTGTACTTGATGCAGATATTTATCCTTTCATATCCGGCGGAGTCGAGTATTTTGCGGGCCTTTTCGATGTGGGGCATCGCATGCCTGCAATGGGGGCACTTCGGCGACAGATAATAAATCGAAATCTTCTTTCCCTTGAAATCCGAAAGCTGCTTTTTGTTTCCGTCGGTGGGAAGAACGTCCACGCCATAGTCGAAGTTGGACATCCTCGAAACGGGTTCCGAAGGGCCTCTCCTTTGGCCATTCGTCGCGCACCCGCAGAAAACAAACGCAATGAGCAACGTAACGATTCTTTTCATGGGAGGATTGCCTTTCAATTCCGGATTCCCGCTGGAGTCCGTCCTGGTCTTTATCATTTGGATCTTTTTCGCCTCCAAAAAATAGTCCTTTTTCAGGATCAGTGCTTACCTTTTCGTCATGCGTAAGTTACCCATCCCCGGCTCTTTCCCATTAATCCTTTCCCTGGTTCTCGCCGCCGCGCCCGTCCTCGCGCGGGACGTTTCCGTGCCGGAACCGCTTAAGCCTTGGATGGGCTGGATCGCGGCCAAACATCCGGGCCTGGCCTGTCCCACCGATGCCGAAGGCGGGGACGTATGCGTGACCTACGGTTCCCTGAAATTGGACCTGGGCGATCAGGGAGGATCGTTCTCCCAAGCGGTCACCGTGTTCGGCACCCAATGGGTGAGGCTGCCGGGAAGCCCGGAAGCCTGGCCCAAGGACATCCGGGACGGTTCGCTTCCCGTTCCCGTCGTTCTCAAGGACGGATTTCCCCAGGCCCGGCTTGCCCAGGGCGAACATGCCTTGTCCGGGGATTTTTCCTGGAGCGAATGTCCGGCCGCCCTGCAGGTGCCTGAGAATACGGCGTTGCTGACCCTGCGGCTGAAGGGCCGCGACATCCCTTCGCCGGAAATGGACGGCGGGAGCGCCTTGCAATTGGGTGTGCGCGCCCGGCGGGACACCAGTGAGGCGGAGGCCCCGCTGTCCCTGCGGGTCTATCGCAAGCTGATGGACGGCATTCCCATGCGTCTGGAAACCTTTCTGACCATTTCCGTCTCGGGCCGGGATCGGGAAATCCTCACCGGGCGTTTTCTGCCGGAGGGATCAGCGGTACTGTCCATCGAGAGCGGGCTTCCCATGCGCATCGGACCGGACGGACGGCTGCGCGCCCAGATCCGATCGGGCGAGCATACCATCCGGGTCGTCAGCCGCTTTCTCGCCCCCGTCGCGTCCCTGGCCATGGTCAAGCTGGACAGCCTTTGGCCGGACGAGGAGATCTGGTCCTTCGAGGCCCAACGCGATTTGCGCGTGGTGGAATTGTCGGGCGCGCCCTTGATCGATCCGTCCCAGTCGGGCCTTCCCGAGGAGTGGAAGGGGCTTCCCGCCTACCGCATGCAGCCCGGGGACACCCTGCGCATCGAAGAAAAGCAGCGCGGCAATCCCGCGCCCCAATCCGGCAACCTCAACCTGCGGCGCGACATGTGGCTGGACTTCGCGGGCAAGGGATTCACCATCCGGGATCGGTTGGGCGGCGCCTTGCAGTTGCGCTCGCGCCTGGAGATGGGCGGCGGCTATCAATTGGGCCGCGCCGAGGTCGACAACAATCCGGTGATGCTCACCTCCCTGAAGGACCGCTCCGGAGTGGAGGTTCCGGCGGGCCGGCTCGATATGCTGGCCTTGAGCCGCTTCGATCGGAGGGGCGGGGCCCTTTCGGCAACGGGATGGAACCAGTCCTTCGGCAGCGTGCAGGCCACCCTCCACCTGCCGCCGGGATGGAAACTCATCCATGCGGAAGGCCCCGATACCGTGGGTAACTCCTGGGTAACGGAGTGGTCCCTCTGGGACGTCTTTCTGTTGTGCATCCTGACCTTGGGCGCGCTGCGCCTGGGAGGATGGAAAATCGCCCTGGTGGCCCTGCCCTGTTTCGTGCTGCTGTCCCAGGAAGAAGGGTTGTCCGGCCTGCTCTGGCTCAACCTGCTGGCCGCCATCGGCCTGTGGCGCGTGCTGCCCCAGGGACGGCTGCGCGCCGCGGCCAACGCTTACCGCATTATCAGCTTGGCGGTGATGGCGGCGATCTGGATTCCCTTCGCCGTGGCCCATGCCCGCAAGGCCCTGTACCCGCAATTGGATGGGCCCGGTTCCACCTCCTTCCGCAATGCCAATTACAGCCTGCTCTCCGGGCCGGAAGGCTATGGCGGCTCGCAAGTGGTGATGAAGCTGGTGGCCCCGCAGCAAATGGAGCCCCCTCAGGCGCCCGCCGCCGGGGAGGCGATGAATGACATGCAGGTGGACAAAGCGGAAGAGGCCTTTTCCAAACGCATGCCGCGGAAAATGGGATCTTCCAACGTCCAGGTCCGCCGCAATCGGTTCAATGACAACGCCTCCAAGGTGCAATCGGGCCCCGGCGAGCCGGAATGGAACTGGGAAACCGCCTCTCTTTATTGGTCCGGTCCGGTGCAGGACGGAGAGACCCTCGGACTGATCCTGGTGCGGCCCTGGCTGACGCGGATCCTGCGCGCCTTGCAGGCCATCCTGCCCGGCCTTTTGCTTCTATTGCTGGCCTTTCCCATGGCCGCGGGACTGCGCCCGCGGGGCAAGGGCCTGGGCGCCGGCGCCGGGGCCATGGCCGTCCTGCTGATGCTGTTTTCCGCGGCGCCGGTCCGCGCGGATTATCCCCCCGATTCCCTGCTCAAGGAATTGGAAGCGCGCATGACCGCCGTCCGTTCCTGCGCGCCCGGATGCGCGGCCATGAATTCCGGCCGGATCACCGTCGCAGACGATCATATCAGCATCGCCCTGGTCTTCGACGTGGTGGACACCTCTCTGGCCATCCTGCCGCAAGCGGGCGAAGGCCAATTGTCCCTGGTGGCCTTGCGTGTGGGCGCCAGGCCCGCCGCCGGCGCGGTCAAGCTGTCCAACGGCAGGCTGGCCATCGCCCTGCCCCGCGGCCGCCACGCCGTAGTCATGGAAGGCCGCATCCTGGGCCCGCGCCTGGAATTGAATTTCGGCGATGAAGCCCGGAATCTCACCGTGCAGGCGCCGGAGTATTCCCTCCAGGGTCTGACGAACGGAACCACGGGCGGAGGCGCCCTGGTGTTGCAACGCCGGGAAGGCGCGGCGTCCGTGCACAAGGGGCCGGAGCTTACGCCCGATCCCGTTCCCCCCTATGTGGAAGTGGTGCGCACCCTGGTGCTGGACAAGGAGTGGACCCTGGAAACCCGCGTGCTGCGCATCGCTCCCGGCGAGGGCGCGTTCACGGTGGAAGTCCCTTTGCCGGCGTTCGAGCATCCCACCACGCCGGGCATGGCCCAATCCAAAGGCTTCGCCATGGTGAGCCTGCAGGAAGGCCAAGCGGAGGCGAACTGGCATTCCGTGGTGGACCGCGCCCCGATCCTGAAACTGGCGGCGGGCCCTTTGGATCGGCGCTCGGAAACCTGGAGCGTGGATGCCTCTTCCCGTTGGCACGTGGAGACTTCCGGCATCCCGCCCATCCTGCCCAAGGACGGGGGCGGGGAACCCCAATGGATGCCATTGCCCGGGGACACCCTGGCCATCGCCATCTCGGAACCGGCCGCCGCCACCGGTCCGGTCAAGACCATCGAAACCGCCGCCCTGACCCTGACCCCCGGAAAGCGCGAGAGCACGGCCAACCTGCGTCTGCGCATCCGGGCCGGACAGGGGGACGTAACCCGCGTGACACTCCCCCCTTCGGCGCATCTGGAAAACCTGACCATCGACGGCGCGGCCCAGACGCTGACCCAGCGGGAAGGCGTTCTGGCCCTGCCCTTGCATCCCGGGGTCCAGAACATCGTGCTGGACTGGAAGCAACCCGAAGGCATCCGGCTGCTTCAGAAAACGCCGAAGCTGGAACTGGACGACGAGGCGGCCAACATCTCCTTGAGCATCAACGCCCCCGCGGATCGCTGGATCCTGTGGGTGGGAGGAAACGCCATCGGTCCGGCGCTACTGCTCTGGGGCGTGCTCATCGTACTCTTCGCGGTGGCGGCCCTGCTGGGCCGCGCCGGAATCACGCCTTTGGGAGGCTTGGACTGGGCCCTGCTGTTCCTGGGCACTTCCATGGTGAACCTCTACGCCACCGCGCCCCTGCTGGCGATGTTCCTGGCGTTGCGCTACCGCGAAAAGAGGGCGGCCGCCTGGTCGGCGAACGAACATAACCTTTTCCAAATCCTGTGCGCGGCCTTGGCTGTGGCGGGTTTCGGAATGCTGCTGGCCGCGGTGCCGGAGGGATTGCTCAGCGCCCCCGACATGCAGGTCACCGGCAATGGATCGAGCGCGGGCTACCTCCGCTGGTTCCTGGATCGGACCCGGGGAAGTTTCCCCACGGGATGGATGTTCTCCCTGCCGCTCTGGATCTACAGGCTGGCCATGCTGGCCTGGTCCCTGTGGCTGGCGTGGCGCCTGCTGCAATGGCTGAAGTGGAGTTGGGAGCGGTTTTCCGCGGGAGGCATCTGGCGCCAGCGCCCCAAAGCGAAACCGTCCGCCGGGCCTTCGGCCAACCCGCCGAACCCGCCGGACAACCCACCGACCAGAACGCCGGCCGCGTAAATCGCTTGAACCGCTCCCATCGGGAGCGGATGCAGGTGGTTCCGGAGAGTTTTATTTCCTGGAGCCGGCCTCGATGACCGGGAACGGACCGGCGGACTTGGGACGCACCAGCCTGCCGTTGACGGCAAAGAGCGTTTCGTCGTCCAGCTTGAGCAGGTTGCGCGCCCGGGGCCCTCTGTCCATGGGCCGGAGCAGCGGGGTGGGCGCCCCTTCCTTATAGACACGCACATAGTCGATCACCCATTGGGTCGGGAACATCGCGTTATCCACCGGGCCCGCGTAGCCGCCGCCCAGAGCTTCGTTGAGGATGACGTATTGCGGATTGAAGTAGGGCCAGGAACCGAAACCCTTGCCCGCATCCTTGAACGTCAACACCTTGGTGCTGTCGAAGTAGATGTCCAGGCGATCCTTGTACCATTCCAGCGCATACACGTGGAAATTGGCGCCCACGTCGCTCAAGGTCTTGCTGCCATGGGGATTGTTCCCCAGCTTGTAATTGATGTCCTTCATGTGCATGGTGGTGTTCACCACGTTGGGATTCTTCCCGGCATACTCGGCGATGTCGATCTCGCCGCAATTGGGCCAGCCTTCATGCTTATCGCATTCATGGCCCAGGGTCCAGAACGCCGGCCAGGAGCCCTTGCCCTGGGGAAGCTTGGCCTTGATTTCGATGCGGCCGTAAGTCCACCAGGCTTTGGTCTCCGTGTCCAGTCGGCCCGAGGTATACGACCTTCCGCCGAAATTTTCCTTCAGGGCGATGATATAAAGGTTGCCGTCCGCGACCTTCAGGTTCGCCGGGCGATCGGAATAATATTCGAGTTCATCGTTCACCATGCTCGGACCCACCTGGATGCGCCATTTGGCGGGATCCGGGGAACCGGGCTTGTCGAATTCATCCGACCAGACCAAATCCCAATTGGGCGCGGCGCGGGAAACCCCGGCGGCCAAGACCAAGCATGCTGCAAGTGCAGAAAGATATTTCATCATGTAAACTCCCACCTTGTCCAACCGTTGCGCGGGCAATCAGGCAGGTAAGCTATTTATCAAGTGCGAGCTTCCGCAGGGGAAAACCCGGAATCATCCATTTTTTATTCACATCTGTGAACATTGGGTTGAACCAACCTACTTGGCCAGAATGAGGATATATCGCCGGAGAAATAATTGCTCGTGGGCATAAAAAAACATCTTCAGCGTACGCGGCGGCCGGAAGCCTTGATGTCCTGGTTACACCCCCCGGCGCCCCGAAGGGAAACAACTCCCGCGGCCCTGAGGGCTTCCCCGGAAACAGGATTGGATCGCTTCATGATTCCGATCCGGCCTTGGGTACCTTGTGTGTTACCTTGGCGGGGCGCTGGTCCGGCTCGTGGAAGCCGCCTTCGAGCGTGGCCTGGTCGACACGCTCGAAGGTGACGGCCAAGGGATCGGAGGCGCCGGCGGGACCGATGCCGCGGTTTGCGGGCTTTTTTCCGCCTTACCGTTTGAGCGCAGGCTCAAGGAAGGATCTCCCAACCGGAAAAAACTACGTTAGACCCCTATGGAAGTCCTTTCGGTCAAATCCCTGGGCAAGCGCTACGGCTCCACCGAGGCGGTCAAGGACGTATCATTCGAGGTCCATGCCAATGAAATCCTCGGGCTGTTGGGTCCGAATGGGGCCGGCAAGACCACCACCATCAATATGATCCTGGGCGTGCTGGAACCCACCACGGGAAGCATCCGGATAGAAGGCATCGACCTGCGCGCCAAACGCGCCCTGGCCCTGGCGCGCACCAACTTCGCCGCGGTCTACGCGCCCTTGCCCGGAAACCTGACCGTCTACAACAATCTGCGCATCTTCGGCCTCATCTACGGGGTCGGGAATCTGCGCGATCGCATCGAGGAATTGCTGGTGCAATTCGATCTCGAAAAATTCCGGCGCACCAAATGCGGCGTACTGTCCTCCGGCGAGCAGACGCGCGTGTCCCTGGCCAAGGCCATGCTCAACCGGCCGCGCCTCCTGCTGCTCGACGAACCCACGGCTTCCCTGGATCCCGCCATGGCGAGCGATATCCGCAAGCACATCCGCGCCTTCGCGGACGGGGGAATGGGGGGCGTGCTGTGGACCTCCCACAACATGTACGAAGTGGAGGAGGTTTGCGATCGCGTTCTCTTCCTTTCCCAGGGACGCATCCTGTTGGAGGGCGATCCCAAGACCCTGCCGGCCCGGTACGGACAGAAATCCCTCGAGGATCTTTTCATAGCCGTGGCCCGGGACGCGCCCGCCTACGGAGGCGTTTAGGCCATGTCCTTCAACCGCACCTTCGCCATCGTGCTGCGCCAGTATTATCTGATGCGCGGCAGCCTTTCCCGCTTCCTGCCGCTTTTCCTCTGGGTGGCCATCGATATGGTGCTGTGGGGATTCCTTTCCAAGTACCTTAATACGGTCACCATCCAAGGCATGGATTTCGTGCCCAAGCTGCTGGGGGCCGTGCTGCTGTGGGATTTCCTCACCCGCGTGATGCAGGGAGTCACCATCGCATTCCTGGAGGATGTCTGGTCCCGCAACTTCCTCAATTTTTTCGCCACGCCGCTTTCCGTGTCCGAGTACGTGGGAGGCCTGGTCGTCACCAGCGTCCTCACCAGTTGCGTGGGATTGGCCGTGATGCTGGTGCTGGCCACCACGGTGTTCGGCCTGTCCTTTCTCTCGTACGGGCTGTTGGTCATCCCTTTCATCGCCATCCTTTTCGTGACCGGCATTTCCCTGGGCATCCTTGGGTGCGCCCTGGTGCTGCGCCTGGGTCCCGCGTCGGAATGGTTCATCTGGCCCATCCCGATCCTGATTTCCCCTTTCGCCGGCGTGTTCTATCCGGTCTCGATCCTGCCAGCATGGATGCGAATGGTTTCCCGCGCCCTTCCCCCTTCCTACGTGTTCGAAGGCATGCGCACCAGCCTGGCGGCGGGAACCGTTTCCGCCGGATCCATGGCCGCGGGCGCGTTCCTGTCCCTGGCGTACCTGGGATTTTCCTTCTGGGTTTTCAAGCTCACCTACCGCTATGCCATCCGCACGGGACTGATCGCGCGCTATAGCGCGGAAAGCGTCGCCTGATGCCCCTGTACAACACCCTGAGCGCGGCGCAGCGCGCCAAACTGATCGACGAGGCGGGCAAGGAGCGCCTGACCGTTTCCTTTTACAAGTACCACCGTTTGGAGGACCCGCGGCGCTTCCGGGATGAATGGTTCGCGGCCTGGGAAAAACTGGACGTGTTGGGAAGGATTTACGTGGCCCACGAAGGCGTCAATGCGCAGCTTTCCGTCCCGGGGGATCGCTTCGGCGCGCTCAAGGAGCAGTTGGACGGATATCCGTTTTTGCGGGGCATCCGGCTCAACATCGCCGTGGAGCACGACAACAAATCCTTCCTCAAGCTCAAGGTCAAAGTCCGGAACAGGATCGTGGCGGACGGCATCGAGGACGAAAGCTTCGACGCCGGCCGCACCGGCGCGCATTTGAAGGCCCTGGAGTTCAACCGCCTGATCGAGAAGCCGGACACCATCCTGGTGGACATGCGCAACCATTTCGAAAGCGAAATCGGCCATTTCAAGGGCGCCTTGAAACCGGACGTGGACACATTCCGGGCATCCCTGGATATCATCGAAGCGGAGCTGAAGGACCATCGGGAGGACAAGAACCTGGTGATGTATTGCACGGGGGGAATCCGCTGCGAGAAGGCGAGCGCCTGGTTCAGGCACAAGGGCTTCAAGAGCGTGTACCAATTGGAAGGCGGCATCATCGAGTATCTCCGCCAGGTCAAGGAGCAGGGCCTGGAAAACAAATTCATGGGCAAGAATTACGTTTTCGACAACCGCATGGCGGAACGCATCTCCGCGGACATCGTCTCCACCTGCCATCTTTGCGACGCGCCCTGCGACACGCACAACAACTGCCGGAACGAGGGCTGCCATATCCTGATGATCCAATGCGCGCCCTGCGCGGGGAAGCTGGACGGATGTTGTTCGGAAGCGTGCCGGGCCGTGGCCGCCCTGCCCCTCGAAGAACAGAAGCGCATGCGCAAAGGCATCGGGGCGCCGAAGAAGTACTTCAAGAGGAGCAAATAAACCCAATCTTCCCAATCCGTTTCCGGGCCGGGCGGTCTTAAGCTTTAACAATATTTGACCGTGAATTCCGCCACGCTTTAAAGTATTCACGTCGATGCCTTCCATGCTTTCGGGGATGGAAGTCAAACCTGAAGGATATCGGTTCGAATTCCGCGCTCGCGGGCGCGAAGGGGCGCTAAGATGGGAAATCAATCCGGATCAAAAGCCATGGGAGTGCAAACCAAGATGGCCCTTCTGCTGGGGCTGATCGTCGCCTGTTCCGGCATTTTCGGATGGTTTGTTTTCAGCACCCTCACATCGGTGAAAGTGAACGGGCCCTATTATAAGAACATCGTCCAAGGCAAAGACCTTATCGCCGATATCCTCCCGCCTCCCGAATATCTGCTGGAATCCTATTTGAACGCGTTCCAGCTTTCCACGGAAAAGGATCCGGAAAAGCTGGCCGCCTTGGTCGAGAAGAGCAAAACCTTGAGAGCGGACTACGAGACCCGCCACGCTTTCTGGATCGCGGACCTGGGGGTCGGCGACTTGAAGACCACCCTGGTGGAAAAATCATACCAACCGGCCTTGGAGTTCCTGGATACCAAGGACCGCGAGTTCATCCCGGCCGTATTGCGCGGGGACCGGGCCAAAGTCGACAACCTGATGCACGGCTTTCTCACGCAAAAATACGAGGCGCACCTGGCGGCCATTCTGCAGGCGGTCGATATGGCCACGGAGCGGAACAAGGATGACGAGTCCGTAGCGGCGCGGAAAATCAAACAGGGAAGCCTGATCCTGTTCATCCTGGGCGGCGCCATCATCGGCTTGGTGGTCTTGATCGGCATTTTCATCAATCATTTCATCGCCACCTCCCTGACCCTGGTTATCGATTCTCTGTCCTCGGGAAGCGGGAGGATCACCTCCGCGTCGGGCGAGATAAGCGTGAACAGCCAGCAGATGGCGGAAGGCGCCGGCGAACAGGCTTCTTCCCTGGAAGAGACCTCCGCCTCTTTGGAAGAAATGTCCTCGATGACCAAGCAGAACAGCGATAACGCCAAGCAAGCGAACGCGATGGCCAATGATACGCGCCAAGCCGTGGAGAAAAGCCGGACCGCCATGACCCGTATGAGCGATGCCATCGGCCAGATCAAAAACTCCTCCGATCAGACCGCCAAAATCGTCAAGACCATCGATGAAATCGCCTTCCAGACCAACCTTTTGGCCTTGAATGCCGCCGTGGAAGCGGCCCGCGCGGGAGATGCGGGCAAGGGATTCGCGGTGGTGGCCGAAGAAGTGCGCAATCTGGCCCAACGCAGCGCCGAAGCGGCCAAGAATACGTCTTCGCTGATCGAACAGTCGCAGAAGAACGCCGACAACGGCGTAGCGGTTTCGCAGGAGGTCGCGACCATCCTGACCCAGATCGTGGAGAGCGTACAGAAGCTGAGCCAGCTCATCGGCGAGGTTTCCAGCGCGAGCGTGGAGCAGGCCAAAGGCATCGAGCAGATCGGAACGGCCGTCACCCGGATGGACAAACTCACCCAGTCCAATGCCGCCAATGCGGAAGAATCCGCCTCCGCTTCCGAGGAGTTGACCTCCCAGGCCGAGGAACTCAATGAATTGATCAATACCTTGATGATCATGATCAAAGGGTCCCTTCCCAAATCCATGTCGCCCGGCTCCCGGTCCGGTGGCGAATGGAGATCGGCGCTGAGGGCCTAGCCTCGGGTGCGGCGCCCTGCGGGTGCGTCCATCGGGATAGGGAGATTATGCGATTCCGCGGCGGGTCAAAAATGCCTGACGCGGCCCTGGTAAGACCGGCCGGCCGCCTGGATCACAATCGGATACACCCCTTCGGGCACCGCTTGATCGAGAAGGAAATCCCCGGGGCCTTCGCCGTAAGCGGAAAGGATCCGCGTCCCCCGCAGGTTCCAGATCGTGACGGCGTATTTTTCCGGTAGGGAGACATGGATGGCGGTTTTCCCAGGCCCTCCCCGCTTGACCGTGAACGCCGTCGCGTATGCGGCCGTTTCCTCCCGGACCCCGCCGATGTCTCCGGCCGGAATCGCATTCAAGGTGTACCAGGTTTCATAAGTCCATGGGGCCTTCCCTTCGCGGGAGCGGAAGTCCCTGTGCAATTGGATGTGCACGACCCGATCCGGTTTCAGTCCCGGGATTTCCAAGGCCACCGTTTTTCCGTCCGCAGACAACGTGGCCCTGTCCGCGCGCAAGGTTTGCGAATCGAGCTTGGGGCCGCCGTATTCGAAGGTCGGCTGATAGCGCCATTGTTGGATCCGGTAATTCGCGGGATCGCCCGCGGAAGGTCCGGCCGGGGCCGTGAAGCCTATGGAAAACCCTTTCGGGGTGGCCCGCACCGTCAGCATTTCGAATGCCGAATCCCCTTGGTAGGCCATTTTCTGGAGCCCGTAACCGATATGTGTCGGCCGGTCGGGCTGCCCGTACCACCAGCCTTCCGTGGATTCGATCTCCATTTCACCCAGGTAGAGGCTGCCCGCTTCGTCGCCCGCCAGGCGCAGGGCTCCCGAAATCAATCCGCCGGAAAAGGGAAACAGCGCGCCCTGGTATCCGCCGCCCACCTTTTCCAGGAAAATCCGGCTCAAGGTCAGGAGCGCATAATCCCCCACCACCATCTGATCCTTGTATGGCCCCGCCGGGATCAGGATCGGCTGGCCCGGCGACCGCAGCACATGGGGAAACCAGATCGCCGGCGGGGCATAGACCAGGGATGGATCCCAACGGGTGCCCACGCACATCCCGTAGAACGCATCCTTGCGGATGTGCACCAGCTTGTTGCTCGGGACCCATTCGCCGTCATTATCGGTCGCGAACAATTCCCCATCGGACGCGAAGACCAGGCCGTTGGGCTCGCGCAAACCCGAACCCAGGAACTCGACATTCCCATTCTTATCGATCCTGTGGATAATTCCCCGCGTGGGTTTGGGCTTGCAAACCGCGGTGTCGAAGGTGGAGTCCACGTAATGGTAGGTCCCCAGGGCCGTATAGAATCCGCCGCCGGAATGGATGACGTTCGCGTTCCACAATCCGAAGGAGACGGTGGATTTTTCCGGATAGACGGCCACGGTGGCCAGACTGTCCGCCTTCCCGTCCCGATCCACGTCGACCAGTTTTTCCAGCCCATTGAAATCGGACACGTATATCGAATCATCCATGACCGCCAGGCCCAATGGCACCGTGAACCCGGAATAGACCTCATCGATCCGGATGGAGTTGGAAACCGCGGCTTTGACTCCCTTCAGCCTGTAAACCACTCCCGTTCCGCCTCCCGTGCCGGGAAAGACCGTGTCCGAAATGGTCAGCACCGCCAAATCCCCGTTGGCCATCCAATCCATTCCCGTCACCTTGAAGGCATAGCCTTCCGGTGTCAGGGAAAAAATCCGGTAGTCCGGGTGCACGGTCTGCACCGGTCCGGTGAAAGTAGGGAATCCGCCTTCCAGCGTGGAGTCGAGGCCTTGCGCATTCGCCAATGCCAGGAACGAGAGGCAGGCGCAACCAATCCGCAGAAAACGGTCCAATCCTACCCATCCGGCGATGCTAGCGCGCCCATGGAGAGTCCACGGGCAAAAGAAGTCTAGTCGTTCGGAGATGGCTTCGCTTGTACTAATGCGGCGATTATCGCGCACTTCCATGGAGTCGTGGATTTCCGCGGGAAGAGGGCATGCGAAGGGTCGGACCGGCCCTACGCATGCCGACGGCTCAGTCCTTGCGGATGAGCACGCCCCCGTGGGACGCTTCCAGGATCGGCAGGGACGCGCCCAACAGGTTCAGGGCCTTGGAGACTCCGCCGCTCACGGCCAAGCCGGGAGACCTGTCCGCCATGATGGAAAGCCTCCAACCGCTCCGGCGAGCCTGCGCCCAGGACGGGCCCAAGATGGCGATGGGCGTCCGGTTGGTGGAGAGGTAGACGTAAACGCCTTTCTTGCCGGCGACCACCACGTCCGGATACCCGTCGGTGTTCATATCCACGACTTCCAGGCGGCAACCCGATCCGACGGCGGAGTCCAACAGCACGGGCGTGAAAGTGGTCGTCCCCGGCCCCGCCCCCCGCTTCTGCAGGAAGGCGTACAACACGGCCGCCCCCTCGTTCTCGGCATCAGCGCCGCCTTTGTTATGCGCCCACCAACGCTTCCCCGTAACGATGTCCTTCAGGCCGTCCCCGTTCAGGTCGATGAACTGCAGGGAGTGGAGCTCGGAAAAGGCCACGCCGTAGGTGGCCTCCTGGGTCCTCGCCCCCATGATGATATGGTCTTTGAAAGTGATGCTGCCGTCGGTCGCTTTGACCTGTTCGAACCATGCCAAGCCCCAGCCATGGCCGTCCAGGGCTGCCACCACATCCGAATCCCCGTCCCCGTCCACATCGGAGGTGTACATATGGGAACCGCCCCATGCCTGGTTCGTAGCGGTGATTTCCGGGTGGGCTTTTTTCTGATTGAAATCGAAGTTATGGCGGATCCACAGCGGATCGCCCACCAAAGAGGCCGGCTGTTCGAACCAAGCGTCGGAAACCATCACGTCGTTGCGGCCGTCGCCGTTGATGTCGCCCATTCCCAGCCCATGGGAGTTGAGGATGTATCCGTTGTAGCTGCCGCCGGGAGGGCTGGGGTCGCCGACTTGATGGAAGGTCCACGCCTTGGTTGGATCGGCGGGATCGGGAGTGGCGTAACCCACCTTCTTGTCGTTGGTCGCATAGAGCAATTGCAGGGAACCATTCTTCAAAAGCGGATACAGGCAGTTGGTTTCGAATCCGGCATAGGCGGCAATCGGATGCTCCACCCAGGTGCCGGTCCCGCCCTTGGGGTTCTCCAGCCAGAAATCCTTTCCGCCCACGCCGGCGCTGACGGGAATATCCATCCAGCCGTCCTTGTTCACGTCCATGGCGGGAAGGTTCATGTAATAGGAGGCATATCCGGTGGCCCCATTGAAGGTCTCGGCGCCGGCTCCGTATTTCTGCTTCTTCGTGAAGTCGGGGCCCAGCCAAATGTCGATGCCGGCGGCCACGTCCAAATTGCCGTCCTTATTGAAGTCCCCGACGGTGACGCCTTCGCCCACAAAAAGCGGGGTCTCCGTGGTCCCCATGGTAATGGGGGTCAAGGCAACTTTTTTGAACGGGATCTGGGCAAAGGCCTGGGCCGCGGCGAGCGCGAGGATGAAAGGAAACGCATTAGTAGCGCGCATGGTACCTCCGGAAAAAGGGATCCGCTCCCAAGGAACGTGCTCCCAATCTACCGCCAAAAATCCCATGGAAAATCCGCGGATCGCGAATATGTTCGCAAAAGAGAACACTTTACCGCAAGCAACGGATCCAAAGCGCCCGGGCCCGCGGAATAGAGGGATGGGATTGGAACAGTCCGGCCGAAAAATTCAGGACTTCCAGGACATTTGCGTTCAAGTGATTCTTATATCACGATTTTGAGGATGGAAAACGGGACCTTCAGCGAACCAGATCCCTGGATTTCAGGGACCGCGGCAGGACATCCAACTCCAGGCCCTTGACCTCGAAAATGGCATCGTCGAAGTCCATATCGCTTCCGGAAAAGGCCCAGTCTTCGAATCCGAATTCCACGCCTCCCCCCTTGGTCCTGCCGGCCACGGACCAGCGGTGCCCGTAGCGATAATTGGGTTTGACATTGTCGTCGCTGGACTCGGCGCTCTTATATCTGTCCGCGCTCCGATTGGCCCCGGTGAACTTGGGCACGTGGTTGTTCTCCGGCACATACATGAACACCACGTCCCCTCCCTTGGGCACCAGGGTCGATTTGGAGACCTCCACGGCCGTTCCGGGGGCGGCCCGGTTGTCGAACAGATAGAGGGTATCGCTGGTCGCGGGATTGATGAAGTAGAGCTTTCCATCCGTCAAGGATTCGGAACCCTTTACGGAAACGGTGATGGGTCCGCCGCCATGGTAGCTGAAGCCCGCGCCCACGTACAAGGTCTCCGCAGACCACATGGCGGCATTCTTATAGGGCTTGTAGATTTCGGTTTGGGCCACGGCCCATCCCGCAAAAAGGAAAATGCAGAGAAGCGCGACGCCCGCATGCGGTTTTGAAAATGTCCCCATGGGATCAAGGGACACTATTCGGGGAATCTATCCGAGGGCCGTTCCAGGCGTCCTTTTGTACAAAATCCGCATCGGCCGTTTGTTCATTCCAGAAATTCCAGGCGCAGCAATTCCGGCCCGGCCTTCAGGAAATACAGACCCCGGTGCAGTCGCTCCGTCATCCGGAATGTTCCCGGTCCCGTGGACATCATGCCTATCCGCCGTCCTTGCGAATCGAAAAGCCGGAGTCCTGCCGGGACGCTCGCCCGGCCGGATGACACGGTAAGGTCCCGGCCGCGGAGGAACGCCTTGAGCCCCTGGGGCCGGCCGGACTTCCCGTGCCGCCCGCCCAAACCCGTGCCCGCATAGGGTTCCGAGAACACATCCGGAAGCTTGCAGGCCGCGGCGGGCGTGGCCGGATTTCCCAGACTGCATACCCAATCCCGGAGCAGTCCGAGCCCGAGCGAATCGATCCGATAAGTGCCCAAGGGCGGCATCTGGTCCCGGTTCGTCTCCTCGAACGTTCCCCGGTTGAGCATTCTCCAAAGTACGAAGGAACTGTGCGGCCGTCCCGGGTAGATGAATTTGGGATACAGGGCATCGCCATCCTTGGGCCTGTCCAGATAACCCAGATAGCCGGGGTAACCCGTGGCCAGGGAATAGGCATTCGTCTGGGCCGAATCGAAATAGTCGAAGCTCATGTCGGCGTGGTTGTTGTAGAGGTTGCCGTGACAATGGGAACAGTTCGCAGCCAGATAGGACCGGGCCCGGACTTCCAGGCCGGCTGAGGTGTCTTCCGGCGCGCGCCAACGGAAGGCCCCATCCTTACCCGCGACGGGATTGAACGCGAGCACGCCTTTGTCCGCCAAGTCCTGGAGTTGGTTCCCGCCGGCATGGCCCGGGATGGGCCGGTTCAGTTGCTGGGTGAAGAATCCCGCGGCTCCGCGGCTTTCCGGTACATGGCAGCGGCTGCATTCCTGTTGGCTGGGATAGCGCCAGCGCAATCCTCGGCTTTCCCCGCCCGCGAGCACGCCCACTAGCGCATCAGCCCCGGATTGCGGCACCAGGTCAGCGTCGCTTTGATCCCGGCGCCAGCGGTAGCTGAGCCCGGAGAAGGAAGGATATCCGTCCACGAGCCATACGGTCAGGAAGCGGGTTTCGATAAGGATACGGGTTGAGGTATCGCCTTCGACCGTATCCAAGGTGAAGTTCTTGATCAACACCGATCCGTCCGGGAAAATGTACCCGTTCGAATCCGTGGGGACGACCGTCTTTCCCGAAGGAACGGTGATGAACCGCTCTTTGCCCGCGCCGTCGCTCCAGAACGGGGCGTTCACTTCATAAGGGTAGATGGAGTCGGAAACCGCGCGGGGCGAGGCCGTCATATCCCGGTATAGGCCGGTAAGGGAGAGTCTGGGAGGAGGATGCGAGGCGGTATCGCCCGACCGGTAGTCCACGAGTGCCGACGCCAGCCGCGCACCCGCGGGAAGCGGAAAGCACGCGAAGAAGGCCGAAATGGAAAAAAGAATCGCCGCCGATGCGGCGGCGCGATCAGGGCCCGTAGAATCCATTACCGACCGCCTTTTGCGGCTCCGCGGTTCAATTCCTGAAAACTCGGAACCGCTCCGTTCCCCCGGCGCCCGAGACGGTCACGTTCAGCAGACCGGAGGGAGTCCCCGCGGGCACCAATTCCCGGATATTATAGGTGTGTTTGCCGTTCCGACCCGGGAGCTGCATCAGCAGGCGTCCCTGCAGATTCCGGATGGTGATGGAATAGGCTCCATCCATTTTCACATCGAAGAGCTCCCCGGCATGGGTGACGTCGATCGGATCGGAGGACCTGACCAAGTCCCCAAACGTCGTGGGGAGGCAGGAACCCGTGTATTCGATGCGCGCGATCTTGGCTTCCGCCGAGGTTCCGAAATACAGGTTGCCGTAGTTGAGAATGTACAGGGCGCCATCGGGCCCGAACTGCATGTCCAGGGCACCCTGGATCCCGAAGTTCTTAAACCACTTCAAGGAGTCCAGGAGGCCGTCCCCGGTGGGCTTGACCTTGAAGATTTTCACGCCTTGGAATCCGCCCCCCTTGGGATTGCTGACGTTGTTGTTCTGGACCCAATCCGTGATGGTCCAGACACCCTCGAAATGCGGCGGGAATTTCACCTTGGAGGTGGAGGCTGGATTGTAGTGGTAGAAAGAGCCGGTCACCGCGGCCGCCCCGACAGTGCCGCGCAGATAGGAATGCATGCCCGGCGTTACGGGAGGCAATTGCTTGGGACCAGTGTTCCACTTGGAGTTGTTCACGGGCCCGCTGCTGGATTCCGTAAGCCCGGGATGCGAGGAGGAGAAGTTGGCAGCGCCCTCTCCGGACCATAGCTCATAATAGCCCGTTCCCGGTTCGGTCCCGAAGCCGCCGGCGAAGTAAGGATATCCGACGAAAGCCGGGTGCGTGACCAGGAAATGCGCTTCGGATATGGAGGTGGTCACGTTGATGCCGATGCTGCCGAAGGCCACCCAATGCTTCACGGTATCCACCGCGATATTGTAGGCATTGCGGGTGCCTTTCACGAAAAGCTCGGGCTTGACCTTGGCCGGGTCCGCGTACTCCGCGGCCAGGGTGGTATTGCCCTTTTGCTTGAAATAGTTCGACCAGTACTCGGAGAAGTTGCCGGCGGGAATGGTATACCCCTTGGTAGAGTTGTCGGGATGGATGCGCATGATCCCGCCCCGCAAATCGTTCAGATTGGCCGATGAGGCCTCGCTGCTTCCACCCTCGTTGCTTTCGCTATAAGAGCCAGGGTAATCCGACCCGTCGTTCCCGGAGGAAATCCACAGATCCCCGTTCGAATCGAATGCCAGGGCACCGCCCATGTGGGCGCTGCTGACTTTGCGGTAGGTGATGAGGCGCTTTTCGGTAGCTACAGTGAATGTGCCCCCGGTCAAGGTGAACCGGGAAAGCCGCAGATCGCCGTTGGTGGCATAGAACAGGTAGATCCAATTATTGGTTTTGAAGGCAGGATCCAGGGCGATACCCGTCAAACCCATTTCCCCGTTGACCGAAAGCGTGCCGGATGGAATAGCGCCGATGGTGGTCAAGGCGTTGCTGGCCCCGGAATATTTCTTCACCGTGCCGTTCCGTTGCGTAAAGTAGATGTCGACCTTGTTGTTGGGTTGCAAATCCATAGCCATGTGGATGGGCTCCGCCAGATCAGGATCGATGGCGAGCGCCTTAGTCTGGGTGCTGGTAGCCCTTCCCACCAAGGGGACGTACTTGAATTCGCCTTCCGTCACATCGGAACAATTCGGCACGGAGAACTTCCCCTGAGCGGCGCCCGATCCCAGGCAAAGCAGGGCGCAAAGGCCCATTCCGCCCAAACCGCGCCGCGAAACCAACCCCTTCGTACCGGTCCCGATTTCGTTCATTTGTATCACCCACGACCTCCCCGTCCTATTATAGCCCTCAAATTTATCGCTTTTCCGCCCTTATTCCGGATGATCCCGCCGGTAGAGTTTTTACTTGGTTATCCTCGGTGATTCCGGGATCGGACCGTGAAACGGGACGCCCGGGACAAGGATTCGGGTCCGCTCGCGTAGGGGCGCGGCGGAACGGGATTCCTCCATCCGGACCTTCATTAATCTACTGCGGAAGGCCGGCGAAAATATCCCGGCCCAATGAATGCGTTTGCAAAAGTAAACAAAACGGATTTCCCGCCGATCCGGACGGGGAGGGGAACGCGCGCAATCGGGATTGCATCAACTTCGAAATGACAATTCCAAATAGTTACAGACGCTTATCACATTCAATCATTTTCTGACTCTTCGCAACAATGCGTCGGAAAAAAATACAACTCGCCTTTTTGAAATGAAATTTCTCAAATCAGGATCAGGCTTTACATATTTATTACTCCATTACGGATTGTGCGTACTTGGTCGCTTTATTAGATTGCCTCTTTCAAAGTTATGAATTCCGGATTTGGAATTCCGTAACGCCCGAATTCGACATCTTACCATTAAACTTGGTTCTTTCACTCGCAAGCCGAGGCGCCAGACTATGATCACTAAAGTTTCATCCTTCCGGAATCCGGAAAACACCCTCGCTGCGCCGGTCCCGTTGGAAGCCGCGGAATTGATCGTCTCATGCCTGGAAAGAGCCGGCGTCGAATTCGTATTCGGCGTACCCGGCGGAGCGGTCGAACCGTTGTACAATGCGCTGGCCCGGAGCGCCCGCCGCGGCGGACCGCGGCCGGTGGTGGCCCGGCATGAATCGGGCGCCGCCTTCATGGCGGAAGGCTATGCGCGGGAAACCGGCCGCCTGGGCGTTTGCATGACCACTTCCGGACCCGGCGCCACCAATATGATCACCGGTATCGCCTGCGCCTATACCAACAACGTGCCCTTGCTGGCGCTGACGGGCCAGCCGGCCCTGCCCTCCTTCGGAAAAGGCGCGCTACAGGAGTCCTCCTGCACCGGCGTGGACGTCGTGGGCATGTTCGCCCATTGCACCCGCTACAATTCCCTGGTTTCGCACATCGATCAGGTGGAAACCAAGCTGGTCAACGCCATCCTGCATGCCTTGCGCAAGCCCAACGGCCCCGCCCATCTCTCCATCCCCGTGGACATCCTGCGCAGCCTGGTCATCCCCAAGCATGCGGGCCATGAACTGCCGGCCCTGCTCCGCCACCGCCCCTCCCTGATGGACGATCGGACCGTGACCCTCCTGGATGCGGAGCTTTCCGCGGCCTCGCGCATCGTCTTCCTCATCGGCGAAGGCGCGGCGGAAGCGGTGGATTCGATCATGACCCTGGTGAACCTGACCGGCGCCCTGTTCATCACCACGCCGGACGCCAAGGGACTCATCAACCCCTTCCACGAAGCCTACCGCGGCGTGTTCGGATTCGGCGGGCACGCCAGCGCGGAAGGCGCGCTCAAGGCCGATCCGGATCTGGTCGTCGCCTTCGGTACCGGCTTCGGAGAGTTGGCCAGCAGCGGCTGGTGCAAAAGCATTCTCAACAACCGCCTGATCCACGTGGACGAATCGGAGGAGAACCTCATCCGCTCGCCGATGGCGAAACTCCACGTGCGGGGCCGGCTCCGCACCATCTGCGAAAAGATGATCGCGGCCCGCCAACCCTTCACGGGCGAAGCGACCCGGGGGGCGCCCTCCGCTTCCGGGATACCCCACGGTTACGGGGTCTCGCTGCAGGCCTCGGAGCAGTACCATTCCGACGCCACTCCCATCAAGCCGCAACGGCTGATGAAGGAGCTTTCCAAACGCTTCCCGCCCACCACGCGCTTTCTGGCGGATACCGGCAACAGCATGATCTGGGCGGCCCATTATCTGCAGCCCTGGAACCGCCGGGGGATTGGCCACCGCGTCAAGCCCATCGGCTACGTGGAAGGGGAGCGCCGCTCGGGAACCGCCAATTGGCTCCGCATCGCCCTGGAGTTCGCCCCCATGGGGTGGGCCATCGGAGCGGCCATCGGAATCGCCCGGGGGAATCCGCGCTGCCCCGTAGTCTGCATCACCGGCGACGGCTCCTATCTGATGAGCGGCCAGGAAATCACCACCGCCGCCGAAGAGAAGCTAGCCGTCATTTTCGTCATCCTCAACGATCACGCCTACGGCATGGTCATGCACGGGCAGAGGCTGGCGGGAGCGGAACCGATCGCCTATGAGCTGACGCGGGTGGATTTCCGGAAGATGGCGGAGGCGATGGGAGTCCCCGGCCACGTCATCGAGTCCCCGGAGGACTTCGACCGCATCGATTTCGCCGCGATGCTGTCCCGCAAGGGCCCCACCCTCCTCGACGTG
This sequence comes from Fibrobacterota bacterium, assembly GCA_028287505.1. Lineage (GTDB taxonomy): Bacteria > Fibrobacterota > Fibrobacteria > UBA11236 > UBA11236 > Chersky-265. The sequence goes on along the minus strand of JAQBPN010000099.1, from coordinate 25,941 downwards.
CGCATCGACAGGGAGGAAGTGCCTCCTATGATGCTGCGCCTCAAGACCTTGGGAAGCGTGAAAGCGTAGCCGTATGGACAATCCCCTCCCGGAAACGCCGCGCGTGCAAACGCCCGCACATATGCACAGCCGCATCTGGCTGGAAGAGCCCGAGGCGGACAATCCTTTCGCCGCGCGCGCCGCCTATTGCCACGGATACGATGTCTATGGCGACATGCTCGGCCGCGCCGGCTGGGCGGACATGATCTTTCTGCTCTTCCGGGGAGAAGCGCCTTCGCCGCTCCAGGCCGCCGCGCTGGAAACCCTGGCCGTAGCCTTGGCCAATCCGGGACCCAGGGACGCTTCCGTCAATGCGGCCATGTGCGGCGGCGTGGGTGGATCTCCCGCGGCGGCTTCGCTGATGGCGGCCTTGGCCGTGGGCGCCGGGTCTTCGGGCGGATCCCGGGAAATCGTATTGGCCATGGAGGCCTGGTCGGCTTGCGGCAAGGACATGCAGGCCTGGAGGAACCGATGGGCTGAGACGGCGGCGGAGCCGGAAGCCATCGGCATCTGGCCGCGGGCGGAACATCCGGCGGGATTCGATCCCCATGGAGCGAGCGCTTCCACGCCCGTCAAACAGGTGCTGGCCCGACTATCGGAGTTGGATTCCCATTCCCGGGCCGCATGGCTGCAAGCCCACCTTTCCGAAATGGAAAAAGCCGCGGGCCATCCGCTTTCCCTGGTGGGAATGGCTGCGGCCGCATTCGCCGATCTGGGTTTCGCTCCCCAAGAAGGCGAGATGCTGTTTCTCCTGTTGCGCCTTCCCGGCGCGGCCGCGCACGCCCTGGAGCAGGGCGGATTCGGCCACAAGCGTTTCCCCTTCTACCGGATGGAATTGCAGGACGGTCCCCAAGGCAAGCGGCCATGAAAGAGTCCATGACGGGTCCGGAACTCCTGAGGGAAAACGTGGGACGGCTGAAATCCCGCATGGGCGCGTGCTTCGTGGGCAGCCATGCGGTTTTCCGCGGCAAGGATCTCCATGCCGAATTGGGCGATGCGAAGTGGATCGATCTTTACCTGTTCGGGATTACGGGGCGCCGCTTTCCGGAAGCGCAACTCCGCTTGCTGGAGGCCCTGTGGTCCTATACCAGCTATCCGGATGCGCGCATCTGGAACAACCGCGTGGCGGCTTTGGCCGGTTCCTCCCGCAGCACGGGCAATCTGGGCGTCTCCGCCGGCCTGGCCCTCTCGGAAGCGTCCATCTACGGGCGCGGCATCGATATCCGCGCGATCGATTTCCTGATCCGCACCCGCGCCGTATTGGCGGCCGGCGGTGAACTGGAGCCTTGGGTAGGCAAAGAGCTTTCCGCCCGCCGCAGCCTGGCCGGGTACGGCCGTCCCATCGCCTCCGGGGATGAACGCATCCAACCCATAATGAAACTGGCGCGCTCCTTGGGATTGGCGGACGGTCCTCACCTGGAACTGGCCTTTGCGATCGAGAAGGCCTTGCTGTCCGGCCGCTTCCGCATGCATATGAACTATGGCGGCGTGGTCGCGGCCCTGGCCGCCGATATGGGACTCTCGCCCAGGGAATATTACCTGTTCATGTACCCCGCCTTCCTGGCCGGGATGCTTCCCTGCTATATCGAAGCCTCGGAGAATCCGGAAGGAACCTTGCTTCCCCTGGCTTGCGACCACGTGGGCTATCTGGGCGCACCCAAGCGGAAATGGGAAAAGCGGCCGCAAGCCGCGGAACCGCGGATTGGGGAGGCGGCATGACGGTTTCCATCAAACCCGCTTTCCGGAATTGCCTGCTCCCCCTGCAACCGTACGTTCCGGGAAGCAGCACGGAAGAAGTGGCGGGCCGATACGCGCCCATCCGGATCAGCAAGATGGGTTCCAACGAAAATCCCCTGGGGCCGGGACCGAAAGCGATGGAAGCCGTAAGGAACCTGGCCGCCAGCCTGTCGGTCTATCCGGACGCATCCGCAGGCGATTTGCGCGCCGCCTTGGCCGCCGCCGCCGGAAAAAAACCGGGCAACTTTTTCGTCGGCAACGGATCCGATGAGGTGTTGCTGCTCATCGCCGCCACCTATCTGAACCCGGGCGACCAGGTTCTGGTGGGCACGCATACCTTTTTCAACTACGAATTCGTGGCCAGGGTTTTCGACGGGGAGGTCCATACCATTCCCACGCGGGATCTCCGCTACGACCTGCCCGCTTTTTCCGCGGCCGCGGATGCGCGCACCAAATTGATCTTCCTCTGCAATCCCAACAATCCCACCGGGCTTTATTTCACCCATACCGATTTGGCGGGTTTTCTCTATTCCCTGCCCCGAAACGTTCTGGTCGTGGTGGATGAAGCCTATGGCGAGTATGCCGATGCGGAGGATTTCCCGGATACCGCCGCTCTCATGGAGGATTTCCCGAACCTGGTGGCGGTGCGGACTTTCAGCAAAGCCTACGGACTGGCGGGCCTGAGGGTGGGCTATGCCATGGCTTCGGAAACGATAGTGAAGGATTTGCGGCAGGTGAAAATGCCCTTCAACGTCAATCTCCCTGCGCAGAAGGCGGCCCTGGCCGCATTGGGAGACGCCGAGCACCTGGAGCGGACCCTTGGCCTGAACGGCGAGGGAAAGCGGTCCCTGACGCGCGAATTGGAGAAGCTGGGATGCGAGGTCCTGCCCTCCCAGGGGAACTTCCTCTGCTTTCAGCCTCCCGGATCCGCAGCGGCGATCTGCGAATATCTCTTCAGGCAGGGCGTGATTGTCCGGCCTTTGAACCGGTTCGGCCTGGACCGCTGGATCCGCGTCACCGTCGGAACCCAGAACCAGAACTCCCATTTCCTCGAAGCCCTCTCGGCCTTCTTCAGCGCATAGCCACAAAGCGAAGAGCATGGATTTCGCCCAGGAATTCACCTGAGCGACGCGCCAAATTCAATTATCAAGCAAGAAGTGAGAAGCGAGGAGTTTGCTTAAGCAAACTCCAAAGCAACGAGCCACCAGACTTATAAAAGCGAGGAGTGTGGAGTTTGCTTAAGCAAACTCCAGAGCGACGAGCCACTATAAGCGCATGCGAAGGATCTGCCGCACCCGCTTGAGGATTTCGGAAAGACCGAAAGGTTTTTGCAGGAGCCCTTCCCCGCGGATCGGATCGTGGCCCTCGGGCTGATCGGCATAACCGGAAATGAACAGGATCGGCAGCTTGGGCCGCAACTTCCGGATGCGCTCGGCCAATTCCTTTCCTCCCATATCCGGCATCACGATATCGGAAATGACGAGATGGATTTCCAGGGACGGGCCGTCGAGGGCGAGAAGGGCCTCGCGCGCCCTGGCGAAGACCAGGACCTGGTAGCCTTGGGACTCCAACGCCTGGGCCGTGAACTTCCGCACCGATTCTTCGTCTTCCACCAACAGGATGGTTTCCCCTCCCATGGATTTCCGATCCGGTCCCGGCAGGATCGCATCGTCCTGTTCGTCCGGCGCGGAATCGGCGCGCGGCAGGTAGATGCGGAAGGTGGTCCCCTGCCCCAGCAGGCTTTGCACGGCTATGCCGCCGCCGCTTTGATGCACGATGCCGTAAACGACCGCCAATCCCAGGCCGGTGCCCTTGCCCACTTCCTTGGTGGTGAAGAAGGGTTCGAACAGCTTCGCCTGGACCTCCGGCGTCATGCCGGTGCCGTTGTCCCGCACGGCCATCATCACATAGGGTCCCGGCACCATGCCCGGATGTCCGGAACAGAAATCCGGTCCCAGCTCCACGTTTGCGGTCTCCACGGTCAGCATACCGCCTCTGGGCATGGCGTCGCGGGCGTTGACCACCAGGTTCATGAGAATCTGTTCCACCTGTCCCCGGTCCGCCCGCACGTGCCCCACATTGATGCCCAGGATCGCGTCCACGGTCACGGACTCGCCGATGAGGCGCTCCAACAGGGATTCCATTTCCTTGACGATCTCGTTCAGGTTCCAGAGCTTGGGTGAGAGCACCTGCTTGCGGCTATAGGCCAGCAACTGGCGGGTGAGGCCGGCCGCCCTTTCTCCGGACTTCAGGATTTCCCGCAGGGATCCGAAAAGGCGATCCTCGCCGTTCAGGTTGATCAAGGCCATTTCGCTGTAGCCGATGATGGCGGTCAACAGGTTGTTGAAATCATGGGCGATGCCGGCGGCCAGGGTGCCGAGGGCGTCCATTTTCTGGGAGTGGCGAAGTTGCTCTTCCACTTGCTTGCGCTCCGAGTATTCCCGCCGCAGGCCTTCGTATAGGCGCGCGTTCTCCAGGGAGATGGCCGCCTGCGAGGCTATCAACTCCAGGATTTCCAGCTTGTCGGCGGTGAAAACGCCGGCCAGCAGATTGTTCTCCAGGTAAAGCAACCCGGACGGTTCGCCCTGCCGGAGGATGGGCATGCACAGCACCGATTTGGGCCTGGCGCGAACGATGTAGGGATCGACGGAGAAGGTCGCATCCATGACGGCGTTTTCCATGATCAGCCGCTTCTTGCTCCGGGCCGCGAAAGCGAGGATGGATTGGGGTAGCGGACGCGCTACTGCCTTCGGATCCGCGTCCGCCGGAGTCAGGACCACGGTCACGGACCCGTTTTCGGCCAGGTCGGCTTCCGCCGCCAGAATGTATTTGTCCTGATTGCGCAACAAGAGGCATCCCCATTGGGCTCCCGCCTGTTCCAACATGGCGGCCATCATCTTGCGGAGCAGGCCGTCCAGCAGGATTTCCCCGGATATGGCCTGGGAGATTTTGGCTACCGACAGGATATCCAATTGGTGCGCATGCGATTCGTATGCCGTGTCCCGTCCCACGCCTTTTTCCGTGCGGAGCCGGGGATGGTGGAGATCGATCGACGCGACCTTTCCCGAAGCTCCCAGCCTGCGATAGGCCGAGCGGGCCCGGCCCAGATGCTGATCCGCCGTGTGCCCCAATTCCTTGTCGCGGAAGAAACGGGAGGCGGTTTCCTGGATCAAGGCCTCGTCCAGGATCAGCACGTTGGCTTCAGCCGCTTCCACGGCCCGTTCGAAATAGCGCATGGCCTCCAGATCCTTGCCCTCGAGCCGGGCGATCTCGGCGGAAACCAGCAGGTAGCGGCTCCGGAAGTTTTCCGGACAATGCCTGGCCGCATTCCCCAGCCAGGTCTGCTCTTCTTCCAGTCCGCGCAGGAATTCCGCCTGCCGTTCCGCGCCCGCGCGGGAATAATGGCCCGCCAGGCCCAAGGCCCGGTAGAAATGGTAGGTGGCTTCCAGGGGAAGGCAACGCACGGCCAGCAAAACCCCGGCCGCAAGGGCGGCATGGGCCAGGGACTCTTCGAACTGTCCGTTGAGGACGGCCAGCATCTGTTTGCGGATATGGTGGGCCGCCACGGAGGGGATGAATCCCACCTTGGCGAAATAATCCAGCGTCTCTTTCTCGTCGAATGCGCCGTCGTCGAAGCTGGTGGCGCCCTTGGTCCTGCCCTGGAGGGCCGCGACGAACTGATCGACGGTCTCGAGGGATCGTTCCACCATCGGATTATGGCTTTGCCGGGTGAACTCCCGGTACCTGGCGGTGAGTTGCTGCAACTGATCGAACGGCATGCCCGACTCCACGGCCTGGTACACATGCTGGATGGCGTTGTAGGAGGCGTGCAGCAGATCGCCCGTTTCCAGGCCGCAGAGATAGCCCCGTTCCAGGATGGGGAAGCTGGAGGCGAAAGACCTTTTCCGGTAATTGTGCGGCGCCGCATGGAGATAGAGCACCGCGCTTCTGCGTTTCGCATCCCCGAATTTCTCGTTCAGGCGCAGGGACATTTCGGAAATCCGGAAACCGGTCTCCACGTCTTCCTGGATGATGGCCCCATAACAGCAATAGGCGATGCAGGAATCCTCGACATTGCCGTGGCGCAGGGACTGGATGGTGCTTTCCAGCACCACCAGAGGGAACAGAATGGGTTTGATGTAGAAGGTGCTGGGTATGGTCCCCACCAGCAGGGAAATCAGCGCTCTCACGTCCGCGTCTTCCGCCACCGGCGCGTTGAGGATTGAATCGACGGAGCGGTCCTGCATCAGGCCCTGCACTTCCTGCATGGCCTTGCCCAGGTCGGCGAGGATATCCTCATCGCGTTCGGGCCACTTTATCCCGAACAGGGCCAAGCCCTCCATGGACAGCGCCAGGGCCTTGTCGAACTTCCCGGAAAGCTGATGGCAACGCATGCGCAATTCGTACACGGCGGCGCGATCCGAACGCGAATCCGCCTTCTCGAGCAACATCAGGGCGAGTTCCTCGGCGCGATCGAAATTTCCGAGCAGGAACTCGCATTCGGAAAGCTCGAGGTGCAGGGAGAAGCATTCCCGATAACGCAGGCTCCAGGCGCCCATGGGCAGCAATTCTATGGCATAGGAGTAACAGGTCCTGGCCGTGTCGTAAGCCACCGAGGCCTTGGCCTTCCTTCCCGCCAGGGTATCCAGCTTGAGAAGGTTCTCCTTCTCCCGTTCGTCCCGGATCAATTTGATGCCGCGGTTCAGCTGGCTCACGATCAGGAACACCTTCTCTTCGATGGCTTCCTGCGACCGGTTCTCCTGAAGGCGGCGGCCTATCCGCAAATGCCATTCCGGCCTTTGGTCCTCGCCGATGGAAGAATAGGCGGCTTCCTGCACGCGATCATGCAGGAAGGCGAAGGTGTCGAAGGAGGATACCACCAGGCCCGCCGCGAGGGTTTCCGAAAGCCGGTCATGGCAATCCTCTTCCGCGTTGCCCAGGACCCTGGCCATGTCCCCCACGCCGGCCTTGGCGCCCAGGCAGGCGAAATGCTGCAACGTTTCCCGCGCGGCCGGGGAAAGCCGGTGCAGGCGCTCGGACATCAGATCGATCACGTTTTCCGTGAAGCCCTTGGCTTCGATGGCCTCGATGTTCCAGTCCCAGGCCCCGGTCGCATCCCGGTGGATCAGACCCTCTTCGTTCAGGGAGAGGAGGAACTGGATGGCGAAGAACGGGTTGCCGCCGGTTTTTTCTTTGATCAGGGCGGTCAGCCGGGAAAGGTCTCCGGAAGCGGGCCTCAGCGCATCGTTCAGAAGAGAGGAGAGCTGCGTTTCCGATAGCGGGGAAAGCACCAGGCTCCGGATGACCACCCCGCTTTTCCTGACGGCCTCCATCGCGATCGCGAGCGGGTGGCTTGGCCCCACTTCATTGTCGCGGTAAGCGCCCACCATCAGCAACTGCCGCAGTTCCCGATTGGCGGCCAGATCCGCGATCATTTCCAGGCTGGCCGAATCGGCCCATTGCATATCGTCCAGGAACAGGACCAGGGGATGATCCTGCTGGGCGAACACGCCGATGAATTGGCGGAACACCATGCGCAACCGGTTTTTGGCTTCGGTCGGGGAAAGGTCCGGCACGGGCGGCTGTTTTTCCATGAGCGATTCCAACTGGGGAATCAACTCCAGCATCAGCCTGCCGTTCACGCCCAACGCGGCCTGGAGACGCGCGTTCCAATCGGAGATGCGCTCCTCCCCTCCCGCCAGGATCTGCAGGACGGCGGCGGAAAAAGCCTCCACCAGTGTCGCGTAAGGAATGTCGCGATGGTATTGATCGAACTTTCCCGCCACGAACATTCCCTGGGCGGCCAGGCTGTTCATCCGCAGGACTTCCACCAGGCTCGATTTCCCGACTCCGGAATATCCGGACACCATGGCGATTTCCGGGCCCTCCCCTTCGGCGGCGCGCTGCAAGGCTCCCTTCATGACGGCGATCTCGACGTCCCGTCCGTAAAGCCGGCGCGGAATCCGCAAGCCCTCGGAGAAATCCCTGATGCCCAAAGGGAAAGCCTGGATGGCGCCGGTCAATTGCCATTGGCGGCGGCATTCCTCCAGATCCAGGCGCAACCCCTGGGCGCTCTGGTACCGGTCTTCGGGATCCTTGGAAAGCAATTTGAGCACCATGGCCGACAGGATTTCCGGAATGGACCGGTCCCGCTCCCGCGGCGGCTGGGGGATCTTGGCGATATGGCAATGGGCCCACTCCAGGGGATCATCGGCCTGGAAGGGGTAGGATCCCGTGAGCAACTCGTAGAAGGTGATTCCCAAGGAATACAGATCGCTGCGCGCGTCGATGACCCTGTCGATGCGGCCGGTCTGCTCCGGAGACATATAGGGAAGCGATCCTTCGGTCCAGACGGATTCCCGGCGGGGACGATGGGAATTCAGGAACGATGAAATGCCGAAATCCGCGATGCGGACTTCCCGCGTCTTCGCGGAATACAGGATATTGTCCGGCTTGATGTCCTTGTGCACCACTTTCCGGGCATGGATGCCGGCAAGAATGGCGGTAATGCGGCAGGCGATTTCGAGGAACCGATCCGTCGCCAGGGGCGGTTTGATTTCCTTGTGCAATGGGCGGCCGTCGAAAAACTCCAACACCAACGCGGGCCGGCCTTGATAGGACCACAACTCGAGGGGTTGCATCACGCCGGGAACATTCAGCTTCAAACCTACGGCATACTCGTTGCGGATCCGGTCCGCGTCCGACGCGCGAAATTCATCTGGAATCGTCTTTATGATCACGGATGCACCGTCGGATTTCCGCGTAGCCAGATACAGAAGGCTGCGGGAACTGGAATGCACGATTTGGCCCAGCGTGTAATCCTCCGCACCGCTCTTCGCGGCCAAAGGAAAAGTGCTTACCACTGAACCCGATTCACCGGCCATCCGTTCCCCCCAGGCGATCCTCTGCTCGTGGATCTTCCATTACCAGACCCCTATATAGGATGTGATTATTACCCTTTATACCCGGATTTTCCGCTGAAAAAGAAGAAAAAACGGGAAATTATCGTCCCTATGCCCGGAGCGGCGGAGCCGGAAAGGCATGCAACCGGATTTATTCGTCCCCGGCCGCCTCGACAAACAGTTTCCAAAAGTACCATACACCAAGCCACTCTCGCGGATCCGATTCCCTGTTTTCAGGTTTCCCATTCCAGGGGCCCCTCTCCTGGGAATCCCGGGATGATTCCGACCGTGGGGTCAAAACCGCCCCGGCATCTTCGGCAACCTAAAGGTATCAATGTCCGATTGACGCAATATTGACTGCGATGATTTTCCTCAGTCTGGGTGGACTGGTAAAATCACATTGGCGTCATTTACAGATCCCGAAAGGACTTTCCTTGCGTAACCGACGCATCGCGCAAGCGATTTTTTTCGTGTTTGCCCTTGGCTCTGCGTCGCTTTCCATGCCCGCCCTGGCGCAAGGAACGGGCGTGAGCGTCTCGGATCGGGGATTTCTGGCGGTCGTCTCCAAGCGCCTGGGCATTGAAACCTCCAAACTTTCCTCGGGACGCGTGACGGTTTGGATGCGGCAAGGCGCCGCCCCCGTGCTGATCGTTTTCCTGGACGGGACCGAGGTCGGACGCTTTGACCAGACCCGGGCCGAGGAGATGCTGGCCGATTTCCCGGAAATCCGGACGCAGTTGGCGGCCGGAGGGTCCGGAATTTCACCGGCCGAACCTGCCGATTCCGAAGCCGGAGCGAAGAAGGGCTCCGGGTCCTGGTGGAGCACCCAGGATAGGAACGGCCTTTGGGGCCGGCTGGGACATTGGGACGAAAACCTCACCCTGGGCTACGGGTTGGACTATTCCTTCAGCGGTGTCCTGGTCCGCAGGGGGAGGGCGGAAGCCGCATTCGTAAAGAAGCTCGCCTTCCTGTATGTCGGCGGCGAGGTGGATTATCTCTCCTTCAAAGGCGAATTGCCCGATTCCGTGCCTTACGCCGCCAAGGCCGGACACTTGGGCGGAGGCCTGCGCTTGGGAGTCGATTTCGTCCGCTACCATTTGCAATGGGCGCCATTGCCCTTGCCCGAATACTTCTGGGCGGAATCGGATTTGCGGGGCAAGTACTTCGGACGCGGCACGGCGGGCGGCGAAACCAAGGTCGTCAAGATATTCGAGAGCACCTCCCCGCCGTCCCTGGCGCATAGCGTGGAGGCCCGCCTGGGCGCCCTCCGCTATACCGTCACCGTCGCGCCGGACATTTACAAAGCGCCCATCCATTACATCGCCTTCGACGATCTGCCGGGATTCCTGGGCACCTGGGGCATGGGCATGGTGGTGACGCCGGACGGATTCATTCCCGGCGGCTGGTATCGTTTCGCCCCCGTGGGCCTGACGGCCATGCAATTGGGGGATCAGGCGATTCCCATCAGCGTGGGACTGGGACGGATCGCCTATTTCGGTTCCGACCGGAGCCAATTCCGGGTCGCCTGGAGCGGCGAATTGATTTTCGGACTGCGGTCCAAAGAAAGGAAGTGAAGATGAAAAGCTATTCGCCTCTGGACAACGCCAGGATCAGCGCGGAGAAGACCGGCAGGATGATCGGCTGGGCCAATCTGCTGCCCGTGCCCATCCTGGCCTTGGCCGCATTATGCCTGCAAATCGGAGCTCCCGGCCATGCGGCCTCGGCGCATGCGCCCAAGATCCCGTCCTGGTACCATGACCCCTTCCTGCTCACCATGTTCGCCATCTTCGCGTTCGGCCAGGTCTCGGCGCTGATCCAGCTCCGCGTGCTGGCGCGCGGCCTCAAGAAGGTGAAAATGACCCTGGGCGTACTGCTCCAGGCGCGCGGCCTTTCCCTCACGGATCTGCAGGGGCGCCTGCAATCCCTGAACGTCTCCGGACATCTCTTCGATCTCATCAACCGCTCCCTGCTCTTCGGCATGAAAGGCGACACCGCTCCCATGGCCGCCATGATGGATCATGCCACCTTGCGCCGCATGAAAAGCGTGGACAAGAAGGTGGGGACGCACGCCTCGGTCAACCGCATCCTCCTCAAGCTGGGATTCCTGGGCACCCTCATCGGCCTGATCATGACCTTCCCTCCCATGCGCGAGGCCATCCTCACCCTGGATCCCAAGAACGCGGAGAAGGGTTCCAGCTTCGTCGAGCATATCGCCGGCGCCATCGATGGCGATCAGTACGCCATCCTCGCAACCCTGATCGCCACGGCGCTTTCCATCCTGATCGAACTCCTGACCATCCAGATCCTCAAGCGCATCTGCGGCACCTTCGAAATGGTGAACGGGTTCGTGGACGAATGGAGCATCACCGAGCTGCAGCCCTGGATCCGGGAACAGGTGGGCGGCAAGGACGATTTGGGCAAATCCCTCATGCAGCAACAGGCCTTCCAGCAGAAGATGCTGGACCTGGAACGGGAGTTCCAGGGCCGGCTGCTGGAGCTGAAGGAGAGTTCGCAAAAGCATATCACCATGCTGTTCCAGGGCTCGCAGGAAAACTGGATGCGTTTGCACAAGGAATCCGAAAACCAGTTCGCCAAAGCCATGAAGGATACCGAGCACCGCATCCTGGAGACCCAGGCGGGCGTGAACAAGAACGTGGACCTGCTGGGAGGCTTCGTGCAGCACGTGGCCCAGCGCATGGGGGAAATCCCTCCCCTGCAACTGACGTTCGCCAAGCGCATGGATGAGTTGCTGGCCTACGAGCGGCAATACCGGTCCTTCCTGGAGGTGCAATCGCAGATCTCCGTGCCCAGGCACCTCAAGCCGGAAATCAACTGATGCACGTCCACCAATCGGAAGCCGAAGATCTGGGACCCGCCCTGGCCGTCGAGGACGCCCTCACCGTGATGGTCGTGATCCTGGTCCTGCGCATGGTGCTGCTTGTGCCCATGATGAGCCTGGACAAGGCGCGCCTGGAGCGGGCCGAGAAGGAAACCATCTGGGAGAAAGCCTACGCATTCGTGGTGGGCAACAAGAAGGAAGACAAGAACGCCCGCCAGTATGAGGATGCATTCGACCTGACCGGCAATTCCGTCATCCTCTCGGAAATGGGCGGGGGCGCGCGCTTCCTGGAAGCGGCGGACGCCAACGACAACCTGATGGTGGTCTGGCACGACGTGGACAAGCAGACCTACTACTCCATGTACATCCAGAAATTCAGCAATGTCCCCAGCTACAGCCACGGCCGCATGAAGTGGAGCCCGCAGGAAAAGAAATGGTTCCGCCTGGACAACCAGGTCGATTACAACCAGACCCCGGAGTCCGTGAACCTGCATCAACGCTACCTCGATTGGATCAACAAACGGGGATTCCGGAACTGATGCGCAATTTCCCGAAAAAGGCGGCCTGGATCCTTTTCGCGGCGCTGTCGGCGCAGGCCGAGGAGCCGCTCAACCATTACGGTGTCGCGTCCATCCCGGACAAGCAGGTGGAGGCCGCATTCACCGCCCGGTTCAACGCGGAGGGCAAGCCCGTTTTCCTGATCGGCGATCTCCGCCGCGGCGTCTCCATCGGGGACATTATCCGCTTCAAGAACAAGGTGATCCTTATCGATGAAGAGGTGTGGCAGACCATGAAGTCCGCGGGGGTGCTGGATAAGATCCGCAACGCGGCCGTGGTGGAGCTCTCCGCCCAATCCAGCAGCGAGGTGTGGAAGTCCCGCGCCGATCTGGCCGAGGGCCGCGAGAAGATCGCCTATACCCTGGGCGCCGAGTTCATCACCATCCTGGAGGAATACTTCGGCCGTGTCCCGGACAAGGCCGAAATCGGCTTCCGCTTCGAAGGCAACAAGATGACGGTGATGGCCCCGAACGAACTGCTGGGCATGCTGCGCTTCATCGGGAAGCCGGGCGGCAAGAAGCCGGAGATCCCCAATACCCAGCCCAACATCGTCTCCGAACCGCCGCGCCGCGCCTTCGAAGATCAGCCCTTCGCCTGGACCGTATGGGCCGTGGACCGCGCCGCTCCCTCCACCGATCTGGACTACTCCATCGATTCCCGCCTGCCTCCAGGCCTCAAGTGGGAAGACCGCGCCCATGCCATCGTGGGCAAACCGGAAAAGGCGGGCGTCTGGAAAATCAAGGTCAAGGCCCAGAACGCGGCCCACCATTCGGATGAACTGGCATTCGATTTGACGGTAACCCGGAACGGTAAGCCCAAGATCGGCGGGGAGCCCGCGCGGGAGGTGGGTGCCAACGGCGTGTGGCAGTTCCAACCCTACATCTCCGATCCCGATCACCTTCTGTCCGAACTCAAGCTGAAGCCGTTCTCCCTGCCCGAGGGAATGGCGTTCGACGCGGAGACCCACACCTTTTCCATGCGCGTCCGGGACGCCGTGCAGGTGAGCCAATTGACCTTCGGGCTGGAAGCGACCGATCCCCTGGGAGCTTCGGACAAAAGAACCTTCAACCTGTCCGCGCCTTCCGCCCTCAGCTTCCAGAGCGCCTTGAACAGCAGCGAATTGCTGGAGGGGCAACCCTCCTTCTATACCCCGGTGGCGCAAGGACCGGGCAAGGACATACGCTACCAGGCCCGCACGGAAAACGGCGGCGTGGAACTGACCGGCGGCCGGATTCCCCTGGCCACGGGCAGCCCCGGCAGCCACGTGATGGAGATTTCCGCCGAGGACGAATTGGGGAACCAGGCCCGGCAGATGGTCTCCTATCGGGTGCTGTCCCACGAAGCCATGCGCCAGGATCTGGACCTGCGTATCCGGCAGGTTACGGGCGGCGCCAACGCGGATGCGTTCTATCGCCTGGGGCGCGCGCGCCTGGGAGCCCTGTTCACGGAGGTGGACAAAGCCTCCCTGCCTTTCTTCTTCGCCGGATTCGAACCCCTGCCCGCGTCCCTGGCCGGGGAGAACAACCGCATGTACCTGGACATGGGGTTCAATTTCGGGGGAGGCTCCGGAGTCACCTATGGCGGGTTCATGCTGCGCCTGGACGGCCGCTACAACCGCCTGCGGGACAATCCCTTCTTCTTCAAATACCTGGCGCAGTACCATGCCCGGCAGGGCATCCTGCTCTTCAATCCCCAGGATTTCAAGAAGAACCAGTTGGGAAACCAGCAGTTGGAAACCTGCCTCAAGGACCTGCGCTCCGGAACCGATCAGGCCGACAGCCTGGTGGCCGGCTTCCTGAAATGCAACGAGGATGCGGAGCGCTTGGTGGACGCCTATGGGGACGGCGACAACGAGATCCTCCAGGTGGACCTCCTGTTGGGACTCAACCTTGGGCATGCCATCGGAATAGGCCCCGCCTATTGGTTGGAAGACCGCTTCCACAGCGATCGCGGTTTCGAGCAGAACGTGGGCGCGGCCCTGACCCATGAAGGCTCCTTCCGCTGGGTGGGCTATACGGCATCCCTGAAGGTGGGCTTCGGCCGGGATCTCCCCAAGCCCAAGGTGTTGTTGGACTTCTCCATGACCTTCGGACGCGAGGATTGACATGAGCATGCGACGCAACCGTTTCACGGGGTTTTGGAGCGCCATGGGCGCAATCGGCGGAATATGTGGAATAGGCGCCGCCGCCCTGCTGACGGGGCTTCTGATCCCCGGATGCATTTCCGACTACAAGGACAGTTACAAACTGCGCAAGGTGGAAGCCTACATCCCCACGCCCGTCGAGAACACGGCCGAGACATGCGCGGACCATGCGGACAATGACGCCAACGGCCTCGTCGATTGCGACGATCCCGCCTGCGGCTTTCTGTCCGCATGCCAGACGGTGAACAATGCCGACAATGCGGAAAACACCCTGGTGCGCTGCAGCGATGGAATCGACAACGACAACAACGGGCAGGTGGATTGCGCCGATGCGCGCTGCCAGGCCTTCCAGAAATGCCAGGCACCCGTCCTTGCGGAGAACACCCCCGCCCTTTGCGGGGACAAGATCGACAATGACAACAACGGCAAGGTCGACTGCGCGGACGCGCAATGCCAGCCCCTGAAAATCTGCGAACCCGCCCCGGCCTCGCTGGAGAACACCACCGTTCTGTGCGCGGATAGAATCGACAACGACGCCAACGGCAAGATCGACTGCGAGGATCCCGCTTGCCAAACCCTGAAAATGTGCGGCGCCCCGGTGCTGGTGGAGAACACCCTTTCCCTGTGCACGGACAAGATCGACAACGACGCGAACGGGAAAATCGATTGCGCCGATACGACCGGCTGCGGCTCTTTCACCATGTGTCAGCGCCCGGTGGAAAACACCCCCGCCCTATGCACGGACTCCAAGGACAATGACGGGGACGGCCTGACCGATTGCAAGGATTCGGACTGCGAGAATTTCCTGGTGTGCCATCCGGCCGAGAACACCACCCTGCTCTGCAAGGACGGCCTCGACAACGACAGCGACGGCCTCATCGATTGCAAGGACCCAAACTGCAAGGATCTGTTCACCTGTTCCGTGCCGGACCAGGATACGGTGCTGATCCTGGGCTACAAGACGAAAGGCAAGCTGACGCCGTCCATCGATGCCACCAAGCCGCCCTGGAACCTCACCTGGTATTTCAACGGCGGGGACGTGGGCGCGGTCGCCGACCCGGGGGTGAAAGGCATCCTGGCCGGACGCAGCGAGGAAGTGACCACATGCAATCTCGAGCCCAAATGCCGGAAGCTGACGTTCACAGCCACCTGGGGAATCGGATTCCTCCTCTTCATCAACAACGCCGGCCTGCAGGATACCGTCAACCTGAGCTCGTGGATCGGGTCGGCTTTGAAGTTCTCGATCCAGTCCCAAGTCCCGGACCTCCGCATCAAGATCGAGTCCAAGCATCTGGCCGACGCGGTGGAAATACGCCTGATCGACGTGGGCTACGATGCCACCAAGACGGGCTGGCAAAACATCGTGGTGCCCCTGCTGATCTGGACCAGCTCCCAGAAGCTGGAGTTCAACCGCCTGCCCTTCAGCCTCACCAAGCCGGAAGGCGCGGCGGGCGGCACCGTGCTGCTGGAAAACCTGCGGTTCGAAAAAGAGGGCGTCCAGTAACCCCGCGGTCCGTCGGGCCCTTCGGGCCCGGATGGCCGATTAATGTTAGAATCATGGGGCGATGAAAATCTCCCTGTTGGCAGCCTTCCTGCTTCTCCCCTTCCATGCGGCCGCCGCCAGGAATTCCTCTCTGGGGCTGGCAACCGTTTCCTCGGGAACCTGGGCCGCCTACGGAGACCTGGACGGATTCGTACCCAAGCCCTATGCCGACGGATTGGAACGCTATGAGTTCAACAAAATCGCCGTGCTGGGCCTGTATGGAACCCTGGCCGGCCAACCCGCCTTCCTATCCCTCCCTTGGCTATGGACCTCCAAGCGCCTCTATACCGGCACCGTCGATCGGATCGCCCTGGGCGATGGGGAATTCTACCTGGGACAAAAGCTGGGGGGCGTGGAATGCCGCGCGGGATTGATTTTCCCCGCGGGCTACGATACCCGGGACGGGGATCCCTGGATCGGGTCAGGAAACATTCAGGTTACCCTGGGCGCGGCCGTCAATCCCAATATCACCCGGTATTCGCGGCGCTGGGAGTTTTCCATGGAAGCGAAAGTGGCATACGCCCTGGATGACGCCATCGCCAAGGCCGGATCCTGGGGGGGTTACCCGAGCGGCAAACTGTCCTTCCGGCCCTCGGAAAAGTGGAAGGTAGGCCTGGAGGGGCTGGGGTATTGGAAGTCCTCCTATTGGGCGCGATCCGCCTCTTTGGGCCAGTCCCTGCTGGGCCGGGACGGTCCCAAGCCGCAATGGAATGCCGGATTGGTCCCGAACCTTTTCGTGGAGGATTTCCTGTCCGCGGGCCTGGCCCTGGGATTCAAAGCCGGGCACAGCCTGTGGGGCTATCGGGACGCGGCGGCCTACAATGCCTCCGCCTATCTTCTCTGGTTTCCGTAACGCCTTGATGGGGCGGCCCACGGGATCTGTCGCCTATCAAGGAACCCTTTTGAACCACCCGATCATCGCGGCCAGGATGCGCTCGACGGCGCTCATCGCCAGGAACAAGGCCACGATGAAAGTCCGGCCCGGCCAAAACGCGTAAGCGTAGGCCAACGCCGCGGAAAGCCATACCCCGGTGCAGGAAGGGCAATAGATCAACAGCCCCGTGGCCCCCAGGAATCCGGATTTCTTGGGCTCCTCGACCGTCTTTCCTTCCTTCACCACCTCTTCCACGAAGGGAGCCCGCAGGGGTTTGGTGACCACTTCATTGGATACGATATTGGAGGCCCGGTACGCCGCCAACCCGAGTACCGTGAAGTGCAGGAACCTGATGTCCCCGAGGCCGGCAAGAACCTTTGGGAACCGGGAAATGAGGATGGCATTGATGGCGATGAAGACCGCCATGTCCAATGTCAGCCATGCGAATATTTTCCTGTGATCCATGGACCCTCGCCGTGTTTTCCATGGAAACAACCTTTCACGGGTGCCGTCGACAAGGAACCTACCCTGGTGGCGGCGGCCATCTCGGCCTGGAACAGCCGAAAAACGATATTCAGAGCGTGGACCCGGAACCGATCTCCGGCTCCGGTTTTTTTTAATTTATTACTTAATCCGAGTGTTTTTTTAACCGGAAAATTCAGGCGAAGGCGTGCTTACATGCCGGTGGTTCCAGGGTATTCCATCCTTGAGAAAATCCGGGAAGATCGTGAATTCAGGCTTTTCAGGGGCCTGAAACAGGAGGATCAGCTCCCGGTTCTGATCCGGATACCCGCCTCGCAGTATCCGGATCGGAACGTGATCGAAAAAATCGGACACGAGTTCTCCCTCCGCCCCGAACTGGACGGTCCCGGAACGATTCAACCCCTGGCTTTGGTTCGCGAAAACGGGGGGCTGCTGGCTCTCATTCTCCGGGACCCTGGCGGCCTGCCTCTCGATTCCTTCTTGGCGCCCATGCCCTTACCCGGTTTGTTGCGAATAGCCATCGGATTGGCCGGGGCGATTGGGAAGGTCCATGCCCGGAATCTAATCCACAAGGACATCAAGCCCTCCAATGTCCTGGTGGACCTCACCGGCGGGACCGTAAGACTGATGGGTTTCGGCATCGCTTCCCGCCTCCCCCGCGAACGTCAGCTCCCGGGGCCCCCGCAGGTCATCGCCGGGACCCTGGCCTACATGGCCCCCGAACAGACCGGATACATGAACCGCTCAGTCGATTCCAGGAGCGACCTCTATTCCTTCGGGGTCACCCTCTACGAAATGCTTACGGGGACCCTACCGTTCACCGCCTCCGACCCCCTGGAATGGATCCATTGCCATGTGGCCCGGCAGCCCATCCCGCCTTTTGAACGCACCAGGGAGACACAGGCCGGATCATGGGATCGGGTTCCCCGCCAAGTCTCAGACATCGTCATGAAGCTCCTGGCCAAGACGGCGGAAGAGAGATATCAGACCGCGGAAGGCGTCGAAGCCGACCTTGCGCGTTGCCTGGAGGAATGGGAGACCCAAGGCCGCATCGGCGCTTTCCCCTTGGGCAAACAGGATGCATCCTCCCGGCTGCTCATTCCGGAAACCCTCTACGGCCGGAAGCGGGAGATCCGCACCCTCCTTCGCTCTTTCAACCGCGTGCTGACGCAAGGCGTCTCCGAGCTGGTGGTGGTCTCCGGCTACTCCGGAGTGGGCAAGTCTTCGCTGGTGAACGAGCTGCACAAGGTGATCGTGCTGCCGCGGGGTCTGTTCGCCTCGGGAAAGTTCGAGCAGTACAACAGGGGTATCCCGTATGCTACCCTGGCGGATGCCATCGGGACCCTCGTCCGGCAAATCCTGGTCAAGCCCGAAGAGGAAGCCGCGCGATGGAGAACCGGGATATCGGAGGCGGTGGCCCCCAATGGCCGGCTTCTGGTGGAACTCGTCCCGGAGCTGGAATTCCTCATCGGCAGGCAGCCGTCCGTGCCGGAGCTTTCCTCCCGGGAAGCGCAGAACCGGTTCCATGCCGTGTTCCGCAATTTCCTGGGCGTGTTCGCCCGGAAGGAACACCCCTTGGCCCTGTTCCTGGACGACCTGCAGTGGCTGGACCCGGCGAGCCTGAAGCTCCTCGAACACCTCATCTGCTCTCCGGACCTCCATTACCTTCTCTTGATTGGCGCCTACCGCGACAATGAGGTCACGTCTTCCCACCCTCTCATGCTGACCCTCGATTCCATCCGCGCCTATGGAGTCGAGGTAAGCCATATCATTCTCGCGCCGCTTTCCCTGGACGGCGCGGGGCGGCTCATCGCCGGGGCGCTTCCCGGTCCGGCAGGCCGCACGGATCCGCTCGCGAGGCTCATGTATGAAAAAACGGCCGGAAATCCATTTTTCACGATCCAGTTCCTGACGGCGCTTTATGAAGAGGGTATCCTTTCCTTCGACACGCGCACGGGCGCATGGAACTGGGATATGGATCGCATCCAGGCCAAGGGGTACACGGATAACGTAGCGGACCTCATGGCATCCAAATTGATACGGTTCACCAAGGCGAATCAGGATGCGATGAAGGGATTGGCATTGTTGGGAGCAAGCGCCGGCGCCGCCCTCTTGAGCAAGGTCCTGGGCATCCCGCAGGAACGGCTGCACGAAGACTTATGGGAAGCGGTAAAGGCCGGCCTTCTCATACGCACCAAGGACACTTATCGGTTTCTCCACGATCGGATCCAGGAGGCGGCGTACTCCCTGACGCCGGAGGAATCCCGGGCCGGGGAGCACCTCAGGATCGGCCGCATCATTCTGTCGGGAAAGACGGAAGCGGAAATCGAAGAGGATATATTCGTATTGGTCAACCACTTGAACCGCGGAATCGCTTTGATCCCGGATGCCGGTGAAAAGGAAATACTGTGCGATTTGAATTTCAGGGCGGGTAGGAAAGCCAAGGCGTCCATCGCCTATGCTTCGGCGCGGGATTACCTGGATCAGGCCATGGCTCTCCTGGATTCCGATGCCTGGAACGGGAAATATGGGCGGGCCTTCGAGTTGACCCTGGAATTGGCCGAGTGCGAATACCTGACCGGCGGATTCGCGCGGGCCGATGATCTGTTCAACCTGGCCCTCGCCAAGACGCGGTCCCGTTCCGATCGCGCCAAGGTCTACGGCCTGCGCATGAAGTTTTGCCAATTCGCCGGTCGATTCCAGGACGCGGTAGCGGTCGGGTTCGAGGGGTTGGACTCCTTCGGAATAAATTTCCCCAAATCGGCACAAGACATGGAAGCGGCCATCGACGAGGAGAGGCGGTTGTTCCCGATCGAACTGCGGGGACGCCGCATCGCCGATCTGGCCGATGCCCCCGAGGCCGACGACCCGGATGCCCGGGCGATAATCGCATTGTTCGGGGAATTGACGTCTCCGATGTTCATCACAAAGTCGAAAGTCTTCCCCCTATTCATCCTGAAAGGCGTCAACTTCTCCCTCCGCTACGGAAACACCGAAGCCTCCTGCCTGTGTTACGCTTGGAACGCCATTCTCCATGCGGGCATTTTCGAGAATATCCCCGTGGCCTTCGAATTCTCCGAGTTGGCGATCCGGTTGAACGAAAAGCTCAACGATTACAAGCTCAAGGGCTACATGCTTTTCTTGCACGGTTTCCTCATCCATTGCTGGAGAAAGCCTTTCGCGACCGGCCTCCCCATGTTGGAAGAGGCCTTTGTCGCCTGCCTGAACGTCGGCGATCTCGTTTACGCCAGCTACATCGCGTTCGTATTGGGCTGGCAGTACATCTTGACGGGAAGCACGATCGAAGATGTCTTGAGGTACTCGAAAAAATATGCCGAGTTCGCCAAACAGAGCCATAATGAAGTGATTTACCAGATGATCCGTCAAATGCAGCAATTCCTGGCTTGCCTCAAGGGGTTGACACTGGGGCCGGCAAGCTTCGATGACGGCGCCTTCGATGAGGCCGAGAGCCTCGCCATCATCGCCAAGTCGGGCACCGATACCGGGCTGGAACACCAGCTTATCATGAAACAAATCACGGCCGTCATCCATGAGCGGTACGACGAGGCCCTGGACTTCTCGCTCCAGGCGGAAAAGAATCTCTTGGCGGTGATGTCCTCGCCGATTTCTTTCGTCCAGCTCTTTTACCACGCCCTCACACTGGCGGCCCTCTATTCCAATGCATCCGGGCGGCGGCAGGTGGAATTCGCCAAAGCGCTCGACGAGAAGCGGCTGAAGCTGAGGCATTGGGCCGACAACTGCCCCGAGAATTTTTTGAATGCTTACGCCTTGGTTTCGGCCGAAGTCGCCCGCATCGAAGGCCGGGATCTCGAGGCCATGCGCCTTTACGATCAGGCCATCCGCTCGGCTCGGGAGAACGGGTTCGTCCTGAACGAAAGTCTCGCGAATGAGATCGCCGGCCGGTTTTATCTGGGCCGCGGCTTCGAGACCAACGCGCACACGTATCTCCGCAATGCCCGCGCCGGTTATCTCCGCTGGGGGGCGACGGGAAAGGTGAAGCAAATAGGCCTTCGCTATCCCGGAATCGGGGACGAGGCGCTTATCGGCCCCACCGCCACCATCGGAGCCCCCGTGGATCAGTTGGACCTGATGACCGTGGTCAAGGCCTCGCAGGCAGTGTCGGGGGAGATCGTCCTGGGGAAGCTGATCGAGAAGCTGCTTTCCATCGCGGTCGAACACGCCGGTGCGGAAAACGGACTCCTCATCCTTTCGGGAAGCCCCGGGAGCGACGCGCCATCAGGCCCTCTCAAACATTACATCGAGGCCAATGCCATCACGGGCCCTGACCGGGTCGAGGTCAGCCTCCGTCACGCGCCGGTTATGCCAGGCGACATCCCCGAATCCCTCTTCCAATACGTACTGCGGACCGGTGAAAACGTGGTTCTGCACGACGCCCTGCTTCCGAACCTCTTTTCCGCCGATCCCTATCTGGCCGCCAAGCGGCCCCGCTCCGTACTCTGCATGCCGCTCGCCAGGCAATCCAAATTGATGGGCGTACTGTACCTGGAAAACAATCTCTCTCCGGGGGTATTCACGCCGACCCGGCTCTCCGTGCTCAACGTTATCGCGTCCCAGGCCGCCATCTCATTGGAAAACGCCGGCTTCTACGCCCAACTCGAAGACGAGCGGGCCCGCCTAAGGGCGGTGATCCAGCAGGTTCCCGCCGGCCTCGCTATCGCCGAAGCGCCGTCCGGCCGCATGATTGCCGCGAACGATTACTTCGAGAAGATCCTGCGCCAGCCGTTCCGCACCTCGTTCACCCGTGAGAATTATGGCGAGTATACCGGGTTCCATCCGGACGGGCGCCGGTATACTTCGGAGGAATGGCCACTGGCACGCTCCATCGACATGGGCGAGATCGTGCAAGATGAAGAAATAGAACTCCTGCTGGGCGACGGCACTCGCGGTTGGATCAACGTGAACTCGGCGCCCATCCGGGACGTGGACGGGAAAATCACCGCCGGCGTCATCATCTTCCAGGACATCACCGAGAAAAAGAAGTCCCGGGAAGAACGGGAGTCGCTCCTGGGCCAACTGCGGGAGGAGCGCGAGCGGCTGAGCGCCATCCTGGACCTGATGCCCGTGCCTATCCTTCTTCTCGAGCCTGGATCCGCGCGGGTACTATTTGCCAACAAGGCGGCGCAGGACCTGGCCGGAGGCCGGTTTCCGGATGGCGAGGCGAAGGTGGAAGGCGGGATGCAATCCTACTGCACGGATTCCCAGGGAGTGCGCCTGACCGCCGAATCCATGCCGGACCTGCGGGCCTCCCGCGGGGAAAAGTTCGAGGACTTCGAGATGGAATGGCACCGGGCAGCGGGCACGCGCTCCCTGCTTATCAACTCGGAGACATTGCGGGACAAGGACGGGAATCCGGAGATAGCGGTGCTGGCATTCCAGGACATTTCGCCTCTCAAGCAGGCGGAGCAGCAACTCCGGCAATCCCAGAAGATGGAAGCCATCGGCCGCTTGACCGGCGGCATCGCCCACGACTTCAACAATCTTCTCGCCGTCATCAACGGGTACAGCGCCATGGCCTTGGCCAAGATGGATGCTTCGCACCCCCTCTATGATTTCCTGCGGGAGATCCTCAAGGCCGGAGAGCGCGCGGCGGGCCTGACGAAACAGCTCCTGGTCTACAGCCGCAAGCAGATCCTGGAACCGAAGTTGTGGAACCTGAACACCATCGTCTCCGAGATGAACGGCATGTTCAAACGCCTTATAGGCGAAGACATCAGCCTGACGACGGCCTTGAGTCCTCAAGTCGACTGGATCAGGGCGGACAGGAGCCAGATAGAACAGATCCTCCTGAATCTGGTGGTGAATGCAAGGGACGCCATGCCCCATGGAGGCCGGTTGGAGGTGGAATCGGCCACGGTATTCCTGGATAAGATCTATGCCAGGCTCCATCCGAACGTAGTCTCCGGCCCCTATGTGATGCTGCGCGTAAGCGACACCGGCATGGGCATGGACTCGGAAACCATGGCGCGCATCTTCGAGCCCTTTTTCACTACCAAGGAACCGAGCAAGGGGACGGGACTGGGGCTCTCCGTGGTCTACGGCATCGTGAAGCAGGCCGGGGCCCGCATCGACGTCGCCAGCGAATCGGGCAAAGGCACCACCTTCCGCATCTATTTCCCGATTGCCGGCGCGCCCGGGGTTATGGCGCCCGAGGCTCCGCAATCGACTCCTTCGTCATACCGGGGAAACGAAACCGTTCTGCTGGTGGAAGATGAAGAGTCAGTGCGGAAATTCGTATCCAAGGCCTTGGAGTCCATGGGTTACAAAGTACTGCAAGCCGGGAACGGCCGCGAGGCCCTCGAAAAGATATTCCGTCCCCATGACCCCGTTCACTTGGTGATCACGGACGTTGTGATGCCGGATATGGGAGGCCGGGAGCTGATCGATCGGCTCCACAACCTGCTTCCCGGCCTGCCGGTCGTGTTCATCTCCGGATATCTGGACAAGGCGATACTGAGGAAAGGAGTGAATGAATGGGAAGAAACCTTTTTGCAAAAGCCATTCAATCCCTTCCAATTGGCCATGAAAGTCCGCGAATCCTTGGACAGGACTGCGGCTCCCCCCGTTCTATTGCAATCCTGATTGCGCACGGATACGGAGGATGTAGACTCCGTTCGATATCCCGAAATCCCTTTGGATATCCAACACGGCCCTGCGGATGACCCCGGTTTTGACGCGTTGTCCGGACAGCGTGTAAACCTCCAAGGCATAATCGGCTCTGGCGGCCATGTCAGGAATGAATACCCTATCGCCTGCCGCCGCCATTATGGTCCGCAAGGAAGGGGCTTGGCGGGCCAATGCCCGTCCAATCCCAAGCGATTTCCCCTGACCCTGTCCCAGGCTTACGGTTTTCGCGCTGTAGGTCATGGACTTCGCGGAGTAATTGGGCGACGCCGTCACCGCCCCGAAAGCGAATGCATCCAGGGGCTTGGCGGTCCTCTCGAGGATGTCCACCTCCCCGGGCGCCGTGCTGAACGAAACGAAAGCGCCGGAGCCGGAGGCGACGATGCTGTTGTCGGGAGCCTTGCTGACCCGGACTTCCTGCGTTCCCCAGGGATTCACGACGGTCGCCCGGCCTCCATATTGGCTCTTGAGGCCCACATACTTGATCTCGCCGGCTTCCTTTTCCGAACTCACCAGGAATCCGCCCTTGGCCAGCAAGGTGAACTTGCCTGCGAAGGAAGCATCGGTCGGGACGGCGGGGAACACCCGTATGGTATCGTTGTAGCTTTGCAGCAAGCCTTCGTTGATGGTGATCATATGCATGCCCATGAATTCGAAACGCACGCCGTTGGTGTTGTTCAGGCCGTTGGGATAAGCGACGTTCTTCGACAGCACGGCTTTCATATTGGTGAAGGCGACGTCCCCGAGCCCGGCCCTATCGGCCTGCGGCCCGTCCGGCATGATGGAGGATGCGTTCTGGAACGGCCTGGTGTTGAAGGTGTTCAAAGCCGTCTGGAAATCCGGGGCGCCGATGCCCGTGATGCCGTACGGCCAGAGGATCTCGCTGGCCACGTTCTCGCCGTTATGCGACGTCACCGTGGGCGGGTCATAGGCCAGGTACCGCATTCCCCCGGCGGCGGCTTCCGTCTTGAGGGGCGCTATGTTGTCATGGACGTCCTGCCATTTCGCCGCCAAGGCCGGATCGTCGTTCAAGGCCTTATTGCTCTTGATTGCGTTCGGGAACAGGGAACGTACGGCCGCGTAATCGATGATCCCGCCCGGCACGTCCCAGTAGGTCTCATGCACGTTGGAGGACGCCATGGAATACTGCTTGGTCGAAGCGTTGTAGGAATATTTCGCCGCCAGGAACTTCGCGGACTCCTTCATGTACGGATAGGCCGTATTTTTGAGGAAGGCGGAATCCTGGGTGTACTCGAACCGATCGAACATGTTGTTCGACAATTCCCCGCCGGTCGAGAAGATGTTGTCCGTGAACGTGCTGCTGGTGGTCCAGGTGGCGTCCCCGTCCCAGCGGATGGTCTCCGGCGTCCACACCCCGTCGATCTTGAACCGGGATTGGGTCAGCGCTTTCAATTTGGGGAGCAGATCGCTGTACAGCTTGTAGTACCCGTCGATGACGTCCACGCGGTTGGACGCCAGGAACGAGTTCAGCACGTCGCGCTGGTTCCAGTACCAATACCCGCCGCTCCAATCGATCCCCAGGTCGGCATTGCTGTGGTATACGCCGTTGATGAACTGAAAGGGGTATTTTCCGTAGGACCCGGAAGCGACCAGGTAGTTCGCCAGATAGTAGTAGTTCTCCAGGAAATCCGCGTCGCCGGCGGTGTTGGAGAATTGCACGAAGGATTTCGCCCAGAACGCGTGCCACCAGGCCTTATACGCCGCCAGCGTGGCCGCGTATCCCGCGGTCTTGATGCCGGCGAGGAGCGCGGTGGCCTGGGCCGCGGAGTTGTTGCCCGCGGCGTTCTGGCGGCTGGCGCAGGCGATCCAGATGGTGTAGCTCGCGGCGGGGGTGATCTGCAGTTGCACGGTGCGGGCGTCCACCTGCGTCGCGGTGAACGCCGTCCCTTCTACCGAGGCCGCCAGGGTATATCCGAACTTCCAGGCATCGGTCTGCCCCCTGCTTAGGCCGGCTCCGGTCTGATCCGCGAAGGTCGTCACGGTTTTCCAGGCGTTGATGTCCGAGACGTCCGTCTGCATGGAGTGCCAGTTGTTCACCGTCGAGGTCATTTGCGTATTGGGATCCCACATGCTCACCTGGAAGGTGACGGATTTGACCCCGGCCCTTTTGTCCTCGACGTGGATGCCCAGCAGTTCCGA
>JAQBPN010000082.1 GCA_028287505.1 Fibrobacterota bacterium | reverse complement strand
TGCGCGCATCGGCCCTCCAGGAGAACGCCCCCGATTGCAGTCCGAAGAAGCTGCAGGCCGCGTCGTTCCCGATCAGGCTGCTGTCCTCGTAAACCTCGGAGGAACGGCGGAACGGCCCATAGCGGATGGCGTCGAAACTCTGGAAGGCGAAAACCGTCGAGAGATAATCCAACAGGCAGCCGGCGCCGTCCGCGACCGCATCGTCATGGGCGAAGGAATAGAGATTGTCCAGGGCATGGATGGTGAACCGCTGGTATATCTGGGCGTTGAACTCGAAGAATCCCTTGCGCATGGTCTGCTGCATCACCTTGAGAAGCAAGCGCTTGAGCATGCCCTGGTTGTTGTCCATGACGACGCCGGATTGGACCAGGGAGTCCCGCAGAGCGGTCAGTTGCGGCAGGTTCCGGGAATTCTCCCAGATCAACTGGTTGGTCAGGTAACGGGAGGACTCCGTCATGAAGAGATGGTTTTCGGTTTCCGGAACGCTTACGAACGCGACATCGAAATAGGCTTTGGGGGTCTGGCCCCAGGTGCGCGCCACATTTTTGACGAGGTGGAGCAGGGTCGCATCGGTCAGGAGCAGCCGATCATCCCGGAACAATCCCAACAAGGAAGAACACCCCAGCAGCGACATATCGAAATCGCCCTGGTCGTATCCGGGCACCGGCAGACTGGTGCCGATGAACCCGAGCGGCTTGATGTTCCCGTCCACGACGTACCTCTGGAGGGCCAGGCCCGTTTGCCGCCGGACATCGGGGGGCGCGGAACGCGCCAAGGTCAGGAGCGCGATCCATTCCTGCCAGACGCGCATGCCGTCATGGCGACGGTTCCAGGGATGCACTCCCCGGTTCATCTCCACGCGGTGCTTCCACGCGTCCAGGATGATGGGAAGATTGACGTCGGCGCGGTTTCCGGAGGAGTCGGGTCCGATGCGGGAAGTATCGGAGGCAAGGCCTGATACGCCCGCGCCTCGCGCACCCGGACCCTGTGCGCTCGGACCCTGTGCGCCCGCACCTTGTGCGCCCGCACCCTGTGCGCCCGCACCCTGTGCGGCCGTGCCCAGAGAAGCGGCCAGCAGAGCGAAGATCAGGGACAAGCGAAAGCACATGGTTTCTGGGGCCTTTCCCCGGAAGGTTGCGTCCCTTCCATTATATCCGATGCCGGGCAATCCAGCCACCTTGGGCGGAAACGGGCTGGGAATAAAACACAAATTTTTTTCTACAATAGTCAGCGCCGGAACCCCTTATTTTTCGGGGCGTAAACGGCAGGATCGGCCGGGATTCGGCGCGGTTCCGGGAGGCGGCTTTGATTCCACATCACTTCCATCTCATCTGGATAGGCCGCAATTTCCCCTTTGTGAACCGTTTGGCGGTGGAATCCATCCTCCAGTCCAACCCCGGGGCCCAGGTCACCATCCATTTCGAGAATCCGCCGGACAACGCCGATTGGCGCGCTCTGCAATCAAAGGTGCGGTTTAAGGCCATCGACCTGCCGGAGCTGCTCGCCTCCCTTCCCGCTTCCATGGCTTCGGTGGTGCCCGTTCTGGAGGGCATTTCCTCCGGGTACCTGGCCGGGCGCGCCAACATCCTGCGCTATCTGATCCTGTATCGGGAGGGCGGCATCTATATCGATTTCGACACGATCACCGTGCGCGACTATCGGCCCCTGCTTTCCCATCCCGCCTTCATCGGAGAGGAAGCGGTCTTCCGCTACGATGACGATCGCGTCGCCGGCAATTTCAAGCCGGGCATCATTCCCCACGGGATTTTCTTCGGGCTCTCCTACTATCTCTCGTATTGGAATTGCAGATACCTGGGGGATTCGCGCGCAATCAACGGCCTGAACCGCGCCTTGATGGGCCTATGGAGCGATCGCAAACTGAACAACGCCGTGCTGGGCTGCGAAGCGGGGAATGCATTCTTCGCGCGCGCCATCGCGCTGGTGCCGGAGACCGATCCCAAGATCAAATACGCCTTGGGTCCCATTCTCATGAACCGGACCTGGGCCACGGACGCCGCGGATCGCATGCGCCGCCTGGGAGCGGACCATTTCTATTTCATTCCGCCCAGCCAGACCTACCGCTTCTTCTACGGTCCCGCCCCCGCTCTGCCACCGGACGCTTTCTCCATGCATTGGTGCTCCAGCAACCACAAGAAATTGGCCGCGGGCCTCACTTTGCAAAACCTCGGCAAACCCGCGGACAATCCCACCTTGTTCCACAAATTGGCATTGGAAGTGATTGGCAAAGGCATTTGACGGAACGTCCCCGGGATCCCGGGACGCGCTTCCCTAGGAGGCTCCGCCCGGGGAGAAATCCAAATCCGAGCTGAACGCCTGCTCCCGGCCCGGCATCAATCCGCGCAATACCGATTTGATGCTGGCGACGGTGGAAGGATGATCGAAATCGAACGGATGCATGGCCACCCGCAGCACCGGGGCCTTGGCCCAAATGCGCGCCAAGGCCGGGCACACGATCAGGGACCCGTACTTCCTCAAAAAGGTGCGCGTCGCCCAGGTGATGACCGGGGACTCCAGGCGGGCGCCCGTGTCCACCCGGTACATGCGGCGATGGTCTTCCGTGTAGCGGAAACCCATTTCCCGCAGCAGGGGCGGCAGCGCGGCATTGAACAGCCAGGCCGGAGCCACGAATCCCAGGGGATCGGTTCCCAGGCAGCGGCGGAAGGAATCGCGGCCGTCCTCGAGTTTCCGCCTTTGCGCCTGGGGATCCAACGCCAGGAACTCTCCTTCCCCGGCGGTCATGAAACGGCGCTTCAGTCCGTCCAACCCGCCCCCTGCGGCCTCGCCCTGGGGCGGCGACTCCAGGTGGTGATATCCATGCAGATGCCAATCGACCGCGAAGGGACGCGCCTCCCGGCAGAATCCCGGGAACCCGGGATGCCCGGCGCTTGGGTAACCGCCATGATACTCCGGGACCAGCAGGTAGGTGATCTTGGAGATACCCAGTTCCAGGAAAACCGCCTCCGCCTTCCGCAGGCGATCCAAGTGGAACGGAGTGGCGTCGTGGAGGGAAATGACCAGCTTGCGCGCGGAAGCGCCCGCAGTCATAGCCTGCGCGCTCCCATGCGGGCGGAATAGCGGCTTATCATCCTGCCGATGGATGCGTCCCAGGTGCCGTACCTCATGGCCAGGGCCCGGGAGCGGAGCGTTTCCTCTTCCCATTTGCAGGCGATGGCATTGTCCACCACGCGGACGAAATCGCCTCCATCCCCGGTCTTGAAGATGAAGGGGGATTGCGCCTGGCGCAGCAACTCGGCCGTTCCGCCTTGATCGGGCCCCACCACCACCAGACCGCGCGCCATGGCCTCCAATACGCCCAGGCCGAAAGTCTCGAAAGGACCGGGGGCGATGAGAATATGATGGCGATCGTAGATTTCCTTGATCTTTTCCTGGCTGTCGATGAACCCCAGGAACTGGAAGCGGGGGTGCTTGTAGGCCGAGAAGCTGTCGGCCTGACCGCCCTTTCCCACCACGGTAATGCGTATGTTCGTCTGGTGCAGCAGCTTGGGCAGCGCCTCCAGAACCAGATCGATGCCCTTTTCCCTGTCCAGCCTGCCTACATAGAGAATGTGGACGTCGCCTTCGCCCGGTCCGGGCTTGGGACGGACCGCGGGATCGACTTCGATGAACATCGCCGGGACACCGAACGGCAAGTGGGCCAAGGCGCGGACGCCCTTGGTCTTGAGGCTGTCCTCCATGGTCTTGGAGGAAACGGCGGTCAAATCATAGGCGCTCTGGAACCGGTAAAAGGCGGGAGCTGCCAAAGCTATGAGCGCGCGCCGGAAACCCTGCATGGAACCCCGGGCGGCCCAGGGTTCGAAATAGCTGGGAACGGGATCGCTGTGGTAGAAGGAAACCAGCAAACCTTTGAACAATCCGGACTTCTTGAGAAAGAGGCAGAAAAGCCCCGTCAGCCAGGCATCGCCCGCCTCGATCACGTCCGGCTTCACGCGGCGGATGAGCTTGAAGATCATGAGGAAATCGATGAGCAGGCGGTAACCGGCAGGATCCCTGGTCAAGGCCGGCCCCGTGCCCTCGACCAGCGTCACGTTCTTGCCTTCCTTGCGCTCCCTGCGGACCGCGCCCGGATAGACCAGGTAATAGGCATGTTCGGGATGGTTCCGAAACCAGTCGATCTTCGCTTGATGATACGTGCGGATGCCGCCGGCCTTGGGCGAATAGAAGGTGTTGATGTCGAGGAAGATCACCACCTTCTATTTAGCAATATTTTTATGTTTACCATGCCATGAACCCCATCAGCGCGGCCGCGGAGAGAGGAGAAATACGGGTGGAAACGGAAGCTTCCGAACCGCGCTGGCATCGGCCCCATGGTCCCATGGCCCTGCCCGGAATCATCCGGTTCGTATTCCTCTATGTGCTGGAGTTCGCCGTGAACATTCCGGCCATGTTCTCGTTACGTTCCTGGTACCTGCAGATCAAAGCGGAACCCAAGGCGGAGCCGATGGTCGCATGCGTGGGCGAAAACCTGGACGAGGTGAACGGGATCGCCCTGACCTCGCGCATCATGTTGCAGAAGTTGCGCGAGATGGGCAAACAGGTATTCATCTTCGGCACGGCATTCCACGCCAACGCCCCCCGCAGCGAAGGTCCCGACGGCAGCGTGGTCATGGCGCCGGGACGTTACTCCATGGACCAGGCGGGCTATGCGGCGAGCGAAGTGGCCATGCTGAAACTGGATTCCTTCATCCGATTCCTGCGCCTGAATCCGGTCGACGTGATCGAGTTCCAGACTCCCGGCCCCGTCTCGGTGCAATGCCTGGTGGTGGCGAAGTTCGCCGGCATCAAGACCCTGAGCCATTACCGCACCGACATTCTCACCTATTCCCGGTTGCTGGTGAAGAATCGCCTGGGAGTGTGGATCATCAATACCTGGACCATCCTGATGACCCGGTGGACGGGTCCGGTGGTGGTGCCTTCGGAAGCGTACCGGGAAAAGGTGCGCGACATGGGCATACCTCTCTCGCGCATCTACAAACTGCCCCGGGGAGTCGATTTCAAGAATTTCCATCCCGACAAAGCGGGCAACGGGGCCTGGCGCAGGCTCGGGCTTCCCGAAGACGGCATCAAACTCCTGTACGTGGGACGTATCTCCAAGGAAAAGAACCTGGATCTGGTGGCCGACGCCTTTCCCGCGTTGGCCGAAAAGGTCCCCGGGATCAGCCTCACCATCGTCGGGGAAGGACCCTACCGCGCGGGACTGCAGGAAAAAATGGCCGGCCGGAGCGATGTCCGTTTCACCGGCGTGGTCCACGGGGAAAACCTTTCCGGAATCTTCGCCTCCGCGGACATCCTGGTTTTCCCAAGCCTCACGGACACCTTCGGCAACAGCGTGGTGGAAGCGCTCGCCTCGGGAGTTCCTTGCATCACTTCCAATCAGGGTGGGCCGCGCGAGATCATCGTGGACGGGGAATCGGGCCTGATATTCGATCATGAGGCGCCGGGTGATCTGGAAAGGAAAATCCTGTCCCTGGCCGAGGATCCGGAAAGGCTCCGCGCCTTCAAGGGCAAGGCCCGCGAAAGAGCCATGCTTTTCACTTACGACCGGTCGGCGCAGGCCTTCTGGGACTTCTATCGCCGCTTCCACAACAACCAGCTCTAAGAGGAGAATCCATGCTCGTCCATACCGTCTACTTCTGGCTGCGACCCGAACTCACACCGGAGCAGGTCCGCAGCTTCGTAACCCTCTCCTCCGCCATGACCGGAATACCGGGCGTCGAGCACCTGTGGCTGGGCAAGCCCGCCGCAACCGATCGCCCCGTGATCGATCGCAGCTATTCCTACGCCTTGATCGTGGTGTTCAAGGACATGGCGGCCCACGACGTATATCAGGGGCATCCCATCCACGATACCTTCCGGGAAACCTGCGGGACGTTCTGGTCCCAGGTCAAGATTTACGATTCTCTGTAACGGATAGCGCGCCCGCCTGGGCGCGTATTTTCCAAGGGGATTAGGAAAGTGCGGAGGTGGCGGCCAGGAACCCGGCCTCCGCCAGTTCCGCCACGGTTCCCAAGGTCTGCACGGTAAGGCCTTCCATGCGCCGGTTCAGGAAACGGTAAGCCGCAAGCATCAGGATGAAATACCCGGCCGCGAGGATCGCGGCCGTCCGCCACGGGAAAAGCAGCATCGAGCACAGCAGGGCCGCGGTGAAGACCAACGCGCGCTTCTGACGGCGTTTGACGGCGGGGTCAGGCGGCCGCTTGGCGCTTTCCAGACGATGCCGGCTGAAGATGATCCCCAGCGCCTGGGAACTGCGCCCCAATATGGGCGTCAGGAGGACGGCGAAAGGCTGCCACTCCGTGCGCGTGTGGGCCAGTCCGTTGACCTTGAGGAAGAACAGGAAAGCCACGGCCGCCATGCCTCTCCATTTGTATTCCGGCTTGGGAGCGAATCCCGAACCGGGAAACGTGCGCCTGCCGTCTATCAGTTCCGCGAAGGCGCGCAGATGGATGCCGCCCGTCATGGCTTCCAGCACCGCCACGGTGGCGATGCAGGCCAGGTATCCCGGCAGCAGGGCCTGGAATGCCAGGAAGACCAGCACCAGCACGCTTCCCATGCCCGCTCCCACCAGCGGGAAGAAATGCACGGAGCGGTTGAGAGGGATATGCTTCTTGAACGGTATCGGCAAGACCGTCAGATAGCTGAGGGCGTTGCTCAGACTCATCAGGGACGGCCGAGAAAATCGAAATCGACCTGGGACGTGAAAGGATCGGAGCGGTCCAACCGCACCCTGAGCTTGTCGCCCAGTTCGAAGCGTTGGCGCGTGCGCTTGCCCACCAGGTGGCCCGTGGTTTCATCCTTTTCATAATAATCATCCCGCATGCTGCGGATGGGAATGAGCCCCTCCCCCATCGGATCCGGGATGGAGATGAAGATGCCGAAGTTTTCCAGGCCGCTCACTTCGCCGATGAACTCTTCCCCGATATGGTCGCGTAGGATCCAGGCGGTGGCGGTTTTGAGTCCCTTCCGTTCCACTTTCATCACCGCGATTTCCCTTTCGGAAATCCGTTCCGCCACGTCCTGGGCGATGACTTTCATGTTCTTGGCCATCTTCTCCCCGCGCACATGCGCCTTGATGACCCGATGGGTCCATAAATCCGCGTAACGCCGGATGGGAGAGGTGAAATGGGCGTAGTACAGCCAACCCAGGGCGAAGTGCCCGGAAGCCTCGGTGGAATATTGCGCCTTCTTCATGCTCTGGAGGATCTTGCGCTGCACGGCGGGAGGAAGGATTCCGCCTTCCTTGCCCAGCAGGCGGATGAAGAATTTCTGGATGGCGGGATTCAGGTTTCCACTCGTCTGGTCCATCTCCTTGAACGCTTCGGCCATGCCCTTGTCCTTGTGGGCCAAGCCCTGGGACGCCCACAGCTCCGAGACCACGTCCAGATCCGGTTGTTCATGCACGCGGAAAAGACCCGGCAGCTTGTGCTTGGTCAGATATTTGGCGGTGGCCTGATTGGCCAGCAACATGCACTCTTCGACCCAGGAATGGGACGCCAGGCGCTTGCCCGGGTAGATCCGGACCGGGATGCCGTTCTCCACTTCCACCTTGGGTTCCGGGAACGAGAAATCGATGAATCCGTCCTTGCGGCGCTTGCCCAGCAGAACGGTGGTGAATTCGTCCATCAGGGTCAGGAACGGATCGCCTTCCTCCTTGGCGGTCTGGGCCTGCTCGTAGGAATAGAAGTGTTCCACCCGGATGAAGGATTCCACGAACTCGAAATTCTTCAACTCCCCCTGCGGAGTCACTTCCATCATGCAGCTGAACGCCAGGCGTTCGCGGCCTTCCAGCAGGCTGCACAGATCGGAAGAGAGGCGTTGGGGCAGCATGGGCGCGGCGGTCCAGGGCAGGTATTGCGTGAAGGCGCGCTGCACGGCCTCGTTGTCCAGGGATGAATCCGGGGTCACGTATTCGGCCACGTCCGCGATGTGGACCCCCAGGAGCCAGTTCCCGTCCTTCTTGCGCTGGAGGGAGATGGCGTCGTCATGATCCTTGGCGGTGGACGGATCGATGGTGATGATGTGCGTGGCCCGGAAGTCCTTGCGGCCTTCGTAGGCTTCGAACACGGGTTCGGGAAAGGCTCCGGCCTCCTGCTGGGCCTGCTTGGGATAGCCGAACGGCAGGGCGTACTCTTTGAAGAAATGCTTGGACACTTCCGCGAAGGGGACATCCTCTTTCAGGGTCGCGACGATCTTGCCGACCTTCTCGCCGTGATCGTCCTCGACGATCCGGGCGCTGACGATATCGCCGGGGCGGGCCTGCCCCAGGTTCCTGCGGGGAATCAGCACCATGTTGTCCTCGAAGGAGCGGCCGCGGCCGGCTTGGCCGGGGACCACGAAGTGGAAGCCGCCCTGCCGGATCAGCTTGCCTTTGACGAGTCCTTTTTCATCCTGGACGGCGTTCTTATCGCCCGGCGCCGAGACGCCGTCTTCGCCTCTGGAAGGCCTGCCGTCCCTACGCCCGCCGTCCTGGCGGCCGTACCGGGAGGACGCATCCCGGTCGTTCCTGCCCGCATGGCGATCGCCGGAAGCATTCTTGTCGCGGAACCCGCCCTTGTTGCCTTTGCCGCCGCGCGGGATGAATTTGCTGCCGCCTTTGCCCGGCCTCCCCGTCGCCTGCCTGTCGCCGGCGGGACGGTTGAAGCCGCCGCCGGAAGAGGGTCGCGCGTCACCTCTGCCCGGACCCGAAGCCGAGGGCCGCGCTTTCTCCGCCCCCGGGAGGGAATCGGAATCGAAGAGAACGGCCGCGCCTTCGTCGATGGGAATATCGATCACTTCGATCGGTTCCTTGACGACGGGCAGGGCCTTTCCGCGCTTGGCGCTTTTTCCGTGCTTGCGCGCGGCCGGTCCGTTTTCATCTTCGGCTACGAATTTGCGGCCTTTGACCTTGCGTACCATACCGTCCTCCTCGAGTGTTTTCAGGATGCCCTGGAATGCCCGGGATTGTTCCCGGGGAACTTCGAACCGTTCTTCCAAGGAGGGCAGGCTAAGGGGACGCCGTCCTTGCGAGCGCAGATGCTCCAGGATTTTGTCCCGATTGGGAAGTTTACCTTGATTGGAATCGTCTGGATCGGATTTGCCCATGAATCAAAATGGTAGAGCGCTTTGTGCGCCGGTCACCGGACTCCGGCCTTGTTGCGCTCGTATTTGAGGATGGGATCGCATTTTCCCGGGAACTTGACGGTGATTTTGTCCGTACAGCCGGTGGCGCTCAGGAAAGAGCAGGTCTGGCAGACTTTCTCGAACCATTCCTCGGAAATGCCCACGGGCGGCTGGTTGGATTTGGCCTTAGCGCCGCCGCCACCCATATCCATCTGGTCCAATTTGGTGATGATGCCCTTGGCGATGGTCACCAATTGGTTCACGGAAGCCTGCGGCAATTGCATGCTCGCCTGCTGCAGGTACAATTGCAAGGACTGGGCGACCAGGTCCTTTTCTTCTTCGGATAAACCCATAAATTCCCCATATGCTCCGCCCGGGCCGGACTCGCGGTTCGCGAAGCCGACGGAGGCGGTAAATCCGTTCCTAATTTAAAAAAAACGGCAGGATTCGGCTGGAAAAGCGTCGGTGGCGCTTCCGGGAGCGCTTCGGGGAGAGGTCAGGCGCTTTTGTGGGAAAGGGATTCCCGCACCTTGGTGGCCAGGGCGGACATATCGAAGGGCTTGACGAGAAGACTGGCATTGGGGCGGGACAGGATGGCGGCCATTTCGTACTGATGCTGGCGCCCCGTGCAGAACAGGATTTTCAGGCCGGGCCGGATGCGCCAGAGCACTTCGGCGGTATCCAGGCCGTTCATGACGGGCATGTCCACGTCCATCACCACCAGATCGAAATGGAGGCCGCTTTCGACGATGCGGATGGCGGAAGCTCCGTCCGCGGCGGTGGCCGCGGTGTAGCCCAATTCGCCCATGATGCGGCCCGCGGTGCGCCGGATGACTTCATCGTCATCCACGAAAAGGACCTCTCCCCTGCCTTCCGGAGCCTCGGCGGGCGCCAGCGGCTCGGGTCCCACGGATTTGGCGGCGGGCTGGAAATACAGGCGGAAATTCGTGCCGGTCTTCTTGTCGCTGTCCACTTCCACAAAGCCCTTGTGTTGCTTCATGATCGAGTCCACGATGGTGAGACCCAGGCCGGAACCGTTCTCCCGCTTGGTGGTGAAGAAGGGTTCGAAGATCTGATCCAATTGCGCGAGGGGGATGCCTTCGCCGGTATCCTGGATGGAAAGCGACACCAGCTCCGCGGCCGTGCAGGAGGAATGACGCTGGCGGAAACTCTCCTCGACGGGAGCGCGCTTTACGGAGAGCGTCAGCTTGCCTCCGGACTTCATGGCATCCCGGGCGTTGACGCAGATGTTGAGGATGGCCTGCTCCAACTGGGAGCGGTCCGCCATGATCCAGGTATCATCCTTGGGCACCTTCGCCAATACCTGGATGCGGCTCTCGAAGGAATGCCCGCACAGGGCCACCAGGCTCTTGACCACGGAGTTGAGGTCCATGGGTTCCATGACGATATCCGCGCGGCGGGACAGGGCCAGCAGGCGCTTCACCATGGTCGAAGCCCGCGACGCGCAGGATTCGATGACTTCCAGATCCTCCAGCAGTTCCTTGGGATCCGCCTGGCCTTTGACCAGCCTCTGCTTCATCAGCGAGGACGTTCCCACCATGCCGCCCAGCACGTTGTTGAACTCGTGGGCCAGGCCGCCGGCCAGGGTGCCCACGGTTTCCATGCGCTGGGAGTGGAACAGCTGATGGTTCAATTCCACCGTGCGGGTGACGTCGTCGATCCGCAGGGCGACTTCACCGCGGTTGCGGCTGAACATCGTGAACAGGTTGGAGCGGTAGTAGACCACGGACCCGTCTTTGCGCTTGTAGGGCTGGGGCTCGAAGTCCATGCCCGTATCCGCCTCCACCTGCAATACGTTCTTGAGCGCATGGGAGATGAAAAGGTATTCGGGCACTTTTTCCCAGAACACGCTGCCCAGGGCCTCTTCCTCGGAAATGCCGAAGAACTCCTGGGCCTTGCCGTTCCAGGTGGTGACCGTTCCCAGCAGGTCCATGCCGATGATGGCTGAGGGCATGGATTCGATCAGGGAGCCGAGTTGATCCTTGAGATCGCGGATGTGTTCGGAAAGCTGGGTCTGATCCAGCAGGGAACTGGCATAGCGGCACATGTTCTGGAAAAGGTCGCGCTGTTGGCGGGTCCAACCCTGATCGCTGTTGATGCGTTGCACGCAGAAAAGGGATTTGCCGCTCAAGGTGGTTTCCACCGGAAAAGCCATGGCGGCCCGGCAGTCCACGCGGCTGGCCAGGTCGAACTCGTCTTCCATGGCGGCGCGGAAATCCTCTTCCAGGGTGCCGAACTGGGCGTCGGGAACGATGGAAATCGGCTCCGGCCATTCGCAGTTGGTGGGTCCGCCCGGATGCTTGACGGCCTTCTGCAGGAAGCGGACGAAAGCGGCGGGAGGCGAATTGTCCACGAAGTAAGGCAGCGGGAGGCGCTTGATGCCGCGGTCGACCGCTTCCTGGGACACGGCCCAGGTGGGTTTGGGGCCATCGCCCACCAGGATGTATGAGACCCGGTCGGCTTTCAGCTCAATCAGGAGCTCCTCGACGATGACATCCATCAAATCGTCGTCATCCAGCCGCATGGTGATGCGCTGGACGAAATCCATCAGGCGTTTCTGGTTGCTGAAGTAGAGCGAATGCTCCAGGTCCGTGATTTCCAGCTTGGAGAAGACATCCATCAGAGTGGACAACTGCTTGCCCAGGCGCTGATTCTGCGCCTGCAGTTCGCGGCACCGCGTTTCGATGTCTTCTTCCAATTGGCTTGCCATCTTGCGTTCCTTGTGATAAAACTTATAAAAGCGGGACGGTCCTACAAATGGCTGGAGGCGATTGAGCGAAGGGAAGCTTGCGCCCGGGCCCAAGCGGCCCAATCCGGGGTGCCGGCCCAAGCACCTCAATTCCGGACTCTTTCCTTTCTTTGTCGATTTCCCTATCCGATACCTTCCAAAATTCTTAATTTTTGGCATCTCCGGGCAATCCATGCCCGTGCTATACGCGCCGGCATTGGCCGGTATGATGGAGGATTCGGTCCGCGATAATGAAGATAACGCTCCTCACCAATGAGTTTCCTCCCTATGTATACGGCGGCGCCGGCGTCCATGTGGAATATCTCTCCAAATCCCTCGCCACCCTTCCCGAT
>JAQBPN010000051.1 GCA_028287505.1 Fibrobacterota bacterium | reverse complement strand
AAGGTCTTGACCACGTAGTCGTTGGCCTGGGGGTAGAACGCGGACAGGCTGCTGTCCGGGAACTGGTTCAGAATCTTGTTGTTGTCCACGATGATGCAGGAGTCGAAGTTCTCGCCCACGATGCGGTTGATGGCGCGCAGGGCGTTAACCTTGGACAGGGCCGATTCATCGTTGGTGGGGATGGTCACCAGGGACACGATGGGAAGGTTGAAGCGCTTCAGCATGTTGCCGAGCAAGGCCACGTTGCTTCCCGTGCCGCCGCCAAGACCGGCGGTGATCAGGATAGCGTCCGCGCCGGAAACGAATTGCTGGATGCCGGACAGGATGTTGGGCAGGTGGGAGAAGATGGCCTTTTCTCCGATGCGGGGATCTTTTCCGGCCCCGTCCGTATCGTTCAGGGGCGTATGGATTTTCCGGTTCTCGGGAATGTTGGCGAGGTCCTTCAGATCCAGAACGGAGGTGTTCACCGCCATGCTCGGATATCCGTATTTGGCGAAGGAGTTCGCGAGGTTTCCGCCGCACTGTCCCAATCCGATTACCGCGAATTTCAGTCTAGTCGTCATAACGCTCCCATGGATCGGAGAAGATTCCCTTACAGCGGGTTCCCCAGGTACAGGGGGTAAAGCTATTAAATGCAACCATTTCCCGCTACAGGATTTGACCCGGGATATGGGGCTTAACGGCCCATTCGCCCGATTTTGACCCTTTTCGACAATATCTAAAGAGGAGCGGTCAGGCTTCCGTGGTGGCGGATTGCTTTTTTTCCAGGGCGCCCATCAGGGCATGCCAGGCCAGGGAGGCGCATTTGATGCGGGAAGAGTATTCCTTGACCCCTTCGAACAGGATCAGTTTCCCAAGATGGTTTTCCCGGGATTTGGGATCGAATTCGCCCCGGACCATATCATGGAACTCGGAGAAGATCAGCTTCGCTTCCTCGATGGGCTTGCCTTTGAGATATGCCGTCATCATGGAAGCGCTGGCCTTGGAGATGGCGCAGCCGTTTCCCTGGAAGCTCAGGTCCGAGATGGCTCCCGTCGCGTCCACGTTCACGTAGATGGTGATATGGTCGCCGCACAATGGGTTGTGGCCTTCGCAAACCAATTCGGCTTCCGGAATGACGCGGTAGTTCCTGGGATTCTTGTTATGGTCCAGGATCACCTGTTGGTAGAGCTCGTTGCTGCGCGACATCAGCGGAACATCTCCCCGATGCGTTTCAGACCTTTGGCCAAGGCGTCCAGATCGGACGCATCGTTGTAAGGACCGATGGAGGCGCGCGCGGTGGCGGGCACGCCGAATCGATCCATGGTGGGTTGGGCGCAATGGTGCCCGGCCCGGATGGCGATGCCGTCTTCGTCCAACAGGGTACCGATATCGTGGGGATGCACCCCTTCCAGGGTGAAGGAGAGGATGGAACCCTTTTCCGCGGCGGTTCCGATCAGGCGCAGGCCCGGGACCTCCTTGAGGACGGCGGTTCCGTATTCCAACAGAGCATGCTCGTGGGCGGCGATGCGATCCAGGCCCGTCTTTTTCAGATAGTCCACCGCGGCGCCCAGGCCCAGCACTTCCACGATGGGCGGGGTGCCGGCTTCGAAGCGATGGGGAGGAGATTGATAGGTGGTCTTTTCGAAGGTCACCTTCATGATCATGTCGCCGCCGCCCTGGTAGGGGGGCATGGACTCCAACAAGGCGAGCTTTCCGTAAAGGATGCCGACGCCGGTGGGGCCGAACATTTTATGGCCCGAGAATGCATAGAAGTCCGCGTCCAGATCGCGCACGTCCACGGCCATGTGGGCGATGGATTGGGCTCCGTCCACCAAGACCACGGCGCCACGGCCGCCCGGTCCCGCTCCCGTTCCGCCAGGAACGGCATGGGCCAGGCGGATGATTTCCTTGACCGGATTGATGGTTCCCAGGGCGTTGGAAATATGGTTCACGGCCACGATGCGGGTGCGCTCGGAAAGGAGCTTCTTGTATTCTTCCAGGATCAGGGTTCCGGTATCGTCCACGGGAATGACCTTGATGACCGCGCCCGTCATCTCCCCGATTAGCTGCCAGGGGACGATGTTGGCATGGTGCTCGATCTGGGACAGGATGATTTCGTCCCCGGCCTTCAGGAACTTGCGGCCATAGCTGTACGCCACCAGGTTGATGCTCTGGGTGGTGCCGCTGGTGTAGATGATCTCCCGCTCCGAGGCCGCATTGATGAGGGCGGCGATCTTCTTCCGGGTTCCCTCGTAGGCTTCGGTGGCCTTTTCGCTGAGGCGGTACACGCCGCGGCGCACCGTGCCGTAGCTTTCCATGTAGAACGTGTTCATGGCTTCGATCACGGCAAGGGGCTTCTGGGTCGTCGCCGCGCTGTCCAGGTAATGCAAAGGCATGCCGCCGAACTGGCGGTTCAGGACCGGGAAATCCTTTTTGATATCCAGGACCGGTTTGAAAGCGGGGATGGATGCGGTTCCGCCGGCGGCGGAGGTTCCGGAGGGATTAGGCATGTCGTTCTCCTTCCGAGGCGGCGGGCAGGCGGTTTTTCAGCGTGTCCAACAAGGCGTGATCCAGGATGTCCCGGAATCCGTCGGAACCCGGCGTAGCGCCGGCTTCACCGGACTTTCCGGCTTTCTCCAGGACTTCCGCTATGAAGGCCACCGTCAACAAAGCGCGGGCCTGGAGAGGCGGAAGGCCGCGGGATTCCAGGTAGAACTGCTGGGCCGGATCGAGTTTTCCGGAAGTGGCCCCGTGGGAGCACTTCACGTCGTCCGCGTGGATCATCAATTGCGGCTTGCTGTCCGCGCGGGCCTCATCGGAAAGCATCAGGTTGTTGATGAGCTGGTACGCGTTGGTCTGCTGGGCGTCCTTGGCCACATAGATGGTGCCGTCCACGCTGGAGCGGGACTGATCGGCGGCCACGGATTTGAAATGCTGGCGGCTGACGCAATGGGGCACCAGATGGCGGATGCGGACGAAATTATGGGACTGGCGGTTGCCGGTCAATACTGTCGCCCCGTCGACCTCAGCTTCGGCGCCTTCGCCGGCCAGGTCCACGGAGAAGCTGTTGCGCGTGAGACGCGAGCCGGTGTGGGCCGATATGGCAAGCAGGCGGCTGTCGCGATGGAGACGGGCGGTGAGCTTGCGGAAATGGATATCCCGGTTGACGGTGTTTTCGCCGGAGCCGGCCGTTCCCGTTTGGGCGCCCGCGCTTTGGGCGCCCGCGCCCGCTTCCAGGAATTTCAGGGAGGCGCCATCGTCCAGGAGCGCCACGGTGTGCACGTTTTCCATGGAACCGGTGGCTACAGCGCCAGGAGGGGTGGCGGAGTCCGCCAGGGATGCATGGCGCGCCAGTACGCGGGCCTCGGAAAGTTTTCCGCCGTGATACAGGATGAACGCGTCGCTGCGGACGCCGGAGCCGGTATGGAAATGCAAGAGCAGCAGGGGCTCCGCCGGAACCGCCTTGGCCGCGACTTGGATGACCAGAGGGTCGCGGGAGAAAACCATTCCCAGGGCGGCCACCGCGTCGGTCTCTTCGGCCGCGACGCGGACCAGAGATGCGCGCAGATCGGCGGGCAGGGTTTCCCGCGACAAGGTGGAAACCTGGAAACCGTTCCCGGGTTTGGACAATTCCGGAACATAGGTTCCGTCCACCAAAACCAGATAGGATCCGCGCGCTTCCGCGACCAGTTGGCCTTGGATGTCGGCTTGGGTGGGAAGCCTTCCGGCTGTGGGCGCAATCGCGCCGGTAGCGGGGTTGGCCGCTGCGGCGGGCGGGCCCAGATGGGGGAGGAACTCCCCGACCCGGATGAAGGAGAAATCCTCGGACCCGGTATGCGGCAGTCCGGTTTTCTTGAGAGCGTTGAAGGCCGCGGTGCGGATATCGGCGAGCGCGGCGGGACCTTCCGCGATCCAGCGGGGAATGGCTGCTTCCTGCGACGGCGTGATGGCCGGATGCGGGGGTTCCCGCATGAACATGGTTTTGGGGGCGATGGCGGCGGCTTCAGTCATACTCGGCTCACTTCACCAGCCAGTCGTAGCCCTGCTTTTCGACTTCCAGGGCCAGATCCTTCCCGCCCGTCTTCACGATCTTGCCGCCGCTCAGGACGTGCACCACGTCCGGCTGCACGTAGTCCAGCAACCGTTGATAATGGGTGATGAGCACGATGGCTTTGCCCGGCCCGCGCAAGCGGTTGATGCCGCCGGCCACGATTTTAAGGGCGTCCACGTCCAGGCCGGAATCGGTCTCGTCCAGGATGGCCAGGGCCGGGTCCAGGATGGCCATCTGCAGGATTTCGTTGCGCTTCTTTTCGCCGCCGGAGAAGCCTTCGTTGATGGAGCGCTCTTTGTAGCGGCCGTCCATGTCCAGGGTCTTCATCTTGGCGTCCAGGATTTCCTCGAAGTCCAGCGGATCGGCCTCTTCCTTGCCCTCGGCCTTGCGCCGTTGGTTGTAGGCCATGCGCAGGAATTCCGCGTTGTTCACGCCCGGGATTTCCACGGGATATTGGAAGCCCAGGAAAATGCCCTTGCGGGCGCGTTCGTCCGCTTCCAGCTCCAGGATGTTTTCCCCGTTGAACAGGACCTCGCCTTTGGAAACGCGGTAGTCCGGATGGCCGGCGATGATTTTCGAGAGCGTGCTCTTGCCGGAGCCGTTCGGTCCCATGATGGCGTGCACCTCGCCGGTTTTCACCGCGAGGTTGATGCCTTTCAGGATCTGCGTGATGCCTTCATCTTCGCCGATGGTGGCCTCGAGTCCTTTTACTTCCAACATGTAGGTCGCCGTGGTCATATGTTCCCGTCAAATCCGGTGGATTTATGCAAACTTGTTTTCGCCGGTTTCAGCCGACGCTGTTTTCGAGCTTCAAGGCCAGCAGCTTCTGCGCTTCGACCGCGAACTCCATCGGCAGCTGGTTGAACACGTCCTTGCAGAACCCGTTCACGATCATGCTGATGGCCTCTTCGCGCGGCACCCCGCGCGATTGGAAATAGAACAATT
>JAQBPN010000035.1 GCA_028287505.1 Fibrobacterota bacterium | reverse complement strand
CATCTCGTTCTATACGTTCCACAGCATGAGCTACATCATCGATATCTACCGCGGGGAGCGGCCGGTGAAATCCTTCGCGGACTTCTCCTGTTTCGTTTCCCTCTTCCC
Organism: Fibrobacterota bacterium; assembly: GCA_028287505.1. GTDB lineage: Bacteria > Fibrobacterota > Fibrobacteria > UBA11236 > UBA11236 > Chersky-265. Next base: position 11,862 of record JAQBPN010000035.1, on the reverse strand, counting down.
GCAGTTGGTGGCCGGGCCCATCCTGCGTTATAACGTGCTCTCGCAGCAACTCCATTCCCGCACCCACACCCTCACCCTGTTCGCCCGAGGCGTGATGCTGTTCTTCCTGGGCTTCGCCATGAAGATCCTGCTCGCCAATCCGGTGGGGCGCATCGCGGACGCGGCCTTCGCCACCCAGCATCCGCATGCCCTGGACGCCTGGTGGGGCGTGCTGGCCTACGCCTTCCAGATCTATTTCGATTTCAACGGCTATTCCGTCATGGCCCTGGGCCTGGGGATGATGTTCGGCTTCGAACTGCTCCGCAATTTCAACGCGCCTTACCATGCGGACAGCATCACGGACTTCTGGCGCCGCTGGCACATCTCCCTGTCCACCTGGCTGCGCGAGTACCTCTATATCTCCCTGGGCGGCAACCGCAAGGGCGAATCCCGCACCTACATCAACCTGGCCCTGGTGATGCTGCTGGGCGGCCTGTGGCACGGGGCCCAATGGCAGTTCCTCTTCTGGGGCGCCATCCACGGCACCATGCTCGGCATCGAACGCTGGAGCGGCAAGAAGCCCTTCTACGCCAACAGCCCCCGCTGGATGCGCGTGGGCGTCACCTTCTTCGTGGTGCTCATCACCTGGGTATTCTTCCGCGCCGACGGCCTGCCGCATGCGTTCAGCTACCTGGGCAGCATGTTCGGCCTGGGCCATCCCGGGGAATTCTCGGGTCTGGTCAAGGCGGAAATCTACCACCCCCACGATCTCATCAACATGTTCATCTGCGCGGTGGCGGTCATCCAGCCCGTACAGAGCTATGAATTCGGCAAACAGCTTTCCTGGGGGAAATTCGCCGTCGTATTCTCATTGTTCCTCGTCGCCGTGGTGATGATGTATACCCAATCGTTCAACCCTTTCCTCTACTTCCAGTTCTGAGGCCCCATGCGTAAACTGGAATGGACACTCGCCATCGCCCTGCTCGCCATCGTCGCGGGATTCCCCCTTTTCCAGGCCGCGCATGAAGCCGTGGTGGACAAGGAAATCCCGCACGTCTTCGACGTGTTCCGGATAGCCCCCAGCAAGGAGAGCCTGCACCGCTGGGACGACAACTCCAAGGATCGCAGCGTCTTCGCCAAATGGCTCCGCCCCGTCACCCTGCAGTTCCGTTACGATATGCTGGGGGAGATGGCGCCCAAGTCCGTCAAAGGCGAAGAAGACTGGCTCTTCTACAACCAGGACGTGGACTACCTGCTGCAGCCGCCCTACACGGACGAGCGGTTCTATAAGGGAACCTTCGATACGCTCATCGCCGGCAAGCGGGTCAATCTCCGCAACCCGCTGGTGGCCATGGAAGACTTCCGCGATAGGCTCAAGGCCCGCGGCATCGAGTTGCTGCTGGTGCCCATTCCCGGCAAGCCGTCCATCTATCCGGAAAAGCTATGGCACGGGATCCAGGGCCAGCCGCCCTCCCCCACCCTGGCTCTCCTGGAGGATCTGCGCAAGCGCGGCTTCAACGTAGCGAACCTCTTCGATCCCCTGCTCAAGGCCAAGGCATCCGGCGCGTCCCAGCTTTATCTGAAGCGCGATACCCACTGGACCCCGCAGGGCATGGAAGTGGCCGCGGAGGCGCTGGCCGGACGCATCAAGGAAATGATCCCCGACCCGGACACCGCCGCGGTGCTGGAGCCGCGGGACTCCCTGGTTTCCAAGCCCCGCTACATGGTGAAGGACACGGCCGTGGATCGCTGGGGCGACATCGCCGAAATGACCAAGGTGCCGGATCGGAAGAAAATCTGGAGCCTGGAGCGCGTGACGGCGAGCCAGGTTTCGGACGCGCAGACCGGCAAGCCCTACCAGGATGATCCGGCCTCTTCCATCCTCTGGCTGGGCGACAGCTTCTCCCGCATCTACCAGACCGACGCTCCCGGCAGCGCGGGCGTAATCGCCCACGTGGCATACCTCCTCAACCGTCCCCTGGCTTCCATCGTCAACGACGGCGGCGCCTCCACCGTGGTCCGCCAGCAATTGGGCCGGCGCGGAGAACTGCTCAAAGGGAAAAAGCTGGTGGTCTGGACCTTCGTGGAGCGGGATTTGAGGTTCGGATCCAGGGGCTGGCAGGTCCAGGAACTCCCCTAATACCGTCAAGCCCGGAAGGACCTGTTCTCATTTGTGAATAAGTTCTTTCGGGCCGTCCGAATCCCCGCCCCCGCTCTCTCTCCCCCGCATAGATTAACCGGTGTGGGTCCCGGAGAGATATCCAATCTCCCCTCGCCACATTCCATTTCCGTTCGGAATCCCTGGGAGGGAACCATGTTCGCAACCCGCAAAGCCATCGTATCCGGTCTGTTGACCGCAGTCCTTGCCACCGCGGGCTTCGCCCAGACGTCGGATGTCTGGATGAAGATTTTCGACGGGACGGATTTGAAGGGATGGAAATGCCGCACGGCCAACTGGAAGGTGGACACCGGCGTGGTGACGGGATCCGGGAGCATCAGTTTCAACACCTTCCTGATCACGGACAGCCTGTACGGGGATTTCCATCTCAAGTTGGAGGCGCGCATGCCCGGCACGGGAGGCTACCGTAACAGCGGCGTGGTCTATCGCGGCAAGATCACCAACCCCACCAATTTCGAGGTGGGAGGATATCAGGCGGACATCTCCGACGGCTATTGGGGTTCCTTCTACCATGAGCAGGGCAACGAGCTGCCCTGGACGCCCGTCTCCAACTGCTCTCCGGCGAAGAATACCGATTGGGGCAAGCTCGAGATCATCGCCGACAAGGACAAGGTCACGCATGTCGTGAACGGAAAGAGTTGCTGGGAACATTCCGGATTCAAGGTCCTGGACAAAGGCATCATCGCCCTGCAATTGCACAATCCCGGCGACTTCAGCGTGCAGTTCAAGAACGTCTTCATACAGCCCGTGAACAACTCCTTCACCATCCCTCCCGATCGCGCCTACGACAAGGACGGCAACCCCCTTTTCGTGGTCGGCATCAATCTGGCGCCCAAGGCGGCGCGAAACGCGGGACGGGGCGTCGGCGGCAATCTGGGGCTGGGAACATCTCTCTATGATGCCAGTGGAAGACTGCTTCCCCTGTTCGGCTCCCCTGGAACCGGGGAATCCATAATCGCCGCGAAGGCGGGCTATGGGAAATATTTCACCCGGCAATAGCCTTCCCCGTCCGCCGCCAGGCTGACCGCCCCGCCTCAATGGGCCGGATGATGATTCAATAAGAGTAGTGAAAGATATCACGGGCTGTTTCGCGGCAGCGAACACCGTGCGTACCGGCCCGGCCGCGGAACCGTACCAACGCGTACGGTTTCCAATCGAGACTTTACGGCCTGGAATAAAAACCGCTCCTTCCCGATTCCCGACGCTGGAATAATTTTTGCGATGGATACGCGCACTCCCCACGCCCTTCGACGAAGAAGGGGTTTGTCTTCATTGTTTTGATATCCATCGGCTTTTATCAACATCGAGAGAAAGAGACTACCATGAAAAACCGGATAATCCTGTTATTGGCGCTGGTTCTGTTGCCCGCGGCCTTGTTCGCGGCCACCATCACCGGTACGGTTTCCACTGGCGGAACAGGCGGGCCGGGCGGAGCCGGCACCCCGGTGGCGGGGGCCAAGGTGGTCTTGCTCGCGGCGACGGGCGGCGGAGGCGGTATCAACGGCCGCCGGATTGATTCGACCACCACCAACGCCCAGGGCCAATACACATTCACCACCGATAGCACCGGAGCGCGCCTGATCCAGGTGACCGCTACCGGCTACGCCAACGGGACCGGATTCGTCAACGTGGCCAGCGCTACGGGCTCCTATACCTCCAACATCACCCTGGTGGCCAATACCGGGGGAGGCGGGTCGGGTAACATAGCGGGTACGGTAACGAGCGGGACGGGAACCGCGGCGGCGCCGGTGGCGAATGCCACCGTGATCCTCAGGCGCGGGGGAGGCGGAAACACCACCGATACGGTCAAAACCGATGCCCAGGGTAAATACGCCTTCGACAGCATTCCCGCGAACACGAATTACAGCCTCACGGTTTCCGCCACCGGCTTCACAACCGAAACCCGCACCGGGGTGGCCGTGATCGCCAACCAGACCGCGACGCAGAACTTCACCATGACCGCTCCCGTCGGGCCGGGCTCGATCGGCGGCAAGGTCACCAGCGCGGCCAACGGCAGCGCCGTTGCCGGCGCGCGCGTCATCCTCACCCGCAGCGGCGGCGGGGGGGGCGGATCCAGGCCGGATACCGTCTTGACGGACGCGCAAGGCATGTTCGCCTTCGACAGCGTTGCCAACCAGGGCAACTACGTGCTCAGCGTCAGCGCCGCCGGTTTCAGCGCGGCGGTGAACAACAATGTGGACGTGAGCGGCGGCCTCAAGACCACGGCCAATTTCGCGCTCCTGGCGGTCGTGGCCGGGGACACCACCGGTACCGTGAAAGGAGCCGTGACCAACGCGGCCACCCATGCGCCGGTGGCCAATGTCAGGGTCATCCTCACCCGCATCAGCGGCGGGGGCGGTAACGGCACCCCGGTCGATACCCTCGTCACGGATGCGACGGGACTTTTCAGCTTCGGAAAACTGGCGGCGCCGGGCAACTACCGCGTCAGCGTCTCCGGCACCGGGTTCCAGAATGCCCAGAGCAATACCCTCGCTCTCGCCCAAGGCGGGACGTCCATCGCGGATTTCGAAATGGCCGCGGCCGCATCGCTGCTCCCGCCCGGCGTCCTTGCCAGGTCCGCCCGGTCCCATTGGGCCGGAGCCCGCCTGGTGATCGAACTGGACGCCTCCTCGCCGATACGCGCGATTGAGGCCTACGCCCCCGATGGAAGGATGCTGCACCGGGTGCCCGTGGCGCCGGGAGCGACCCGCATCGTGCTTCCCGCCGACATCAAGCCGGGGATGGGCGCGCTGCTGCGGATGAAAGACTGATCAAGACTTGAACCGGGGGTGGGTGGGGGCCGGGTCCGGAGGGGGAAACCTCTCCGGATTTTTTTTGCGCTTTTTTCGCCCGGCGGGGGATGGATTCCGGACCCCGGGCCCCTCCGTTACAAGCTCCGCCGGTCCGGGCGTCCAACCGGTGAAATGATTGAAGAACGCGATAAATACTATACTCTGGGGGCGTCGGTTCCCCGGTTTCCCCAACGTTCAGCGGAGATTCCATGAGCATGTTCAACCTGCTGGCCCAAAGGCGATTCGGACCCTTCTTCGGGGTCCAGTTCCTGGGGGCCCTCAACGACAACCTGTTCAAGAATACCATGGTGATCATGATCGCTTTCCGCGCGGCCACGGAGGCCGAATCCGGAATGCTGATCAACCTGGCTGCGGGCCTCTTCATCCTGCCCTTCTTCCTGTTCTCGGCGGTGGCGGGCCAGATCTCGGACAAGTTCGAGAAGTCCCGCATCATGCGCATCATCAAGACCGCGGAAATCGGCATCATGGGCATCGGCGCGGTGGGCTTCTACACCGGCCATACCGCCTTGCTCTTCATCACCCTGTTCCTGATGGGCACGCATTCGGCGTTCTTCGGCCCGGCCAAATACAGCATCCTGCCCCAGCACCTCAGGGAGAATGAACTCACCACCGGCAACGCCCTGGTGGAAATGGGCACCTTCCTGGCCATCCTCATCGGCACCCTGGCGGGCGGGCTCCTGGCCGGCAAGCAGAACCTGGTGGCCATCTCCGGGTCCATCCTGGGCGTAGCCATGGCCGGCTACCTGATTTCCACCAAGATCCCCCTGGCCCCGGCCATGGCGCCGGGCCTCAAATTGAATTGGAACCCTTTCTCCGAAACCATGGCCCTGACCCGGATCATCCGTGCCAGGCAGGCGGTGTTCAATTCCATTCTGGGCATCTCCTGGTTCTGGTTCTTCGGCGCCACCCTGCTGGCCCAGCTGCCCAACTTCACCAAGCACATGCTGCACGGGAACGAATCCGTGGTGACCCTGTTCCTGGCGGTCTTCTCCGTTTCCGTCGGTATCGGTTCCGTGGTCTGCGCAAAGCTTTCCCGCGGGGACATCGAGCTCGGTCTGGTGCCCTTGGGCGCCCTGGGCATGACCCTGTTCCTGGCGGACCTTTCCTTCATCAGCTATCCTCCGGCCTCCGAAGCGCTCCTGGGCGTACGCGCCCTGTTCAACGGCGCCCACGCCCACGCGGCCTGGCGCGCCATGATCGACCTGGGGATGGTGGGCGCCTTCGGGAGCCTTTTCATCGTGCCTCTGTATGCGCTCATCCAGTCCCGCTCGGACGAAGGCGAGCGCTCGCGCGTCATCGCGGCCAACAATATCTTCAACGCCGTGTTCATGGTCGCCTCCGCGCTCATCACCATGGTCCTGTTCAAGATCGGGTTCAATACCGTGGAGATCCTGCTGTTCACGGCCATTCTCAACCTGGTGGTCTGCGCCTACATCTTCATGCTGATTCCCGAGTTCGTCATGCGCTTCGCGGTGTGGATCCTGGCCAGCACCATCTACCGCCTGCGCTATGCCGGCCGCGATTCCGTTCCCCGCAACGGGCCCGCCGTCATCGTCTGCAACCACGTCAGTTTCATCGACTGGTTCATCATCACGGCCGCGTGCCGCCGTCCCGTGCATTTCGTAATGGACAATTCCATGTTCAGGAACCCGCTGCTGGGCTGGCTCTTCCGCCTGTCCAGGGCCATTCCCATCGCCCCCGCCAAGGAAGATGCGGCTGTGAAGGAGCGGGCCTTCGAGCTCATCTCCAAGGAACTCCGGGACGACAATCTGGTCTGCATCTTTCCGGAAGGCAAGATCACCTACGACGGAGCCATGAACCCGTTCCGCCCCGGCGTGGAACGCATCCTGGCCCGGGACGCGGTTCCCGTAATCCCCATGGCCATCGACGGCCTGTGGGGCAGCTTCTTCAGCCGCAAAGGCGGCAAGGCCATGGCGAGCCTGCCCAAGCCTTCGCGACGGTCGGTTTCGGTCGCCATCGGGGACGCGATGCCCGCTTCCAGCAAGGCCGAGGAGATGGAAGTCAAGGTGCGGCGGCTGCTCGGTCAGGCTGCGTCGGAAGGCGACTCGCGATCCGCATCGCCCGCGGCGGCGACTACTACCGGGGCCTGATTCCCGGGATTATTCCGAAGCCCGCAAGACGGAACAGGCGTCCGTGTTTTTCCCCAGATAGGGTTCACAGCGGAGGGACAGGTCTTGGGACCCGGAGGTATCGGCGTATTCGCCGCTGATCAGCGCGACCGAGCAGTGGACCAGGGAGTCCGCCGTGAAAAAATGCCGGACGTCCATGAAATTGATGGTCTGGTCCGGATCATCGGGTGAGCCGGGCCCGAACGCCCTCCAACCGGACCCGGTATCGGTCCGGGAAACCCGGAACCCAAGCTTTGCCAAAGTATCGGCGAAGAATCCCAACATCTCCGTGGACTTGAAGGGTTTTCGCTTCTCGAAGCTCCCTTCTATGAGGCATCCGCGCTTCCATGACGTCGATTTGTTCGCATAGGATCCGGGAACAGGCAGGGAGAATTCCTTTTCGAAGGTCGCGAATGCGGCGAAAGCCTTTGCCGCATTTCCCGGGGATGCCCTTTCTTGCGGCTTCCCGGACCGGGTACGTTCCTTTTCCGATCGCGATTGGTCGGGTCCGATTTTGGCGCCTTTTTCCTCGGTTACACAAGGATTGCCGCTCAGCTTCAGATTGGGCTCACAGACCGCGGTCATCCCGTGCCGGCCATGGAAGCTCACCCGGCACTTCACAAGCCTATCCGGGGTCACATAGATTTCCCGCGTCTCCACAGGCAGACTGTAACCGGCCGGGCCTCGGGACAATTGGGAAGGATCGCCCGGATCGAATACGATGGTAGTCGCTTTGGCCAATCCCAGGCGGGTAAAGACCTGATCGTAGAAGGAAAAGAGCGGGCCCGTGTTCAAGGAGTCCCGGGGCTTGAACCCCCATCCCTTCATGCAACCGGGCATATCCAGGGCGTTCGGCACCAGTACCGAATCGGGGATGGGGATGGGATTTTTTTCGAATTTGGAAAAGGCATCAAGGGCTGCCTTCTCCCTGTTCTTCCCGCGCCATCCATCGCAAGAAACGCCAAGCAGCAGCAGGGAACCCAGCAAAAGGAATCTTTTTCCGGTGATTAATGTCTTCATAGCGGTTGCTACAAGGTAGTTCCGTTACCGCCGCGGCGGGAACGCTCGTCCAACCTGCATGATGCACCGGGACCGGGAAAAATGCCTAGATTCTTGCCGACCCGGGCGCACCGCTCACGCTTGCAAAGGCAGCACATGAAATCCCCTTGCTCCATCCAGGTTTTGGAATCGCTTCGCCGGCGCCTGTTCCCGGTCCTGGCCATCGCCGCTCTCGCCTCCTTGTGCCCGCTTTCCGCACAGGCCCAGGCGACCTCGGACCCGCAGCATTGGGCCTTCGTCCCCATCCTCATCTCCAACGCGGAAACGGGCGTGCAGGCGGGCGCGCTCGTCATCCGTTTCCTGAACCCGGGGGACACCCTGAACAAATCCTCCACGCTGGGATTCGCGGCCCGCATTTCCCAGAAGGGGCAAGTGGAGGTGAACCTGTTTCCCGAATGGTACCTGCGCCGCAACCTCTACCATGTGACCGCGGACCTCAACTATATCCAATGGCCCGCCGATTACTACGGCCTGGGAAACGGCAGCGACATCCCCAAGGACAGCGCCGACAAGTACGTGGCCAAAGGCGTTAACGGCGACGTGACCGTGGAACGCGAATTGTTCCGGCATTTTTCCGCGGGGCCCCAGGCCCTGTTCAAATACGAATCCATCGAAGACAAAGGCACGCATGGGTTGTTGACCGACACCGTACCCGGCAAAACGGGCGGCTTCACCAGCGGCATCGGCGCGGTGATGACCTACGATGGGCGCGACGCCATCTACTGGGCCCGCCGCGGCTGCTTCCTGCGGGCAAATTCTTCCTGGTACCGTTCCGCCTGGGGCAGCGGATATGACTACGACGGGTACACCCTGGAAGCGCGCCAGTTCCTGCCCGTTTTCGAAACCGGCGCGGTGGGCGTATCCGCCACCCTGCAAGCGATGGCCGGAGACGTGCCCTTCCGCGATCTGCCCACCGCCGATGGCGACCATACCCTGCGCGGCCTGGTGCGGGGCAAGTACCGCGATCGGAACCTGCTTCTGGTACAGGGGGAATACAAGAGTTACCTGCCCGATTGGTCCTGGCTGAGACACCCCTGGATCCGCAACCGCCTGGGCTACGCGGCGTTCGCCGAAGCGGGCCAGGTGGCGCACACTCTGGGCGGTTTCAGCCTGGAGGAGTTCCGCCCGGATTTCGGCGTGGGATTGCGCTATGCGATGAACCCGGCCCAGCGCATGAACATCCGCGTGGACATCGGTTTCGTGGACGGGGGCGTGGCGCCCGCCATCAATATCAAGGAAGCGTTTTAGAAAACCGCGGACCCGCCGCGGAAAACCGCGGACCCGCCGCCCCGCGAACCGATCCGCCCGTTGCGCGGCCGCAAAGATCGGTAAGGACCGATTTCCGCCCCGTCTTCGCTTGCATGCCTTCCCCCTGGAACGCCCCACCCTTAATGGAAGACGGTACCTCGAAAGGCTTGGAAAAATCCGGCAAGGTGGTCGTCACGATCAAGGCGCTGAAATTCGCGTGGGTCGTCGCGGAAGGCGCCCAGTCCTGGGTGCTGCCTCCGTAGAAGGTCTGCAGGCTCACCTGATCCACCAAGGCGACGTTCTCCGCCACGTTGCCGCGCCATTTGATGCCGGACTTGTCCGTGACCTTCTGCCCGTTCAGCCACGCCTGGGCGGAACCGTTGCCTTGCCCGGGGGAATTGATGACCACGTGTTCCGTGATGCGGTTCCAGGCTGCTTTCTTCATGGTGAGTCCGCCCAGGAAATCCTGCGTGTCCCCGCAATCATTGACCCGGTCCTGATGGTAGTAGTAGAAATGGCCGCCGCCGTTTTCGTGCCACATGAAGCGCGCGCTCCAGCCGTCCGTCACGATGGGCCGGCATCCGGAGGTATGCGCCCCGCCCACCAGTCCCGGCAGCTTTCCGCCCTTGACCCATTGCCAATCGCTCTCGAACCAGACCTGGTAGTCCAGGTAGTATTCCTTGGCGGGGGCGATTTTCACATAGTCCTGGGGCACGCCCGTCACCACGTCCACGCCGAACTTGTTGCCCGGGTAGGTGACCGAGTATCCGTTGATGACGGAAACCACCGCCGCCTGGGAGAACCCGGCCGCGGCGGCCAGGAACAATATGGAAACCGTGCTATTGGGAAAGCGCATGAAAACTCCCTGATGGGCATCCGATACCCGACCTGTCCGGTGAACGTATGCCGTGAAGCGGGACCGCACAGGCGGAAAAGCGGCCGGGAAGCGGTAACTTCGTTCTCATTCTTGATCACTCGTAGCCTCGAAGAGATTTTTAGTTGCGGGGACGATGGAAAACATATCTTGAAAGGGTCCGCCCCTTCCCGGAGAACCGATGCCTCCCGTCAAAAAATGGTTGTGTCTCATAGCGGTTACCCACGTTTGCCTGGCCCAGGCGCGCGCCGAAACCATGGTGGATACCATCCTGGCCAAATACGGCTACGAAGCGTTCAAAAAGGCCAAGGAGATCCGCTTCACCTTCACCGGCAAGGTGATGGGCGTGGGACCGAGCCATACCTGGATCTGGAAGCCCCAAAGCGACAGCGTCACCCTGGTGGGAAAACGCGTTTCATACTCCCGCAAGAACATGGGCGAGAAGGAGAAATCCATCGACAAGGATTTCATCAATGATCAATATTGGCTGATCTTCCCGCTCCACCTGGGAATGGACAAAGGGACCCGCATCGAGATCGACACCGGCCTGTCCGTTTCGCCCAAAAAAAAGGAGCGCCTCAGGCGCGTGGTCGTGGCTTATGTGCAGTCGGACGGGTATACGCCCAACGACACCTTTGAACTATACGTGGCGCCAGACGGATTGATCAAGGAATGGACCTACCACAGGCGCTCCGGCAAGCGGGGGGTTTCCTGGACCTGGGAGAGGTACGCCGCATTCAACGGCGTGCTTTTCTCGCAGGAGCATAATGGATTGGCGCATATCACGTTTTCGGATATCTCCGTCCGATGAAATGCGGGCCGCGGCCTCAGCCCTTCTTGTAGACGATCTTCCTGGCGCCCGACTCGCAGGTGCCCACCACCTTTTCGGTTTTCACGGCGTCCTTGGCCAGGATGTCCAAGGTGAAGGCCTTGAGGCCTTTGGCTTTGAGCTTGGCGTCGATTTCGGATTTCAGCTCTTCGCAAGACTTCCCGCCGGAAGGCGACTTGCCGGTGGCGGGAACGATGGCGACTCCGGTGGAATCGGGTTTTCCCGCGAAAGCGCTGGCGCTCAGGGAAAGACAGAGGGCAAGTGTCGCGAAAACCGATTTGGCGTTGGGATGGCGGAACATGAGGACCTCGCAGCAGGGTTCAGGAGTGATGGTTTCGGAAAGACGGCGCCTGAAAAACCTAGTTCCGGCGCAATTCGGCCGCAAGGGAGATAGGATTGGACTAAAGCGGGTAAAATATGTCCAATTTGGGAATGTTGATCCCCGATAGGCATGCCATCCTCATCCAATGCCGCCAGAACCTGCAATCCCGCAAGTCGGAATACCTGCGCGAACTGGACAACCTCAGCGACGCTGCGGCAGCGGAAACCAAAAGCAGCGCCGGGGACAAGTACGAAACCGCCCGGGAAATGATCGCCCAGGCCAGGAACCTGGTGGAGCGCAACCTTTCCGAAACGAACGCCAATCTGGATGCCTTGGATCGCATGGCCGCCGCACCGTTGCGGGACAAGGTGGGTTTCGGCAGCCTGGTGGAGACGACCCTGGGATGGTATCTGGTGGGCGTCAGCCTGGG
>JAQBPN010000101.1 GCA_028287505.1 Fibrobacterota bacterium | reverse complement strand
TGCCCGGCTCTCCCGCTTTGACCAATTTCATCCCGCATTTGGGGCATTTCCCGGGTGTGGATTTTATGACGTCGGGATGCATCGGACATGTGTATTGAATCGCCATGGGATACCTTCTTGAGTGGGACTGTCGGTGGTGCCCCATTGCAACCCCGGCTTGGCATGCTTCGCAAATTAACTTCCGGAAGATCCGCCCACCATTATATTCGGCGTACCGGAGCGAAGGAAACCTATTTTTCCCCAGACTCCATTTTCCCGGGAACAGACGGAGAATCCATTCCGTCCATCCAGCCTCGATTGCGACTTCATCGCAAGGAGAAAACCCCATGAAAATATCCAGCTCCGCATTCGCCATGAACCAGCCCATCCCCTCCAGATACTCCTGCGATGGCGAGGACGTGAACCCGCCGCTTTCCCTGGAAGGGATCCCCTCCGACGCCCGAAGCCTGGCCTTGATCGTGGACGATCCTGACGCTCCTGGCAGGGTTTGGGTGCATTGGACTTTATGGAATATCGACCCCAAGACCAAAGACATCGCGGAAAACAGCTTGCCCTCGGGCGCCGTCCAGGGCCGGAATGATTTCGGACAATCGCGCTGGGGAGGGCCTTGTCCCCCCGGGGGGACCCACCATTATCGCTTCCGGCTTTTCGCCTTGAAGGCGGCCCCGGACCTGCCTGCCGGAGCCAAGGAGCCCGATCTGGCCAAGGCCATTCAGGGGAAAATCCTGGCACAGGCCGAATTGATCGGGTCTTATCAACGATCGAAGTGAGGACCGCGCCGCCGCACCTTCAGTCGTTGCGGCGGCGCAGCGGCAAGCTGTTTTCGATGAGCACCTGAGGCCGATCCATGGCGTAACGGATGCGGGCGCTCAAATCCACCTGGGTCGAAGAGAGCTCCTCCCAACGGCAGATGACGGCGAATCCGCCGTCGAAATTCAATTTCATCCGCTCCGGGAGCAAAGGCTGCCCCGTCGCGTCCGCTGGGTTGGTGGGAAGTATGATGCCGATGACGCTGAGCTTGCGATCCAGGGCGGCCTTGATCTCCCAATCCACGAACTTGGAAAGGTGGGTATGCGCCCCGCACAGGATCACGACGCAGGCGCAGTCTTCCAGGGCCGACTCCCGCAAATACCGGATGAACCCGTCGGCATCGTCGCCGTCCAATTCCCTTTCCATGGAATTGTCGCGGGTGATCTCGTAGAGGGAGGAAAACATCCTTCTGAACCCTTCATAGTAAGGCCCGTCGTTGAGATGGTCGTATCCCACGAAAAGCCTTTGCTTCCGCTTTTGGAAAAGTCCGCCTGAGTCCATCCGGGTAATATCCGATTTTTACGGTTTGCGCCCAGGCCTGGCCGCCGGGGAATGCTTTTTCGGACCGGACCTCTCGGGGACCGGATCCCTGCAAAAAACGCCCACTGAGGCGCCCAGACCCATCCGCGGCGGAGTGCGCACACTTTGTACGCTTTCCGGCACGGGTTTTTCCTCCGGGCGCTAAACCCCGCCCGGTCGGATGCCGAAATTAAGGATGTGCTTCACCGTTGCTCCAATCCTGGTGCAACTCCCTGTTCCACTCCAAGTGAAGCGCAGGCCCCGGGAAAGTTTCCCGGGGCTTTGTTTTAATCGTCCAGGTTGTGCTGGGCCACCAGCTCATCCATCCAGGTCTTGCACTTCTTGGCCTCCGGCACTTTCTCCAGGCAATGCCGCAAGGCTTCCCGCGCCTTGGGCCAATCACCCTCGTTCTGACGGACCGCGGCCCTATTGAGATAGGCCGTAGCCATGTTATCCCGGATGGGTTTCCGATATTCCTTGCCCGCGTATTCCAGGGCCTTGCCCAATTTGGCCGCGGCGCTTTCCCAGTCCTTGCGCTCCCAATCCTGCATGGCCCATTCCTGGTACACCCAGGCCAGATGCGTGCCCAGGTTCTGGTTCTCGCGCAGCAAGCCCGGGTATCGTAAAAGGTCCCTCTCCGCGGCGGCGAAATCCTTCTTCTCCGCGGATTCCCTGGTGATGAGGATGATGAGCCCTTCATTGTTGGACTTCAGGACCGGCCCTTCCTTGGCCGCCGGACGGAGCCAGGCCAGGGAAGTATCGATCCAGGGGAAAGCCTCCGCTCCGCGGCCCAGTCCGCGCAGGGTGGTGGCGTAGTAGTAGGGCTGCCAGGCCAAGTGGTTGGCGAACTCCGTATCCTCGCCCCATTGCCGATGCAGCATGGCCAGGGAAGCCGTGACGGAAGCATACATCCGCTGCAAGGCCGCCCATTCGCCCCGCTTGGACAGGTAGGCGAACTCGGCCGCATAGAATGCCACCCGGTTGATCCCGCCGTCCCGATCGGCCGGATCGAGATACGAGCGCGCTTCGATCAGGCGATAGCGGTCCTGCGGCTTCATGAGCTTGGGCGCGGTGTGCTGGTTGCTCATGTTGAGGGCGATGAGATCCAGGGGCCGCATGATCCGCCTGGCCTGGTAATCCTTGAAGGTGGATGCCGGCAACCCGCGCGCCGCGAACCAGGGTCCGGCCCGCTTCTTGTAAAACGCCTCGTCGTGGATCCAGTCGAAACCGGAGGGCGTGGTGGTTTCCACCTCGATGATTTTCCCGTCCGGCAGGCGCAACTGCACGAATGCATGGGACGGCAACAGCACGCCTTGGGCGTCGAAGCCGAACTCCCGCGCCAGCACCAGGTACAGGATGGCGGAACTGACGCAATTGTATTTCCCGTCCGCGAAGATGCCGGTGAAGCGGCTTTGTTCCCAAGCATATCCGCTGGGGCGGGTCTCTTCCGCCCGCGAAGGCGGGAAAAAGGCGGCGTGCATGGCCTTGTGCAATTTGAACCCCTTCTGCCATGGGTTCTTCTCCGCGGCCAGCTCCGGCTTCATCTTCTCCGTGAACGCGGCGATGCGGGCGTGGATGGCCGCGTATTCTTCCGGCGCCCGCTTGTCCCCGGAGGCGAAAATCGCCAGCGCCAGCAAGGCATCGGGGTCGCCGGACGCCGCCTTCTCCCTATCCTGCAAGGCCCGAAGTTCCGGGGCCGTAAGGGCGGACCAAAGCCCTATCGGCGCGGTGCCGCAAGCGGTCCTGTCGAATGCGGGTTCGGGAAGATCCGCGGTCCCGTAGGTTCCCGATCCGCCGGATCGGATGACGGAAGTGCAGGCGGAAAGGAAAAGCAGACCGGGCAGGACTATCAGCGATTGGCGCAGCGACATGGGCGGACCCCGCGGAAAAGGAAATTCGAAACCGGAAAATGGAAAAGGCGCCGGGGAAAAGTAATTATTTCTAGCGGTACTCTTCCGGCAACATGCCCTCGTCCCCGCCCGCCTTGCGGAAGGCCTTGAAGAAATCCTCCGCCTCCTTCTTATTGCGGAGCTTGTCCGAGGTGACGGCGGCGTAGTAATAGGGCTCGGGTTCCGAGGGGCAGATGGCGATGGCCTTGTCGCTGGTGTTCCGGCCGGCCTGGTAGGCTCCCGTCAGGTATTGGCTTTTGGCCATTCCGGCCAGCAGATCGCAGGAGTTGGGATTATTGAGGAGCGCTTCCTGGAAATGCTTCAGGGCGTCGCGCTTCTTGCCCTGGGCGATGAGGGCCTCCCCCATGGCCAGAGCCGCCTTGGGCTGGCGCGGATCCAATTCGTAGGCCTTCTTGGCCAAGGGCACCCATTTTTCGGGCGCGCCCAGCCGCCGTTTGCTCAAGGCCAGCAAAGCCTCGGCTTCCGCCGTCTCCAAGACGCCCAAGGATCGTTGGTAGAAGTTTTCCGCGGCTTCCGGCTTGTCCTGGGCGGCGAAGGAAATCCCCACGCCCATCAGTCCCTTCGCCTTCCAATCCGCCGATGTGCGCTGCGCCAGTTCGTTGAAGTAATTGCGCGCCGCCTCCGCCTTTCCCAGCTTCACGCCGCAAAGGCCCGTGTAGTAGATGGCTTCCAGGTGGTCCTGACGGTACTTGAGCGCTTCATCGAACTCGCGTTTGGCCTTGGAATAATTCCGGTCCTCGTAGTAGCAGAGGCCGAGCAGGAAATGGTAATCCGCGTTGTTGTCCTCGCGCTTGACCAGTTCCTCCAGGATGGGGCGGGCCTTGTCCGGTTCATGGTTGCCCACGTTGGCCTTGGCCAAGGCGAAGCGAACCTTGGGTTGGGTCTGATCGGGAAAGGCGTTGACGATGGCGATGGCCTCGGAGGCCCGATTGGCCTGGACCAGGGCTTCCACGTAACGCGCAAGCGTCTCCGCGGTGGGGCCGGCGGCATAGGCGGCCTGGTACTCCTTGGAGGCCTCCGCGGAGCGGCCTGCCTGCAACAGGCATTCTGCCAACTCCAGGCGTCCCCCCGGCGTCAGGTGCGCGCGGATGGGCTCGAGCAGGGTAAGGGCGGGACCGTATTCCTCGCGGGCGAGGTACAGGCGGCTCAGGGCTTCGGCGTATTCGGGCGCCGGCGCTCCTTCCCAGGCTTTGCGGTAATGGTCTTCGGCCACGCCAATCTGCTGATCCTCTTCCCCGTATCGTCCCAGCCAATAATGCGCGCGATGCTCGCCCTTGGCCGCCCGCTGCTGGAGGATTTTTTCCACTTCGGCCCTATCGTTCAGCTTGAGGGAGACCTCCGCCAACAGATAGACCAGTTCCGGTTCGGGCGCCAGGCGCACGGCTTTCCACAAGTCGGCGGCGGCTTCGGAATGGCGCTGTTCCTTTTCAGCCAGCATGCCAAGACCGTAATACCCTTTCGCCTTCCAATAGGGATCGGGCGCCTCCCGGAGCGCCTGGAAGCGGCCCAGGGCCTCCTGATCGCGGCCCATGCGCATGTAGCAGATGGCTTCCAGATGCTTGGCGGCCGGGTAGCTTCCCCGCAGACGGTTGGCGTCCCCCAACTCATCGGCCGCGCCGGAATAATCCCGGATGGCGAAAAGCCCGCGCCCGCGCAGGTAATGGACCGTGGGGCTTACCGATTTGGACCCGGCCAGCTTGGACAGCAACGCATTGGGCTTGAAGGCGGCTTCCTCCGTATCCTCCTTGAAGGAAGGCGCTTCCTTGCCCCAGACTTTTTTCCAGCGCGCCAGAAAGCGGTCCTTGGCGCGCTCGGAAAGGTCCCCGTCGGAAAGGTATTCCGAGGCGATCTGCGAAGCCAGTTCCAAAGGCGCCTTGGCCTTGCGGACATCCTTGGGACTCGGCAGCTTCTTGGGGTTGCCCAGTCCTTCGCGCATGGCGTTGGCCACCTCGCGCACGGCTTCCGGGGTAACCTCCAGGTAACGCTTCATCCCCTGCAGGCGGCCCCACCCCAGGGAGTCCAGGGCCGGGAACAGCGCCGCGGCCAGATAGTATCGGGTTTCCAGCGGCCTGTCCTGGGCGAGGAATTCCGCCCACAGGAGTTCGCTCATGACGCCCAGATACTCCGAGGAAGAATCCCGCCCGTCGAAAAAGGCGCTCAGATCCACCGTGGAATCCTCCTGATCCTCCCGGAAAAAGGACTCTTCCCTTGCCAAGGCCAGGAAACCCCGGGCCAGTCCCGCATAGTATCCGCCCTTGGCCTTGTTTCCCCCGTCCCCCTTTTCCGGCTTTTCCACCTTCTCCACCGGCGCCGCGTCCACGTATACGTCCCTGGAAGCGGTGTCGGCCGCGGCCAGGAAATAGGCGCGTGAGATCTGGGAGGGATAGTAGCCGCGCACTTGGTACATGGCCCGGAAGCGGGGAACGGTAACTTTGCGGATACGGTAGGTGCCCTTGGAATTGGTCGTCGCCGAAGCGAGGAGTTTTTTGCCGTCGTAAAGGGAAACCTGGACTCCGGAAATGCCCTTGGCGGAACCGTCCGGACGCAGGGTTCCCCTATCGACAACCCGCCCGTGGAAATCCGCGCCCCGGGAAGGGACTACGAGGGTCAAAAGGCCCAAAAGGCATATGGTTGGGGATACCCGTTTGTGCATACTCGTCCGGCCTTAACTTAGGCCAATCCGGAGCCCACGGCACCCGGAATCCATGATTATTTCGCCAATCTGACCCGGAAAACCAGTTTATTCCCCGAATAAAGGCCGAGCCGAACACTCAATCCGGAAAATGACCCAGACAACGGGACCAGACACCAAGGTTTCAGGGGGATTCCGCGCGGAAAAGGCAAAAAAAGGGGCCCGGAGGCCAGGGACCACCGGGCCCGAACGGTAGCAGAGAGCGAAGAGCCCAGTGGGCTCTGAGCCGGGAGCGAGGCCCCTGCCGAGCGGTTATAACCCCACGGAACGAAGAGCCCGGTGGACTGTGAGCCGGGAGCGAGGCCCCTGCCGAGCGATTACGGCTGATTTCAAAAAAAAGGGGCCCGGAGGCTAGGGACCACCGGGCCCGAACGGTAGCAGAGAAGGTGGGGATGTCCCTACTACCGCCGTGACGAGGAAATTGTATCACCCAGCCCTATCCAATACAAGTACAAAATTCCCTCACGGCGGCGAATTCTCCGGTCAAAAAAACGGATTCCATCACGATTGATACGCGCGCGCGAAGTCCTTTGCGAAGTCCTCGATGGGGGTGGACGTGGAATTGGCGGCGTTGCGCTCCCCTATGCGCACGGTGCCTTCGTTGAAGGCCCGGCTCATTTCCACGAAGTTCTCGGCCAAGCTTTTCGAGAGGCCGGCGCCTACCATTCCCTTGAGCGCGTCCTCGTAGGGAAACTGCACGTAGGGGAGCTCCGGCTTGCCTATAGCCTTGCCCATCACCGCGGTGGCCTCCTGCATGGAGACATCGCGCGGACCGAGCAGTTCCTGCACGGACTTGCCGGTGAAATCCTTCTTTTGCATGCGTTTGGCCGCGTGGTCGGCGATGTCCTTGGTGGCGATTTGGGGGAACTTCAGGTCCCCTTTGAACGCGGATCCGTTGATGCCCATGCCCTTGATCATGGGGATGCTTCCGAACAGGTTCTCCATGAAATACCCGGGCCGCAGATGCAGCACGTTCACGCCCGCTATCGCGTTGAGGCGCTGCTCCTGGCGGTGCAATGCGGCTATCGGACCGTTGCCTTTGGGCATGTCGGCGCCGATGCTGCTCAAATGCACCACGTAGTGGACGCCGGATTCCGCCACGGCCTTGGCGATGGCCTGTCCGAAGCGATCGTAGTGGGCATGGATGTCCGGAGACTGCATGTCCGGGGGAACCATGACGAACACGGCTTCAGCGCCCACGAAGTTCTTGGCGAGGAACACCGTATCGTCCATGCTACCTTCCGCGACTTCCGCCCCCTTCTTCTCCAGCCGGGAGAGCTTGGAACGGTTGCGACCGATGGCCTTGACCTTTTTCCCGTGGGCCAAGAGCTTTTCAACTATTGCGCCGCCCACATGACCAGTCGCTCCGGTGACAACAAACATGATGTTTCCTTTCGTTTGTGTATGCGCAAAATAGGTTAGCGTGATACCCGTAGCAAGAAGGCACCGATGCGTGCCCGGAACACGCGCCCACCCCCTTAGTGAGGGAATGGGGGGCCAGTTCCCCTTTCATGGAACCAAGGTGGAGCGCCTTGGCGATTTGCCAGAAACGTCTACGCCTTTGCGCCTCAAAACCGCATTCTCCCGGTCTGAGTGGCCAAATCAAGCCGTTTTCGGACAATCACATGATAGCGCGCCATTTCCAATCAATCGGAATCGTTAAACTCTGAACCGGATCTGGCATCTTTTCAGGGGATGTGAACCTTATTTTTTGAACAGTAATCACCGGGCGGGTGCTATGGCCGTTCGGGAGAATGGAAGAAAACACAAATGACCAGGCTTCTTCCCGTGTTCATCCTCACCCCCTGCCTGGGAGCGCTTTCCTCCTACGGCCAATCCTGCCCCGCCGCTACCGCCGCGGACTTCAAGAAGGAAACCCTGGTCGGCTCCGCCGTATTGAAGGAGCCCATCGAACTCTCCGTGGCCAAGGACGGCAAGGTATTCGTGGTGCAGCGCAACGGCGATATCACGCTGTACAATCCGTCCACGGGCCAAGCCACTTTGGCCATCCATCTCGATTGCTACCTCAACCCGGGCGCATACGATGTGGGCGGACCGTTGGGCGTAGCGGTCGCCCCGAACTTCCCCACCGACAATTGGGTCTACATCTACTATGCGCCCAAGAGCTCCTTCACGGGCAGCGCCAACAATACCTCGGGCAAGCTCAGCTATTTCCTGTCCCGCTTCCGCTTCGTGGGCGGCAGCCTGGACGCCAACAGCGAACAGAAGCTTTTCGAAGTGAAGGCCATCTGGGAAACCCACAACGGGGGCTCTCTCAAGTTCGGCAAGGACGGGGACCTGTATCTTTCCACCGGCGATAACCACAGCCCCGGATGCAGCGGTCAATATTCGCCCATGGATGAACGCCCGGGCTACTCCTGGTGCGACGATCAGGGCACCACCGCCAACACCAACGAACTGCGCGGCAAGGTCCTCCGCATCCATCCGGAAGAGACCCTGCAGGCCAACGGCAAGTACTATTCCATCCCCAAGGACAACCTCAAGGAGAAATACGCCGCTCTCTGGCCCACGGCGGATCTGGCCGCCAAGGTGCTTCCCGAGATCTACACCATGGGCCATCGCAACCCCTACCGCATCTTCCCCGATCCCGTCACCGGCAAGCTCTTCATCGCCGAGAACGGACCCGCCTCCGCATCGGACGCGGATCGCGGCCCCGCGGGCGCGGACCAATGGAAGGTCACGGATGAAGCCGCCTACCTGGGCTACCCCTACTTTTTGAAAAACAACCAGCCCTACTGCCATTGGGACTACGGTCAGGGCAAGTGCATCGCCATCCAGGGCCAGACAAGCATGAAGTTCGACGCGAACAAACCGGTCAACTATTCGCCCAACAACACCGGCGTCAACATCCTGCCGCCCGCCAAGCCCGCGGCCCTCTGGGAACACGATGGCGCCAACCCCGATCCCATCAGCGGCCTCAAAGCCTGCGGCCCGGGCGCCGGTCCCGTGTACCACTTCGACGCGTCCCTGAATTCCAAGGTCAAGTTCCCTCCCGACTTCGACAACAAGTGGATCTTCCACGCCATCATGTCGGCCGGCTGGCAGCCCAAGCTCACCAATCCGCCTTCCGATTTCGCCCCCATCACGGCCGCCACCAATCCTCCCTGGGGCAACCAGAACTTCACCCAGGGCCTGCATGATCTCGAATACGGCCTCGGGGACGGCGCCCTTTACGCCGTGGATTACGGCAGCAGCATGTACAACAAGAACGGCGATGCCGGCCTTTTCAAGATCACCTACAACGGCTGCCTCCCCCCCGTGACCGTCTCCATCTTCAACCGCCCCGCCGCCGGCCACGCCTTTCTTTCCATGTCCGGCGCCGGAGAGCGCCTGACGGCCCCCGTCGGGGCCCGCGGCGCGACGATGTTCAGCCTCAACGGCAAAAAAATCTGGGGGACATCGCTTGACCGGGGCGCCACGCACATCGAAGTGCCGGCCTCCCTGGGCAAGGGCGTCTTCCGCGTAGTCTGGAAGTAACGAAGCGCGCGGGAAGGATTCCCCCTCCGACCGTCACGCGCCCGTTACCTTCCACCTTTTCCCCGTCGCCTCGCGGCGAGTTCAGGCGCCCCCCACGCGGCTGACCGCTCCTGGCGGCGGGGATTCCCCTCCCGGGCCCATGGCACTCATCCCTTGGGACCCCGCAACCACGGGACTTCCACCTATTTTACGGTTATGCGAAATTAATGTTTCGCGTGCGATGCTTTTCATTCACAGTTGTGAATATTCCGTTCAATTTTCAACCGTAAGCGCCAATTTCGCGCAGTACCGGACCGTGGCCGGGGTTAGATTTTAGCCCAGGTGGTTTCCTTTTTTTTACGGGGCTTTTACGAAGCGTTATCATGGCCATGCCGGTTAAAACACGTTTGAAATTCCTGATGGTGCTCTTCGTGCTGGTCGCGGGCGGGCGGGCGGAACAGACTGCCGCGCCGGTTTCCGCCGACAAGCCGAAACTGGAATTCGATGAATTCAACGTCCGCATGGCCTTGGAGTTCGGCCATCTCATCAATGGCGAATTCCAGCAGGCCGGGCACCCGGCCATCGACCTCCAAAACCGGCCCATGTACCGCAACATCATCTACCTGAGCCAACAAGGGAAATTCGGGGACGACTGGGAAGTGAACGCGGGCTTGATGGGCATACTCTGGTGGCCTTATACCACGGAAGGCGGCCCGCCCGCGTCCCGCACCGTGCGCGTGGATCCGCGGCTCTCGACGCTCAAGGCGCGCTGGAGCTTCGGGGCGCCGGAAAACCGTTCATTTCTGGAGTTGGGGTATTTCCCCTACAAATACAACCGGGATGCCTGGAACCTCGGGGAATACCTCTACCGGTCGGGAACCTATCCCGGCAATGTCGTCACCACCGACGGGTACCAGTTGATGGATCACGCCGCGTTCGATGCTTACGGGGCGCACGCGCATTTTTCCATGTTCGGCGGGGTCATCGCCCACGAGGCGAACCTCTTCATCGAACCCAATGTCGATCCCATCGGAGACATCACGCCGGCGTATGAGGTTTCCCTGAACCTGCCGTTCCTCCAAGTGGGGGCGGGCGCCGCCTACTACCGGGGATTGTCCTATCGCCCGAGCCAGACACGGCCCGACGAGAAGGCCAACACCTACATCGAAGTCACGGCGGATCCGGCCTCCGGCCGCGCCTATTACAAGGGTCCCCTGCAAGGGGCTCCCTCTTCCATTCAGGACGATACCTCGACCGTGAAACCCTACACCGTGTACCACTGGAAGCAGCAAGGCCTCAAACTGATGGCGCGGGCGGCCGTGGATTTGGGCGGCGTGCTTCCCGAGGACCTGCGCTCTCCGGAAGACCTCCGCGTGTACGCGGAAGTCGCGGTGCTGGGATGGGAGAACCAACCTTACTATTACGAGAAGCGGTCCGAGCGCATCCCCATCATGGCCGGGCTCAACTTGCCGACTTTCAAGCTGATCGATTTGCTGGCGTTCCAGGTCGAGTACTACAGCAATCCGTTCAACGACATGTACAACTACAACATCCTTTCCCTTCCCGTTTGGAAAGTGGAGAACTACCAGACCAGGGATGAGGATGTATACGTGAACAGCCCCTGGAAATGGTCCTTGCACGGCCGGAAATCCCTGAACCGCATTCTGAACGTCCACCTTCAGGTGGCCAGCGATCACCTGCGGCTGCGTGACCTTTTGAGCGCTCCCACC
>JAQBPN010000083.1 GCA_028287505.1 Fibrobacterota bacterium | reverse complement strand
CCTGACGGCTTCCCCCCGATTTTTTACCTTATTCCACCATGGCCTACAGCGTCGTTATCGGTTTGGAAGTCCACGCCCAGCTCTCTACCAACACAAAGATGTTCTGCGGGTGCAAGGTGGAGTTCGGCGCGGAGCCGAACACCCTGGTTTGCCCCGTTTGCCTGGGGATGCCGGGCACCCTGCCCATGCCCAACGCCAAGGCGGTCGAATACGCCATCAAGATGGGACTGGCCTGCAGCTCCCGGATCGATACCAAGGCCATGTGGACGCGCAAGAACTACTTCTATCCGGATCTGCCCAAAGGCTACCAGATAACCCAGCAGGGCGAAAACCCCCTGTACGATCGGCCCATTTGCACCAAGGGCCATCTCGATATCGATCTCGATGACGGCACGCGCAAGCGCATCGGCCTTACCCGCATCCACATGGAAGAAGATGCCGGCAAGCTCATCCACGATCTGACGGTGGCGGATTCCCTCTTCGACGCCAACCGTTGCGGCACCCCTTTGATCGAAATCGTATCCGACCCGGATCTCCGCACGCCCCGGGAAGCCTACCTGTACCTGGAGAAGCTCAAGCAGATCCTCGAGTACCTGGAAATCTGCGACGCCAACATGGAACGCGGCAATCTGCGCTGCGATGCCAATGTTTCCCTGCGCAAGGACGAGTTTGCGCCCTTAGGCAATCGCGTCGAGTTGAAGAACATGAACTCCTTCCACAACATCGAGAAGGCCCTGGAGTCGGAAATCGAACTGCAGGCCATGTTGTTGGACAGGGGAGAGGTCATTCCCAAGCAGACCAAGCGTTGGGATGTGGCCCGCGGCGTTACCGTGGCCACGCGCACCAAGGAAGAGGCCCACGACTACCGCTATTTTCCCGAGCCCGATCTCGTCCGCATCAACGTGGACTGGAAGCATATCGAGGAGATCCAGGCGGCCCTCCCGGAATTGCCGGAGGCCCGCCGCAGGCGGTACGTGGAAGAATACGGAATTCCCCCCTACGACGCGGCCGTGCTGACCTCGGACAAGCCGGTGTCGCAATTCTACGAGCGCGTCTGCGCCGTCACCGCCGACAAGAAGGCCGCATCCAATTGGGTCATGGGCGAAGTGTTGCGCGTGGTCAAGGACCAGAACATCAGCGTATGGGATCTGAAGTTCACCCCGGAGCACCTGGGCGAACTGGTCAATCTGATCCTCGACGGCACCATCTCCGGGAAAATCGCCAAGACCGTATTCGAAGACATGCTCGCCGAGGGCAAGGCTCCGGGCCAGGTCGTCAAAGACAAGAACCTCGTGGTCATCAATGATTCCGGCGCCATCGAGGGATTCGTCAAGGATGTGCTGGAGAAAAACCAGGACTCGGTAGTCGCCTACAAAGGCGGCAAGGTCAAGCTGCTTGGATTCTTCGTCGGCCAGGTCATGAAAATCAGCGGAGGCAAGGCCAGCCCGGACCAGGTCAATGTGCTTCTGAAAAAGCACCTGGACGCGTAGCCGGATGAGGGCCCTGTTCATCCTGGTCCTGCCAGCGATGGTCCTGGCCCAGACACTTCCGCTTTCACAAGCGCCCAAGTCCCCGACGCAACCTTATTCCCAAGCCCCCCAAGATACCCTGGCTGCCAAAGTCATTCCCTCGACCAAGGATACCTTGGCGGTCACTCCTCCCAAGTCCAGAAGCGACACGGTGATAGTGGTCAAGCATGCCTTCAACCATCGCGAACAAATCATCACCGGAAGCGTGATCATGACCTGCCTGGCGCTGATGCTGGTGACCATGAATAACTATAATCCGAGATAAATATTCCCTAAACGGGCTAGGGAATCGATTGAATTTTCCCCCTGATTATCTATATTAGAATTGACCACTGAGCTTCAATTCCGCTGTATAGCACACGCAGTAGCAAGCCGAAGAGGGGAAAGGCGCCGAATAGGGCGCTTTGAACCCCGAAGATGGGCGTCAAATAGCCCCGAAAAGGGCCGATAACACACGCTTTTCGTTGCTTCGCGTTCAGACAAATGGCTATACTTGCCATTGAAGCTAGCCGATAAAAAGCAATTCCCCTCATCGACATCGAGTCTGGCAGGGGGGAAATAGTGGAAATCCATTAGGGGTTTTCTGATAAAAAAATTACAGGCCTTTGGGATAAAAGTCCCCATGGCTTTGCGAGGCAACCGGAAACCGGGCGGCAAAACCGCCTTCGTGTGATTCCCGAACCATTCGCACAAATCCTGATTCCATATGGAAAAAGCAAATTCTAACCAACCGAGGGATCTTGAATGCAAGATAGGAATCCCACTGAAATGATCACCAACGACGACCGCGAAGACGAAATCCTCGAGCCTGATATGCACGTGCACCAGGAAGAACAAGACATCGATATCGATGACGACGATGATGATGACGGGGATGACAACGATGGCGCGGAACCCGAAGGCAACATCGACGGCAATGTGGAGGGCCAGCCCGACAAGGCTTTCGACCCCACCCGTCAACTCAAGAATCTGACCCAGATTTCCCACGAGTCCAACGACAGCCTTCGCCGCCGCCGCAAGCGCGCCAAGGTCAGCAAGCTCCAGAACCGGGGCGGCCAGAACAACAACGGCAACCAGAATCAGAACAACAACGGCAATCGCGATAACCGGGACAATCGGGACAACCGCGATAACCGGGGCAAGCGCAAGGGCGGCCGCGATCGCAATGATTCCGGCGGCGACTACACCATCGACTTCGATCCGCGCTCGGAGACCGAGGAATATACCGGATTCATCCAGCTCGTGGACGGCGGACACGCCTTCATGCGCTCGGAAAAAGTCAGCTTCACTCCCCAGGATGCGGATATCCTGGTGCCGCGTGAAATCGTTTCCCGATTCGGCCTGCGTTCCGGGCACAAGATCCACGGCATCGTGCGCGGCAAGAAAAACCGCCACCAGAAAGTGGTCACCAACCTCCTGGAAGTGCAGGATCAGCCCCTGGACATCTACCGTCCCTCGCCGATGTTCCATACCTTGACGAGCGTCAATCCCTTCGAGTTCTATCGCCTTTCCTCTCCGGTGGACAGCGACAAGTCCATGATCCTTCTCGAACTGCTTACGCCCATCGGAAAGGGCCAGCGCGGTCTGATCGTGGCGCCTCCGCGCACCGGCAAGACCATCCTGATGGAGAAGATCGCCAACGGCATCGCCTACAACCATCCGGAAGCGGACGTCATGCTGCTTCTCATCGATGAGCGCCCCGAGGAAGTCACCCATCTGACCCGCAAGATCAAGGGCAAGGTATACGCCTCCTGTCTGGACAAACCCATCGAAGAGCATATCGCCCTGACCCAGATGGTCATCGATATCGCCCAGCGCAAGGTCGAATCCGGCAAGGACGTGGTCATCCTGCTCGATTCCATCACGCGCATGAGCCGCGCCTACAACAATCAGCTCAAGTCCTCGGGCCGCACGCTTTCGGGCGGCGTGGACGCCAAAGCCTTGCAGGAGCCCAAGAAGTTCTTCGGCGCCGCGCGCAAATTGGAAGAGGGCGGCAGCCTCACCATCATCGCCACCACCCTGGTGCAGACCGGCTCCCAGATGGACGAAGTGATTTTCCAGGAGTTCAAGGGCACGGGCAACATGGAGTTGGTGCTCAACCGCCGGCTTTCCGAGAAACGCATCTATCCCGCCATCGACATCGCCATGTCGGGGACCCGCCGGGAGGAATTGATCCTGCCCGCCGAATATTTCAAGGCGGCCACCAAGTTCAGGCGCTATCTGTCCAACATGACGGAAGCCAACCAGATGCCGGCGGCCATCCAGGCCCTGGAAAAATTCAAGAGCACCATGGACTTCGTGGTGGCGTTCCAATAATGCACGTCGCGCTGACCGGCACTCCGGATTTCAAATTCAAGGCCACCGCCGGAAACGGCTATGCCTTCGACATCGGCGCGTCCAAATCCATCGGCGGGGACGAAAGCGGTTTCCGGCCCATGGAATTGGTGCTGGCCGCGCTCGCGGGCTGCTCGGGCATCGATGTGGTCAACATCCTCAAGAAGTCGCGGGTGGATTTCACGTCCATGGAAATCGAAGTGGACGGCGATCGCAAGGATGCGGTCCTGGCCCCTTTCACCAACATCCAGGTGACCTTCAAAATCCACGGGCCCGGAATCGACAGGGCCAAGGCCGAAAAGGCCGTCTCCCTGAGCCTCGAGAAATACTGCTCGGTAGCCGCGTCCCTGGATCCGGCCATCACTGTGAAAGCCGTCACGGTTCTTGATTCCTGAGGCTTAACTCCGGCCAACCCCTTTTCCTCGCATTGCCATTGCCTTCACCTGCGCTGAGCGTGGAGTTGCGAAGCAACTCCCAAGCGAAGTGCCACTCTCTTTATACGCGCTGAGCGTGGAGTTGCAAAGCAACTCCCAAGCGAAGTACCACTCTCTTTATACGCGCTGAGCGTGGAGTTGCGAAGCAACTCCCAAGCGAAGTGCCACTATACGAGGTACTCCGAAACCAGCCATTCCCTGCTGCCGTCCGCGTGGCGAACCTGCAGATGCCCGTGCTTGTTGACGGACATGGGGAGCACGCTGGGCGTTCCCGCGCGATCCCTGAGCCCATGCAAACGCTGCCAATCCACCTTGCCTTGCCACTGTAAGAGCACCGCCTCCGAGTCATAGGCATCCGCCTCCCGGGCCGCTTCCCGGACCCGGCGATAAATATCCTCCACCAGGGCGTCTTTTCCATCCACGGGCATGCCCGCCTGCGCCAGACAGGCGCTGGGAGTGCCGCCATCGCCGACGGGAGGCGCCCCGGCAACATTGATCCCCAGCCCCACCAGGAGGAACTCTCCGTGGGATTCCATCAGAATGCCGCCCGCCTTTGAGCCAAGAAGCAGAAGATCGTTGGGCCATTTCAGGTGCAGGCCCGATCGTTGGGACGGAGAGACCGCGGCGGCGGCCGCCTCCCAGAGGTGCAGTCCCATTTCCAACGGCAGCAAGGCAAGGCGCGCGGGCGGAAGGTGGCGACGATTGACCCCTATAGTCATGTAGATGTTACCCGGGAGGCTTTGCCATACCCGCCCGCGGGTTCCCTTGCCCAGCGTCTGTTCCTCGGCGGTGACGAGCAGGAAATCCTGGGTCGCGGCCAGGGACTTCGCCGCCTCCATGGTGGAGTCCACGGTCTCCAGTCTGAGTTCGGATGTGACCATTTCGCTTTGTCCTGATGGGGAACCGGTGCTACGGAGGCAAATGTAGATCCACGGCTTGCCCCCCGTCTCCCCGTAGGCATATAATCTGGGCAATGTCCCCGTTACCCGCGGCCATCCTGGGCCTTTTCGCGCTGGCCGCAACCGATTCCCGCGGAGCTTCAGGCGAGCTTCCCGATGAGAGCGGCCTGCCCGGCGTATTCGAAACGCACTCTTCCCGCGCCCTGCGTCCCGGGTCGGTGGTTTTTGGCGTTTCCGACCGGACCCAATGGGGCCTTTCCATGGTGGAGAACGGCAGGATTGCGGGTCCCGCGGATCAAGCTCCCGGAGGCGACGAAAGCCTCGACGATGCCCTCGTCTCTTCCTTCCGCGGCTTCCTGGCGGCGGGCCTGGGCCTGGGAATCGATCTCTCCCTGAGCCTGCCTTACTACTACGAATACCTTCCCGGCCGCCAATCCAAACCCGATGTCTGGAGCCTGGGCGATTTCTCCGCGATCCTGAAAGCCGGATTGCCCTTGGAAATTCCCTACGCTTCCTTTTGTCTTTTCGCCACCGCTTCCGCTCCCACTTCATCCGGGGACGGCCCCCTGCTCCCAAAACAACTGGCATACCATCCCGCGGGAAATCGTTTTCCCGATCCCGTGGCCCATGCCTCCGGTCTGGGCAAGCCCACGGCGGGATTGGGCGCGGGCGTGACCTTCGACCTGTCCGACGCGATGGATGGCCCCAAGGTCGCCGTCCACGCCAACATTTCCGGAGACCGCACCTTGGCGGAGGCCGCCCTGGATCCAATGACCTCCTTGGCAGCCTCCCTCGCCCTGGAAGCGTTTCTGGCGGAGGGCCTGCGGTTGGAAGCCGAGTTTCGCCACCAGCGCGTGGCGGAGGATATGGGCGGTCTGGGATCGCCCGTGGGGCGTTCGACTGCCTTGGGCGCGGGATTGGGATGGAGGACTCCGATAGGCTTGAGCATAAGGGTGGGCGGATTGGCGGCCCCGGTGGCATGGAATCCTTATCGCTCCCTCACATTTGTTTCCGCCAAAGGGCAGGAGCAAACCTTACGGTATCGCTTGCAGCCCACGCTCTCGGGATTTTTGCAAATCGCATGGGAAGGCTTCCCCCTGCGTCGCGACCGCGATCACGACGGCGTGCCCGACGCCCGGGACGGCTGCCCCTTGGTGCCGGAGGATCGGGACGGATTCCAGGACGAGGATGGCTGTCCGGATCCCGACAATGACGGCGACGGCGTGCTGGACGGATCGGACGGCTGTCCCTACGCCCCGGAAGATCATGACGGATTCGAGGACGGTGACGGTTGTCCCGAGCCCGACAACGATCACGACGGATTGCTGGATTCGGCGGACCGGTGCCCCAATGATCCGGAGGATCAGGACGGCTATCAGGACCAGGACGGCTGCCCGGATCCGGATGACGATATGGACGGCATTCCCGACACGGCGGATAAATGCCCCCGGGTTGCGGAAAACCGGAACGGGGTGGAGGATGAGGACGGTTGTCCGGAAATCGACACCGACGGCGACGGTATTCCCGACAGCCGGGACAAATGCCCCAGGGAAGATGAAATCATCAATTTCTACCAGGACGAAGACGGATGCCCCGATGAGAAGCCGGAGCCCATCCGGGATGCCGTTCTGACCGGCGTGGATTTCCAGGCCGGGGGCTCGGACCTTCTTCCCGATTCCTACCCGATCCTGGACAGCCTGGCCGCGCGCCTCGCCGCATACCCGGGAACCGAGATCGAAATCCAGGGCCATCTGGACGACCGCTCGGGACCCGGCGCGAAAGCGCTTTCCCAGGCCCGTGCGGAGGCCGTGGCCGAGTATCTGGGGAACCGGGGAATAGAAACCCGCCGGTTGAAGACGATAGGCTACGGGACTTCCAAACCGCTGGGACCCAATCGCACGGCCCAGGGCCGGGCCGTCAACCGGCGCATCCAAATCCGGCGCCTCAATTGACCCTTTTTCGGCTTCCGAAGGGCCGGATGGACGGTTTTACCCTTTTCGAACGACTTGAAAATTCCCTATCGGCGGGGGTATCATGGACATAGCTATGCTGCGTATTCGTTTTTGGATTGTTTCCCTAATGGTCATGGTCGCATGCTCCGGAACCCGGAACGGGGAAGAAGGCGCTCGCCTGGACCCGGATAAAGAAAAACTGATCGATGTGCTGACTCTGTTCGTGGAATCGGTACAGGGGGACCGCTTCGATAAGGCCATGGACTACCTGACCCTGGAAGAAAAAACCAAGATGACGAACGCCTCGGGACAGGTTGAGCCTCCCGTCCAGAAGCAGTTGAAGGCCGTCCGCCTCAGCACCTTGGCCAACAAACCCGGCGTGCACCTGGAAAAGGGAAAGCTGACCGGGATCTACGCTTGGCTTCCCAACATGAACCGGATCCCTCCCGGTGAAACAAACCGGGATTCCGGGCCTCCTCTAATCCAATAGCCCCGCATGCGGCGAGGCGAGGAAGAGGGCGAACTCTTCTTCGAAATTGGAAGTGAAAACCCCCGTACCCAGCGCTTCACGGATCTCCGCTTTGGACCAGAACCTCAGTTCATCGATCTCGCCCGGTTCGGGACGGAAAGGGCCGGCTGAGACGTGCAGGAAGGTGTGGATGTTTTCCGATTCCACTGTGTTGCGGATGCGGGAGGGATAGAGGAAGGTCAGTTCTCCCGGAACCAGGCCGAGTTCCTCCGCGGCCTCCCGGCGCGCGGCTTCCTCGTAACTTTGCCCGAAGCCGACGTGGCCCCCCACGGATGTGTCCCATTTGCCGGGCTGGACATCTTTGCGCAGGGAGCGCTTTTGCAGCAACAGGCGGCCCTCCGGATGGATCACCAGGATATGCACGGACCGGTGGATCAATTCCGGGTTTCCGTGCACTTGGCTGCGCGCCACCGGTCCCAGGATTTCGTCAAGGTCGGTGACTCTGGTCAGCATTTCATCCATCAGGATCCTCCCGTCCGGTCGCGGTCCCTCCAAGGGGCCATCCGGCTGCCGTCCAAAAATAAAAAAGCGCCCGGCTTATGCGGGCGCTGCTTCCATCTTCCGGTACCGGGCCTGCCGGCAGGCCGGTTTTGCCGCGGTCAGATGCCTACGCCGAATTTCATCACGTAATAGCGGTCTTCCAACTGGCCGGTATAGTATCCGGCCTCTTCGGCCCAGGTCGCGGCCTCGTAGTGGAAGATTGTGAAGAGGGTACCGCCCAGACCGGCGGTGGGATAGCCGCCTTTCATGCCCACGGAGAGCCGGCCCTTGAGGACCCAGGGAATCAGGGTCTGTTCCCACTCCGCGCCCATGTTGACCTTGTTCAGGGGCTTGTAATTGCGGTCGTTGTTGAGCAAGTCCTCCAAATCCATGGCGAAATTGATCTTACGCTTCCAGCGCCCGTTGTTCTCCAGCCGCATGGGCGAATAGGCCACGCCCACGGTGAAATCCGGGGTCACGGACTGGTGGTTAAGCACCATGAAGAGGTTCTGGACGGCGGCTCCGAAACGGATATCCGCGGTCTGCTGCCACATCACGCCCGCGTCGATGGCGTGGCCCAGGGTGCCCAGATCCCCGAACTCGCTCAACTTCTCGTCCACGCTGTCCTGGATGGCTTCCTGGACGGTCTTGCGGCCGCTGTTGTTGGAAAGGTCGGTAAGCGCCACCTGGAAGTTTTCCATGCGCTCGCGCTTGGCCAAGCGGTAGCCCAGGCCCACGGAAAGCCGATCGTCGAAATAGCTGGTGGCGGCGGCAATCTGTCCCACGATGTCCAGCTGGATGAATTCCACGCCCGCTTGGGGCAGAAGCACGCCCACGTCCGCGTAGGGCGCCATCTGGGCGTCGGCCCAATAGGCCATGCCGAAATTGTGCATGGCCAGTTCGCCCCCGTGCAGCACCGCCACCTTCACGGGGCGGCGGTCAAAGGCGGACAAATCCGAGACCAGGTTGCTGTCGTTCTGGAGGGCGTCCGAATTCTGGAAGCTGCTCTGGTGGTCCTGATAGAACTTGAGGATGTCCAGGGCCTCGTTCACGGGAATGGCCGTGCCCAGGAAGTCCATGTGCATGTCGAACTTGTCCAGGGGATAGCGGGACATCTCGGGACGCAGGTTGGCATTGCCCAGCCGGCCCATCAGATTGAGCCCGGCAGGGTTGTAATGCATGGCATCCTTGTCATCGGCCACGGCCACGAAGGCGTTGCCCATGGCGAGCGGACGCAGGGTGCGGTGTTCCGGTCCCGAGCGGCCCCAGGCTCCCAGAGCCAAGGCCAGAGCGGCAATGGCAGGCAGCACGGGCAGTCCCGTCATGGGCTTGAAGCCTCGGGAAACCAGGCCGAGTTCGCGATCGGCGGCCAGGAAGGCGGCTTTGGCCTTCTGGGCGCGCCACCAACCGCCCGCGGCCAGCGCCACGGTCAGGGCCTTGGACACCGGGCCATTCGCCAGCGGGGTCTGCGCGCGCGCGGATGCGGAACCGACCTGCTTTGCCGACTTTTGCGAGTTCATGTGCTTTTGCATTGTTCCATCCGCCTATTTGTAATTGTTCCAGCAGCCGCCGACGTTCTTCTTCGCGGAGTCGAGCTTGTCTTTGTATTCGGTGGAAAGGAGCGCGTAGGCCCCGACCTTGTCGTACCGGACCTGCAGGGAGTCTTTTTGGACGGCGATATGCGTGGCCTTGTCCTTGTAGAGCGCACCCAGGGTGAATCCCGCGGCGGTGGTATATCCGAGTTTGAATTCGGAATCCAGGAGTTCCCCTGCGTCCGGATCGGTGAAGGCATTCTTGCCTTTGCCGTTGTGGTCATTGTCGACCTGATCCACCGGAGCGAAGCGCGCGTCCTCATCGATCAGCCCGTCTCCGTCATTATCCTTGCCGTCCGCTATTTCCTCATCGATGCAGCCGTCGCCGTCATTGTCCCTTTCGTCCCCGAACTGGTAGAAGGTGATGGCGTCGCCTAGGCTGGTGATGACGCTGTCCATGTTCTGGGTGACTTTCTGGCTCAGGTCCTTCGAGGTATCCGTCCCGCCCGCCTGGTTGGCCAAAGCGGGAGAAAGGAGATCGAGCACGGTGCTGGCCGAGGAAAGGCCGCCCGCAACGTTCTGGATGAGAGAATTGAATTGGGCCTTCTTTTCCGGGGTATCCAGGGAATCCACGATATCCTTCAGGTTCTCGACTTTGAATCCCCCGTCCACGCTGAAGGTGAGTTTCTTCAAAAGGTTGTCGTTGGAATCGATGATGTTGTCGGCGTTCAGGTCCCGAAGATGGGTCACGGCGTAGATGAGTTCGACGAATCCGAAATCGGCGATGACCTTCTGGTAGCCCATCTTCAGATCGGAAAGAGGGAATTGCGATTTCTTGTGGTAACCGGCGTAACCCTTGTCCGCCTTGTCCCAATAGTCGGTCATGAATGCGATGCGCTGGGCGGCCAACGGATCCTTGGCCGCATTCTTATCCGTCGGATTCAGGGAATAGTAGTACCAGCGGGTAAGGGTATCCCGCTCGGTCAAGGTGCCCAGGGCGACGCGCACCTTGGAGGTGGCCTGCAGGTAACGGGTGATGTCCCAATCGGACGCGGTGATGAAGGGGATGCCGCTCTTGTCCTGGGCTTTGCTCACCTCCGTGAGCAGAGTGGAGGCGTTGACCTCCCAGTAGCGCATCACGGACTTCGAATAGCCGTAGTACGCCATGGAGCTGGTGCTGTCCGAGGCGATGGCGGCGGCGAAGGTTTCATAGGCGGACTTGTAGTCCTGGGCCCTGAAGAAGTTCTCCCCGTCCGTGAGCTGGGCGGCATCGCTCGTCCCCGAATCCCCCTCACCGCTGGGATTGAACACGTTACAGGCCGCCAGGATGAGCCCAAGGCTGAGGCAGCATCTTTTAAGGCGTTTGAGGGATGGATGCATTTTGCGCTCCGTGAAAGTTTTCATAGATTTTAAGGGTGGCCCCCCTGAAAGATCAACAGAATTCTCGCAAGGCTTCCGAAGCCGCAGGACAAGCTGCAGGAATACCCGTAAGGCCAATATCCACGGGGGTTCCCGGCGATCCGCTGAAATCGTCCGCCCTGGGGCCGGAGTTCGAATTCGGATCTCCGGAGGTTTCGGCGGCGGAGGATTCTTTACGGATAGTTGCCCGCAGGCTTAAAGAGGAACTTGAGGTTTTGCTTGGGGAGTTCGAGGGGGAAGGCGCCTACAGCCGGCTGAAGGCCGCTTTGAATGCGCTCATGCCGGAAGTCTACAAATGCTACGACGCGTTCGTGGCCGCGGTCCTGGCCACGGGCCCGGAGCGGGTCGCATGCTCAAAGGGATGCTCGCATTGCTGCTCCCACTACGTAACCTCCGTGGAACCCTACGAACTGCTTTTCCTCCACGGCAGGATCCGCGTCGCGCCGGAGTATCCCAGCCGCGTGATGGCCTTGCACCGCAGGGCCACGCTGTTCAGCACCCTGCAGGATGGCAAGCCGGACGATCAAGCGGAAGACCGCGCGCTATACCGCTATTATCTGCGCAACGTTCCTTGTCCATTCCTCGCCGGCGACGGACAATGCGGCGTATACGATTCCCGTCCCATGAGCTGCAGGATGTTCTTCAGCATGTCGCATCCGTCCCTATGCAAGGGAAAATCCGTGATCGATCCGGGCAACAGGAATTTCCTGATCGAACTTCCGGAAGACATCGAGGCGGATCTGGCGCGCGCCGGAGCCGCATTCGCCCGCTACTCCCTTCCCGAAAGCCTCTTCGAAGGCCTGCTCAAGGTGAACGAGTCGTTCGGACAATTCGACTCCAAATAGCCGGCTGGCGGGCGGAAAAAGCCGCTTCGATCAGGAAAAGAACGGGTTCAGGATTGGGGCGCGGAGGATTCGGGTTGCGCCGGGGCCGCCCATCGGGCCAGCAATTCGGCGCTCCACGGGGCGAAACTGCCCGCCACTATCTGCCGCCGGCATTCCGCCATCAAATCCTGGTAGAAATGGATGCTGTGCAGGCTCGCCAGTTCCAGGGCCAGGATTTCCCCCGCCACGAAGAGATGGCGCAGATAGGCGCGGGAAAAGTTCTTGCAGGTATAACAGCCGCAGCGTCGATCGATGGGTTCATCGAGCGCGGATGCGTGGCGCGCGGCCTTGTAATGCAGAGGGCCGTCCCAGGTGAATACGGTTCCGTTGCGGGCATTGCGGGTGGGCATGACGCAATCGAACATGTCGAATCCCAGTCCCACCAGGGTCACCAGGTTGGAGGGCGTGCCGACCCCCATCACATAACGCGGTTTCCCGGGGGGAAGGATGTCGGTGCAGAATCCCGCCACATCGTACATCATCTCCGCAGGCTCGCCCACGCTCAGGCCTCCCAAGGCGATGCCGGGGAGATCCAGGGGAATCAGGTGTTCGATGGCGCGGGCGCGCGCTTCCTTATGCATGCCCCCCTGGACGATGCCGAAGAAATGCTGGTCGTAGCCATGCAACGCCGGATTCACCGCCAGCCATTCCAGGGCCCGTTCGGTCCATCGTTGGGTCAGCCCCAGGGATTTGTCGGTCTCCTCCGGCGTGGCGGGGTAGGGGGTGCATTCATCGAATGCCATGATGATGTCCGCGCCGATCTGGCGCTGGGCAAGCATGACGGATTCGGGAGTGAACAGGTGTTTCGATCCGTCGATATGGGAGCGGAACTCCACGCCCGATTCCGTGATTTTGCGCAGTGTCTCCAGGCTCCAGACCTGAAAACCGCCCGAGTCCGTGAGCATGGCCCCGTCCCAGGAAACGAACCGGTGCAGGCCGCCGGCTTTTTCAATCAGGCCGCAGCCGGGCCTCAGGTACAAATGGTAGGTATTGCCCAGGATGATGCGGGCGCCGGCGTCTTTAAGTCCGCGCGGAGTGACCGCTTTGACCGATCCGGCCGTGCCCACGGGCATGAACACGGGGGTGGGGATGTCCCCATGGGCGGTGCGCAGGAGTCCGGCTCTCGCCTTGGATCCGGGCGGAGCGGATTGGATTTCGAAGAAGGGAGCCATTGAACGGCTTCAAAGTTGCTTTTCCACCTTGAGCGCGTCAAGTACGCCGCGGATTTTGCCCAATAATTTCGCGGGAGAGAAGGGCTTTTCCAAAAAGCACAACTCGGAAATCAGATTCGCGTCCGGCATCAGGTGTTCGGGAGCGTATCCGGACATGTACATCACCCGCAGTTCCGGCCTGATGACCAGGATGGCTTCGGCCAGGTCTTTGCCATTCATCCGGGGCATGACGAGATCGGTGAGCAGCATGTCGATTTTCATCTCTTTGGATTGGGCAAAGCCAAGGGCCTCCTGGGGCGTTATCGGCTCCAATACGTGGTAGCCCTCCAACACCAGTATGTCTTTGGTCAGCTTGCGGAGATCAGTGTCGTCTTCCACCAGGAGTATGGTCTCTCCCTTGGAGGCCATGCGCCGCCGCTCGGGCCTGGTCAGTTCGGCTTCTTCCGCTTCCGAGTCCGGCACGCAGGGGAAATAGACGGTGAAGGTGGTGCCCACCATGGGCAGGCTTTCCACCCGGAGGTTGCCCCCGATTTGCTGGGTGATGGCGTAAACGGTGGACAGGCCGAGTCCGGTCCCCCGACCCTCGCTCTTGGTGGTGAAAAAGGGCTCGAAAATCCGCGGCAGGATGTCCGCGGGTATGCCGTGTCCCGTATCCCGCATGGTGATGCTCAGATATTTACCGGGTATGGGTTTTTCGCCTTGCCGGAAGTGGTCGAAACCAAGGTTCTCGGCGGCGAGTTCGATGTAAAGGGTCCCGCCCTTGGGCATGGCATCCTTGGCGTTCACCGCCAGGTTCATGATCACCTGCTCGATTTGGCTTTTGTCGGCTTTGATCCTGCCCAGACCCCTTGCAAGCGAGGTTTCCAGGGTGATGTCTTCGCCCACCACCATCTGCAACATGGACAGGGAATCCGTGGCGACGGTGCCCAGGTCGAGGACTTGCGGTTGCACCACTTGCCTGCGGCTGAAGGTCAAAAGTTGCCGCACCAGCGCGGTCGCCTTCACCACGGCTTTTTCTATTTCCACCAGCTCACGGGGCGCGGATCCGGTTTTGGCCAGTTTCATCTGGAGCAGGTTGGCGTACCCGGACACGACGGACAGGATATTATTGAAGTCGTGGGCCACGCCGCCGGCCAATCTGCCGACGGTTTCCATGCGTTGGGCCAGACGCAATTGCTCCTCGCTTTTCCGGAGCGCTTCTTCGGTCCGCTTTCGCTCGACCACATCCCGCATTTCCCGCGCCACCGCGGGCGCCAGGCGCTGCAAATGTCCTTTCATCAGGTAATCGTTGGCCCCGGCTTTCATCACCATCACCGCGACGTCTTCGCCGATGGTTCCGGATACCATGATGTAGGGGAGATCCGGCAGCATTTCCCGGACCATTTTCAAGGCTTCCAGACCGGTGAAGGAAGGCATGGAATAGTCGCTGATGATCAAATCCCAGGTTTCCGTCTGCATGGCGCGCCGGAGATCTTCGCGGGTTTGTACGCGCTCCTTGCGGGTCAGGACATAGCCGTTCTTTTCCAATTCCCAGGACGCCAATTCAACGTCCGTGATGGAATCTTCCACGAACAGAATGCGCAAGTCCTTCATCCAATCCCTTTGCTAACCAGAACCATGATCTAGCCTTGGGGCCGTCACGGTCAATAAAATAAATCCCCCGCTATTAATTGATGCTACAGCATCATTAGTAGGGAAATTGATATCGAAATGGGATGTTTTACGGAGATTTACGCACAAAACGTACGTATTCGCGGAATATCCGGGAATCAGGTCTGGTAGATGAACTCGAAGGCGTCCGCGAGCTTTTTCACGAACTTGAGTTCCACCCCCGGGACGTTCACCTTGCCTTGCATGGGCTTGGGCAGGATCACGGTTTTGAAACCCAGCCGCATTGCTTCCTTGACGCGGGCATCCGCTTGGGGAATGGTACGCAGTTCGCCGTTGAGCCCGAGTTCCCCCAGGGCCAGAGTATTCGCCAGACACTTCCGTCCCAGATGATTGGACGCAACCGCCGCGGCGATCGCCAGGTCCACGGCCGTCTCTTCCACCCGGAATCCGCCCGCCAGACTGACGAAGACGTCCTGCGGTCCGATGTTGATGCCGGCGAATTTTTCCAGCAACGCCAGGATGATAGTCAGTCGCTTGGAGTCAAGACCCATGCTCACCCGCTGTGGCATGGAATAGTTGCTGCGCGATACCAGGGCCTGCACCTCCACCAGGATCGGGCGCGTGCCCTCCAAGGTGCAGGAAACCACGGAACCGGGATCCCGCTCCCCGCGGTTGTGCACGAAAACCTGGGAGGGATTGTCGACCTGGATCAGCCCGGCGGAGGCCATTTCGAAAACGCCGATTTCGTTGGTCGCGCCGAACCGGTTTTTGACCGCGCGCAGGATGCGATAGGCATTGTGGCGTTCGCCCTCGAAATAGATCACCGTGTCCACCATATGCTCGAGCATGCGAGGGCCGGCCAGCACCCCGTCCTTGGTCACATGCCCGACGATGAACACCGCCGTTCCCGTGGTCTTGGCATGCACCATGAGCGCCAGCGTGCATTCCTTCAGCTGGGTCATGGATCCCGGTGAGCCCGGCAGGTCGGATTTGTAGATGGTCTGGATGGAATCGATGACCAGGACGCCGGGGCGGGTCTGCTGGCATTGCTTGAAAATCACGTCCAGGTTGGTTTCGGAGAGAACGTACATTTCCGGGGAAGGCGTTTCCAACCGCTCGGCGCGCATCTTGAGCTGGGCCAGAGACTCCTCGCCGGTCACGTAAAGCACCGGCACGTCCGCCACGGATAGGATGGTCGCCACCTGCAGCAGCAAGGTGGATTTTCCGATTCCGGGGTCTCCGCCGATGAGAATCAGGGAACCGGGGACGATGCCGCCGCCCAACACCCGATCGAACTCCGACATTCCTGTATGGGTGCGGGGCTCTTTCCGGGTCTCGACCTGTTTGAGCCTCAGGGCCTCGCCCACGTCGCCCAATCCGCGTTTCTGGCTGTCCTCTTCCATGGAGGATGCGGTCACCTCCACCAGACTGTCCCAGGTGCCGCAGGAAAGGCATTTGCCGCTCCACTTGGCCGTGGTGTCGCCGCACTCGCGACAGGCGTACAGGTTGCCGGATTTGGCTTTGGATTTGGGTAGGGCCATACCCTGAATCTAGCAAACTCCCCGGGGGAGTGGGGCCCGTTTGTGCAGTCTTATGTTCTTTCCCTCAGGCCATAATCCTCGATCGGAAACCCCTCTTTCCGGTAGTACTCGTACACATGCTTTTCCGCTTCCTCCGTGAACTCGAAATCAGCGTCGAAGGCGGGTGCGTTTTCAACCACCCAAGCCACGAAGGGCAGCCTGATTAACCGCTCATGCTCGTCGATTTCACAGAATTGGGCGGGGACGACGTGCATGCGGCTGAACCCCATGGTTCCCACCCGGACGCCCAGCAAATCCGGATGTCCTGCGTGATCCTCGAATTCGGCGTCCACCACGCCTACCCGGTGCCCGGTGTTGTCCAGGGCGGGCCAACCGATCATGCGCCGGAAAAAGCCCTCTTCCTCGTCGGGGGTCCAATCATCATTCTTGGATTCCATGGTTTGCTCCTTCCCGGGCATCCGCTTTGCATCGGCGCCCCGTGGAAACTCCCATAAGATCAAATTATAGTGGATGTGCCTGGAAGGCCAGGACCTATTCGACCTATTCCGCTTCCGCGCCCAGCTTCCGTTGGCCCAGGATGAACTGCTGCACGTAGGGATTCGAGGTGGCCCGGGTCTCTTCCGGGGTTCCCACGAAGATGATGCGTCCGTCCAGCAACATGGCGATGCGGTCGGCGATCTTGTAGGCGGAAACCATGTCGTGGGTCACGACGATGTTCGTCGCCCCGAGTTTGGCTTGCATATCGATGATCAGGTCGTTGATGACGTCGGAAGTGATCGGATCCAGGCCGGTGGTGGGTTCGTCGTAGAGGAGGATTTCGGGTTTCAGGGCGATGGCGCGGGCCAGGCCCAGGCGCTTTTTCATGCCGCCGGAAAGCTCGCTGGGCATCTTGAAGCGGAAATCCGGGTTCAGGTTGATCATGTGCAGGGTTTCCGCCACGATCCGGTCCAAATCCGCCTCGCTGTGCTGCTTCTCATGCTCGCGCACCGCGAACTTGATGTTCTCGCCCACATTCATGGAATCGAACAGGGCCGCGCCCTGGAAGAGCA
This sequence comes from Fibrobacterota bacterium, assembly GCA_028287505.1. Lineage (GTDB taxonomy): Bacteria > Fibrobacterota > Fibrobacteria > UBA11236 > UBA11236 > Chersky-265. The sequence continues at coordinate 5,321 of JAQBPN010000083.1, read as the reverse complement.
TCCCCATGCGCTTGCGGATCGTGGTCACGTCGATGTACTTGTTGCTGCTGATGACCTTGCCGTCCACCACCACTTCGCCGCCGTCCGGCTGGAGCAGGCCGATGCAATGCTTGAGGATCACCGATTTGCCGCCGCCGGAAGTCCCGATGATGACCATGGTCTCGCCCCGGCGGATCTCCAGGTTCACGTCCCGCAGTACCTTCTGCGGGCCGAAGGATTTCTGCAGGTGCTTGAGTTCTATAAGATGTTCGCCGTTCATGCCTTGTGTCCGTTAGAGTGGCTCGTCGCTATGGAGTTTGCTATCGCAAACTCCCCACTCCTCGCAATTACAAACCTAGTATGCAATGTAGACAATGAGGAAGTCCACGATCAGGATGAGCATGCAGGAGGACACCACGGATTTCATGGACGCCTGGCCCACGCCTTTGGCGCCCGGGCCCGCGGAGAGTCCGTGGTAATACCCCATCAGGACCACGATGCCGCCGAACACCATGGCCTTGACCATGCTGATGACCACGTCATAGGGCTGGAACAGGAAGCGCAGGCCGAACACGTAGGTGGCGGTGGTGACCTTGAGGACCAGGGTGGTGATGATCCAGCCCCCGATGATGGACAGACAGTCGGAAATGATGACGAGCAGCGGGAACGCCAGCAGGCCGCTGATGAGGCGGGGAAGGGCCAGATAGCGCAAAGGATCCAGATCCAGGACCGTCATGGCGTCCAGCTCTTCCTTTTCCTTCATCGTCCCTATCTGGGCGGCGATGGCCGAGCCTACCCGGCCCGCGAGCACCAGGGCCGTCAGCACCGGTCCCGATTCGATGACCACCAGTTTGCACACGGCGGTACCTAGGTAATTGGAAGGCACGAATCCCCTGAATTGATAGGCCGCCTGCACGGCCGAAACCGCCCCGATGAAGAAGCTGATGACCATGACCAGGGGCAGGGAAGACACGCCGATGCGGATGAACTGTTCCAGGGTCAGGGACGGGTTGACGAAGAACCAGGGAGCGCGCTTGAGGATGCGGAAAAACAGGAGGACCACTTCGCCTACCTTGGCGATTTTGGTGGAGAGGGAATCCCAGAGGATCGCGGCCAGGCGGAGGAACTGCCCACCCAAGGAGTCCAGGATCAGGGCCCAGATCGGCTGGACCGGCGGAGGTGTGGGACTAGGCGACGGAATGGATTCCACGCTGCTCCAGGCTAAAAGCCGTCATTCTCGGGACCGCGGCCGGAGTAGTTCACGAAGGACGCGTAATCGGAAATGAAGGTGAGGGGAACTTCACCGGTGGGACCATTTCTCTGCTTGGCCAGGATGATCTTGGCCTTTCCTTTCTCCGCGTCCTTATTATAAATCTCTTCGCGATAGACAAACATGACCAAATCGGCGTCCTGTTCGATGGCTCCGGATTCGCGAAGGTCCGAGAGTTTCGGCTCGCCTTCGCCTCCGCGCTGTTCCACGGCGCGGCTGAGCTGGGAAAGGGCCACGACCGGGATTTCCAATTCCTTGGCCAGACCTTTCAGGCCGCGGGAGATCTGGGAGATTTCCTGCTGGCGGTTTTCCTGGCGTCCCGCACCCTGCATAAGTTGCAGGTAATCCACCATGACCATGTCCAATCCCTGCTGGGCCTTGAGGCGCCGACACTTGGCGCGCAGTTCCAGGATGTTCAGGGAAGGGTGGTCGTCGATATAGACTTTGGCCTCGCTTATGGGTCCCACGGCTATGGAAAGCCTGGGAAAATCCCGCTGGGGCAGGCGTCCGGTGCGAAGCAGATGCATGTTCACCTGGGCCTGGCGGCATAGGATTCGCTGTACCAGCTGTTCCCGGCCCATTTCCAGGGAGAAGAAGGCGACGGTCTTCTTGTAGTCGATGGCCGCATTGGCCAGCATGGACAGGGCCAAAGCCGTCTTGCCCATGGCGGGGCGGCCGGCCAGGATGATGAGATCGGTCTTCTGGAATCCCGAAGTCATGGAGTCGAAGTCCTTGAACCCGGTGGGCACGCCGATGATTTCACCCTTGGAATAGCTTTCGATCAGCTTGAAGGTATCGCTCAGGATCCGCTTGATGGGGATGAAACCCTGTTTGATGGTGGTCTCGCTGATGGCGTAGATTTCGCCTTCGGCCGAGTCCATGATTTCGCCCGGTTCCTGGGAGCCGTCGTAGGCTTTTTCCAGGATCCGCGTGGCCGATCCAATCAGGCTGCGCAGCAGGGATTTTTCCTTGATGATGGCGCAGTGTTGGGCCACGTTCGCGGAGGAAACGACCTCGGAGGAGATTTCCAGCAGGTAGGCATCCCCGCCCGCCATCTCGAAGGTCTGGCCCTTTTTCAGATTCTCGGAAATGGTTATCAGATCCACCGGCGCGTTCTTTTCGAAAAGACTCGCCACCGCCTCGAAAATCACCTGATGCTTTTCCAGGTAGAAGTCCTCGGGCTTGAGAAGCTCCAGGGCGTCGCCTACGGATTCCGCATCCAGCAACAATGCGCCGATGACGTGTTTCTCCACTTCGATGGCCTGGGGCGGAACGCGGAAACCGCCGGTGCGTATTTCACCGCGGCCTTCCCCTCGGCTCTCGCCTCCGCGGAAATCCCCGGTGCGGAAATCGGATCCGGTCTGGCTCATGTCCTGGCCTGTGCTTCCGCCATCCGCCGTTGCAGCCATTGCAGGTCTTCCCATGCCTTGCGCTTCAACTCTTCCTTACGGAGCAGCTCTTGAGGGTGATAAGTGACGAAGAACTCCCGTCCTTCCATGCGATGGGTCTCCTGGCGCAGTTCATCCAGGGTCTTGCCGGTCTTCAGAACCGTCTGGGCGCATTCCAGGCCCAGCAGGAGGACCGCGGGAACCTGGGCCAGCCCCAACTCGATATGCAGCAGCGGGACGATGCGCGCCAGCTCCCGGCGGCTCCAGACCTTGCCGGCCACCCGGATCTTGACCAGGTTGCTGAGGTAGAGATCCTTGGAGTCCAGGCGGATGGCCCGCAGCATTTTTTCCAACAAGGCGCCCACATCGCCTTGGAAGACCTTGCCCGTAGCGGCATCCGATTCTCCGGGCTCGAAACCGACCAGGGCCAGGGGGGATTTGGCCGGACCGAAACCCCGTATCACCTGGGTTACGGTTTCGGGTTTGCTTCCGGCGGCGGGGATCTCCGCCTGAAGGATTTGGGGATGCCCTTCCAGGTAATCCCAGAAATCGGCCAGCCCCTGGAAAACCGGCAGATTTCCGGTCTCCCCAAGGCGGCCCATCGGACTACGGACAGAACCCGGCGCCTGCGGGGTTTCCAACCTTTTGGGACTGGCGGCTTCTTCCAACGCCTGGGACAGGGATTGGAAGAGACCCGAGGGCGCCGGTTCGCCGGCCGGCTCCGCAACCATGCGCCGGATTTCCGGTGCGGATCCCGGCTTGGAAGCGGGTGCCGCTCCGCCCTGCAAGTTGCCGACCCCGGATGAAGGAAGTGAAAGCGGGCTTACAGCGGCCGCCGCCGGGGTTTGCCTGCGCGCCAGGGCGTGGGGAAGGATCACTTCCTCCGTGCCCATGTCGGACTGCCATTCCAGGTAGGCCCGCAGTAGATCCGTGGTCGCCATCATCCCGCCAAGAGAGCCTGGACTTCGGCCGCCACGGTATTCGCCAGCTGGTCTTTGTCCCAATCCTGCAAAACCGCCTGCCCTTCCCGGGTCCGGCGGCTCAAGACGGTGGCCAGCACGATTCGCTTACCGAAACCGGTGTCATCGGCAACGGGATTGTTCACGACCATCACGTCGCAATGCCGCTCTTTCATCTTGGCTTCCGCATGCACTATGGCATCGGAGGTTTCCAACGCGAAGCCGACCAGGATCTGTCCCTTGCTTTTGCGTTTGCCCAGCTCCAGGAGGATATTCGGGAACGGCTGCAACTCGATCCCGGCCAGGGACTTGGAATCCTTCCGTTTTCCCTTGTGGGTCTCGGCCGGAACGAAGTCCGCGACGGCGGCCGCCATGATGATCACATCCGCGCTTCCCTGCCGTCCCAGCATTTCTTTTTGGAATCCCGCGGAAGTTTCCACGCGAGTGACTTCGAAGCCCGGTGTGACGGGCTCATCCGTATATCCCGCCACAACGTGAACGCTTGCCCCGGCGAGCATGAAAGCGCGTGCGAGCGCCATTCCCGTCTTGCCGCTGCTGCGGTTGGAGATGAAGCGGACATCGTCCCACTTCTCGCGGGTATGGCCCAGGCTGATGAGCACCTTTTTCCCGGCCAGGGAGGGGTATGTGGCGGTCAGAGCGCGGTGGGTATTGAGATAAGCGATGATATGGGCCACGTCCAAGAGCTTTCCGTACCCGACCTCACCGCAGGCCAGGATGCCTTCGCCGGTGGGGAGGAGGATGTCGCCCTTTGCCTGGACGGTGGCCAGGTTGCGCCTCACCGCGGGAGCGTCCAGCATGACGGAATTCATGGCCGGCGCGATGTACGCATTGCGTTCGTAAACCAGGTATATCAGGGAAAGCAGGGAACCGGTCAGGCCTTGGGCGAATTCGGCGAGGGTATGGGCCGTACATGGCGCGATCAGGTAGACATCCGCCCAGCGGGCCAGGTCGATGTGATCCATGGCCCCGGTTTCCACTCCGGACCACCCGTCCACGGGAACCCGGTAGCCGGTCAATGCGGCAAAGGTATTCGGATGCACCAACTTGGCGGCGCTGGCGGTCATGACCACGCGGACATTCGCGCCTTCGTCCTTGAGGCGCTGCACCAGGTCGCAGGCTTTGTAAGCCGAAATACTGCCTGTCACGCCAAGCAATACGTTCTTATCCTTCAGACCCATGCTCCAACCTCAGCCTAGGCGGGGCTTCCGCCCGCGGTCCCGGAAAATAAAAAACGGAAGCTCCCGCTTCCGTTTCCGTCACGGGAAGCGAAGCTTCCCCAACAATCATGGCATTTGAAACGATGCTTTAGCTTGGTTCCGCTTCCTTGATAATCTCCAGCTTGCCATCCTTGAACTTCTGGATGGCGATGGTCGTGGGCTTTTCAGCCAGTTTGATAAAGCCAAGGTTGGCCTGTTCGTTGATAAAACGGGCTTCCTGGGAAGACATGATCACCGATTTGAACGGCGAGATATCCTTGGAGTAGCAGGTTTCCAAAGAAAGATGCTGATTCTTTGACACGGTAGCTCCACAATCGCCCCATTTTCGGGGCCTTATAAGATGGCAGAGAGTGGGGGATTCGAACCCCCGTGGCCTGTTAGGGCCAACATGCTTTCCAAGCATGTACCTTAAACCGCTCGGACAACTCTCTGGGTGCAAGTATAGGAAATATTGGCCAAAAATCAATAATTAGGGCTTAGACTTTTG
>JAQBPN010000068.1 GCA_028287505.1 Fibrobacterota bacterium | reverse complement strand
TTCCCCTCCGCAAACATTTCCAACTGTTCTGCAATCTGCGCCCGGCCAAGGTGTACAAGGCCTTGGCGGCGGCCTGCCCCCTGCGCCCGGATATCGTGGGCGAAGGTTTCGACATCCTCTGCATCCGCGAGCTCACCGGCGGCATCTATTTCGCCAAGCATGCCGGCAGCAAAGGCCGGGAAGGTTCCGGCCCCACCGAGCGCGCCTGGGACACCAAGGAATACACCCGCGCCGAGATCGAGCGCATCGCCCACAAGGGTTTCCAGGCCGCGCGCCTGCGTCGCAAGACCCTGGTATCCATCGACAAGGCCAACGTGCTCAACAGCATGGTGTTCTGGCGGGAAGTGGTCACCGGCATCGGCAAGCTTTATCCGGACGTGAAGCTCACCCACATGTACGTGGACAATGCGGCCATGCAGCTGGTCAAGTACCCGCAGCAATTCGACGTGATGCTGTGCGGCAACATGTTCGGGGACATCCTGTCCGATGAATGCGCCATGATCACCGGCTCCATGGGCCTGCTCGCTTCCGCCAGCCTTTCCGAAAGCGGCTTCGGCCTGTTCGAACCGGCGGGCGGATCCGCTCCGGACATCGCGGGCAAGGGCATCGCCAATCCCATCGCCCAGATCCTTTCCGCGGCTTTGATGCTGCGCTATGCCTTCCAGGAAGAAGCCGCGGCCAAGGCCATCGAGGACGCGGTGGCTTCCGCCATCCACAAGGGCGTGCGCACGGCGGACATCGCCGCGCCGGGACCCACCGGGACCATCATGGGCACGGTCGGCACCGCGGGCATGGGCGCGGCCATCCTCAAAGCCCTGGGGTAAACGGTTCCCGGGCGATTCCGGAAAATCGGTGTTCTCCAAAGTGAACACCCGCGCGCGATTCCGGTGCGATTTGCGCATCGGGATTTCCGTATCCCGGAAAACCCCTGAAGATCCGGGGGACACGCCGGCAGAACGGCTATAGATTCCCCGGAGGATGACGGGAGAAATCCCCATCCTTCCAGGGGGAATCATGGAAGCAGCATACCGAATGGACCTCAGGTCCATCATCCTGGCCGCCATGTTGCCGGCCCTGGCCGCGTCTTCCCATGCGCACTCGAACATCATTCTGGGCGCGACGAATATCCCGAGGGAAAAATTCATCGTCTATCTGATGATCGGCAATTCCCAAATGGCGGGCCGGGATTACCTCCGTTTGGACAGCGCGACCAGTCCAAGAGCCTGGAATTACCATTGGATGTCGGACAAAAAATGGGTGCCGGCGAAGGAAATACCGGGCTCCATGGCGAACGGGCTTTCCGGCCGGGGCTGCGGCGGCGGGGGAATGCCACTGTTGAAGCACTTGGTGGCGCAATATCCGGACTATTATTTCGGGGCCATCGACAATGCCAGCCTGTCCGCCACGGTAAAAGGTTCCTACGACAACAACACTTCGGGCATGCCGGGGGACGACAACCGCTACATCAAGGGCAGCCAGTTGTACCTGGAAATCACCACCGCCGCCAAGGAGGTCAAGAAGGACGCCATCCTGGGGGGAATCTTCTGCCAACTCGGGCTTGTCGAGGCGGCCCGCGGCAATGGAGACATATGCCGCGCCTTTTCCGACGATGTGACCCAGATGGTAAAGGACATGCGCGCGGATATCGGGGAGCCCAATCTGCCTTTCATCATGGGCAAGTACGAGGCCGGCGCCACGGGAGTCTTTGCGCAGTCCTATCCCCTTCCGAAAATAATCGCGGATCAAATCCTGCTGATCCCGGGCAAGCTTCCCTTTTCCGCCCTGGTGGAATCGCAAGGCCTGGAAATGCTGGACGATCATCATTATGTCACCGGCCCCACCGGTCAGGGCGAATGGGCCCGGCGGGCCATGGAAGTCATCAAGGCCAATAATTTTTTCCCTTCCCCGCAGGCCGCGATCACGCCCTTCGCCGGCAAGTCCAAGCCGCGGGATGTGGCCGGCCGCGGCGCCTCGCTTTTCCTGTCGCGGCAAGGTTTGGCTGTTTTGCCCTGGGACGGGCGGCAGGTTTTCCTGATCGATGGAAAAGCAATCGGAAGCGGGTTGCCGGGCATCGGGATTCCCGAATCCGGAAAACCCTGAAAGTTCCGCGGGCCGTGTCCCTGGGCCGGGTATAGATTCCCCTCATTCAGGGGGGATCCGTGAAATCAGCAAATCGAATGGTCCGCGGATTTCCGATCCTGATCGCCTTGTTATTGCCGTTCGTCGCCTCGCTCCCAACCTATGCCGGTGCAAACGTCGTCTTGGGCCCGAAAACCGTCCCCAGGGAAAAGTTCATCGTCTATCTCATGATCGGCCACTCCAATATGGCGGGCCGGGACATCAACCGCTCCGACAGCGTGACCCATCCCCGCGCCTGGAATTACCACTGGATGTCCGACAAGCAATGGGTGCCGGCCAGGGAAATCCCCGGCAACCTTAAGAACGGACTTTCCGGCCGGGGCTGCGGCGGCGGGGGCATGCCGCTCTTGAAGCACTTGGTGGCTGAATATCCGGACTATTATATCGGAGCCATCGACAATGCCAGTCTGTCCGCCACCGTGCGCGGCTCCATCGCCAACAATTCTTCCGGCATGCCCGGGGACGATAACCGCTATATCAAAGGCAGCCAGCTTTTCCTGGAAATCACCTCCGCCGCCAAGGAGGTGAAGAAGGATGCCGTGTTGGGCGGGATCTTCTGCCAGCTCGGCACCATCGAGGCCACCCGCTCCAACGGGGACATCTGCCGCGCCTTTTCCGACGATGTCGTCCAGATGGTGAAGGATATGCGCGCCGAAATCGGCGAGCCCAACCTGCCTTTCATCATGGGCAAGTACGAGGCCGGGGCCTCCGGGACCTATGCGGTCACGTACCCGCTGCCGAAAATCATCGCGGAGCAAATCCTCCTGGTCCCGGGAAAGCTGCCGTTTTCCGCCCTGGTGGAGTCCGAAGGCCTGGAAATGCTGGACGACCATCACTACGTTACCGGCCCCACCGGTCAGGGCGAATGGGCCCGGCGGGCGGTTGCGATTATCAAAGAGAAGGGTTTCTTCCCCTCCACGCTCATGACCATCAGGCCGTATGCGGACAGGTCCCGGTCGGCGGAGGACGCCAGCCAGGGGGGAGCCCGGGTCTTCCTGTCCCGGTCAGGTTTGACTATTTTGCCCTGGGACGGGAAGTTGTTCCGTATCGACGGAAAAGGATGGGACGGCGCGATGCCGGCGATTTATCCTTAAAAGATCCTTAAAAGGTTCGCATGAGTTTTTTCCATGATGCCCTCCTTCGATTTTCCGCCCTTTCCATACTCCCGTTTCCGTCCCTGACCGTGGAAGCGGCCTTGCTCCAGGCCCCGGAGTGAGCGGAACTCCATCGGCGCGCTCCCGTCTGCTCAATCCGAAAATCCTCACCTGGCTGCGGGCGGGACTCACCCTGCTCACCTTCGCCGCCATCGCATGGTACGTCCATTCCCGTCCCCGCCTGGACGTTTCCGCCCTGAGCCTCCGCTGGGGTTATCTGGCCGCGGCTTGCGCCTGCCTGCCCCCCTTGCTGTATCTGCGCGCGGTCAAATGGCGTATCCTCCTGCGGGGAGCGGTCCCGGACATCACTCTGCGCCAGGCGCTCCGCAGCTACCTGGGAGCCATGGCCCTGGGATTGGTGACACCGGGCCGGGTGGGGGAATTTTCCCGCGGCCTCTATCTGCCCCAGCGGGAGGCCCAGGGTTGGCGGACGGCGGGCCTGGTGCTGATCGACAATTGGATCGACTTCCTGGCCGTGTTGGCATGGGCGTGCCTGGGTTGGCTGGCTTGTTTCGGTGGGCGCGGGCTGGCATGGGGAGCGGCGCTGGCGATGGTCTTCGCTCCCATCCCGTTCTGGCTGCGGACCGCGGCCAAAGTAACGTCCAAGTTACCGTCGTGGAAAGGTCTCCGCGACTCCGCCCACAAGGGCTTCGAGGCCGGCACGGGCGTCGCCGGGCGGGACTATCTGGGCGCATTCGGCGCCGGTCTGGCCGCCTACGGATTGGAATGGCTGCAAATCGCTTTCCTGCTGGCCTTCCTCGCTCCCTCGCTTCCCGATCCCTGGCGCCTGGCGGGAATGATGGCGCTGGTGTCCTTGGCGAACACCTTCCAGGTCACCTTGGCCGGGTTGGGCGTGCGCGAGGGAATCGCCATGGTCCTGCTGGCCCGGGAGGGCGTGGGTCCGGAGGCGGCGGTGGTGGCGGCTTTCCTGCAATCGGCCTTGGTCCTGTTCGTACCCGCTCTGGCGGGGCTGGCGGTGAAACCGGTCGCGCTCTATGCAGGAAATGAAATCCGCGGAGGAGACGGACTCGGCGATCCCGATTAGGATGAGGCGAACCCGCACAGCGCGCGGATGACCCGATGGCGCCGATCAACGGCGGTCCGGATCACGGCGATATGGGGTTCCAGATAGGCCCGCAGGGCTTCCTCGTCCGGGAAATGGTTCACGTGCCCGGGGTCTTCGTATGCATGGCCCAGGGGTACCGATACAAGCAGGACGGCTCCGGGATTGACCCAGTTTTCGAGTCCGCGCAGGGCCGGTCCCGGATCCGCGATATGCTCGAATACATGCGAGGACCATACCGCGTCGAAACGCGCGCAGGGAGGGCCGTCGACCGTCACGTCCGCCAGGGAGAAGCTGAGTTTCTCCGCCACGGACGCGGGTTCGCGATCGGCCGCGTATTTCGCGATGGCGATTCCGATAGGGCTGCCGTCGACGCCATGGACGGTCCGTCCGGCGCGCGCAAGCATGATGTCGGAATGCCCCGACCCGCAGCCGAAATCCAGGATCCGTTCCGGCATCTCCTTCCAGGCTGCCACACCGCGCCATTCGAAATGGTTTTCCCAATAGGCGGTGCGAAGCGCCACGGGATAGGTGGCCAGGCGCCGCTGGAAGGAGTCATCGCAGCATCGCTGGAATTCGTTCCTTTCCCCGGCCTCGGCCGTCCGGATGACTTTCCTCACCGCCCGCAATTCGGGAACGACGGATACGATTGCGCGGCTAATCCCCTTGCGCACGAATAAAGGCAGGATCCTGGAGATGGACATGGGCGCTTCCAGTATACCACTTTCAGGATCCCGGGGCCGTCCGCTCCTTTAAAGTTTGCGTCCAAAGCCCCGTTTTGATAGAATGGCAGGGTGCCGGAAGCGATTCGCGACGATCGGAAAAAGATACTTTTGGTGTCCTCCAACGGAGGGCATTTCGATGTGGCCGTGGCCGTGCTTCCCGCCTTCCGGGATTGGAACGTGGAATTGGTCTATTACCGCCTGAAGGGGGAGCTGGCCCACGTGGATCTGGAAGCTCTTTCCATCCGCAAGGTCTACCGCGTTTCCCTATGGGGGTATACCATCGGGCCGGGCATGCTGGCTTCCTTTCTGTTCAATTTCCTGGAAGCGTTTTTCATCCTCCTCCGTTCGCGGCCGCAGGTCATCGTTTCCACCGGCGCCGAGATCGCCATCCCGGTGGCTTTGCTGGGGCGCTTCCTGTTCGGCGCCCGGCTCATCCACCTGGAAACGGCCGTCCATCCCCGCAAGGTTTCCCTCACCGGGAAATTGCTTTACCCCTTCTGCCACCGGTTCTTCATCCAATGGCCGGAGGCCTGCGCCCTGGTCGGAAAAAAGGCCGAGTATGCCGGGAGGGTTTTCTGATCCTCGTGGTGACGGGATCCGGAGGGTATTCCTTCCGGCGGTTCCTGGACACCATCGACGAGATGGCGCCGCGTTTCGATTTGCCCTTCGTGATCCAGGACGGTCCCGATCCGTATCCCGCCAGGAATTGCCGCACCATCGGGCTGGTCGCCTATGAGCGTCTGATGGAATTCTACCGGGACGCCACCCTGGTGGTGTCGCACACCTCCAGCGGGCCCTTGATTTACGCCAAGAAGTTCCGCAAACCCATCATCACCCTGCCGCGCCGCCCCGAGCTGGGGGAGGCGGTGGACGATCACCAGGTGGAAACGGCGGAGGCGCTCAAGCCAATCGACGAAGCCATGCGCATCACCCTGATGGGAGTGGAGGAAATCGAGCCGGCCATCCGGACCGTGCTGGAAGGCCTGGGCAAAGGCATGCAATACAGCTCGGGAGCCGAGGAGTTGCTGCGCCTGCAGAATGCCATCCGGTCGGCGTGCCTGGAATGAGCGGTTTCCTCCGGGACCTCTCCTACCTCGGCCTGGGATCGATTGTCCAGAACGTCTTCGCCTTCATCCTGCAAATCCTCCTGGCCAAGAACCTCGCGGTGGATCAGTTCGGGATGGTTTCCTTCTTCAATGGCGTGGTCTCCATCTATGCCTTGGTCGGGACCGCCGGCATTTCCGCGTTCCTGCCGGCCTTTTCCAAACGCCGGGCCCTGGCGGGCGAGCCGCCGCCGCATGCCATGCTCTGCTGGGCGGGCATCATCGCCGGCCTCTTCGCCGCCGGCAACCTGGCGGTCTATTGGTCCGGCGGGTATCGCGGTTTCCGCGTCGATCTGCATGGCTTGTATCCCTGGGTTTCCGCCATCATGCTGCCGGCCTGCCTCTCCGCCTCCATCCAATCGGTCTTCATCGGATACGGGAAAACGCGCATGGTCTTCCATGCCAACCTGATCCAGGAATCCGCGCGGCTGCTGATGACTTTGGTCCTGCTGAAGCTGGATTGCATGACCGTTCCCAATCTCGCGATGGGATGGGCGCTCATCTACGTGGCGGGGCTGGCCGGGAACGCCATCCTGTACCTGCGCTGGGTCAGGGTCTTCCGGAATCCTTTCAGCGAAAAAATCCGCTGGTCGGCGGACAACCTGGGCGCGATGTCCTTTCTCATTCCGGCCACGGCCACCATGCTGCTGCCCAGGCTCATCGTGTTCCTCACGGGCATCTTCCATTCGTCGGCGGAGACCGCGCGGATCAGCGTGGCCCTGATTTTCATGTCCCCTTTCGCCGTCCTGCTGGTTCCCTACCAGACGGCTCTGCTGAGCCATTTCCAGGAACACCGGGACGGATCCGGGACCGGAAATTTTCTGCGCAGGGCCGGGAGGGATTTGGCCTTGATCATAGCCGTATCCGGCGCCGGAGCGTGCCTGTTGGGTTGGTTCGGGATCGAAACCTTCTTCGGAGCGGATTTGGCCGATGCCCGCGCTTATCTGCTGCCCCTGGCCTTGGTGTTCGCCCTGGACGCGCCCCGCGCGGTGCTGGACGTCTTTTTCATCAGCCTGCTTCCCAGGCGTCTGATAGTGGGAGCGGAAACCGTCCGCGCGCTCGGCATCGTCGCGGTCTACGGCCTTTTCCCCGGAGCCGATGCGGTGCGGTTGTTGTTCGCGATCGCGGCCCTGGTGGCGGCGGCGAATGTGTTCAAAGGCATCAAGGCCGCGGGTTATTTGGCGTCCCGGGACGCGGTTGCGGCGCGGAGCGCGTCGTGATCAAGGTAACGCGGATGGATGGGAAGGGGGGGCGGTCTTCCTGGATCGGCTTGGCCACCCTGGCTTTCATCTTCGCCTGGTCCCTGGCATGGATCCTTTCCCGCCGGTTCGAAGGTTACCCTCCGGGCAATGACAGTTGCTATTACCTGGTCGCGGCCAAGGGCATCGCGGCGGGACGGGCCTATCATGATTTTTCATCCCCCGATCCGGGAGCGGGAACCTTGCTCGGCCCTTCCTTTTTCCCTTTGATCCTGAGCGGATACTGGCGCTTTCTCCACCCTCACCTGGGCTTGCTGAAAGTGTTGGTGGCCATGCTGATGGCGACGGCTCCCGCTTTCGCGTTCCTGTGGCTGCGGTATCTCCTTCCCGGCCTTCCCGCGCTCCTGGTTTCGCTCGCCTTCGGCTCCGCGTATACCTTCATCGTCCAGGGCAATTCCGTCATGACCGAATGCGTGTTCTGTCCCATGCTCTACGCCGCGCTGTGGCTGGGGCAAAGGGACGCAGCGCGCAAGAACGCGGGTGGACGCGCGGGTTGGGAAGCCTGGACGGGCGCGGCCCTCTGGGTCATGATCGCGCGCACGCGGGTGATCGGCTGGTTTTTCCTGGCCGTCTTCGTCATCCTCTCGGGAAGGCGCAAGCGATGGGCGGTGGCTACCGTGAGCGCGGCCGCGGCGGCCGGCTGGGTGGGGCTGGAGCGCTTGTCCGCCCTGGGCGTCCGCGTGACCCAATACAGCGACGGGATGTTCACGGGTATGTATCCCATCCTGATCGACGCCAAAGCCGGCGTCCTCGCTTTGGCCCGGAACCTGGGCGACAACCTGTGGGCGCTGATCGGCTCCACCGATGCGCACATCCTTTTCCCCTATGGGTATGAAGCATTCCAGATGGGCAAGATGAAGCGCGCGGTCTGCATCGCCATCTTTCTGATCACGGCCTGGGGATTCCTGCTGGCCTGGAAGCGGCGCAAAGAGCTCCGGCCTTGGGTTATCGCCGTGCTGCTTAGCGCCGTCCCCACCTTCCTGATCTTCCACGCCCATGACAGCTTCCGATACCTGATGCCCTTCTTTCCCTTCCAGGTGTTGTTCTTCCTGGAGCCGTTCCTGGCCGCGGCCGGAAAGGTCGAATCCGGGAAGGCCGCTCCCGCATGGCGCAAACACCTGCCCGTGTCCGTATGCGCCCTCTTGTTGGCCACCCAGGCGGCGGGTTCCTACCGCCATGATTTCGAAACCGAATTCATCGACTATCCCGGGGATTTCACGGCCCTGCATGATGCCATTCCCGCAGGCCCGGGCCGACCGGACCTATGTCTTTCCCCCGATGCCTACTACACCTATCTCAAGACGGGATGCCCCAGCTTCCATTTGATCGGGAGGCATCCGCTTTCCTATGTCGCGCCCATTGCCCGGGGCAAGGAGGCTTGGGCGATTTGCGGGCCGCGTAACGATTATTACTGCGAGTATTGGAAGGAGCAGGGAGTGGTGTTCGGGCCGCCCGTGAAGACCGTGGGAAGCTGGCGGCTGATGCGGGTCGAGCATTGGCCGGAGCGGCCTTAGCAGCCGTAGCTCAGGTCCGGCTTCCCGTCCGGTTTCCGGCAACGGTCCGCGCGGTTCCCGGGACCCATCCGGCTCCGGAATCCGTTTTCGCAGCGGTCTGCCCGGCCGCGGAGGCGCCGCCCGATGCTCCGCCTTGAGGACGGGAAATCGCGATCTCCTGCGCCAGCTTTTTGATGTCTTCCCGCATCTGGGACATGCGGACGGTGAAATACAGGAGGATGTTGGTGAAAACGATGATGATTCCCAGGACTACCACGGTCATGTAGTGCAGATGGACGCGGGCGGAGAAGTCGAGGAGCAGATCGGGGAAGAAGCTCATGATGAGGAATCCCCCCCCCAAGGGGAGCCAGAGCAGAGCATACTTCTCCCGGATCGCATTCCGGCGGATCATCACGAGGATCACGCCCACCAGGGCCAGGGAGCAGAGGCCGAAAATCAGGCGCGCGGAGAACATTACCGAATCAGGCAGCATGGGCGGCTCCATAAGGATTCTTCCGGACGAAGGAACTGAAGAATGCGATCGAGACGGAGAACATATAGACGCCGGCGCGGAACCAGCCGATGCTGGAGACGCCGGAAATCCGCGGGGTCATGGACACAGTGACCGGAACGATCTTGTGTCCGGAGCGCGCGAGCAGGACCAGGGATTCGATTTCGGGGAAGTCCATGGGATAGAAGCGCGCGAACATTTCGGCCATCTCCCTGTCGAAGCACATGAATCCGGAAGTGGGATCGGTAACCTGGCTCCCGGTGAACAGGCGGAAAAGGGATCGGAAGTACAGAGAGCCGATTTTCCGGGCCGAGTTGCTGGTGGTGGAGAATTGATGGGGATCCCGCGAGCCCTGCACCAGCAGGCCCGGCAAATGGTTGCGGACGAGTTCCCGCGCCGCTTGCGGCGGGTGCTGGCCGTCTCCGTCCATGCGGATGAAAAGCGGATATCCTCGCTCCAACGCATACCGGACGCCCAGTTGCACGGCTCCGCCTATCCCCACGGATACGGGGCAATGCAGCAGAGTGGCGCTTTCGCAGAGCAGGACCGTTTCCGCGGTCGCATCGTCGGAGTTGTCGTCCACGACGATGATATCCGCCTCGGGCAAATGCGCGCGTATGCCCGAGAGGACCCCGGAGATGTTTTCCGCCTCGTTCTTGGCGGGGATGATGACGGCGATTCTTCCCAAAGGCGCACCTGATGCCCGGGACGCAACGCGCCCCGCTTCCCGGCCATTATACCATATGGGCCGGAACGGGGGCAAAAGGCGAAAGCCCCCGTGGCAACCCCGACCGCTTTGGGTTGCAGGCGGGGAGTAATATTCCGACAATGGACGTATCCCGGCGATAATCGGGCCCCGGCGGGCCCTGAATGGAGGCTTTTGAGTTTCGCCAAGACCCTGATCCATCGGATGGGCCTCCTTCCTTGGATCAGCAAAGTCCGCAACCGTACGTGGAAACACCTCCGGGGCGGTTATGTCCCGCGGCGGTTCTGGGAAGGTTGGGGCGATCGCTTCCCCCGCCTGGGATTCCAGCGGGAGATCTACGCGGGCCAAAGATGGCTGTTGGAACGGCTCCGGGCCCATGCCGGCGCGCCGATCCTTGAGGTGGGGTGCGGATTCGGGCGCAACCTCGACTACCTGGCGCGCAACCTGGGGCCGGGCGGAACGCTATGGGGATTGGACATCAGCTCCAAGATGTTACGCCAGGCACGGAGGGAATTGCCTGCCGGATGCCATCTGGCCTGCGGGGACATCCAGGCGTTGCCTTTTCCGGACGGCGGATTCGGGCTGGTTTTCACCCACGGAGTGCTGATGCACGTGCGGCCCGAATCCCTTGCGTCGGCCTTGGCGGAGATCCGCCGGGTCTCCTCATCCTCGTTCCTGTTCGCGGAGGAAACCTATTGGCCCGGATTGCGGAAAGGGGATTCCCTGAAGCTGAACGATTACACCTACATCCACGACTATGCGGCCATCCTGCCCAGGGAAGGTTTCGAAATCGAGGAAATGGGCGAGAGCGGGGAAGCGGTGAATATGATCCTGATCCGTTGCCGGAAGAAATGATTCAGGAAGCCGCGGGTTTCTTCTTGCCGTAGAGCATCCACTCGGTGCTCCACCTGTCCAATTTCAACCAGCCGAGGTACTTGCGGTAGAGCGGGCCGTACTCGGCCTTCTCCGAGAGGATCTCGAATTCCTTGGAGAAGAACTCCCTGGCCGTATCGATGCTGAAGCGCCAGTGGTGGCCATAGACGCTGTCATCGTAGGAATCGATCTTCTGGAAGACGGAGATATAGGAATTCAATCCTCCGTCGTTCGGCACCGAGATCAGCGCCCGGCCGTCGTCCTTGAGGACTCTCTTCATCTCCCTCAGCATTTCCAGGGGATAGAACAGATGCTCCAGGGTGGCGCAGCAATTGACCGCGTCGAAGAACCCGTCCGGGTAGGGCAGGGTGGCTTCGTTCAGATCGACTTTCGCGAAGTTGGGGAAATCATTGTCGATTCCGTCCGCACCGTGGTACTCGAGGCCGGGATGCAGGTATTTCTTCAGGCTCCCTTCGCAGCAGCCCACGTCCAGGAGCCGCCCTTTGACCTCCGTGAAAAAACCGGCCACGGCGGAATACCTTTGCACTTCATAGTTGCCCATCTTCAGGAACTGCGTCATGCCTTCCTTGACGGGCATTTTCCGGTTCATATCCATGCTACCTCCTCAAGCCGGCTTCGAAAACGATTCAATCCTTGAGCGCCACGTCTTTGGCCGAAATGCCGTACGCTCCCAGCAGGCGGAAATATTCCCGCGTGGGGATGATGCAGGTCTTGCGGATGCCGCGCCGCTTGGCGAGCATCTTGGGCAACAGGACCACCGCGCCCCAATAGGCTTTCACGAGCACCCCGGCCAATTGCAGGCTGGAATGGTCTCCCGTGAATTTCCCGGCCCGGCCGGTTCCGGACAGCGCCCCGAAAGCCTGCCAGAAATAGCGGCGGACGGTATATCCCAGGCCCGCAAGGATCAGGGACAAAGGGAAATTCTTCACCACGACGCAGATGCGGTTCCGTTCCACCAGGTAGGCCTTGAAAGGGCTATGGCTGCCGCCGGTTCCCGAGTGGTGATGGTTGACGACGGCCGTGGGCGCGTAGACGCATTTCCAGCCCCGCGCCCGCGCGCGCCAACCCAGGTCGGTTTCATCGGCATAGGCGAAGAAATCCTCGTCATAGGATCCGATTTCATCGAGCATGGATTTGCGGTACAGGGTGCAGCAATCGCTGGCGAAGAAGACTTCCTCTTCCCTTGGGTAGTTTTCCGGAGGCTCCATGCGTCCGCGCCCCAGGGCCAATCCGTCCGGGCAGACCACGATTCCGGCCGCATCCAGGCGGTTTTCCTCGAACTTCAGCATTATGCGGGAAGCGCAGGCGCCCGTGCGGGGATCCTTGTCCATGACGCGCTTCAGCTCCGCGATGCATTCCGGGAACAGATCGGTATCGTTGTTGAGAATGACGAGGTAAGGCGTCCGGCAAGCGCGGATCCCCAGATTGTTGCCTCCCGCGAACCCCAGGTTCTTTTCGCTCAGGACGATGCGGACGTCCGGATAGGCCTCCCGCAGGAACTCCACGGATCCGTCCGTGGAGGCGTTGTCGACCACGGTGATGTCCAACGCGGGGTAGGATTGCCCGCGCACGGAATCCAGGCACCCGGCCAGGAATTTTTTCCCGTTCCAATTGAGTATGATCACGGTAATGCGGTCGTTCACAGGTTCCCAGTATACCACTGCGCCCCCGGAATCCGCACGGATTTACCCGTCCGCAAAGGGCCGAAAAGGTGGAAAGAGCCCGTCGGACAGTAATAAAATGGGAGCGACGAAGCCGGTCCGGCGGATGAGGATGCATGTTGGATAATCCCGTAATGGACCGGATCCTGGAAATGTATCCCCATGCCGGCGCGTTCCAGCGCTGGCACATGCGGGGACGCCTGCGGCTATGCCCTTACGACCGATTGCTTCCGCATCTCACCGGAACCGGGTCCCTTCTGGATGTGGGCTGCGGGTTCGGCCATCTGGCCTGGTATCTTGCCTCCGAAAAAACCGGACTCCGGTATTTCGGTTCGGATATAGACGGGCGGAAAATCGCGATTGCCGCCGGCTCCCTTGTTCGGACCGGGACGGTTGTCCCCGCGGACTCTTCCGACTCTTCCGGCACACGCCCGCAATTCCACCTGGGCGATGCCCGCATGCTTTCGGGATTGCCGGAGCGGTTCGGAAACATCGTGTTCCTGGATGTTCTCTATCTTATGCCTTGGGACATGCAGAAAAAAATGATGGAGTGGGCCTTCTCCCGTCTGGCTCCCGGTGCGGGCAGCGCCTTGGTGATCAAGACCATGGATGAGGCGCGGGGATTCTCCGGCTTCCGGGCCGTGGCGGAGGAATGGATCATGGTCCGGGTGCTGCGCCGAACCGCCAGCTCTGGGGCCCTCAACGGCGCACGCCCCCTTTCCGACTATCTGGAGCATGCGCGTTCCCTGGGCTTCCAGGGGGAAACCGAAAGCCTGGGAACGTTCAATCCTTCCACCCTCCTCCGGTTCCATCGGTGAACGGGGGCCGCTAAGCCATGGTCAAGGACTTCCATGCGTATGAAAAGGCCCTTTGCCTCCAGGGCCTGGTTCCCTTGCTGCGGAAACGCGGATTCGATCCCGCCGGCCGATCGGTATTGGACGTGGGCTGCGGCTACGGGGGCGTGCTGGCGGCATTGGCCGAAACCTTCCGGTTACGGGACGCGCTGGGCATCGATTTGGATCCGGACATGATCCGGGAGGGCGGGAAAAAGTGTCCCGCGGGCGTGCGATTGGAAGTCCGGGATTTTTTCGGCCTGGAACGGGCGGAAACGGAATCCGGAGGTTACGATTTGATTCTGATGCGGGACGTGCTGGAACACATGCCTGACGCGGAGGGCGCCCTGAAAAAGGCCGCCGCGCTTCTCAATCCGCGCGGGCTTCTCTTCGTAAGTTTCGCGCCTTTCTATTCGCCCTTCGGCGGCCACCAGCACAATGGATCCGGATTCTTCGCGAACGTCCCCTGGTTGCAGGCCCTGCCCGAGTCCTGGTTCCGGGCGGCCTTGCGCCTGCGCGGGAACAGCTACAAATCCGGCCAAGGCCTGGCCGACGACATGGAAAGCGTGCTGCGCACGCGCCTGACCCTGAGGCGTTTCCGCAGGATGCTTCCGGCGGCCGGCCTGCGCCTTGGGTCCTTCGCGCGTTACCTGTCCCGGCCGGATTACCGCATCAAGTTCGGGCTTCCGGAGATAGGCTTTCCCAACCTCCCCTTCCTGGACGAACTGGCCTGCACGGGCGTAGAGGCGTGCCTGGAAAAAGCATGATCCCCTCCAACCTCATCATCAACGCGGACGATTTCGGGCTGGATGAACGCGTTTCCGGCGCCATCTCCCAATGCCTGGACGAGAAGCTGATCAATTCCTTCTCCGTCTTCCCGTTCCGGGACGCATTCCATAAGGAACTGCTCCAGTCCATCCTTTCCCGGCACCCGGGCGTCCGCGTGGGAGCGCATCTCGCCTTGGTCGACGGAACCCTCAAGGAACATCCCGGGCATTTCCGGGACTTCCTGACGCGCTATCTGACGGGCCGCATGCCGTCCTATCAAATCCATGACCGTTGGAAATCCCAAATCGAAATCCTGGCCGGCCACCTGGGCAAGGCCAGGCGCATCGCCCACCTGGACAGCCACCAGCACCTGCACATCCTTCCCGGCCTGTGGCCGGTGGCCCGTTCATTGCAACACGCATTCCGCATCCCGCGCCTGCGCGTGCCGTATGAATCGGTGCGGCGAAGCGTAACCTACCGGTTTCCCTTCGGGCTGGGCATGCAGGTCCTGGCGCGCCTGCGGGCGGACGCGGAGAGCCCCGGATTCATGGGGTTCTTCTCCAGCACATCCTTCACCTTGCGGGCGAACCACGCCGCCCTGGAGCAGGTGCTGCTGCAACCCCATCGTACCTTCGAACTCATGGTCCATCCGGCCCTGCCGGCGGAAGCCGCTTCCCGCGGCGGCGGGGAAACCTCCGGAGCCGCGGTATCGCAGGTGGCCCCTTCCCAGGAAGCGGAAATGGCGGAACTCAGGCTGGCGGGGGAATTTTTCGACCGCGCGGCATGCGCGTAACGTCCCGGCCCCGGGGCAAGGGACGCCCGTCTCCCGGCGGGAGGCGTCGAACAAAAACAGCCGGCGTCAGAACAACGCGTAGATAAAGGGCGCGATGACCGCCGATTGACCCGCGATGATCAGCAGGGCCATCAACAGCAGGATGACCACGATGGGCGTCAGCCACCAGGCTTTGCTCACCTTGAGGAATTGCCAGACGTCTCCGGCGAAGCTGCGGTTCTTACCCATGGATCTCCCGTCAGTCCGTAGCCACGGACTCGCTGTCCCAGATGTCCTTGGAATTATCTTCCCGGCGGACCAGGAAGTCCCCGATGAAGAGGCAATCGATCCCGGTTCCCATCATGCAGCGATACGCGTCCCCGGGCGTGCACACGATGGGCTCGCCGCGGATGTTGAAGGACGTGTTCACCAGCATGGGGATCCCCGAGAGCGTTCCGAATTCCTTGATCAAATCATAATATAGCGGATTCGCCGCGCGCCGCACGGTCTGCAGGCGGCCGGTTCCGTCCACGTGGGTCACGGCGGGCAGGCGCGCGCGCCATTTTTCCCGGATGGGGTAGACCATGAGCATGAAATCCGCCGGCAGGGGCAGGGGAGAGTCGCATTGGAAGTACTCATCCGCGTCTTCGGCGCATACGGCGGGGGCGAAAGGCCGGAAAGCCTCCCGGTGCTTGACCTTCTCGTTGAGAATGGCCTGCATGTCCGGACGGCCGGGATCGGCCAGGATGCTGCGCGCGCCCAGGGCCCGGGGGCCCCATTCCATGCGGCCCTGGAACCACCCGACCACTTGGCCCGCATGCAACAGGCGCGCGGCTTCGGAGACCAGGGCTTCCCGGGACGCGAAACGCGAATGGCGGATGCCTTTGTCGGAAAGGAATTTCCCGATTTCCGCGCCGCTGAATTCCGGTCCCAGGTAGGCGTGGTCGAGACGATAGGAGCGCGGCCGGCCCAATACGGCGCAATGGGCGAACAGGGCCGCTCCCATGCTGTTGCCGGCGTCCCCGGCGTTGGGCTGGATCCAGATGTTCTTGAATTCCGTTTCGGCCAGGATGCGCCCGTTGCAGACGCTGTTGAGGGCCACCCCGCCGGAAAGCACCACGTTCGGGCATCCGGTGACGTGGTGCGCATGCCGGAGGATGGCCAGCACCACGTCCTCGGTGATCATCTGCACGGCGGCGGCCACGTCCTTGTGGCGCGGGAGCAATTCCTCCTCGGGTCGGCGCACCGGTCCTCCCAGCAGGCGGCACAGGCGCTCGGCGGGCATGCGATCCGAATGCTGGAACAGGAAGTAATCCATGTCCAGCCGGTAGCTGCCGTCCTCATGGATATCGATCACCTGCCTGAGCTTGGAGTACATGGGGTTGGCGGCTTTGTCTCCGGCGGACCCGCGCCCGGCCGACCGGTCCATGCGGCCGTAAGGGCTAAGTCCCATCACCTTGTATTCGGAATTGTTCACGGAAAAACCGAGATAGGCGGTGATGGCGGAATAGAGCAGTCCCAGGGAATGGGGAAAGCGGATGTCGCGCAATAGTTCCACGGAAGATCCCCGGCCCATGCCGTAGGCCGTGGTGGTCCACTCTCCCACGCCGTCCACGGTCACGATGGCGGCTTCCTCGAAAGGACTCGGAAGAAAGGCTCCGGCCGCATGGGACAGGTGATGATCCACGTAGAGGACGTCCCCGCGGTAACCGAGCTGTTTCTTCAGCACCGAGCGGATGCGGATTTTCTCGGTCAGCCATTTGGGCATGGCCATGTGGAAGGTCTTGAAGCTGCGGGGAAAGTTGTCCAGATGCTGGCGCAGGATGCGCTCGAACTTCAGGAAGGGTTTTTCGTAGAAGGCGATATGGTCGATCTGATCGATCCCGATGCCCTGGCTTTCCAGGCACCAGCGGATGGCGGCCAAGGGAAAACCGGCGTCATGCTTGCGGCGCGAGAAGCGTTCTTCTTCCGCCGCGGCCACCACCAGGCCGTCCTTGAGCAGGGTGGCGGCGGAGTCGTGGTAATGGCAGCTGATTCCCAGGATGTACATGGAGTCAGGCCCGGACCGGAATGCGCGGTCGAACGGACGCCGGTTGATCAGAAGGGACGGTAATAGGCATCCGCCTCCCGCTTGCCCAGGTTCAGATCCTGCCAGTAACCCGCCGGGGGAGTGGAGCCGGGCGCCGGGAATTTCTTTTCCTTGCGGCCCGCGAAAAGGGAAGTGATGCCGATACCGGCGAAATACGCCACGGACAGGAAGATGAAGTTGTTGCAGGCGGCGGTGCCGTGGAAAAAAGCCTGCAGTCCCCGCAGCCAGGCTCGCCCCATCCCGCGCCGCAGGCCGTCCTTCGCGGGCGCCGGGGGGGCGGCAGCCTGGTTGAGCCACAACCGCGCCAGGTGGCCGGCTCCGGTCAGCAGGATTGCCGCGATGGCATAGGGGAGAAGATTGGAAAAGCCGGGTCCCAGCCGCATCGGGCGCGAGGCCAGCGCAAGCACCGCGGTAAAAGCGGCCCATCCGGCCGCAAATCCGGTTGCCCGGGCGATGACGGCGGATAAAAATGCAGGTGTCAT
Organism: Fibrobacterota bacterium; assembly: GCA_028287505.1. Lineage (GTDB taxonomy): Bacteria > Fibrobacterota > Fibrobacteria > UBA11236 > UBA11236 > Chersky-265. Next base: position 22,490 of record JAQBPN010000068.1, on the reverse strand, counting down.
ACCCAATAGTATAGGCAGTATCGGTCCTCCCTGGCAAATCCTTCCGGCCCATGCGGGCGCCTCCGGACCGTTCCGGCGCGCGCCTCCGCGGCCCGCTTGCGGCCCAATGTCCATGCGGCCAAGGCGATATCGGCTCGGGTGAATTATTATCTTAACAGCAATCAGGAGCGCTCCCATGCCATCGAACAGCTTAGACTGGAAAAATCTCGGATTCTCATTTCTGCCCACCAACGGCCATGTGCAGGCCGATTTCGCCGACGGCAAATGGGGTCCCCTGCAGGCCAAAAAGGAACCCTACATTTCCATGCACGTGGCGGCCAATTGCCTCCATTATGGTCAGGCTTGCTTCGAGGGTCTCAAGGCCTTCGCCACCAAGGAGGGCAAGCGCGTCCTTTTCCGTCCCGATCGCAATGCGGACCGCATGCGCCTATCCGCGGATCGCATCTGCATGGAAGCGCCCTCGGTGGAAATGTTCGTGGAAGCCTGCCGCATGGCCACCGAACTCAACCGGGACTTCGTCCCGCCCTACGGCACCGGCGCCAGCCTGTACCTGAGGCCCCTATTGATCGGCACCGAGCCCACCGTGGGCATCCGCGCCTCCACGACGTACTCCTTCATCGTTCTGGTCACGCCCGTCGGCCCTTATTACAAGGACGGTTTCTCCCCGGTGGAGGCCATCGTCCTGGAAGACTATGATCGGGCCGCCCCCAAGGGCACCGGCCGCGCCAAGATGGCGGGCAACTATGCAGCCAGCCTCAAGCCCGGCGTGGTGGCCAAGAAAATGGGATACCCCATCGTGCTCTTTTCCGATCCCAAGGAAAACAAATACGTGGACGAATTCGGGACCTCGAACTTCATCGGCATCACCGCCGACGGCTATTACAAGACGCCGGAATCCGGATCCATCCTCCAGAGCATCACCAATGAAAGTCTGCAGGTGCTGGCCCAGGATATGGGGCTCAAGGTGTCCCGGAGCGCCATCGCCCTGGACGGCCTGGATCAATTCCGGGAAGTGGGCGCATGCGGCACCGCCGCCGTGATCACGCCCGTTTACTCGATCCAGTACCGGGAACGGAAGTTCACCTTCGGAAAACCCGATCGGGCCGGCGAGACCCTGACCCGGCTGTACCAGGCGATCCAGGCCGTCCAATACGGGGAAATCCCGGATCGACATGGGTGGCTGACGGCGGTATAATCCCTGATAACCAGGGGAGGCGATGAGCCAGATTGACACGGGAATCCGACGGCTGCTGGCATCGCCGGCGGTCTACGATTTCTTCCAGGATCTGGTGGGCGCCCGGCGGGCCAGGCTGCGCTGGATCCGCGAATGTCTCAAACCCTTCGCCGGAGCGCGCATCCTCGACATCGGATGCGGCACGGCGGAATTGCTCAAACTCCTTCCCTCCGACATCGAATACACGGGCTTCGACATGAGCCCGGCCTATATAGAAGCCGCGCGCCGCAGGTACGGGGACCGGGGCCGGTTCACGTGCGAAAGGGCGGGGGTTTTCGAAGCTTCCGCCGCGGACGGGCCCGCATCCGGCGGCTTCGACATCGCCATGGCTTTCGGCGTGCTCCACCATCTGGATGATGAAGAGGCCCGGCAGGTTTTCCTGGGCGCGCGCAAGGCCTTGAAGCCCGGGGGCAGGATGGTGACGTTCGATCCCGCCTTCGTTCCCGATCAGTCCGTGCTGGCGCGCTTCGCGGCGTCCCGGGACCGGGGCCGCAACGTCCGGTCTCCGGAGGCCTACGCCGCGCTGGGGCGGGCGGCTTTTCCGGAAATCGCGGTGTCGGTCTGGCACGGCGCTTTGCGTATCCCATACGATCATGCCATCCTGGCGGGCCGTGCATGAGCGCGGAACCGTTCGCCATGCTGCCCTGGGATTCCGCTTTCTTCGGATTCCCCACCGCGCGCATCCTTTCCCAGGGCCTGGACACGCAGGCGTTACGGGAGATCCTGGCTGCGCTGACGCAACGGAACATTCGCTTGGCCTACTGGACGGTCGATCCCGCCGATGCCGCAAGCAACCAGGCAGCCGAAGCCTGCGGGGGTTTTCTGGCGGACGTGAGACGGACCTATCTCGCCGAGCCTCCGGTTTCCGATCCGGCGCGCAAGCGCCATGCGGTCGCGGCCTTCCACGATCGGTCCGAGGAGGTTTTGTTCTCCCTGGCCGAGGAAGCGGGTCGATATTCCCGCTATCGCGTGGACCCGGCTTTTCCGCGGCCTTTGTTCCGGGCCCTGTACCGGGAATGGATGCGTAAGTCCCTGAGCGGGGAAATGGCCGACGAGGTGCTGGTGGCCGAAGCGGATGGCGAAACCGTGGGAACCATCACCGTGCAGGCCCGGCAGGGCGCGGGAAACATCGGTCTGGTGGCGGTGGATTCGCGTCACCAGGGACGGGGAGCGGGTTCCTCCCTGCTCCAGGCCGCGGCGGAATGGTTCGTTGGAAAAGGTTGCGTTACGGCCAAGGTCGCGACCCAGGAAAGCAACCCGGCCGCGTGCGCGCTGTATGAAAAGAACGGATACCGCCTGGTCGGACGCGAACATGTCCACCATTTCTGGCCGCTGGGAAAATAATCGGGCCGGCTTGCGGGCCGTTGGTTTCAGATAGTGGGATTCAGGCCTTGCCGAAGAATTCCCGGATCGCGCCGACCACCCTGTCCTGCTCTTCCGTTTTCAAATCGTAGAACATGGGCAGCCGGAGGATCCTGGCGCTGCAGGACTCCGTCACGGGAAACATTCCCGCACGGTAGCCCATGGCCAGTCCCATGGGGGAGCTGTGCAGGGGGATGTAGTGGAACACGGCCATGATGTTCCGCTGCCGCAGGAACGCCATCAGCGCGTCCCGCGCGTCCCCGTTTTCCAGCAGCAGGTAGAACATATGCGCGTTGTGTCCGGAGTAGGCGGGAATGACCGGCAGGCGCAGGTCGCCGGCCTTTTCCAGGGGCGCCAATCCCGTCTGGTAATGCTTCCAGCAGGCCAGCCGCCGGCGCGTGATTTCATCGGCCTGTTCGAACTGGGCGTATAGGAACGCCGTCACCAGTTCCGAAGGCAGAAAGGAGGACCCGATGTCCACCCAGGTGTATTTGTCCGTGATGCCGCGGAAGAACTGGCTCCGGTTGGTGCCCTTCTCCCAGATGATTTCCGCCCGCTCGACCAGGGCGGGATCGTTCACGGCCAAGGCTCCGCCCTCCCCGGAGATGAAGTTCTTGGTCTCGTGGAAGCTGAACGCGCTCAACGCGCCGAAGCTCCCCAGGGCTTTCCCCTTATAGGTGGCGCCGATGGCGTGGGCCGCATCTTCCACCAGCCTAAGTCCGCGTTTGGCGCACAGAGCCGTAAAGGCGTCCATCTCGCAGGCCACTCCCGCATAGTGCACCACGCACACGGCCTTGGTGGCTGGCCCCAGGCGCTCTTCGACGCCTGTCGGATCGAGGTTCAACGTGTCGGGCGTGATGTCCGCGAAAACCAGCTTCGCTCCGCGCAGGTGGAAGGCATTGGCGGTGGAGACGAAGGTGTAGGACGGCAGGATGACTTCGTCGCCCGGTTCCAGATCGCACAGGATGGCGGCCATTTCCAGGGCTCCCGTGCAGGAACTGGTCATCAGGGCTTTGCCGCACCCATAGGTTGTTTCCAGGAACTCCTGGCATTTGCGGGTGAAAATGCCGTTGCCCGCCAGGTGACCGCTCAATACGGCCTGGGAAATATGGTACAGCTCGCGCCCGGCGATGAAAGGCTTGTTGAAAGGAATGGGCGCGGGGCCGGTGGTTTCCATGCCGTGCTACCCCACCGCGTACAGAGGCTGGGTGGAGGCGATGGAAGCGGCCGGCAGCCCTTCCGCCGTTTCCATCACGTAGGCGGGCTTGGCCATGGATCGAGAATGCATGCGCGCCAGGTATTCCCCCATCACGCCCAAGGCGAAAAGCTGCGCGCCGGAAAAGATGGCGATGATGGAGGCCAGGAACGGAAAGCCGGGCACGCCGCCGCCCAGCAGCAGATAGCGTCCCACCACGAAAACCAGGACCAGCATGCCCAGGAAGGTGAATGCGAACCCCACCCAGCTCGCCAGACGGAGGGGCAGGGTGCTGAATCCCGTGACCATGTTCATGGCGTGGTTCAACAATTTGGTGACCGTGTAATGCGATGCGCCCAGCACGCGCGCGTCATGTTGGACGGACACCGCCGCGAAACGGGAGGTTCCCCAGGTCAGGAGCACGTCGATGGACAGGAAGGGGCTGTGGAAGCGATCGAATGCGACGCGCAGACGGGTGCGGAAAACCCGGAAGGCGCTCACCTTGCGGGCGGTCGAAGCGCCCATGGCGCCTTGCAGGACCAGCTTGGTCACCACGGATGCGATGTTCCGCAAAAATCCATGGCGCTCGTGATCGGGCGTTCCATATACCACGTCGAACCCGTCGCGCAGTTTGGCCAGGAGCTTGGGGATTTCCTCGGGGGGATTCTGGAGATCGTCATCGATGGTGATGATGGTTTCCATGGAGGCGGCCCGGATCCCGCACAGGAGGGCGTTATGCTGGCCGTAGTTGCGGCTGAGCTTGATGGCCTTTACCCGTCCGTCTGATTTCGCCAGGCTTTGGATATGCTCCCAGGAACCGTCGTTCCCGCCGTCTTCCACCAGGATGATCTCATAGGCGCCGCCCAGGGCGGCCATGCATTCGGTCAACCTCCGGTAGAGATTGGGAAGGCATTCCAGGCTCTTGTAGATGGGCACGATGACGGTATGACCGGGTTGCAAGTCCACCCCGCCATTATAGGGTATCCAGGGGGGCGCGGACCAGAATTTTCACCGCGACGGCTTTCACGGCATTGGCGGCCTTGACGGCCTTCTATGGGGCCGGGTTCCTGCGGAACAGATACACGCCGTCCTTGGCGTATTCCCGGGTCCAGGCCGGCGAATCGGAGAGGGTCCGGATATCCCCGGAAAGCCTGCCGGATTCAATGGTGGATGGATGGGCGAAATTCCCGTCCAGGAGAACGTATTCGAATTCCTCCATGGGTTTGACCCGATAGACCCAATCGGAAACCTCCTTGCGGGCCGCGAAATGGGCGGTGAAGGGCCCGCCGACGAGCAAGGATGCGTTTCCGGGTATCATCGCCCGGATCCGGCCCATCTCGCGATAGCCGGCCAGGTTTCCGCCGGGTATGTGGGACACGGTCCGCCACAGAGGGTAACACAGAAGGGACATCACCGCGCATGCCAGCAGGATACGCCCGTCCAAGATGCGGAGGTCCCGTTCCAGCACCAGACCGGCGACGCAAAGGATGGCCAAGGGAAAAGGATAATGCCGCCACATTTCCTGGAAACTGGGATCGGGGAAGGCGGCGTAAAAGGCCATCAGGGGCAGCGGCGCCAGCAGATAGCGTTTTGGGAGCGCCAGGATGAGCGGCAGGAACGGGAGGAAAATGTGGAAGGCGAAGAAAAAGGTGCGTTCGCGCAGGAGGACCGACAAGGCGTTGCCCGCGGAGAAGGGGAGGTAGGAAACCAGATGGTTCCCCTCCGGAGCGAAGTGGGGGACGATCACGAACCAGTATGCCGCCATCTGGAGGCAGCACAGGAACCCGGGCAGCAGCACCCATTTCCAGGGCCGCCTTTCCACCAGGGCGATCAGCAGCATGCCCGCGATGGCCAAGGTGAACACCTCTTTGGTGAATGCCAGCACCGCCGTGCAGGCCAGAAAATGTCCCAACCGGTTTTCCCGGTATGCGGCCATCGCCAGGATCAGAACCGGGGCGGCCAGGAATTCCGGATGGAAGCCGAAAAAGAATTGCGAGGCGATGGGAGGGCTGAGCAGCAGGGCGACCGCGCCCCAGGACGCAACCTGCCGGTTACCCCGGAACCGCCGAAGCAGCAGCAGGGCGGCGGCCAGCAGGCAAAGGGCTTTCCCGGCTTTCAGTCCGATCTCCCCGGTCAGCCAATGCACCGGAAGCCAGAACACGCAGGTATAGTTGGCATGCGTTCCGAAAATGTCCATATCCCCGATGGAATAGCGGGTGCTTCCGTGCAGCATATTCCAGAACGCACAGGCATACACGGCGTGGTCCACGTCGCCCGGGTCGCTCAACCGCAGAAACTGCCAGAGACCCAAGGCCGGCAATCCCAGGCCGGCCAGGCCCAAGGCGATCGCGCCTATCGGCCATTTCCGGAACCGATCCCATCGCGAATAAAGGAAGTAGAAGAGACCCAACACCACCGCCCCTCCCAGCAGATAGCCGTGGGAACGGTACCAAAGGAAGAAATACAGGAAACAGACGATAGGCAGCCACAAGGCCGGACGGAGAAGGGCGGTTACGGGAGGCCGGCCGCACGCTTGTGCCGGAAAAGAAACAAATCGTCCTGGGCGTATTCGCGGATCCATTCCGGTGAAACGGCCAGGGAGTCCAGACCGCGGGCCAGGTCCTTTTCATCCACCAGCCAGTATGGCTTGAACCCGGCGTCCACCATCGCATACTCGAAATGATCCAAGGGCTTGCTTCTCCATCCCCAGATGGAAACTTCCTTGCGGGCGGCAAGCCGCGCGGTGAAGGGAGCGTTCACGACCAGGGACGCGCCTTCGGGAATGAGCGAGCGGATGCGATCCACCTCGCGGGCCCTCGCAGGGTTGCCCGCGGGGACGGAAAAAATCTCCCGCCACAACGGGTAGCACAGGAGCGAAGCCACCGCGCAGGCCGCCAGCATCCGTCCCTCCAGGGTAATCGTTTCGGATCCCGCGGAACCGCCGGCCTCTGACGGCCGTTCCTCCGCGGACGGGGGCCCATGGTCTCCGCGGAGCCCGTTGTCTCCAGCGCGGATGGGGCCGGCGACAATCCGGAGTTGCTTGCAAAGGACGAGGCCGCCCGTGCACAGGAACACCAGGGGAAAAGCGTAGTTGGGCCACAGCACCGTGAAAAGCGGATCGGGAAAGGCCGCGTAGAAAAGCATCAATGGAACCGGCAGCAGCAGATACCGCTTGGGGAAGGCGAGCATCAGGGGGAGGAAGGGAAGGAAGACGTGGAACGCGTAGAAAAAGGTTTGCGGGCGCATCCACATGGAAAGGATCTGGGCCGCCGAGACGGGCATGTAGTGGCCCAGGCCGTTTCCCGCCGGGGCGAAGCGGGGCAGCACTACGAACCAGTAAACGGCCATTTGCAGGCAGCAGAGGGCGCCGGGCAGGACAAGCCATTTCCAGGGACGCCGTTCGATCAAGGCCACCAGCAACAGGCCTCCCACCGCCAGGGTGAATACCTCTTTCGAGAAGGCCAGAAAGGCCGTGCAGGCCAGGAAACGGCCGAGCTTTTCCCCGCGGTAGGCTTCCAAGGCCAGGACCAGCACGGGAGCGGCGATGAATTCGGGATGGAATCCGAAAAAGAATTGCGAGGCGATGGGAGGGCTGAGCAGGATGGCGGCCCCGGCCCACGCGGCCGGGCCGCGATCCTCTTTGAAGCGGCGCAGGACCAGGAATACCGCGGCCAACAGGCACAGGCCTTTTCCCGCCTTGAGCCCCGTTTCCCCGAACAGGTATTGGATGGGAATCCAGAAAAAAGCCGTGTATTGGGAGTGGACGCCCAGGATATTCGTTTCCCGGAAATCGTAATGCAAAAAGCCGTGGCGGAAATTCCAAAGGGCGGTGGCATAGGTGGCGTGATCCAGATCGCCGATATCCCGCATTTGCAGATACTGCCAGATGCCCAGGCCGGGCAAGGCCGTTCCCAGGACTATCAGCGCCAGGATGCCGAACGGCCGTTGGGCGGACTTCTCCCGGGCCCGGAACAGGATGAAGAAAACCCCCAGCAGCACCAGGCCGGCGGCGCAATAGGCCGGGGAGCGATAGCGTAGCAGAAAGTAGAGGAATGCCGCGACGGGAACGATGACGGAGGCGAGTCGGGACGCTCGGGACGGGGGAGGGGGCGACACCGTCCATTATGGATTCCCGCGGACGGCCGCTGCAAGGCAATGTCCTTGTTTTCCTGCGGTTCGGTAACCGATAATCTGGGGGAAGCCCCCTAAAGGGGGCGATTTTCGATTATTCTTGCCCAGGCGCATTGCCGCCGGAGGGAGGCTGTTTCCATGCCGGAATCGTTCGAATATGACGTCTGCGTCATCGGCGGGGCGGGCCATGTCGGCCTTCCTCTCTCCATAGCCTTGGCCGACAAAGGCCGCAAGGTAATCATCCAGGACATCAACCAGTCCGCTTTCGCCTTGATAGAAAGCGGCAAGATGCCCTTCCTGGACAAGGGCGCCGAGCCCATGCTCGCCCGCGTGATCAACAAGACCCTGTTCGCCACCACCGATCCGGCCGTGGCGGGAAAATCCCGCTATGTCATCGTCGTGATCGGCACGCCCGTGGACGGCCATTTGAATCCGGAGCTGCGCACCCTCAACCGCCTTTGCGACGAACTGGGACCGAATCTCCGCGGCGAACAGGTCGTCATCCTGCGCAGCACGTTGTATCCGGGCACCACGGAGCGCATCAGGAACATCCTCAAGAAATTCAACCCCAAGGTGGAAGTCTGTTTCTGCCCGGAACGCATCGCCCAGGGCAAGGCGGTGGAAGAGCTGCACACCCTGCCGCAAATCGTCTCCGGCTTCACGCCCGACGCCATCGAACAGGTATCGGATCTGTTCCGGCTGCTGACCAAGGACGTCCTCGCCCTGCCGCCCCTGGAAGCGGAGCTGACCAAACTGTTCACCAACTCCTACCGGTACATCCAGTTCGCCATCGCCAACCAGTTCTATATGATAGCCGGGGACTACGGGGCGGACTTCCACCGCGTTTACGAGGCCATGACCCACAACTATCCGCGTCTGGCCGATTTTCCCAGGCCGGGATTCGCCTCCGGGCCCTGCCTGTTCAAAGACACGATGCAACTGTCCGCTTTCACCAACAATAAATTCTTTTTGGGGCACGGCGCGATGCTGATCAACGAAGGATTGCCTAACTTTCTGGTGGAACAGACCAAGAAGCGCATGAACCTGCGCGGAAAATGGGCGGGCATCCTGGGCATGGCATTCAAGGCCGATAGCGACGACAAGCGCGATTCGCTTTCCTACAAGCTCCGCAAGGTGCTGGAAATGGAAGCGGCCTCGGTGCTGTGCTCGGACGCCTACATCCGGGAAGAGGGATTCGTGGCGGAGGAACGGTTGATAGCGGACAGCGACGTGATTTTCATCGGGGCGCCGCATGCGCGCTACAAGGACCTGGACTTCAAGGGCAAACCCGTGGTGGACGTGTGGGACTTCCTGCCCTTTCCCACCTTGCTGACGAGCGCGCCGGCGCAGGGATCGATCATATGAAAGCCCTTGTCACGGGAGCCAAGGGGTTCATCGCCGGATACCTGATCCAGGATCTGCTCGAACATGGCTGGGACGTGGTGGGCCTGGACAACGGGTCCAAGTACGGCTCCGTGGACAAAAGCTACGATGGGCATCCCCGCTATAGCTTCGTGCAAGGCGACGCCAAGGACGTGCCCTTGCTGAAAAAGCTTCTGGAAGATTGCGATCACTTCGTGGCCGGAGCGGCCATGATCGGCGGGATATCCTATTTCCACGCCTACGCCTACGATTTGCTGGCGGAGAACGAGCGCATCACTTCCGGATCCTTCGACGGCGCCATCTGGGCGCACAAGCACGCCCGCCTGAAAAAGATCACCGTCATCTCCTCTTCCATGGTTTTCGAGAACGCCACGCTTTTCCCCACTCCGGAGGGCCATGAAAAGAAGTGCCCGCCGCCGTTCTCCACCTACGGATTCCAGAAACTGGCCACGGAGTATTTCGCCCTGGGCGCATGGCAGCAATACCAATTGCCCTTCACCATCCTGCGGCCGTTCAACTGCGTGGGCACGGGGGAGAAACGGGCCCTGGGCGGCCACGAGGTCAAGTCCGGGAACGTTTCCCTGGCCATGACCCACGTGGTGCCGGATCTGGTCCAGAAGGTGCTGAAGGGCCAGGATCCCCTGCGTATCCTCGGCAGCGGGGACCAGGTGCGCCATTACACTTACGGCGGCGATTTGGCCCGGGGCATCCGCCTGGCCATGGAAAGCGACAAGGCCCGGAACCAGGATTTCAACCTGTCCACCGCCGCGTCCACCACCGTTCTCGATCTGGCCAAAATGGTCTGGAAGAAAATCAAAGGCGACAAGCCCTTCAGTTTCGAGAGCGATGCGCCATTCGCGCACGATGTGCAGATGCGGGTCCCGGATGTACGCAAGGCCCGGGAGGTCCTGGGATATGAAGCCGTAACTCCCCTGGAAACCGCATTGGACGAGATCATTCCCTGGATAGAGCGCCAAATCGAATTGGGCGGCATGTAGTGGTGAGCGGCCACCCGAGGGTTCCGGGCGGACCGGGACCGATTGAAATCATCATCCCCGTCTACAACGAAGGGGAGAACATCGTCCGCACCCTGGAGGAAATCGAAGGTTCCATCACGCATCCCCACTCCATCACCGTGGTGTACGATTTCGACGAGGACGATACCCTGCCGCCCCTGCGCCGTTTCATGGACGCGCGCCCGCAGGCCGCGGGCCGGACGGACATCCGCATGGTCAAGAACAGTTATGGGCGCGGAGCCCTCAACGCCATCCGCACCGGTTTCGAATCGGCCCGGCTGGAATGGTGCCTGGTGTGCATGGGCGATCTCTCCGATGATATGACGGCGGTGGCGGCCATGCTCAAGAAGGCGGACGAAGGCTGCGACGTGGTATGCGGCTCCCGGTACATGCGCGGCGGCCATCAGATCGGCGGGCCCATGTTCAAAAGCCTGTTGTCCCGGATAGCCGGCATCACCTTGCACCGGATCGCCGGCGTTCCCACCCACGACGCCACCAACAGTTTCAAACTCTATCGCCGCAGCCTGTTCGATCGCATCCGCATCGAGAGCCAGGGCGGATTCGAGATCGGCATGGAAATAGTCATCAAGGCCCATCTGTTGGGATGCAGGATCGGCGAGGTGCCTTCCACCTGGCGCGACCGCTCCGGGGGCGAATCCAAGTTCAAGCTTTTCAAATGGCTGCCGCATTACCTGCACTGGTATCTGCTGGCGTTCCGGGGCCGGTTCCAGGGCGCCGCCGCGCGCGAAAAGGCCGCCCTCGGAAATCCCGCTCTCGCCATCCCCACCGTCCGCGGATCGCAATAGGCATGGGAGCCCTCGACGAAGTCCAGGATCTCTACCGGGTCCGGTTCGACGGTGCGGAAAAGGCCGCCAAGAACGCTCTGTGGAAAATCATCTGCGGGCATCTCCAGCGCTACTTCCCGGCCCAGGGTACGGTCCTGGATCTGGGCGCGGGGTACTGCGAGTTCATCAACAACATCCAAGCCGCCAACAAGATAGCCGTGGACATGAATCCGGATACGGTGGCCTGCGCCGGTCCGGACGTGGTGGTGTACAACAGTCCGGTGGTGCCGCTGCCGTTCCTGGATACGGAATCCGTCGACGCCGTGTTTCTCAGCAACGTGCTGGAACACCTCGCGGACAAAGCCCAGGTGATGGAGCTGTTGCGGGACGTCCATCGCTACCTGCGCACCGGCGGCCGCCTCGTGGTCCTGATGCCGAACATCCGCTTCGCCTACCGGGAGTATTGGGATTTCTTCGATCACCAGATCCCATTGACCGAGAAAGCCGTGGTGGAAGCCTGCCTGATGGCCGGGTTGCACGCCGTCAAGGTCATCCCCGCATTCCTGCCTTACACCACCAAGAGCCGGTTTCCCCAATGGGGATTCCTGGTCCGGATCTACCTGGGTGTTCCGCTTCTCTGGCGGATTTTCGGAAAGCAGGCTCTGGTGGTGGCCGAAAAGCGCGCCCCATGAAACGACGCGTGGCCGCGCCCCTGATCGGTTGGGCCGCATTCGCCGCGTGGTATTTTCTCTTCGCATTCCAGCCCGGCATCGTCCGCAGCGATGATTTCGGATATCTGCGCAGCGTGCTGGGAACCCTGCGGGCGGGCCGGCCCTTTACCGATGATTGGCTGGAGCCGTATGCAGCGGTCTTTTCCTCCGCCTGCGCCTTGCTCTATCGGCTCACCGGCCGTTTCATCCTGTCCACCTGGGGTTTGCAGGCCCTCTGCGCGCTCGTCTTGTATCCTCTGCTCTACCGGCTTTTCGCCTCCCGCCTGCGGCCGCGGCATGCCGCCTTGCTGACCCTGGCCGTCGCCACCTTCCCCGTGCTCCTGGCCAAGGAAGGGGACTTCCATGCGGGCATCTGCACCCTGGACCTGTTCCTGGTTTCCCTGCTGCTTTTCGAGACCGGCCACATGGGATGGTTTTTCGCGGCGGCATTCCTGGCATTCGCCAACCGCCAGAACCAGGTGTGTCTGTTGATCCTGCCGCTTTGGATGGGCGTGGTCGGCCGGCCAGGCCCGGGCGCGAATATGCCGAAGGTGATCCTGCCGTTGCTGTATGCGGCGGCCGTCGCCGCGCTGATCGCCACCATGAACGGAACCTACGCATCCGCCCATGTCGGATATCGCCATGCCGGGCTCGCTCCGCTGGCGATCGCCGGCTTCAAGGCCCTGGTCGCGGGCTGCCTGATGTCCCTCGCATGGCTTTCGGCCTTCTCCCTGCTGACGGGCAACGCCCCCGGGTTACGGCGCAACAAGCGGCGCTGGATTTTCCCCGCGGTCGCGAGTCTGGTTCTGCTGGCGTTTCTGCCCTGGTGGAACGAGTCCCTGCTCCGCGTGGATACGCCGATGTTCGGATACCTGGGTTGGCCGCAAGTCAACCGCGTCTTGCCATGGTTGTTGCTCGCGTCTTTCTGGTTCCTGGACGTCCGCCTGCTGCGTCCTTCGCCCTACCTGGCGTTGATCGGCGGCTATATCCTGATCGCTTCCTTGCGGGGGATCTGGTGGGACTACTACTTCATGGAGATAGCCGTGCTCGGCCTTCTCCTGGCTTTGCAGACTCCGGGTGCCGGTCGCGTGGTGAACCCCGTGGACCGGCGGGAGCCGGCGGGGATGGATCTGTCCCGGCCCGGGTTGGTTTTCCTGGGGGTCCTGCTGGCGGCGAACCTCGCCTATGCCTATCTGCTCAAGGTGCAATCCGACAAGCAGCGCTTGGCCGTGACGGTGCTGGAAAACCTGGACCGCCAAGGACGCGTATCGGTAGACAGGATGACCGGGGCCACCTTCGGGTACCTGGGCTGGAAGCTGTTCGGATACTTCACCGCGCATGAAGGCCGGAGTTACGGTGAGCTGGCGGACTTCCTGGGTTACGTGCGGAAGGATCGCGTGGTCGTCGAAACCGAACTCCCCTGGCGCCGCTCTTTCAAGACCGGTCTGCCGCCCGGGGCGGAAATGATCGAGAGCGGTTTCCACCGCATCGGCTTCGCGACCCTGCGCTATCGGGTGGTGGACCTGCATGGAGCGGGAGCGGACACGCAGGTCCAGGGAAGGTTGATGACCCTGGATCCGTCGGCTTTCCATTCTCCCCGGTACCCTCTGAATGATCGAGAGTGGCAGGAGTTGGCGGACTCCCTGCGGAAGCGCTGACATGGCCATGGCGATGATGCAAAGATTCCGATCCTTCCCCCTCTGGCCGGCGGGGGCTTTTCTCGTCTTCGCCATCCTCCACTTCGCCTTGCTCTATCATCCCGGCCTGGCGCGCCTGGACGATTTCGGATATCTCCATAACGCGGTGGAAACCATCGTCCGCGGCCGCCCGTATACGCATGATTTCCTCTCGCCTTATAGCGCGACCACGTCCGTGCTTTCGGCGCTCGCCTACGCGGCCACGGGTGATTTCCCCGGAGCCACCTGGGGGCTGCTCTCCTTGTTCGCGTGCGGGAACTTCTTCCTGCTCTATCTGCTGTTTCGCGGGCGGCTGGCCTCCAGGGAGGCGGCGATCCTCGCGCTGGCGGCGGCCACCATTCCGGCCTACTGGTACAAATGCTCGGAATATACCGGCACGGTCTTCACCCTGACCTTTGTCCTGGCGGCCCTGCTGGCCTACCGCCGCGGGAGCTGGGCCTGGTTTTTCCCCGCGGCCTTCCTCGCCTTCGCCAACCGCCAGAACAGCATTGCCCTGATGGCCCTGCCCGCCTATCATCTTTTCTTCGATGCGCGCCTCTCCCCGGCCGGCAAGCGGTTCCTGGCGGCCGGTCTGGCCGGCTTCGCGGCCGCCTGTATGGCATTGCACCTTTCCATGAACCATACCGCCTCCCAGACCCGGGACATCGATCCGCATATCGGTTTCGGCAAGGCGCTGCTCATCGCCCGCACCTGCTTCATCGGGATTTGCATCGGCCTGGCCCTGCTTTCCTTTTTCGGACTGCTTTCCGGCAAGAGCCCCGGAGCGAATCTTCGCGCCAATCGGAAACGACCCTGGGCCCCGCTCGCGGCATCCCTCCTGTTCGCGGCCCTGCTCCTTCCCGGTTCCGGCCCATTCTTCCGGCCGCACACCTATGTCGAATTCTGCACGCCCTTGCTGTTGGACATGGATGCCCACAATCGATTGCAATGGGTCCTTGGCCTGTGCGTCCCGCTTCTGCTCTGGACCTTGGATTGGAAGCAGGCATTCCGATTCAACGGTCCCGCATGTCTCTTCATCGCCTACGTGGCCATCAGCGCCCAAAGGGGATTCTGGTACGATTTCTACTTCATCGATCTGGCGCTCGCCATCCTGTTTATAATCCTCGCCGCTCCGGAACCCATGCGCCCGGCCAGGTGGGCGCCGGGGTTGACCTGCCTGCTGTTGCTCGCCAATGCCGCCTGGGGTTACGGGTACAAGGTCCTGGCCGAAAAGGAATCACTCTACCTCCGGACCTACGAGCGCCTGGAACGGTCGGAAAACCTGGGCGTCGATCGGATGACGAGCGCGCCTTGGGGTTACCTGGGCTGGAAGCTGTACGACCATCATGCCCTGCATACCCCGGACGATCCGGGGAAGGGATTCGGCTGTTACCTGATGGGGGAGCAAGTGGTGGTGGAAACCCAATTGCCCTGGCGGCGGACTTTCAAGCGGGGCGGCGTTCCGGAAGGCGCCGAGATCCTGGAAGCAGGATCCGCGCGCATCGGATTTTTCCGGGTCCCCTTCCGGGTGATGGACATGCGGAGACCGGGCATCATCCCCGGGAATCCTTCCTGTTACCTCCCGCTGGACCGGGCGGCATACCAACCCAGGCCTTTCCCCCTCGATGCCGGGGAATGGTCTTCCCATATCGCCGCCCGCCGCCGCGCCTTCTCCGCCCAGGCCCTCAAACAGCCCCGGTAGAGCATTCGGACGCCCCCTTTTGCCGCCCGCGCCTCGGGAACGGCGGGAATCCGGCCCCTTTCCAATATCCGGTTGACAGGCTACCGGGTACCGGAGTTACATTGGGATCCATGAGCCTCTCAAGCCACTCGCGCGAAATCCTGATTATTCGAATTATGGGAAGCGATACGAGCGGACTTTCGTAGGGAACCCCCTACAGCCAATGGCAAAGCCCGCTCCCAGGAGCGGGCTTTTTTTTTACGCCTTTTGCGAGGCGGCCCCTCTTCTTTGGGAGGCGGTCCCTCCGGAAGCGGAGGGCGGAAGCGGAACCGGCACTGAGCCGGGAAAGGTCGAAGATGAAAACGGTCAAGATATACGATACCACCCTGCGGGACGGCAACCAGGCCAAGGGCCTGTCCTTTTCCCTGGAAGACAAGCTCGCCGTGGCGCGCAAGCTCGATCAGTTCGGCGTGGACTACATCGAAGGCGGCTGGCCCAATCCCACCAACCCGCTCGACATCGAATTCTTCGTGCGCGCCCGCCGCATGGAATGGCGCAATGCGAAGATCGCCGCCTTCGGCAGCACCTGCCGGCCCAAGGGCAATCCCGCCGACGACATGGTACTGAAGTACCTGGTGGACACCAAGGCCCCCGTCATCACCATCTTCGGCAAGAGTTGGGACCTCCATGTCACCGAAGTGTTGCGCACCACCCTGGAAGAGAACCTGCGCATGATCCGGGAATCGGTCGCCTACCTGAAGCAGAACGCGGAAGAGGTGGTCTACGACGCGGAGCATTTCTTCGACGGCTACCAGGCCAATCCCGAATACGCGGTCAAGGCCCTGGAAGCCGCCCGCGACGGCGGTGCGGACGTGATCGTGCTTTGCGATACCAACGGCGGGCAACTGCCCTGGAAGGTCGAGGAACTGACGGCCAAAATGAAAGCCCATCTGGGCCGGCCCATCGGCATCCACGCCCACAACGATACCGGAACCGGCGTGGTCAACGCCCTGGCCTCCGTGCGCGCCGGCGCCGTGCAGGTGCAAGGCACCATCAACGGGTACGGCGAACGCTGCGGCAACGCCAACCTCACCGTCATCATCCCCGCCTTGCAGCTCAAGATGGGCATCCCGGTGGTTTCCGCCGAACAGCTCCTGGGCCTGCGGGCCTTGAGCCTGTCGGTCAGCGAAATTGCCAATCTGGCCGACGATATCCGCCAGCCCTACGTGGGCGAAGCCGCCTTCGCGCACAAGGGCGGGGCCCACATCGACGGAGTAATGAAAATCGCCCGCAGCTTCGAGCATATCGATCCCTCCCAGGTGGGCAACGCCCGCGACTTCATCGTCTCCAGCCAGAGCGGCAGCAGCCTGGTGTGGGACAAGATCAAGGCCATCAATCCCGATCTGGACAAGCGCAGCCCGCAGGTGGCGGCCATCCTCGCGGAAGTCAAACAGAAGGAGGACGAAGGCTACCACTTCGAAATCGCCGACGCCAGCTTCCAACTGCTGGCGCGCCGCAAGCTGGAGATGTGGAAGGATCGCTTCGATTTCCTGGGCTTCCGCTCCATCGAAGAGCGCCGCGAAAACGGGGAAGTCTATTCCGAATTCACCATCAAGCTCAAGGTGGGGGAGGAGGTGGAGCATACCGCCGCCGAAGGCAACGGCCCCGTGGACGCCATGAACGCGGCCGTCTGGAAGGCCCTGCGCCGGTTCTTCCCGGCCTTGGCCAACATCGAAGTGATCGATTACAAGGTGCGCGTGCTCGACAATAACAAGGGCACGGGGGCCAAGGTGCGCGTATGGATCCGCTTCCACGACCGCAGCAAACCGGAACAGGAACCCTGGGGCACCCTGGGCGTTTCCACCAACATTATCGAAGCTTCGTGGCTCGCCTTGCTGGACGGCATCAACTACAAATTGCTGCAAGGCTGAGGCGGCCATGGGAGACTCCAACCCAATCGAAGACCGCTCCGGAACGGTCCCCGCCGCGAAAGCGGTTGATGCATTCGCCATGCCGCAAACCTGGGATCCGGACCGCTACCGCGCCAACGCATCCTTCGTAGCCGAACTCGGAATGCCCGTCGTGGACCTTTTGGCCCCCATGCCCGGCGAACGCATTCTGGACCTGGGCTGCGGCGACGGCGCCCTTACCGCGAAACTGGCGGCTATGGGCTGCCAGGTGCTGGGCGTGGATGCCAGCGCGGCCCAAATCGAAGCCGCCCGGAAGCTCGGCCTGGACGCGCAAGTGGCCGACGCGGAAAACCTCACCTTCGCGGAGGAGTTCGACGCCGTATTCAGCAATGCCACCCTGCATTGGATCCGCAAACCGGATGCCGCCATCGACGGCGTATGGCGGGCCCTCAAGCCCGGCGGCCGCTTCGTGGGCGAATGCGGAGGCGCGGATTGCGTGGCCCGGATCCGCGCCGCCCTGGGCCGCGCCCTGTCCGCGCGCGGGCAGGACATCCAGGCGGTGAACCCCTGGTACTTCGCCACCGCGGAAGATTACGGAGCCAGACTGCGCGCCCGCGGATTCAGGGTGGAAAGCATCCTCGTCTTTCCCCGGCCCACGCCCCTTCCCGGCGACGTCCGGGCCTGGCTGGAAACCTTCGCCGAGAATTTCATGAAAGGCATCCCGTCCTCCGGGCGCGGCGCCTTTCTCGCGGAAGTCCAGGAGGACCTGAGACCCGATCTGTGCGATGCCGATGGCAAATGGACGGCGGATTACACGCGATTGCGATTCAGGGCGATCAAACCGGGGCCCGGGAATTTATAACTTTCAGGATACCATGAAGATCCCCCAGCCCATGCGCATCGTCCGCGTCTCGTCCCTCAATCATCCCGACGTCCGCGGCATCACCTCCCGCGAACCCAGCCCCTCCCCGGAGGTCACCCGCGCCGTCAAGGACATCCTCGCGGACGTGAAAAGCGGAGGGCACGCGGCGGCATTGAAGCATGCGCGTAATTTCGACGGCCTCAAGGGTAACCTGGCGGTTTCCCCTGCGGAGATGGACAAAAAAGCCAAGGGTCTGGATCCTCAGGTGAAAAAGGCCATCAAGGGCGCCATCGCCAACGTACGCCGCTTCCACGAACGCCAGGCCGAGAAATCCTGGAAGTTCACGGGGCCGGACGGCGAGACCCTGGGACAAATCATCCGCCCCCTCAAACGCGTGGGCCTCTACGTCCCCGGCGGCGCCGGAGTCTATCCCTCCACCCTGATCATGAACGCAGTCCCCGCCCGCGTGGCCGGAGTGAAGGAAATCGCCGTGGTCACGCCCGCCGCCAAGGGCCTCCACCCGGCCATCGCCTTCGCCGCGCGCGAACTGGGCATCACGGAAGTCTACCGCATCGGAGGCGCCCAGGCCGTGGCCATGCTGGCCTACGGCACCCAAAAAGTCCCGCGCGTGGACAAAATCGTGGGACCCGGCAACGTCTACGCCACGCTTGCCAAAAAGGAAGTCTTCGGAACAGTCGACATCGACATGATTGCCGGACCTTCCGAAATCCTGGTCCTGGCCGACGAAACCGCCGATCCCGACTGGGTCGCCGCCGACCTCCTCTCCCAAGCCGAACACGGCTCCGGATATGAAGCCGCCATCTGCATCACCACCTCCGCCAAGGCCGCCGCCTGGATCGCGGACTGCGTGGCCCAACAGGTGGAAGCCTCCCCCAAACGCGACCTCCTGGAAAAATGCCTGACACGCTTCGGCCGCATCTACCTGGTCCCGGACTGGAAATTCGGCTGCGCCCTGGCGGACGCCATCGCCCCCGAACACCTGGAAATCCTCACCGCCAAACCTGAAGCCCTATCCGCCCGCATCAAAAACGCCGGCGCAATATTCATCGGCTCCTGGTCCTCCGAACCCGTCGGCGACTACTTCGCCGGCCCCAACCACGTCCTGCCCACCAACGGCTCCGCCCGCTTCTTCTCGCCCCTCGGCACCTACGATTTCTACAAACGCACCAGCCTCATCCAATACACCCAAAAAGCCATCAAAAAACACGGCCCCCTTATCGCCGCCCTCGCCGACGCCGAAGGCTTCCTCCACCACGCCCAAGCCGTCCGCAAGCGTTTGTAAGCGAAAGCCAAAACTAGACCCAAAGCAAACGGCTTCATTTCTCCTCGCCATAGTGGGGTTGATTTGTGAAGCCACGCACTATCCCATAGAATTCCCGGGACTACATATAATGTCGAAAATATCGGTTTGGCCTGCTTCGGGCCATTTTTGACTCGCTCTATTCTCCAAAATGGAGTATATTTAATGTCAGTTGAATATACCGTCACCATCAAGCGCTCTGCCCTAAAGAGTCTTGAAAATTTGCCGGAGGCGGCTCAAGATAGACTGGTGATTCTCGAAGAAGTTCTGCGCATGGCGGGCCCAACGGGCCCGAGTAAATGGAAGAACTACAGCCCCCTAAAGGGGAAGAAAAATCAAAAGCTGTATCATTGTCATTTAAGTGAGGGTCATCAATATGTTGCCTGCTGGGAGTACTTCAAAAAAAGCATCGTTATTGAGATCTACTATATCGGGCCGCACCCATCAGGAAAATACCCCACAAACCGCCCCTAGCATTCTGAACCATAATTCTCCGGGTTCCTTCTATTTCAAGAAGGGTACGCCGAAAAGGATTACTATGGAGATTCTGTCCCGTTACGGCCAGTGGATTAAGCCCGGGGCGGGTAATGTGGTGAGGGTGGCTTCCGTTGTGAATCCGGATACGAGCATTGAGTTTGCTAAGACGGAGCTTTATCGGAAAATTGAGGCTCGTCTGACTCCTGGGAAATGGCTGAAGAATTTGCGGGAAGCGAACGGGTATTCGCAAAGTGAGTTGGGAGTTTTGATTGGTGACAAGAAACCTGTCCGCCCGGCCCGGGTGTCGGATTGGGAAAGCGGCTTCCGCGCCATTAGCAAGCCGGTGGCAAAAAAACTTGCGGCGATTTTCCATGTTTCAGCAGATAGGTTTATCTAACCGGCGAAATCTGGCGTCTTCATTCTTTTCTTTTCCTCCCCACAGAAGGGTTCGCAAAGCGAACCCTCGCGCTCCTGGAATCCTCCTCTCCTCTTTTCTTCTCTTTTCCCGTCACCCCCCATGACCTCGCTCTCCACCACCCTCCGAGACAAACCCTCCCCTCGGCCCAAAAGGCGCAACACGGTGTAACCGGTGGGTCTTGGGGGCGGGCTTGGGGCGCTTCCCGCGATTTTGCAGCGGGTCGGTGCGGTTTTGCGCAGCGTCCCAGCGGTCAGACAGACCGCGGCTGCGAGACCACGCTGAGAGTTGATTTCCATCCGCGGTCCCGCGCAAAACCGCGCCGACCGGAAGCCCCAAAGAATCGATTGGCTGCAAGCCTGAGCGGGTAGCGCCCCAAGCCCGCCCCCAACCCCTACAGACCTACTCCGTCTTCAGCCACTTAATCCACTTCTCAGGCTTCCCATCCGAGGCGGCCAGCAAAGACTCGTAAGAGGTCCCCTCCACGTTGCGGACCGGGATCTTCAGCTCGGAAGAATCCCGCGACCAGGAAGGCAGCGAATCATGGCAACTGGCCCGGTTCCGGATCTGGCCATACGTCAGGGTCAGGGTGCCCCCCTTCTGCACCCAGTTCCCGGTCATCTCCATAAGCAGACAGTGGTCCACGATGTGCTTTTCCTCGAATCCGCCCTGGGCCAGGAACAGCCTTTCCATGCTGTAGTTCTGGCTGCTGTATTCCTGGTCGGCCACGGCGTACTTGCCGGATCCCAACTTTCCGGTACGGCCGCATTGGATGAGCGCCAGGCAAAGCGCGACGAGGAGAAAATGCTTCAAGGTAGACCTCCGGCTTGCGGCCTGGAAATTTCCATCGCCGCGCCCGCTGATTATCCGAAATCGCGGGAGAAAGAGGAATAGACTCGGTGAAAAAATGTCAGGGAAAGGTAAAGTCGGCAGCCGAAAGAAGCCGCATATGTAAAGAGATGTAACCTTTGGGCTTCCCCCATAGGCAACCCCCCCTTTTCTTGGTTTAATTACTTGTAGGACAATCTTTCCCGACGCTTTCTACCCTTTCAAGGACTCGATTTCATGGAGAAACAGGTGCCTTCTTTTGTCGACAAGGTCGTTACCTGGTTCGACACCCACGCCCAGGCCAAGCTCGAGGAAGGCCATGCGAATCAGGAAAAGTGGATTTTTCCGTTTCCGTTCGTCCTGATGAGCGTCAGCACCCTGGCCGCATTCTATGTCGGATTCAATTGGGTCGCCGTCTCGGTCGCCGTATTCCTGTACGTCGTCCGCATGTTCGGAATCACCGGCGTCTACCACCGCTATTTCTCCCACAAGACTTACAAGACCTCCCGCTGGTTCCAATTCGTCCTGGCTCTGCTGGGCAATTCCGCGGCCGAACGCGGGCCGCTCTGGTGGGCCGCCCATCATCGCCATCATCATCGCTTCTCGGACACCCCAGAAGACACCCATTCGCCCTCCCAGAAGGGATTCTGGGACGCCCACATGCTCTGGTGGAGCCGCCGCAAGAACGTCGCCACGCGCCTGGACCTGGTCCCCGACCTGGCCAAGTATCCGGAGTTGATGTTCCTGGATCGCTTCGATTCCTTGGTGCCCTTGACCTTGGGCGGACTCATGATCGCCCTGGGATCGTTCCTGCATCACTTCTATCCCGCGCTGGGGACCAGCGGTTTCCAGATGTTCATCTGGGGCTTCGTGGTTTCCACCACGGTCCTGTTCCATGGAGTCGCCACCATCAATTCCCTGTCGCACGTATTCGGCACCCGCCGCTTCCAGACCACGGACACCAGCCGCAACAACTGGTTCCTGGCCATCATCACCCTGGGCGAAGGCTGGCACAACAACCACCATCATTATTGCAACTCCACCCGCCAGGGTTTCTTCTGGTGGGAAATCGACATCACCTACTATGGCCTCAAGATGCTCGAGAAGCTGGGTTTGATCTGGGATCTGAAGCCGGTGCCCAAGCGCCTGCTGCAACCCACCGGCGCCAAGGATATCGTGCGTCCCCATGAAGTGGTCCCCGAGCCCGCTTTCGCCAAGACCCGCATCGCCGGCGTGGCCGGATTGCTCCCCGGCATGACTTCCGCGCTCGCCACCCAGGTTCCCGCGCGCAGTCCGGACGTCCCCAACCCTTGAGTTTTTTCCGGTAACGGCGCCGTATCCGGGCGCACCCGAAACAAAAGCGCCGTGGATTCCGCGGCGCTTTTGTTTTGTCCCGGGTATTTAGTAGCTTTGCCACATCGGGGCGTAGCTCAGTCTGGCTAG
The DNA here is from genome assembly GCA_028287505.1 of Fibrobacterota bacterium. Classification (GTDB taxonomy): domain Bacteria; phylum Fibrobacterota; class Fibrobacteria; order UBA11236; family UBA11236; genus Chersky-265. The sequence continues at coordinate 61 of JAQBPN010000068.1, read as the reverse complement.
AGCATCAGGTTTGGGACCTGAGGGTCGTTGGTTCGAATCCAGTCGCCCCGACCATTTTTCC
>JAQBPN010000050.1 GCA_028287505.1 Fibrobacterota bacterium | reverse complement strand
GTTAAGAAAAAAACCGCTCCAGTACACGCTCCGCCACCTTTTTGGTTTTTTCTCAACGCCCGACGCCCGACGCCAAAGGGCGTAGCATCGGCCCCAGGAGGGCGGCCTGTACGCCCGACGAGGGACAACGCGGTAAAGCCCGCAATGACTCCCCCCCTTTTTCTATCTTTCCCCATAGGGACAGATGAAAAACCAGCTCGGCTACCTGCTTCTGGAAGCGTTCCGGGGATTCCGCTCCGACAAATTCCTGTCCGTAACCTCCGTGATAACCATCGGCATCTGCACGTCCGTGTTCGCGGGATTGCTTTTGGCATTCACCTTGGTCTGGTCCCTGGGCGGGGGCGGCGCCTCCGACAGCGTCGTCCGCGTATTTCCCGGACCCAAGTACGAGTCGCAGGCATCCTTGGACGGGCTGGAAGCAAAACTCCATCGCTTGCAAGGCGTGGACTCGATCCTCTTCGTGAGCAAGGACGACGCCCTGGAGGAATTCAAACGCGATTTCGGCGATGAAATGATCCGCTCCCTGGACTGGAATCCCCTGCCCCACTCCTTTCTGGTCTACCCCGCCCCCGGCTTCCGCTCGTCGGCCCAGAACAAACTCCTCCTCGATCGCATCCGCCAGATGGAAGAGGTGGAAGAAGCCAGCGCCAATTCCCTCTACCTGGCCTGGCTCGACAAATGGCGCGTGCCGGTTGCCGGCGGTTCCTCCCTGCTGATGCTGCTGGTGGCGGGCGCGTTGTCTCTCATCATCCACAACGCGGTGAAACTCAATCTCTATTCCCGCCGCATCCTGGTGGAGAACATGAAATATTGCGGTGCCGGCCACCTCTTCATCCTCGCGCCTTTCCTGCTGGAAGGCGTCCTGCTGGGCGTGCTGGGAAGCCTGATCGGCGTATTGTCATTGGCCTTCCTGCTGGGACTGTCGCGCCTGGTTTCGGCGAGCATTCCCGGGCTGGTCCCCTTCTGGACCTGCGCCTTGGCCCTGATGGGTTCCACCGCCGCCATCGCGGCGATTGCCAGCGCCAGGACGGTCAGATCGTTCTTGCGTGGTCACGCGGTGTAAGAAGATTTTGGAACATGGGAATTGAAAATCGCAAATTGAAAGATGGTATCCCTGTCATCGATTCGCGGGCCGGGATTGGAACCCGTGTCCGCATTTCCAGAACCCTTGTGGGCCGACTCTTTCTATTTGCGATTTTCAATTTTCAATTTTCAATTTGCATAGCTCCGGTTTTCGCATCGGACAAGAAAGACTACGACAGGGAAATCGCCCGCCAGCGCAAGGAACTCGAAGAACTCCGCGAACGGCTCCAAAGCGAGCAGAAGGAACTTGAATCCCTGCGCGAGAAAAGGGAATCGACCCTGGGCACCCTGGAGAAGATCACCGGGAACATCAAGCACACCGAGCAATACCTGTCCAAACTCGATGCCACCGAGGAAACCCTGAACGGATCCCTTGCGGCCGTGCGCCAGGACCTGGCCGAGGTGGAGGGGCGCATCGAAGAGCGCAACCGCGTGATGGCCAAGCGGGTCCGCACCCTTTTCATGTCGGGCAGCCCGGACCGCCTTGTCCTGCGGGGATGGGAAGCCGGCCACGGGGAGCGAGCACCCGATAAACGGGTGGGAGCCGGAGGTAAGGAAGAGGGAGATTTCATGCGCAAAGTGTTCTTCATGAAGCGGGTGCTGCGCTACGACCGATCGCTGGTGCAGGCAGGCCGCGAGGATGCCGCGCTGAAACAGAAGGCCATGGCCAAACTGGACTCCCGCATCGCCGAAGTGGACGGGTTCCGAGCCCACAAAGCGGAGGAAAAGGCGACCTACAGCCGCGCCCGCAAACAGCAGGAGAAGAACCTGGCGTCCATCCAGTCCGACGAGCACGCCAAGCAGCAGGCGTTGCAGGAGATGGAGGAAAACGCCCGCCTGATCACGGATATCATCGCGGCCCTGGAAAAGCGGCGCCAGGAAGAACTGGCCCGCAACAAGAAAGCCACGGTGCTGGAGACCGGCGCCAGATACTGCCTGCCCGTGGAAGGCGAAGTGGTTTCCAAATACGGATTGCAATACCACGCCACCCTGAAAACCACCACCAAGAACCTGGGAATAGAGATCCGCGGGAAGCCCGGCACGCCCGTGCGCGCGGCGGTCAGCGGCGAGGTGGCCCTCATCACCCGCATCCCCGGATACGGCATGGGCGTGATCCTGGACAACGGTTCGGATTTTTTCACCATCTACGCCAACCTGGCCGGCATCCGCGTGCGCCAAGGGGACAAGGTGACGACCTGCCAGGAACTGGGGGCCGTTTCAGTCGAATCCGGGAGCGTCTATTTCGAAGTGCGGAAAGGAACCAAGACCCTGGATCCTTCCGAATGGCTCCGCACCGGAGGCAAATAGGCTTCCGGATCACGGCCGTTTCCGGCCACTCCGCGGTGTCCGGCGTCACCGCCGGACCGACCCGGTCCTCGCCCGCCAAGCGGCGATTACTACTTTTACCTTATGACGGCCCCGGTCCCATTCTCTCCCCTTTTTCCGCCTGATTCCGGAGTTTTCCGATGAAATTCTCCTTCACCCGCACCCAGGGATTGGAAGAGGCCAAAGCCTTCCTGACCCAGGCTTTGTCCTCGGGGAAATTCCCCCATGGGCTCCTCGTCCACGGTCCGGAAGGCGTGGGCCAGAACGCCCTGCTTTTGGATCTGGTGGACATCCTGCTCTGCGACGCGGCGGACATCCGGCCCTGCGGCGCATGCGCCGGATGCCTGGGCCGGCAACGCAACAACCTGGACAGCCTGATTTTCCTGATGCCCATCGAGAAGAAGGACAAAAGCCAGGACAAGGCCGGCGGCGACGGGGAGATGGAAGACGCGCAGGTGGATGAACTGACCGATAAGGCCAAGGAGTTCCACCAGGATCCGTACGGATTCACGCGCACGGAAAAAAGCAATCTCAACGTAGGGCAGATCCGCAGCATGCAGGCGCGGCTTTCCTTCGCGGAAGTTTCCCGGAAGCCGCGCATCGTGGTCATTCTCTGGGCCGAAACCATGGGGGCTCCGGCGGCGAACACCCTGTTGAAGACGCTGGAAGAACCTCCGCCCAACACCTACTTCCTCCTCTCCAGCGACGATCGCAGCGTGCTGCTTCCCACCATCATTTCCCGCTGCACCCAGTTGCCCCTGTTTTCCATGGGTCCGGACGCCCTGCGCGCCGCATTGGCCGCCAAGGGCAAGGTCTGGGACATCGAGACCCCGCCGGAACGCCTCATCCCTTTCGCGGAAGGATCCTTGGGCGTGCTGCTCCATCTCCACCGTAACGCCGGCGAGACCCTGCTGGAGGAATCCGGCCGCTACCTGGCCGCCGCCCTGGGCGGGGACTGGCTCGCCTATTCCGATTACCTGGAAGAATCGGACGCCTTCGGGGACATGCAGTCCGCCTCCCGCCTGTTGCATTTCCTGTTGCGCGTGGTACGCATGTTCCACCGTCTGGAAGCACTGGAAGGGCCCGTCTCCCGGGGTGCGGCCTCCGCCTCCGGATTCTCCTGGACGCGCGAGGCTCTGAAGCGGCAAGGCCTGGATCCCGCCCTGTCGGAGATCATCGGCCCCTTGGAGGGTTCCCGCGATCTTACCGCCTTCACGGCCCTGATCGAAGAAACGCTCTCTGCCGTGCAATCCTACGCCAAGCCCAAGGTGGCGGCGCTGGGCCTCTATCTGGACTTCGCCTCCAAGCACCCCCGCAAGGAATCCCTGGCATGCTGAAGCGCCCCACGGTCCCGGCCATCATCATCAAGCCGGACGCGGCCGTGAATCCCTTGCGGGAAAAGCTCGCCCGGGACATCAACGGTCCCGGATTCGTGGCCGATCTGTTGCTGCAACGCGGCATCCAGGAAAAGGAGCAGGCGCGGGATTTCTTCCTGGCCTCCCTGGGCCAATCCCAATCCGAATCCGACGGGCCCCGCATACTGGGCATGGACAAAGCCCTGGACCTGCTGCTGAAAGTCCACGCCTCCGGCGAAAAGGTCTACGTCCACGGCGACTATGACGTGGACGGAGTGACGGCCACGGCCTTGTTGTTCCAGGGCCTGAAATCCCTCGGGTTCAACGCGGACTGGTTCCTGCCCAACCGCTTCCAGGAGGGCTACGGCATCAGCTATGCCAGCGTGGGGAAGCTGCATGAACTGGGCGCGCGCTGGATCATTTCCGTGGATACCGGGATTTCCGCCGTGGCCGAAGTCGCCAAGGCCAAGGAACTCGGCATCGGCGTCATCATCACCGATCACCATCAGTCGTCCGGGGAGCTGCCTCCCGCGGACGCCATCCTCAATCCCAACCAACCGGGCTGTCCCTATCCCAACAAGGGCCTGTCCGGCGTAGGCGTGGCCTACAAGCTCCTGAACGCCCTCACCCTGGCCCTGAAAGGGGAAACCGCCGAGCGCTACCTCGATCTGCTGGCCCTGGGCAGCCTGGCCGACAACGTGCCGCTGGTGGGCGAGAACCGCCGCCTGGTCAAGGCGGGCCTCAAACTGCTTTCCGCCGCGCCCAACATCGGCGTGCGGGCTCTGATGGAAAGAGTGGGCGTGGAACGCAGCCGCATTTCATCGGGGGAAATCCTTTTCAAGGTCACGCCCATGCTGAACGCCATGGGCCGCATGGGCAGCCCGGAAATCAGCGCCCGGCTCCTGCTCTCGGAGACGGACGAGGAAGCCGCCGGCTATCTCGACCAGATGGTGGGCGAGAACAACCGGCGCCGCAAGCTCGATCAAGGCATCACCGAACAGGCCGTGCGCATGATAGACGAGGATCCGGCCCTCACCGAATCGGGCTGCCTGGTGGTGGCTTCGCCGGAATGGCACGAAGGCGTGATCGGCATCGTGGCCGCGCGCCTGGTGGAACGCTACCGCCGGCCGAGCTTCGTGCTGGCCATCGACGCGGAAAAGGGACTGGCCAAGGGCAGCGGACGCACCCTCACCGGCTTCAACCTGCACAAGGCCCTGATGGGCGCGTCCCACCTGTTGGAAAAATGGGGCGGCCACTACCATGCTTGCGGCCTGACCATCAAAGCCGGAAACATCCCGGCCTTCCGCGAACTGATGAACGCCGCGGCCGCCGAACATCTGGCGGGCAATGATTTCGTCCCGCGCATCACGCCCACGGTGGAGATCCCGCTCGACCTGCTCAACGAAGAGAGCATGCAGTGGCTGCAGCGCTTCGAACCGTTCGGCCCGCTCAACGAGAGCCCCCTGTTCTATTCGGAAGAAGTGGAACTCCTCTCCACTCCCAAGGTGGTGGGTGACAAGCATCTGAAGTTCATGGTGGGAACGCCGGGCGCCTGCTTCGACGCCATCGGCTTCAACCTGGGCTACTTGCGCAACTACGTGATGGATCGCCCCAGGCTGGGCAAAATCGCCTATTACCCGGAATGGAACAGCTTCCGCGGCGAACGGAAGATCCAACTCAGGGTGGTCGCGATAGAGTGACGGGGAGGTTACCGGTGTCGCGCCTTCATCCACATGGAAGCGCGACACCGGTACGGGGACGGATCAGGCGCCAGAGGGCGCCCCGACTTCAATCCGGAACGGTTTCCAGCTGGCGCGTGGCATTCGTTGCATTGGCGGGACGCAGGGAGGTTTCCTCCACCGCCATCTCCAGGGTGGCTTCACCGCGGTTCTTGCGGTATTCCTTGCCCCAATCGCACAGCTGCTCCAGCACGGGCTTCAGGGACCAACCGGTTTCCGTCAGGCTGTATTCCACCTTGGGCGGGACGACGGGATAGACCTTGCGGCTCACGAGTCCGGACTCTTCCAGATCCCGGAGTTCCTGGGTGAGCATTTTCTGGCTGATGCCGCGCACCAGGCGCTGCAACTCGCCGAAGCGCTTGACGCCGCCCTCTTTGAGGTGCCAGAGGATGATGACCTTCCACTTGCCGCCGATAACGGACAGGGCGGTGGTAACGGGACATTGAAGCGTATGGTTCTGCATGATTCAGGTTTCCAATTCAGGGTTCCAGAAACGCCCGGTTGAGCGTTTCTGTTTGGGCGCCTACCGGATGGATTCAATTGATACGGTGGAAAATATAGTTACTGGAAGAAAAAAAACATGAGTAATGGCGAAAGGAGGGAAATTTCGCGGGAATGGCCCGATTTTAAGCGGTTTGCAGCCTCGCTCCCGGCACCCGGATTCCTAACTTTCGCGCCATGCCCTCTTCGCCCGCTCGCCTGACCTGGGCGGAAACCCGGCGCAAACTCGCGCATATGGCGGCCTTCTGGCCCGCCCTGTTCCTTCCCTGGATGAGCCCGCTGCAGGCTTTGGGTGTGACTTTTCTGCTGGTCCTGATGAACCTGTTCATCCTTCCCCGGGCGGCCCGGGGATTGTACCGCGCGGAAGAGACCGGCATGGGAGCCCTGGAAATCGTCCTCTACCCCGCCGCCCTGATGGCATGCGTGGCCGCTTTCGGCCTTGCGGACGCGGGCGGACCCACGGTATCATCGGCGTTACCCTCGGCCGCCGCCGGGGCGGGGAAACATGCATGGTACCTCCCCCTGGGAGCCGCCTGGTTCGCCCTGGCCTTCTCGGACGCCTGCATCGGATTCGCCTGCCGCATATTCCCCAAGGGCCCCGCTCTGCCCTGGAACCCGCGCAAGCCCATCCTGGCCGTATGCCTGGGCGCCCTGGCCTCCCTGCTCCCGGCCTGGGCGCTGGCGCGCCTGGCACTCCCTCCCCTTTCCGCCGGGGATTGGTCGGCCCTTGTCTTTTTCATGCTGGTCGCGGCCTGCGCGGAGACCGCCTGGTTCGGGGTGGCGGACAATCTGGTGATCCCCTTTTTCATCAGCGTTCTGATCCCGCTGGTTCCCAATCCATTGTGGATGGCCGATGGAGCGGCGGGCGGTGCGGTGAACGGATTGTCCTCCCTTCCATGGTATTGGGCGCTGGCGCCGATAGGGTTCGGGGCCTCGGCCTATCTGGGGAGGATGCTCACCCTGGGCGGAGCGGTCCTGGGCGCCATGATGACGCTCATTCTCATTCTCGCCGATCCCATGTTGTTCCTTTTCCTGGCGGGTTTTTTCGCCCTGGGAAATCTCGCGACCCGTTTCGGCTTCGCCCGCAAGCAGGCCCTGCGCATCGCGGAAGCCAGGGGCGGCAGGCGCGGGGCCGCGGAAGTGTTCGGGGCCATGGGCCTGGCGGCCTGGATGACCCCCCTGGTGCACGCGGCGAAAAGCGGGGCGGGGACGGTCGGCCCCCACGATAGGGTCACGGCTGCGTTACTGGTGTGCGTCGCGCCCCTGATCGCCAAGACCATGGATACGGTTTCTTCCGAAATGGGCAAGGCCTTGGGCGGCAGGACCGTTTCCCTGCGCAGTTTCCGATCGGTGCCGCCCGGCAGCGAAGGCGGCGTTTCCCTGGCGGGAACCCTTTGCGGCCTGGCCGCCGCGGCGGCCATGGCGGCGGTCATACTTCCCTTGGGCTGGGGACGCTGCGCCGATGTCCTGATCCTTTCGGCCATAGCCCTGCTGGCCAATCTGTTCGAGTCCTATTGGGGGGAATGGGCCTCCCGCCGGGACATGGACCAAGGCCCGCATACCAATGTGCTCATGACCCTGGTCGCCGCCGTGCTAGCTTGGCTGTTCTATTTCGGCTTGTACTAACGCGGCGTTTTTTCACAACTTCCCGGCATTTCTCGTCATTTTCCGCCTTGGTCCGTTGCCCGCTGCACAACGAAGCCCTGTTTTTTCGAGACTACCGGAACCCAATCCCATGGCTTTGGCGTTAGATTATGCCTGGATTTGAGCCTCCCGGAACGTGGGGGTGAAATGATTTTTCGGAAAAAATTAGTGGGGGTCGTTTATGAAGCGTAGCATCGGGATTTGCATGGCAGGGATGTTGTTGATTTGCATGGGCTGGGCGCAGGCGCTCAACAATGTATTGACCCCCGCGGAGACGAAAGCGGGCTTTAAGCTTCTCTTCGACGGAGCCAGCAGCAGCCAATGGACCATCAATTGGCCCATCGATGACAGCGCTATGAAATCGCCAGGTACCGGAAACATGATTTACTCCAAAGAGTCGTTTACGGATTTCGAGTGGAAGGTGGACTTCAAAGTCAATGCGAATGGGAATAGTGGCTTTTTCATCCGGACCAAGACTGATTGGTATTGTGATGGCTTCGAAGTCGCGGTGCTGGACAGCAAAGACGGCGGGGACGGCAATCAAAGGTCGGATCCGGCCAACGGAGACAAATTACCCGCGGGCATAATGGATGTCAGAACGGGACAACCCTTTGTAGCTGGCTCGGATGCGCCGGTTAAAAGGTCCGGGGCTATCTATGAAATATATCCCACCACGAAAGATGGAATCCTCATTCCAAATGGCGGCGTCTATGTGGACATGATGAAACCGGCCATGGTTTGGAATTCCATGGTGATATGGGCGAACGGAAATAATATCGAGACTTGGCTCAACGGGGTGAAAGTGACGGACTTCGTAGTCGGGTCCAAAGTTTTTCTAGACCGTTATCATAACAGCAAGTTCTATAAATCGAATCCTAAATGCGGCGAGGTGTATCCGAAATACCCGACGGGAACGCTCGTCATGCAGGACCATGGCGCAGGCTTGCTTGTGTGGATGCGGAACGTTAAAATCCGGTCTTTCACTCCCGGTTCTAAACTGAATAGTCCGGTAGTGACTCCTGAAGGAGGCACTTTCGCCGGTGCAACCAAAGTTAAGCTGGATGCAGGCATAACCGGCGCCGCCATCCACTATACCTTGGACGGTTCGGATCCCACGCAAACCTCCCCGCTCTACTCCGACTCCACCGGTCTGATGATCGCGAGTTCCGCTACCTTGAAGTCCAAAGCCTTCCGGGCGAATTTCACGGCCAGCGATGCCGCTTCAGCGGTCTTCACGATTTCGGGAACCGGAATCAATAACAAACTTCCGGTCGTAGTTCCGGAATTCGCCATGTCCATGCAAGGGGACCGACTTTTCATCACCGGTGGCAGCGGACTTCCTTTCACCGCGGATTTGCTTACCACGGACGGCAGGAAACTTCAGAGCCACATTGTCAATAAGGGGCTGAACGAAATTTCACTTTTGGATATGAAATCCGGTGTGTATCTGGTTTCAATGCACACTGCGCAATGGCAACATTCCAGGAAGATCGCAATTCCCTGAACAAATTGCGCCCAAATATCTTGTAGCCGCCACCTCTTGGTGGGTGATGTGCTGCCACTTATTTGTTGCTACTGTTCGTAAGCACCCATATCTATCCTCCCGCCTTGTATTCTTGGAGCGCCGGTGATGTCAGTGGGTGTTGTTCCCGTTGGATCTCCGCCTCCTACCGCGGGGCTTGCTCCTAATACCAAACCATCATCTGAGGTAAAGTATTTTCCATCTGGTCCGGGAATGTTCCCCGGTGAATTGAAAAGCGGATCCGATTGAATATTACCGCTGCCCCAATTTAAAATTGCGGAAGAGGGTTTTCCGATTGACGCTGAATTATTTATGAGATTCGAATAGCTGACGTCTAGCGTAAAAGTTGAAGTTGAGTTCGACTGAATACTGATTTGTGATCCAGCCAATGTTGCCGTGTTTCCCCAAAAAATACAATTCTTGATCTTGGGATTTGAAACTGCGCTTGAGCCTTCGCCAAAAGCGATTCCTCCTCCACTATCACTCGCAGAATTCCCATAGAAATCACAGTTAATCAAGTTAATGGAAGGGCCAAAGACTTGCATACCGCCTCCAACTCTACCGGAATTATCAGCTAAAATACAGTTCTTCATGGTCAATCCAGGGGAAACAACATGTATTGCCGTAGATGTGTTTCCGATAAAGGCGGTATTAAGGATGGTAGTTGAGGTTCCGCCCTCAAATATGGCCTCTTCATTATTAATGAATAGGCATGAAGTAATAATCGGAGAACCGCTATTATTCCAAACAGCCCCGTTTTGGTTTTCCCGGAAAATACAATTGGAAATTGTTGGAGAGCCATTGATATTGTTCATGGCACCACCTTCTCCTCCGGCATTTCTGAGGAACAGGCAGTTTTTGATAGTTGGAGACGCATTTCCGCCAGAATTCACCATAGCTGCTTTACCAGTGAACCTATCACTAAGGTTGTCGCGGAAAGTACAATTGGAAACTTCGGGCGAAACATCTTCGTTAAGCATTGCACTTGCCAGATAGTTGTAGCCTCTCTCGACTACAAATCCGTCAAAGATTACGAATGCGTTACCGAGAACTACCGGCCCGGTATTATCGGTTAAACTGCTCGGATCGCCCCGCTCTCCACTGAGGATGGATTCATTTGCGATCCAATCCCTCTTTTCCCTGGAGTTTTCAGACCCAAGAAATCCACCGAATAAATTCACCCTCATTTTCAGCCTGAATGATGCGCTATCTTCGTTGTTTCCATCACCAGGTTTATAAGTTCCCTTGGCAACCCAGATTTCCCCATCAGTAGCAATCGCCAAAGCGGTCCTAAGGTATTTGTAGGGAGTTGCCCAGGAATTTCCATTTCCCTCCACGGATGCGGTCCCGTTCACAAAAATCACGTTGCTTTTGCGGGTTACTTTAATGGTGACCGTATCTGAATTCCCTGCCGAATCTACTGCCGATACAGCGAAGGTATTCTCGTTTTCATTCAATGATTTGGAGATTTTTTGCTGTGCCTTTCCGTCTACAGTCCACAGAATGTCAATGGTACCTTGATTGGTCACATGTCCATCCAAAGGCGACGTGATTTTTACTACGGGAGCGACCAAGTCCACTTGAACTACGCCACTATCCGTTGCCGACCAATTCCCTGCCGCATCCCGTTCTTGGACAAAAAGCACATGCCGACCATGAGATAGATTGTTCGACGGGATAAATGCCGTATCGATTACAGCCGTAGTTCCCCTCGACATATCCGTCGAATCCACCCTGACCCTGAATTGCCCATTTCCGCCGCTGCCGGGTTGCCAAGTCCATTTTGGTTTGGGATTGTTCGTCAAAGCCAAAGACTGGACTTTCGGGGGCAAAGGAGGCTTGGTATCGAGAATGACGGTGATTGAATCGCTGCCGGTATTTCCGATCGAATCCGTAAAAGTCCTTTTGATGGTATTGGGTCCTTCAGCCTTCAGCTTTTCAGTAGTGTCCTTGCTCTGTACCTGGCTTCCGATCACCCACTTCACGATGACGATCGAATCTTTCGAAATGAAACCCTTGACGGGTGCGGTAATCGCCACATCAATGGCCCGAATGGAGTCGGATATGGACAGCGCCAAAGTCAATTTTGAGCTGGCGGCGGGCAAATGGGAATCCGTGGCCACTATCTCACAATCCTTCTGGCCAGCATCGCGAAAACCAGGGGTGAAAGTCCATTTCAGGGCGGTTTTATCGGCCGATCCGCAGGTACTTGTGAATACGACGGAGTCCTTTTCGTCATCTCCAAGATAGAGGTGCGAAAGATCTAGACCGATTTCCCTACCTTCTTTTCCCTGCACGTCGACCGAATCCTGTTTCCACTTCGGTGCGCTATTCGAGTCCTCAACGGTTATTCGCGTCGTGATTTGGCCGGTTTCGGGAGGGGTGCCGTTATCCCTGGCTTTGAAAACCAAATCGAAAAAAGTGGACTCTCCGAAAGCCACACATTGGAAGGAGGGCGTGAAGGAGAGGTTGCCTGTCGAGGTGTCATAGCCTCCCTTGCCACATAGAGGCCAAGGTGCATCGAGTGGGGACAACAAGGTAACCAGATCTCCGCTATCGGGATCCACCGCCGCAATATGCAATGAAATCGTCCGACCCTCCTTAAGCCGAAAGGATGACCCCGGATTGGAGGCGCCGAATGATAGAGTGGGAGCATGGTTGGTTTTATGCGGAACTGAATCAGGAGCGATGTAAATAATCGCCTTCTCCGCAGGCGTTCCGCCGGAAAATGGCACGGCGACTTCCAAAACCTTTTTTTTATCCCGGAACCCGATAACTCGAATCTCGAAATCACCCGATACTCCCTCTCCTAAGGGCAGATTCACAAGCTGGGACGCATCGGTATATTTTCCTCGAAACAGGATTTTTTTGAAAACCGTATCTTTCCCATGGATGGTGTAAAGATCCAACTCGATAGAGTCGTACTTGCCCGAGGAGGTTTTCAAAGAATCATTGACACGAAATGTCAGGGTGTCGGGCTTCCTGGAATCGGCTACGTTGCATGTCCAGACAAAGAGTCCGGCCAAGGCAAATATAGAGACCCGCAGGAAAAACCGTATCACTTGAGCTCTCCATTGTAATGAACGGGATCGGGAGAACTATTACCAAACAGAAAATATGCCGCGACCCCTACGCCGGCAGCGAGAGCCACTCCGCCTGCCGTCCAATAAGGCCAAACTTTGCGCCCTGTATTTCCGGGTCTTACCGAATCAGCCTGGACCGGATGAGCATCGACATACTTGGGGCGTGCGTGACGGAGTTCGAACTCTTCCTGAACATTGTGGAATATCATGTATATCATGTCGCTGGCATACATATCCATGATCTTGACCGTGGGCTCGATTGAGAGAAGCAGGTACATGAGTTGCTTACCACGCTCGACGGTTTCGTAGTTGGCCGCGTACATCACGCCCAAGTGCTTGAATGCGAAAACGCTATCCTGATGGGATTGCAAACGTCCCTCTTGTCGATCCGATTCCAATTTCTTGATTGCGGGTCCGAAGTCGCCACCCATGTAAAGAGCCCGGATGGCGGTGGTATCCAGGCCGCCCGGATGGGAATTGGCATTAGCCGGAGCCGAATCGCTTTTTTCCAACGTGCCGGCTTTGGCGGCAGAAGCCGGTAACGCCGAGAGCACCAGCGCGCCGAATACAATATCTTTGAAAGAGGTCACCGCGAGAAGATAACTAGAACCAGGCTCTTTTCAATTGATCAGGATCACAGTTGCAGCAGCTCACGGGAATTGGGCCCCTTTTCAGCCATGCTGAAGTCTAGTAGAGGGCCTATCCACCCCCGGGCCCAGGTCCGGGCCCGGATGAACCGTCCGGGATATCGACCCCATTGTATTTCACCTTGGCCTTCGGCATGATATCGAATCCGGCCGTGCCGCCTTCGACCGTCCCTTCATAATTCAGGTTGGCATCCGCCTCCACATGGACCTGGATGGGCCTGGTGCCGACGCTGTCGGGAACGGTGTTGCCCGAGAGGGTGGTTCCCTGGGCGGTCACTTTCGCTTTGGAGCCGATCCACATTCCGCCGCCGGATCCCTGGCCGGTGCTGGAGTTGTTGGTGATCCAGGTGTCCGTCAGGCTGGCCTTCACATCCGCATCCAGGACCAGGGCGCCTTGATCGGCTGAGCGATTGCCGTCGATGCGGGAGTTTATCAATTGGAAGGAATCGCCTTTGGCCCCCGAGATGCGGATGGGCGCGATGCCGCCCGTGTTGAGGATCCAGCAATTGCGGACGCTGTTGCCTTCCGTGCTCCCGATGGCTCCTCCCGAAGTGGTGAACCGGATCCCGTCCAGGATGGCGCCTTGGCCTTGCAGCAGGATGGCCTGGTTCTGGGGAAGACCGTCGCAACGGACCGAGGTTTTCAAATCCGCCAGGTTCCGTTCAAGCACGGACTTTCCGGATCCATCCGGGTTGAATCCGCCGTAGACCTCCACCTTGGAGGGAACGGTGATCGGGTCGACGAGATTGGGGGCGGTGGGATATTCGCCGTCCGCCATCCAGACCTTGAGGCCGGAGGCGCCGATGGGATTGGCGAAAACCTGGTAGAGTTCGCCGAAGGCGTCCTTCCAGGACGTGCCGTTGCCGGTGGAGCCTTTCCTCACGAACACCGTATTGGTCCGTTTGTGGATGGGCACGGATACGGGCGCGCTCAGATTGCCGGCGGCATCCTCGCCCACCACGGCCACCAGGTGATCGCCGTCCGGATAGGCCAGGGTGGCGATGGACCAGGAAGCGCCGGCCAGGACCGCGACTCCGTTGCCGGCGCCCGCCAGGGAATAACGCACCGCCGCCAGTCCGTTGGCTTCCGTGGCCGTTCCGGTGATGACGGGATCGATGGAAGCGATGCTGGCCTGCAAGTCCGGCCCGGTCACCTGCAGGATCGGGGGCGTCTTGTCCACAGTAACCTGGAAGCTACCCGGGGCGCTCCAGTTCCCGGCCGAATCCAGCTCCGAGACGAATAGGGTCTGCGCGCCGTCGGCGAGATCGGCCGGACCGGCGAAGCGGGTGGCGGTGAGGGTATCGAACCAGACTCCTGCCTGCCAACCGATGCGGTAGGCGCCGCTGCCGCCTTGGCCCCCGCTGGTCCAGGTCCATTCGGGATTGCGAGTGGGAACCGCCGTGCCGGTCACGGTAGGCGCCGCGCCCGGCTGGCTTTTCCGGAAAATCAGGATGGAATCGGCGCCGCGGTTTCCGGCCGCATCCAAGGCTTCGCGGCGGATCATCACCACTCCGTCCGCGGACAGAGGCTCGCTGTTCTGCGTTTGCTGTTCCTGGCCGTCCAGCATCCACCTCACTTCGATGGAGGAGGCGTTGGTCCGGATTCCCGGCAAGGGGCTCAGGATTTTCACCACGGGAGGAGTCAGATCCAGCACCACGGCTCCGCTGTCCGGCGCGGACCAGTTGCCCGCATCGTCCTGCTCCTCCACGTAGAGGACGTGGCGGCCTTCCGGAAGGCCGGCCGAGGGGGTGAAAGCGGTGTCCCTGACTTCGGCCATGGGGGCGCCGGGATCGGGGTTGTCCAGGCGCAGGCGGTATTTGCCGTTTCCCTCTCCCCCGCTTTTCCAGATCCATTTCGGCAAAGGCGTGTTCAGCAACGCGGGCACGGTGATCCTGGGCGGCAAGGGCGGCCGGGTATCGCGGATGACCGTGACGGAATCGGAACCGTTGTTGCCGAGGGAATCCCGGAAGCTTCGGACGATGACGTTGGCGCCCTCCACTTTCAGAATTTCCGCGGTCTCAGCCGTCTGGACCTGATCGCCGATGGTCCAAATAACGGGCACCACGGAATCCTTGCTGATGGATCCGCTGACGGGAGAGGTGATGGCCACGTCCACGAGGCGCACTGAGTCCGAAATGTCCAGGGTGAGGATGAGCTTGGAAGCCGCGGGGGGCTTGTGGGAATCGGAGGCGATGATGGCGCATTCCTTCCGGCCCGCGTCCCGGAATCCCGGCGTGAACGACCACTTCATGGCGGCCTTGTTCACGGCGCCGCAGGCGGCCGTGAAATCCACCGCGTCGTTTTCCCCGTCCCCTTTGAACAAAGGGCCCAGATCGAGGATCATTTCCATGCCTTCCCTTCCTTGCAATGTCTGGGCGGCGGTTTTCCAGACGGGAGCGCTGTTGGAATCCTGCACCGTGATCCTCGCCGAGATCTGCCCGCTTTCGGAAGGGCTTCCATTGTCCTTGGCGCGGAACACCAGATCGGAAAAAGTGGTTTCTCCGGAAGCGACGCATTGGAAGGAAGGCGTGAAGGTAAGCATGCCGGTTTTGGTGTCGTAACTCCCTTGTCCAAAGCGCGGCCAGGGAGGATTGGCCAGGGATTGCAGGGTCACCGCGTCCCCGTCGACGTCCTGGGCCGTCACCTTGATGCTGAGGGTTCCGCCTTCCTTGATTTTGAATGCGGTTCCCGTGACCGGAGCCGCGAAGGCGACGGAAGGCGGGCGGTTCACCTTGCCCACGGAGATGGTGAGAATCTGCACTTCGATGCCGCCGAACGGATCCATGACGGCGATGCGGAAACGGTAGTTGCCCTTGGACGGGCCGGGAAGGAACCCGATCACCAGGGAATCCCCGCCGGTCAGGATTTCGATGGCCTTGGCGCCGTCCGGGAACAGCGCGCGCAGGCTGTCCAGGTTTTGCACCTCGAAATGCATGGGATCCCCGTCCTCATCCTTGGCCTTGAGGGTGATGGTCTTGCTTTCGCCCTCCAGCATGCTCACGTTATGCAGTCCCAGGCCGATGGTGGGCGCATGATTGACATGCGGTCCGGTTCCGTTGCTGTCGGGGGTTTTCAGCGTATCGCCGGGATCGCCCTTGGACGGATCCGGGTCGGACGTATCCGGAAAGTTACAGGTCCAGGCCAGCATGCCGGCCATAATCAGCGTCGCGATGCGGAGAAACGGTTTCGCATTCATGGTTTCGCCTCGGAAATGCGGTGATGCACAGACTGAATCAAAAATTGTATCCGGGGCTTTACAATCGCGCCGATTCCGGACTTTCGCGGTCCTTTGACCCGGTCCCGGAAAAACATTCTTTAACAGAGGAGGCCGGATGCAAATAAACGGCGATGCGAGCCATCGGTTCTGGAAATCGTGCGCGGCGGGCCTGGTGGGAGGTCTGCTGATGGCCGCCTGCATGATGGCGGTCATGGGCGTCACCGGTCGGGGCTTTTTCACGCCCCTGAACCTGATCGCGGCGGTTTTCCCGCCCTTCAGGCCCATCGTATCGGGGTTCCAGCCCGTGGCGGCCGCCATCGGCCTTATAGGGCATCTGTTGGTTTCCGTCCTCTGGGCCGCGTGCCTGGGATGGGTGAACAGGTTCCTGTTCCCGAACCTGTTCCGCGCATCGTGGTCGCAGGTTTCCGTGGGTCTGGCGCTCGGCTTCGCCGCGTGGGTCCTGACCGGACTCCGCCTGGGTCCGGCCCTGGATCCCGCCTTGCGGATGATGCCGCCGGTCTACGCGTTCCTGGCGCATCTGGTCTACGGCCTGGCCACCGCGACCGTGCTGTGGGCCTGGGCGGGACGGCCCGCGCCGGAAAATCCGGACCGGATACCGGACGGGATCGAACCGAGGGGCGATCCCGGCGGATGGGGCCTGCCCGCCAGGTAACCTTCACGCTACCTTGGTCAGAGTTTCTTGAATCGGCCGGACAGATCCTTGAATTGCCGTTCCTGGCGATCCTGGTTGGCCGGATCCGCTTTCGCCTCTCCCGGCGCCCCGCTTCCCGCGCCTCCGGTTTTACCGGCGACCCGGTTCAGGTAAAGCTCCATCTGCAATTCGGCTTCCGCCTTGGCGGTCCAGTGCACGGGCTTGTCCAGGGCATCCAGGGCGGCGCGGTTTTCCTTGGGAAGACCCGCGACGCTTTGGCCGAATCCGGCGATGCGGGCGCAGAGGCGGTCCCGGAGGGCCTTGGCTCCCTTGCGTATGCGCTCGGTGGTTTCCCGGGAGGCTTTCCAATCCTCGATCAATTCCTTTTCTCCGCCCGGCCACGGGAAGCCCGCTTCCGGATCCTGCAGCTTGGCTTTTTCCGAAACGGAATCCGTCCAGACATGGGCGGCCCAGGCCGCATGATAGGGAGACAAGAGCAGGCTTTCCCAATCCGGGAGGCTTGCGGTCTTCCGGAACAACTCCGCGATCCCGGCTTTGGCTTCCAGGGGCGGTTGCGCGAAAAACCTGAACCAGGCCGCAAAATGGTCCCGGGAAACCAGGCCGGCGCCCAGGGTCAAGGCCACGCCGGCCCAGGCGGTGGAGTCTCCGCCGCGCGCGGCCGCCTGTCCCAGGGCCGCCAGGCTTTTCACCTGGGTCCCGGGTTTGGCCAGGACCGCGGGACGGGGCGGAGGCAATTCCTTTTCGGCGCGCGCCAGGGCTTCTTCCCCGAAGACTTCCATGTAAAGGGCCGGCAACCGCGCGGAAGCCAGGTATTCCCGTAACGCGGCGGTTTCCGCGCGCAGGCGGTCCGGGCAGTTCCAGGCGTCCATAAGCACCTGCAACCGCTTGCTGAAAAAGGAAACCAGGGCGGCTCTGGCCTTGGATTCTGCCGCGGCGGAAGATGCGGAAACGGTCTTGGGCCCGGTCTCGACCGGGACGGATCGGATTTTGGATTGCGCCAGGTGATGATGGAATCCGGCTTCCCCGCCCTCCGGAAAGAAGCCGCATGCGCCGCGGGCCGCGGCGCCGGGCGGGGCGGCGGCTCCCAGGGGATCGGCGCCGAAATACAGTCCGCGCCAGGGTAACGCGGGAGGGACCTGGCCGAAATCGACGAGGGCGCCGGCGATCCATTCCCCCCAGGGTTTGGCCGCGGGGTTTTCCCCGAAGAGAAGCTTCCTGGCCGCCGTGAACAGTTCCGACTCCCCGAAGGAAGGATCCACGTGCATCAGGAACTTGCGGCCGGTGGCGCTGCGCACGAATACGTGGATTTGCAGGTGGGCGGGCCAGACGGTGGGCAGGGTCAAGGCGGACACGGCGGTATCCGGACGGGCCGCGAGGGTTTGCGCCAACAGGACGGCCGGAGAGACCGAAGCTCCCGCGGCCGCGGAGGCATTGTCCCAGGCCGTTGTCAGGTCGGCAATGCCGAGGCGCGCCGCTTGCGCCGCCTTGGCGGTGAGCCGGTCCACGCAGAATTCCCAGATCAGTTTCCGCCATCCGGGAATGCCCAGGAACAACCCGGGCACGGAAAGGGCGGCCAGACCCGCGGGATCGGTTTCCAGGGAAATCCCGTCCAGGGGATCGCCGAAATCGAAGCGGTAACCCAGGCGATACGTGGCGGCGCCCATGCGCAGCCGATCGGGGAAAATCCGGTGCAGGGCATGCGCGCCCGGCTGGCCCGGAATCTTGCCCGCCCGCTCCTCCGGATCGGAGGGAACCTCGGACACGGCCCCGCCGGACCAGGATTCCCAAGTCTCGCCTTCCAACGCCCCCGCCCAGTCCCTGATGGAAAAGACCAGGGCATTGTCCCCCTTCTCCTTCAGAAAGCGTTGCAGTCCGATACGCGAAGTGACTTCCGGGGCGTGGAGCCGATACCACTGTCCTTGGGACTCTTCGTCCGGGACCAGCCCGCGCACGCGGGCCTTGCTTTCCAGGGAGACCAGGGATTCCAGGACCTTGAGATTGGCTTCCCGGAACGGAAACGGGGCGCCGTTGCCGTCGCGCACCACGCCTTCGCGCCAGAAAATCCCGGCGCATTCCTCCGGGGCCACGGATTCGTAATTGATGCGGCGATCCTGGCGGATGGAAAATCCCTTGTAGGTGACCCGTTCCAGGGCCTCGACGAAACCGCGCTCCTGATTCCAGGCCACGTTGGCATAGGTGCGCTTGCAGGCTTCCGGGGCGATTTCCTCCACCCAGGCGGGTTTGATTTCGCAGGCGCGGTAGATGTAGACGCGGGAGGTCTGGCGGATTTCCCCGGCGACGATCCATTCCGGTTTGCGCTTGGCCAGGGAGGACCCGGGATGGATGTGCGCTTCCTTGTCCCCCGCCAGGCGATAGCTCACGTCTTCCGGCTTGCGGCGCCCCAGAAAAGGCAGGAAGCCGGCCAGGATGGCCTTGTGCAGGGAATCGGTCATGACCTCTTCCATGTTCAGCTTGGCCGGATCCAGGGTAACCTTCAGGAGACGGGAGAACTGCTCCGCCAGATCCATCCACTCCCGCACGCGGTTGTAGGAGATGAAGTTTTCCACGCACAGGGCGCGGAGCTTGCGCTGGGTGAAGCGATCGCCCCAGTTGCGGTGGATCCAGATCCAGAGAGCCAGCACGCCCAGGAAGTCCGAACGGGGATCCTCGAAACGCTTGTGCAGGGCGGCGGCCTTCCCCCGTTCCGGTTCCTCCCGGGGCAGGATCTTGGCGTCCTGGACGGTGATGCCCGCGGCGATGATCAGGGCGGGTTGCAGGACATCGAATTCGCCGGCCTTCAGCAGGATCTTTCCGATGGCAACGTCCACGGGCAGGCGGCTGAGCTTGCGGCCTTCTTCGGTGAGGCGCGCATCGGAACCCGGTCCGTCCACGGCCCCGAGCTCATGGAGCTGGCGGAAAGCGCCCTTCAGAGCCGCGGGCGCGGGGGGATCCGGAAAGGGGAACGAGTCCACGTCCAGGCCCAGGGCCATCAGATGGAGCACCACGTTGGCCAGATTGCTTCGCAGCACTTCCGGTTCCGTGAAGGGAATGCGCTCGTTGTAATCCGCTTCCGAATAGAGGCGCACGCAGGTTCCCGCCTTGACGCGTCCCGCGCGGCCGGCGCGCTGGCGGGCGCTGGCCTGGGAGATCCGTTCGATGGGCAGGCCCTGGATCTTGGTCTGGGCATGGTAGCGGGAGATCCGGGCCAATCCCGTGTCCACCACGTACCCGATGCCGGGAATGGTCAAGGAGGTCTCGGCGATGTTCGTGGCCAGGATGATCTTGGGCCGCGGGCTGTCCGCGAACACTTTTTTCTGATCGCCCGGGGCCAGGCGGCTGTACAAGGGCAGGATGGAAAAGTCCCTGCCCAGATCGCGTTCCAGTTCCCGGTGCAGCTCGTTGATTTCCTTTTCGGTGGGCAGGAAGGCGAGCAGGTTGTCCGGACGGCGCGCCTGCAACTCGCGGATGGCGATGGCGGCCGCTTCCACGGGGGCGAATGCGCGGGAGGGAGCGTCGGACTCGTCCGTATCGTCCGAGTCCTTGCCGGAGATGTCCCAATACTCCAGCGAGACGGGGAACTGCCTACCTTCCACTTCGATGACCGGCACGCGAGGCGGGGCAGTTGGCTCGCGGGGCGGGGCCGCGGGAGCGCTGGAGGATACGGAGGGCGCGCCGGAGGGCTTTGAGCCCGCCGCGAGATATTCCGCGAACCGGTTCGCATCCAAAGTCGCCGAGGTCACGATCAGCCTGAACTCGGGACGGCGCGGCAACAGGTTCCGGAAAATACCCAACAGGATGTCCACGTTCAGGGAGCGTTCGTGGGCTTCGTCCAGGATGATGCAGGAGTATTGCCTCAGCAACGCGTCGCGCCGGAACTCCTGCAACAGGATGCCGTCCGTCATCACTTTGACCTGGGTTCCCGCGGGCAGATCCTCGTGGAAGCGGATCTTGGCCCCAATCAACTCCGGACGCCCGGTTTCCTGGCGCAGGCGGTCCGCGATGGACAAGGCGGCGATGCGTCGGGGCTGGGTCAGGCCGATCAATCCCCCCGCGGCGAAGTCCGCGTCCAGCAGGAACTTCGGCAACTGGGTGGTCTTGCCGGAGCCGGTTCCGCCCTGTACCACCAGGGCCTGATTGTCCTTCAAGGCATTGAGGATATCGTCCCGGCGGGCCAGGATGGGTAAATCGGGATATATGAAACCGTATGGCACGAATAGCAAATTAGCAATGCAGCCGGGCCCGGCAGGCGGGATTGGTTTATCTTTACCGGAATGAACGGCGAGATGGGCAAAATGAACGAGATGGATAGGCTGAAAACCCTGCGGATCAAGGCGGGACAGGATGCGGAGGGCCTGGCGGATCAGATCGGCATCACCGCCGATTGGTATCTGGACCTGGAACGGGAGCCGGGGGAACTGGAAGCCAGTCTGGACCTGACCCAGCTTCGCAAACTCGCCATCCTGCTCAATGTGGGCCTCGCTTTTCTGCTTACGGGGGAAACGATTCCCGATTCGGTGCCCAACCTCACTTTCTTGGAAGTGGCCCGCCGCATCCGCCTGCATCTGGAGCATTCCAAGGATGTGCAATCCCTGGAGGAAAAGACCGGCTGGGAAGTGGCGGGGTTCCTCAAGAATCCCGACGCCGAAGGCTGGGACCAGCGGACAGGTTTTTTCCGCGATGTGTGCCGGGAGCTGGATTTGGATTGGCGCGGCGTGCTGCGCTATTGTGAGTCGATCAGGGACGAATAGCGGTTCGATCAACCGGCCGACAGGTTCGTCGCCAGGACTCGGATCCGCAGCCAGGCTTGCCGTTCTCCGGCCCCGACTTCGGGATGGAATCGGTCCATCAATCCTTCCAGGAACCGTCCGGCCCGGCCGGGAAATCCCTCCACCAGGTAACCTTCAAGCTTCCCCCTCAACGCCGCCGCGAAATCCGCATGTCCCCGGACGTCGCCCGCCAAGTTGTCGCAACTCATGCGGAAATCCGCGCCGCAGGCCATGGCGAAAGCCCATTCCAGGGATTGCGGAGCGGCTTCGGCGCGGAAGAACTCCGCCTGCTCCGGGCCGTTACGGCCGTCGGGCCGGTACCAATATCCATAGTCATCCAAGGCGCGGCGTTCCCGCCCCGCGATGCACCAATGGGCCACCTCGTGGAGGCTGCTGTTCAGGTAATCCCGGGTGAAGCGGATTTCTGCGCGGCCCTCGGAACCGGGGGCCCGGTAGAACGGCTCGGGAAACCCGCCCGCCAGGCGCACGCCTTCGGCCGCGAATACGGAATGGAAGACATCGATCACCGCGGAAAGCTTGCCGGCGGCTTCGGCGCGCTCTGCCGCGTCGATGTCGCCGCGCATGGGAATCACTTGGCGGGCTTGGCGCCCCACACCTTTTTGAAAAACGCCTCACGGCCGGAAAACCTGACATAGGCCTTATACCGGGCCTTGCTTTTCACGTAGTAATCCTGGTGCTCGGATTCGGCGGGATAGAAGACCGTGGCCTCGGCGATTTCCGTGACCAGCGGCTTGGAAAACCGTTTCGACTTCTGCAACCGTTTCATCGAGGCCTCGGCCGCGATCCGTTCCGCCTCCTCGCGGTAGAAGATGAGGGTGCGGAATTGCGCGCCTTCATCGGAAAACTGGCCGTCCGCGCGGGTGGGATCGATGTTCTTCCAATAGGCATCCAGGAGCTTGGAATACCCGATGCGCCTGGGGTGGTAATACACCTGCACCGCCTCGACATAGGCCGAGTTTCCCGAGGATACCGATTCGAAGTTGGGGTTGGGACCCTGCCCCCCGGTGTAACCGGAGATCACCGAGTCCACCCCGGGGAGGGTTTCGAATGCCGGTTCCATGCACCAGAAGGAACCGCCCGCGAAAATGGCCGTAGCCGCGGAATCCGGTTCCGGGGTTTCCGGAACCGGTGCGGCCACGACGGAACCGATCAGGAAGAGGAGGATGACGGCCCGAGGCCTAAGGGGATTGAGCGGCATGGCTTTGTTTTGCCGGGTTTCACTCCGGGAAGCCGTGAAAATAGCAATTTAGAAGCCGGGGTCGGTCTTGCATCCTTTGGCTTGCAGCAATTTCATCACTTTCCAGTTCCCTTCGGCGGAAGCCGCCAGATACGGGGTCCAACCCTCCTCATCCACGGCATTGATATCCGCCCCGGCGGTGATGAGGGAGGAAACGCGATTCACGTCGCCCACGCGGGAAGCTTTGATCAGCTCGAAATTCTTGCGGCCCTGGTTCGTCGGGGCCGAAGCGCAACCCACCAGAAGCAGTCCGCACACGGTCATGGAAAGCAGGGAATTTTTCAAGGGCCACCATCCTTCTCTATCCGATGGGAACAGGAATAAAAATAGACCATTCAGGTTAGGACCTGATCCTTTTCGGACAAAGGGTTAGGGTTTTGGGAATCGGCGCCGGCGATCTTCAGCGTTCAGATTGGCAAAGTCTCCGGCGTCATATTGCTTAATATAAATGGGGCTTCGGCATCGTGCTTGAGGTCTTTACGGGTTTTTGGAACCGATATTCCCGCCCAAAACGTTGTTGAAACGCTTCCTTTTGCTTACCGCGAAGTATGCCAATGCAACCCTATTATTCCATGGCGCATTCCCGCATGTTCCGCATACGGGACTCCAGGGCGTTCGGTGCGGTTACGGGCCCGGCCTACCGTAACACATAGGTTACCTAAGCCGGCGAGGCGGGAGCGCGGGAGACGCCGACCGATCCGGTGCCGGCCGCCCGGCACCCCCTATCCGGGAGCCGCGGACAGGACCCTCTCCCGGGAACCGGGCTATTTCGCTTGCAAACCCGGAGGCGAAAAGGTTACCTATATATAGGTCGATTAAAGGGATTGAACGCGTGTACCTCTTCTCGAAATATTTCAATCCGCACAACTTCCTCTTCGCCGATCGCTGTGAAAAAGGCATCCTGACGGTCAACGGGGAATCCTTCACCCTGGAAGCCCGGGCCGCAGGGGAGGATACCTACCGGATTACCGTCCGCAACCCGTCCCGATGGCCGGAAGATCATAACCGCTCGGGCCTGACGCCGGACGAATCCGCGCACGGCCAGAAAGGCGGGATCTCCCATCTGGAAATCGGCCGCGATGGAGGCCTGTCCCTGAAGGCGCGCATGGGGCGGACTTTTCTCGGATCCCTGCCCGGCGCCGCATTCGGAGTTTCCGGCAAAGCCTGGATGTTCCAGTTCCGCCAGCGGCCGGACATGCAGTTCTACGGCATGGGGGAAAAGAGCACGCCCTTCGAGAAATCGGATCGCGCCCATCGCTTCTGGAACGCGGACGTATGGGCCGATCACGGCACCTCGCGCGCCAAGGATCAAAACTACGATCCGGACTACATCTCCGTCCCGTATGTGATCGTCAAGCGCGGCAATACCTATGCGGGCATCCTGCTGGACAATCCCCACTCCAGCGTCATCTCCGTCTCGCCCAAGCTGAACGTGGCCAACCAGATGATGGCCATGTCCCATGACAAGCCGCTCTTTTTCCTGGGCGCCGAGGACGGGCCGCCCGGCCTCTACATGATTTACGGCCCCACCCTGGCCCAGCTCACCATGAAGCTGCAAAGGCTCTTGGGCGCATCGCCCCTGCCGCCCCTGTGGGCCCTGGGACACCATCAATGCCGCTGGGGGTATCGCGGCGCGCGGGACCTCGAATGGCTCGCCGACAATTTCGATCGGCACGAATTCCCCAACGACGGGTTGTGGCTGGATATCGATTACATGGAGGGCTACCGGGTGTTCACTTTTTCCGGCGAGCACTTCGCGGATCCCAGGACCGACATGGAAAAGGTGCAGGCCCGCGGCTATAAAGTCGTCCCCATCATCGATCCCGGCGTGAAAAAGGAAAAGGGCTATTCCGTATATGAATCCGGGCGCTCGGCCGATGTCTTCTGCCGCAATTCCGCGGGCAGCGAATTCACGGGAGTGGTCTGGCCCGGCTATACCGTGTTCCCGGATTTCTCCCTGCCGCGCACCCAGGCCTGGTGGGCGGACCTGGTGGCCGGGTTCGCCGCCGCCGGCCCCGACGCGGCCTGGCTGGACATGAACGATCCTTCCACCGGACAGGTGGACTGCAACGACATGCTCTTCCAGGAAGGCAAAGCCCATCACGGGGCCTTCCACAACCAATACGCCTCCCTGATGGCGGAGGCCACCAAGCGCGGCTTCCTGAAGGCGCGCCCGGACCGGCGGCCCTTCCTGCTCTCCCGATCCGGGTTCACGGGAGGCCAGAAACATTCCGCCCATTGGACGGGAGACAACTGGTCCAACTACCATCACCTGCACATGTCCATCGGCAAGACCCTGAATCTGGCGCTTTCGGGAATGCCGTTCAACGGTCCGGACGTGCCCGGGTTCGGCGGGAACGCCAAGGAAGGATTGTTCATCGACTGGTACAAGGCGGGATTCCTCTTCCCTTTCCTCCGCAACCATTGCATGCGCACTTCCAGGCGCCAAGAGCCCTGGGTCTTTCCCAAGGAAGCCATGCACGTGGTCCGGCGTTTCGTGCGCCTGCGCTACAAGCTGCTGCCCTACCTGTACAACCTGTTCATCCGGAACGCCGAGACCGGCGACGCCATCCTGCGGCCGCTTTTCTACGACTTCGAGGATACCCGCAAGCTGCCCCTGGCCCATGTCAACGACCAGTTCCTGGTGGGCCCGTGGATCATGCAGGCGCCTTTCACGGTGGAAGGCTTGACGGAACGCGAAGTCGCCTTGCCCGCCGCCCGCTGGTGGCGGGCCGATCATCCCGGATGGATCGAAGGTCCGGCCAAAATCACGACGCGCAAACAGCAGGCCTCCACCCCCTTGTTCATCCGCGAGGGCGCGCTGCTCCCCATGCAGGCGGGAACGCCCCGGAACAACCGCAAGGATTTGAAAGACATCGAGTTGTTCATCTGCCTTTCCCGCGCCTTTCACGGCAAGGCCGAATCCCTTTATGTCTGCGACGACGGGGAATCCTTCGACTACCAACGGGGGATCCGCTCCACCTATGGTTTGGAAGCATCCGTGCGCTGGGGCAAACTCCACCTGCGCATACTGCCGGAGAGCGAAGCGTTCGGAGCCGTGCGTTTTACGCCGGTTACGGTGGAGAAATTCGACGGAGCGGTGCTGGAAGGACCGGAAGGATCCTCAAGGACACTGAGTCCCCAAGCCTTCACGAGCGATATGTGGGGAGTGCCGGCGACCTATTACGCCTGGCGTTGAACCTTCAGGAACCCGGCGGCTCCTCCGGTGTCTTCGTCTCTTTCCCCGCGTCCGCGGCTTCCGCGGAGGACTCACCGGAATCCTCGTCCCGGCCGGGAAGTCCGATGAAGCGGACCCAATCGCCATCCAAGGTGTTCAAGGCATGGGAGGGATAAGGGTAATCCGCCATCCGGCTCGAGTGGACCACTTTCAGCCGGGGCGTCTCCCCGGCTTCCTGTTCCATGAACTCCAGGGTATACAGGATCTTCCTGCCGTCCGTGCGGTGGAATTCATAGATCCCGGGACGCATCGGCATGCCACCGCTATCGAAGCAGGAAGAATCCGAGTCCTCGAAAAAGGGCTTGGTGGCCATGCCGTTCAAAGTAGCGATTTCAGATCTTCTCCACCAGGTATACCGTCTTCGGCATGAGGTATTCCTCGGTCGTGGGAAGCGTGGCTGTTCCGAATCCCTGGCTCGCATAGGCCTTGCCGTTGATCAGGCCCAAGGCGAACCCCTGGCGGGCCTGGAGCATGGAATTGACCGGGATCCAGGAATTGGCCATCACGTCGAATTGCAGGCAGGTATTGACCGATCCGCCCATATCGCCGCCCACGACGTAGATACGGCCGTTGTCCACCATAGCCCCGTAGTTGAAACGGCCAGTGGGCAGCGCCGCCGCCGTGGACCAGGAGTTGGCGGCCGGATCGAATACCTCGTTCACCGCCGTGATCGGGCCCCCGAGGGATCCGCCTACCACGTAGATCTTGCCGTTCATTTCCCTGGCCTGCATTTGCGCGCGCCAGGTGGGCATGGTATTTCCCGCCGACCAGGTGTTCGCGGCGATGTCATAGACGGCGGTGGACGTGATATGGGCCAATCCTACGGTGCTATATCCGCCGAAAACGTAAATCTTCCCATCCACGGCCGCGGAGGCATGGCCCCAGCGCGCGGGCATGGGAGCCAAGACGGTCCAGGCATTGGCGGCCGGATCGTAACGCAGACAGACGCCTTGCACATTTCCCCCGCCATCGATCCCGCCGGTCACGTAGAGCTTGCCGCCGAACTCCAGCATGGAGTGCTGGCGCAATGATCCCGGCATGCCAGCTACGCTGGCCCACGTATTGAGCGCGGGATCATAGGCTTGCACGATGCTTACCGCGCCCGATCCGGTGGTGCCCCCGGAGGAGTAGAGTTTGCCTCCCACCACCGCGCTGGCCACTTCGGACCTTGCGAAGGAGGTGGCGGTCTTGGCGAGCCAGGGGACCTCATAGTTGATGCGGATACCGGTGGCGGCGAATCCCGGAGGCGGAACCGGATTCCTGTTCAAGAGGGCCGTACCGGCCGGGAAGTAGGCGCCGTTGGCCGCGGATGCGGCCATCGCGGCCGAGGTAGCCTCGGCGGCAGCGGCGGCGGCGGATGCGGTGCCGGCCGCACCGGTGGCGGTTGCTGCCGCACTAGTGGCGGTGGCTGCCGAACCCGCAGCGGCGGAAGCCGAGCCGGTGGCCGCGGACGAAGCCGAGGCGGCGGAGCCGGCCGAAGCGGCGGCGGCAGCCACCTTGTCTTCAACCTGGGACAATTGGCCGAGAATGACGGCGTGGGTTTCGGAAACCTGGGCGACGGCGGTAGCCACTCCGGCGGCGGCCGAGTTGGCTTCACCTGCGGCGGCGGTCGCCTGACCTGCAGCAGCGGTGGCTTGACCCGCAGAGGCGGTCGCCTGACTCGCAGCGGCGGTGGCTTGACCCACGGCAGCGGTTGCCGCGCCGGCGGCGGCGGTCGCGGCGGCGACGCTGCCGGCGGCATTGGTGGCCGATTGAGCGGCGGCGGACGCGGCGGCGGAAGCGATGTTGGCGGCAGCGCCGGCCTCGGTCGCGAAGCCATGGGCTTCTCCCACCGCAACGGCGGCGGCCTGGGCGTGGTCTTGGGCTTCGTTCGCCAGGTTGGCGGCGGCGGCGGCATGGTTCTGCGCGTCTTCTGCGGAAGCCGTAGCCACGGCGGCGGCGGCGCCGGCTTCACCGGCGGAGGCTTGCGCGGCGGTGGCGCTTCCCGCGGCCGCGTTTGCAGACGCTGCGGCTTGGGCCGCGGCGGCATTGGATGCGGTAGCGGAAGCTTCCGAAGCCGAAGCGCTGGATCCGGCCGCGCCCGAGGCGGCCGTGGCCTGGGTGGCGGAAGCCGCTGCGGAAGCGGCGGAGGCGGCCGCGGCCGCGGCGGAAGCTGCCGAAGAGGTTGCGCTGGTCCCTGCGGATCCGGAAGCGACCCCGGCGGCGGCGGCCGAAGTGGCGGAAGCGCCGACATTACCGGCGGCTGAAATGGCCGACAGTCGGGCGGACTCGGCGCTGGTGGCGGCATTGGCCGCGGAAACCCCGGCGGCCGCGGCGGCGGCTTGGGCCAGAGTTCCGGCATCGATGGCCTGGTTGATCTGGGTCGGAGTGGCGAAGGCGTATCGCAGCTCGATCATGGGAGGAATATCGCTGTCCTTGGAATTGAAATCCGCGCGCAGGCCATCCGTACTTCCGATCACCACCCCATAGAAGGGTCCATTGGCCAGCAACAGTCCCAGGTTCAGGCGGATGATCTTTCCCGCGTCGCCGCTTGCGATGAGGATGCTCGCAATGGGCGCGTTGGCGTTATAGGCCACCTGGGAAGCTCCCACCTGGTCTTCCGGAATGGTGATGGGCGAGGTAAGCGCGAATACCTTGAGGGTTCCTTTATGGTAGACCGCATCGGTATGCAGCGTCAGTGAAGATCCCGTAAGAACGGTCAGATCGGCGCCGCCGGTCTGGAAAGTGATCCAGCCGACCGATTTCTTTCCGGAATAGCCGACTTCCAAGAGCTCATCGGTGTTGCATGCTTTGGTGCCGTAGATATCCCCGTCGATGTGGGGAAACAGATGCGTCGCCAGCTCCGTGGCACGGGCCGGACTTGCCGAAATGCCGGCCAAGGTCGCTGTCAAGGCCGTCAGAATTACTCTGTGAAGATTCATGATACTACCCCTCCCAAGGTTTCTTCTTTGCGCTGCCGGCCCGTGCACCTACCCCCTAGCATGGCCGACGTTCTCGAAGGGTACCGACGAAAGCATTCGGAATCAAGCGCGTACGCGCTTCTTGCGATTCACATCAACTTTTTGCGGCACCGATCCAGAATCTTCATAACAATAACTCCAACAGCTGAAAAGCGGAACGTTTCGTTTCGGCGAACGGTCGCTGAGGATTTTTTGGGATTGGAGAAGAATGGGAAGGATACGTCAAGAATAAAATCCCCGTACGCGCATGCGAAGAGGGTAACAACCACGTTAACAGCAATAATGATGGTAATGGAATTTAAGAATCCGTTTGCCGCGAAACCCGCCAGGTCCGGAGAGGGCGGCCGTGGAAGTATTTCACATTAGGCCATCATACATAAGGTTCTGCAGCCTGTTCGACCAGGCGATGCATTCCCGCGCCCTCGGCATTGGTAAGCGGAAGTAAGCGGGAAAAGAAGATGGTAAGCGATGGTAAGCGGAATCGCGGGAGCAAGCGAAGGCAAGCGCGTCAGGATAGAAATGGATCCGCGGGCGGAAGAGTAGGAAAGCCATGTTAAGATTCTGTTAAGGGAGGCTTTCAGATCAGGGAACGCGGCACGGCGTTTCCGTCCTCATCCACGCGGCAGGCCCATTGCATCAGGGCCTCCTGGGCGGATAGGCGGCAATTGGATTGCATCACCCGCTTGTTCTCGAAAAAATGGAACGTGCCGCCCGTGACCGCGAGGATTTCCATGACCGCTTCCATGCCTTCGTTGAGGCGGGTCTGGGCGAAGGTGATGGCTCCCTGCTCGAAACTGATGACTCCGGCGGGGTTGCCGTCTTCCACGCTGAGCATGCCGGTACGGCGTCCCATTTCCAGGAACTGGAAGATCTCGGGAAGGGCGTGGCCCACGTTCTTGCCTTCCAGGGAGCAGGGCTCCCGGCCGGTTTCGGCTGGGCGGGGCGCATTGGCTTCCACGGAAATGGCGTAGGAGATGAGCTCCAACACCTGGATGCCGGCGAAGGATTCGCCCAGATACGTGGCCTGGGGCAGGCTGGGCGGGGGCGAGAGTTTTTCGGGATGGGCCGCATTGTAGAAGAAAACCACGGATCCGCGCACTCCGAAACAGGCGCGGCAAAGCGTGTCGATTTTCCGCATCGCCTTGGGTCCGAGCCGGCAATCGATCCCGATGATGACGGGCACGCCTTCCTGCAGGACTTCGTCGAACCGGCGCAGATTGGATGCGACGACCACGGAAAAGCCGATGTCCCGGAAGAATTTGTCCAAGGAAATGAAAACGCCGGCGATGCCGCTCTCGATGATCTTCTCGCCTTGGCAGACCAACACCACCAGCTTATCCCGATCGATTATCGGCCCGGGCCGGCGGGGAATGCGCATGCGGTTCCGCAGGCGGATCTTCAACCCGATCGCAAGAACGATGAGGCCGATTCCCAGGGCCAGACAGACGAAAAAAGTAGAACGCGCATCAAGGCCGAAAGGCATCCCTGAATAAGACATAACCTTGGGCGGTATGGAAAGGGTCTACTTATATTCGCTGGGAGCCTGCCCAGGTCCGGCGGAAAAGGAAAAAACCATCCATGCGCTATAAAGCTCAGCCGCAATCCTTTCCCGAACGTTTTGCGCTATGGACCGGAATGGTACCTATGCCCCTGGTCGATTCCCTATTTCCGCTCGTCAAGGCGCGTTCCTTGATGGCGGGAGTCCGCCTGGGCGTTTTCGAAGCGCTCGGGGAGGGTCCCTTGGACGCCGTAACCTTGGCGGAGCGTCTTCGGCTGGACGGGGAAAGCCTGGAACTGCTGTTGCGGGTTCTCGCCGCTTCGGAATATCTTACAGTGCGCAAGGGCCGATTCGGACTGACGGCCATGGCCCGCAAGACTCTTCTGCCGGGGGCTGCCATGGACAGCCGCGGATACGTGGAGTTCAACTACACCCAATGGGAATTCCTGGAGAGATTGGAAGACCTGCTCCGTTCCGGCCGCGGACTCGATTTCCACCGTACCATGCGGGATGCCAGGGCCTGGGAAAGCTACCAGCGCGGCATGCTCGAACTTGCCGGTCTGCACGCTTCCCTATTGGCCAAAAAGATCCCCGTGCCCCAAGGCGCGCGCATCCTGCTGGACATCGCGGGCTCCCACGGGTTGCTGGGCGCAGCAGTCTGCCGCCGGCACCCGCCCCTGAAATCCATCGTGGTGGATCTTCCGGAAGCGCTGGAAAGCGCGCGCGGCCTGGCCAAGGAGGCCGGAATTTCCGGGCTGGTGGAACATCGGGAAGGGGACATCCTGGCCGGGAATTTCGGCGGCGCGACGTCCTGCGACGTGGCTCTGCTCGCGAATATTTTGCATCACTTCACGCCGGAACGGAATCAGGCCATCCTGAACCGCGTGCACGGCCTCTTGACGGCCCGGGGCACCGTCGCCATCTGGGAAATCGAACGCCCCGGAGAAGGCAAGCCGCCGGAATTCGGACGCGACGCCAGCGCCCTGTATTTCCGGTTGACCTCCACGTCCCGATGCTTTTCCA